>CAZICB010000057.1:0-15488 GCA_964537765.1 uncultured Lachnospiraceae bacterium
ATGGTTCGGAAACCGTCTGCAAGCAGCTTTGTCCCACCGTCTGCAAGTGGCTTTGTCCCACCTTGTCATTTTATCCATTTTATGGTATAGTCCTATTAGTTGCAGCCTGTTTTTGTAGTCTTTCTGCAAAAGCAGGCTTATTAATTTTATTCAGGAGGAATTGGCTCATGTGTCAAGATCAGAATTGTAATTGTAAAAAGCCCTATTATATTACTACCGCAATCGCATATACGTCCGGAAAGCCTCATATAGGCAATACCTACGAGATCGTCCTTGCGGACAGCATTGCAAGATATAAAAGAGAGCAGGGATATGATGTACGCTTCCAGACCGGAACCGACGAGCATGGTCAGAAGATCGAGCTGAAAGCAGAGGCAGCCGGTATGACGCCTCAGCAGTTTGTGGACGATGTGGCAGGCCAGATCAAGGAGATCTGGGATATGATGAACACCTCTTATGACAAGTTTATCCGCACCACGGACAAGGATCATGAGGTCCAGGTACAGAAGATTTTCAAAAAGCTCTACGATCAGGGAGATATTTACAAGGGATATTATGAGGGGCTTTATTGCACACCCTGCGAGTCTTTTTTTACAGAGTCCCAGCTGGTGGACGGCAAGTGCCCGGACTGCGGCCGTGAGGTGCAGCCGGCGCGGGAGGAAGCATATTTCTTCCGTATGAGCAAATACGCGGATCGTTTGATTGCCCATATCAATGCGCATCCGGAGTTTATTCAGCCCGTATCCCGCAAAAATGAGATGATGAACAATTTCCTTCTGCCGGGTCTGCAGGATCTTTGCGTATCCAGAACCTCCTTTAGCTGGGGCATCCCGGTGGATTTTGACCCGAAGCATGTAACCTATGTGTGGCTGGATGCATTGACCAATTACATCACCGGACTGGGCTATGACTGCGATGGCAACCACGGAGAGCTGTTTCAGAAATATTGGCCGGCGGATCTGCATCTGATCGGCAAGGATATTATCCGGTTCCATACCATTTACTGGCCCATTTTCCTGATGGCGCTGGATTTGCCGCTGCCGAAGCAGGTATTTGGTCATCCGTGGCTGCTGCAGGGCGATGGAAAGATGAGCAAATCCAAGGGAAATGTGCTCTATGCGGATACCCTGGTGGATTTCTTTGGCGTGGATGCGGTTCGTTACTTTGTGCTTCATGAGATGCCCTTTGACAATGACGGCGTGATTTCCTGGGAGCTGATGGTAGAACGTATGAATTCCGATCTTGCAAATATCCTGGGCAATCTGGTGAACCGTACCATTTCCATGTCCAATAAATATTTTGGCGGCGAAGTGCGGGACGGCAAAGTGACGGCAGAGACAGATGAGGATTTGAAGAAGGTAGTTCTGGAATCTGTGAAAAAGGCAGATGCCAAGATGGACGATCTGCGGGTGGCAGATGCGATTACCGAAATTTTCAATATTTTCCGCCGCTGTAATAAATATATCGATGAGACCATGCCCTGGTCCCTGGCCAAGGATGAAGCGAGGAAGGATCGTCTGGCAACGGTGCTTTACAATCTGGTGGAGGCGATCACCATCGGCGCATCCCTGCTGGAAGCCTTCATGCCGGAGACCTCCGCAAAAATTCTTGCTCAGTTAAATGCATCCAAGCGCAGTCTGGCTGATATGGACCGTTTCGGATTGTATCCGTCGGGAAATAAAGTGACGGACAAGCCGGAGATTCTCTTTGCCCGCATGGATGTAAAAGAAGTTCTGGCAAAGGTAGAGGCTATGCAGGAGGCGGAAGCGGCAGCAGAAAATACCGGGGAAGAAGTTCCGGAAGCAGAAGAGGAGCCGGTGATTGATATTGAGGCGAAACCGGAGATTACGTATGAGGATTTTGCAAAGCTGCAGTTCCAGGTAGGACAGATTATCGCTTGTGAGGCAGTTCCGAAATCCAAAAAGCTGCTTTGCAGCCAGGTAAAGATTGGCAGCCAGGTGCGCCAGATCGTAAGCGGCATTAAGGCGCATTATTCTCCGGAGGAGATGGTGGGCAAGAAGGTGATGGTGGTTGTAAATCTGAAGCCTGCAAAGCTTGCCGGAGTAATGTCTGAGGGCATGCTGCTTTGTGCGGAGGACGCCGACGGCAAGCTGTCCCTGATGGTACCGGAAAAGGAAATGCCGTCAGGAGCGGAGATCTGCTGATGCGGCAATTTAGTTTTAATGAAACCATAAGGCGGTTAGACGGCAATCAGTTAAAGCTGATTGCCGTTATCGCTATGCTGATTGACCATATGGCTTATTTGCTCTTGGGCTGCGGATGGATTCCGGAATTGATGGCCATGCAGGAGGATTATCAGGGCTGGTACCGGATATACCGGCTGATGCGCACGGTGGGACGGATTGCTTTTCCCATCTATGCTTTTTTGCTGGTGGAAGGCTTTTTCCATACCCATGACTGGCGTGTATATGCCCGAAATCTGGGAATATTTGCCTTGCTGTCCGAGCTTCCCTTTAATTTAATGGCCAGCCAAAAAACCTTTGATCCAGAGGTGCAAAATGTATTTTTTACCCTGCTGATCGGACTTTTGATGCTGAAGCTTTTGGACTGGGCCAAGGGAAAATATGGACCCTGGCAGGGGCATCTGGTTCAGCTTTTCCTGATAGGAATTGCCGGATGGATTGCCTGGATTTTGAAAACTGATTATGATTTTACCGGAATTTTTTTGATTGCTATATTTTATCTGTTCCGTTATGAGCAGTGGAAGGCGTGCATTTTGGGAATTTTCTGGATGACCTATATGCTTGGACATCTCTATTATCTGCCAGGATATTTGGTATCCTTCGGGCTGATCCGGATGTACAATGGAAAGCGCGGCAGAAAGGGATGGAAGTATGGATTTTATCTGGTTTATCCGGTTCATATGCTGATTTTGTACCTGATTTATACCAGAATATTTGTTGTGTGAAAGGAGATATGATGATTTTTGATACCCATGCCCATTATGATGACCCGGCATTTGATGCGGACCGGGATGAGCTTTTAAATAGTCTGGCGGAGCAGGGAATCGAAGGGGTGGTCAATATCGGAGCCAGCATCCAATCCACGAAAAACACGCTGGAGCTGATGAAAAAATATCCCTTTGTCTATGGAGCCGTGGGCGTTCATCCCAACGAAGTAGGCGAACTGAATGATCATTTGATGGATTGGCTAAGGCATGTGGCCGGCGAGGAAAAGGTGGTGGCCATCGGAGAGATCGGGCTGGATTACTATTGGAAGGAGCCGGAGCCGGAAATCCAAAAGGAGTGGTTTGTGCGCCAGCTGGCGCTTGCCAGAGAGGTCCGTCTGCCAATTGTGATCCACAGCCGGGATGCCGCCAAGGATACTCTGGATATTATGAAGGCGGAGAGAGCCGGAGAGCTGGGCGGCGTCATTCACTGCTTTTCCTATAGTGTGGAAATGGCGCGGGAATATCTGAATATGGGATTTTATCTGGGAATCGGCGGCGTATTGACCTTCAACAATGCGAAAAAGCTGAAGGAGGTGGTTGCCTATATGCCCATGGACCGGATTGTGCTGGAGACGGATTGTCCCTATTTGTCCCCGGTCCCTTTCCGCGGCAAGCGTAATTCTTCCCTGAATTTACCCTATGTGGTGGCGGCTATCAGTCAGATCAAGGGCGTTTCGGAGGAGGAAGTGATCGCAGCAACCAACCGCAATGCAAAGCTCATGTACCGGCTGCAGCAGCCGGAGATGCTTGTATAGCGCCGCCGCATGCATCACCATACATGAAAGCCCCACGGATGGCTCCGCGCTGTCGCGCTCCCGCCATCCTACCCGTATTCGCAAATCGACCCGGTCGCTTTGCTCCCGTGTCTGTTTTGCTCATACGGGTTAGCGTCGCTAAAGCATGGCCACACTGGTCTGCAAGCAGCCCGTGTGCCCTTGCTTTGCGACTGGGCTTTCATAGTAAGATACAAGGAGTGAAAACTATGCCCACATTGGGAAATCCTAAAAATACCATAGAAGTGATCCAAAAATATGGTTTTTCTTTTCAGAAAAAATTCGGGCAGAATTTCCTGATCGATACCCATGTGCTGGAGAAAATCATTGCGGCAGCAGGGGTGACAAAGGATGACATGGTACTGGAAATCGGGCCGGGAATCGGCACCATGACCCAGTATCTGGCGGAAGCGGCAGGCCATGTGGTGGCAGTGGAAATCGACGCGAATCTGATTCCAATTCTGGAGGAGACCTTAAAAGATTATGATAATATTACCATCATCAACGACGATATTTTGAAGGTGGATATGGGAGCGCTGGCGGACCGGTATAATGGCGGCCGACCCATCAAAGTGGTGGCAAATCTGCCCTACTATATCACTACGCCGATTATCATGGGTTTGTTTGAGGGAAATGTGCCCATTGACAATATTACGGTTATGGTTCAAAAGGAGGTAGCCGACCGGATGCAGGTGGGACCTGGCTCTAAGGATTATGGCGCTTTGTCCCTGGCGGTGCAGTACTATGCCGAACCGTATATTGTGGCCAATGTTCCGCCGAACTGTTTTATTCCGCGACCCAATGTGGGCTCGGCAGTAATTCGCCTGACCCGCCATCAGGCGCCGCCGGTGGAAGTGGAAGACCCGGCGCTGATGTTCCGGCTGATTAGGGCGTCCTTCAACCAGCGCCGCAAAACCCTTCAAAACGGACTTAACAATTCTCCGGAGATTCCCTACTCCAAGGATCAGATTGCAGAGGCCATTGCATGCTTAGGGGTATCCCCCACGGTCCGGGGAGAAATGCTGACATTGGAGCAGTTTGCCCGGCTGGCGAATGTGTTTTCGGGGATGGAGGAAGTTTCCAGTTTCGTGCACAGATCCACTGAGTAATGTGGCCTGAAATATTACATCATTTTTCTCGTTCTATTCTTGGAAGTACGGCAGGTAGTCCAAATAATTTGCTGCATTATAGACAGCATAGGCGTAAAGATTATTAAGGCAAAAATATGGAAAGTCGCTGAAATGTGTGTTAAAATATTCTTGTTGTCATACCCAATCCGACAATGGAAAGGGGGTGTGAGCGTTGTTAGAAATCGTAATCTCTTTTTTGGCCGCCGTTGCGGCTGGTGTAGCCTGCCACTACATCATCAAATGGTTAGACGGAGATGGCAATGACAACTAGCCTCGGCGTGATTCCACCGTAACGGAATTAGAAAACCCTCGGACTGCCATCCGGGGGTTTTCGTTTTGGTGTTTGCGCTATCAGAATATACCGCAATCTCTTTTTGCCTACCGGCATTATATCATACTCAAATTTCGATTGCAATATTCTTTGCAAAATTCAAAAAAAGAATCCAAAAAAATGGCATGATCTGTAATACCGTTTAATGTCTTTCGGCTTTTGCTAAATGGAAATCTGCCCGGTTGCCATACCAGGCAACTCGTATTTTGTCTATTCCTGATCCGGCTTGGATTGGGATGAAAAATTGGAATGAAAATTTCAGGCATAGCAGCCGCTCCTTTGCGCATAGAATAGCTACTAAAGGAGTGAATGCTATGTCCAATTATCGTAGATTAATCTCATACATTTACGCATACGAGGGAGGAGTGAAGGGAAAAAATACAGGCTATGCCAAGATCGAGGTCCGGGGCGACCAGTGCCGGATCCAGGCAAATGTGAAAAAGGTATTTGTGGGGAGCAATGACATTGGCGTCTATCTGTTATCGCCGGGAAGGGAAATCCTGCTCGGAAAAATTTTTATCCGGGGCGGTAATGGGGAATTCCGCATTCAGGTGGCGTCCGGGAATGTGGAGGCCAGCGGCTATGGAATCGATCAGTGTTATGGACTGACCATACATGATGTGGAAAGCACCTGGCAGTGCTACACCACCATCTGGGAGGATGCGGTGGCACAGGCGGCGGAGATCCAACTGGAGCATGTGACAGCGGAAAATGTTCGGAAGCAGCAGGAGCAATCAGAGAAGACAGAGGAAAAAAATGAGACAGAGAAAGAAAAGAACGAGCCTCTGCCGATTTCCGCCGAGATTGAACGGCAGCTAAAGGCGGAAGAAGAAAGACTGAAGGATGTACAGCCCTGGGAGATAGAGGAGGCGGAGACGGAGCAGCAGACCGAGGCGGAAATGGTGCAGCAGACGGAGAAGGAGACGGTTATGCCGCAGCAGGCAGAGGAACAGCAGCCAGAGAATCAGCCAAAGATGGCCCAGCGTCAGACACCGCAGCCAGAGCCAGCATCCCCGGCCGACGCCTGCCAGCCAGAAAATCCGGAGCTTCTAAAATCCCTGGAAAAGCAGGAGCAGGAGGCAAAAAACCGCATGAATTCAGGCGGTCTTTGGTCCCGCCTGCAGCGCACCTACAGCAAGGTTTTGGCCTTCGATTATGACCACGGCTGTGAGATCCTCTCCATAAAGCCCCAGGATATTGGGCTGCTTCCCAGGGAAATTTGGGTCTATGGAAATAACAGTTTTTTGCTTCACGGATACTACAATTACCGTCATTTGATTTTGGCGCGGTTAAATACCTCCGAAGGCGGTTCCCGCTACTTATTGGGCGTACCTGGCCACTATTATTCCAATGAAAAATATATGGCCTCCATGTTTGGCTTTCCCCATTTCGTTCTGGCGAGAAAACAGCCGGAGGAGGACGGTCGGTTCGGCTATTGGTATACAGACATCCGCCTGTAAGAAGCTTCTTTTCATTTTCTTTGATTTCGTATATACTGGATGCAGAAAAGAAAAAGCAGTAGGAGCCATTTATGGAAATCGAAGAAAAATATATGAGGGAAGCCATCCGCCAGGCAAAGAAAGCATCTGCCCTGGGGGACGTGCCCATTGGCTGTGTCATTGAATATGAAGGAAAAATCATCGGCAGAGGCTATAATCGCCGCATGGCAGATAAGATGGTCCTGGCCCACGCGGAGATCACTGCGATCCGCAAGGCATGTAAAAAGATGGGGGACTGGCGGCTGGAGGGCTGTACCATGTATGTGACCCTGGAGCCATGCCCCATGTGCGCCGGGGCCATTGTCCAGGCACGGATTCCCAGGGTGGTGATCGGATGTAAAAATCCCAAGGCCGGCTGTGCCGGGTCGGTGCTGGACATGCTTCATGAAAAGGGATTTAACCATCAGGTGGAGACTCATGTAGGGCTGATGGGAGAGGAATGCTCCCGTTTGCTGACGGATTTTTTCCGGGGGCTTCGGAAAAAGCAAAAGGAATCCTTTGGGAATTCTTGACAAAACTTCATCTCTGGGTTATACTTGACGCGTCCGTGCAGCCGGGGAGATAGCGGTGCCCTGTACCTGCAATCCGCTCCAGCAGGGGTGATATCCCGCCTCGGGTATGTTCTTGCAGGGCTGCCCCTGGTAAGCGGCGTTGACGTCTGGGTCTCACGCAACAGAACCTTATGAACCGTGTCAGGGCAGGAATGCAGCAGCACTAAGTAAGTCATTTTGTGTGACGTGAGGGAGCCTGGGCCGAGCTGGCTGCCAGGGTAACGCCTGTGAGCCGTACACAAAGCGGGATGCACGGACTAAATAAAGCTTTACCTACCGTCAGTTTTCGGAACTGGCGTTTTTTTATATCATAGGAAACTCCGTTTCCTATGATACGAAAACGCTCCGCGGAGATCGCACTGCGGCGGGGCGCGTGTGGAATTTTGCTGCTGAAGCAGCACGCGCCCCGCCGCAGGCGAGTAGGTCAGATTGCATCTTCCCTACTCGATTTCTTCTAAAGGAATGGACAAATGCAAGCTGATTGTATTATAATAGCAAAATAGGTGTAGTATTGCCTTTGAGGAGCAGCAAATATCACGATAAAGAAAGGGTGTGCAATCAATGAGAGTAGGAATGCTGACCAGCGGAGGAGATTGCCAGGCATTGAACGCGACCATGCGCGGTGTGGCAAAATCTCTGTATAAGATGTTTGATGATGTGGAAATTATCGGGTTTGAAGACGGCTATAAGGGATTGATTTATGCGGATTACCATATGATGAAACCATCTGATTTTTCCGGTATTCTGACTGTGGGCGGTACGATTCTTGGGACATCCAGACAGCCGTTTAAGATGATGCGCGTTCCCGATGAAAACGGATTGGACAAGGTAGAGGCTATAAAGCATACCTACCGCAAGCTGAAGCTGGAATGTCTGGTTGTACTGGGCGGAAACGGCAGCCAGAAGACGGCAAATCTGCTGCGGGAAGAGGGATTGAATGTGGTATCCCTGCCAAAGACGATCGATAATGATCTCTGGGGCACGGATACGACCTTTGGATTCCAGAGCGCCGTCAATATTGCCACCAATGCCATTGATTGTATTCACACGACTGCTGCTTCTCATGGACGGGTATTTATCGTGGAGGTTATGGGCCATAAGGTAGGCTGGCTGACATTGTATTCCGGTATCGCCGGCGGCGCGGATATCATCCTGCTTCCGGAGATTCCCTATGACATGGAAGTGATCGTCAACGCGATCAGGGATCGCACGAAGAAGGGCAAACGGTTTTCCATCCTGGCAGTTGCGGAGGGCGCTATCTCCAAGGAGGATGCGGCCCTTTCCAAGAAAGAATTGAAGGAGAAAAAGAAAAGCAGCGTTGTTTATCCTTCGATTGCCTATGAGATCGGCGCGCAGATTACGGAAAAGACCGGACAGGAGGTCCGCGTGACCGTTCCTGGTCATATGCAGCGCGGCGGCGAGCCCTGTCCTTATGACCGTGTGCTGTCTACCCGTCTGGGCGCGGCGGCAGCCAATCTGATTAAAGAAAAGAAATATGGCTATATGGTAGCTATTGAAAATGATAAGATTACGGAAACCCCGCTGTCTGAGGTCGCGGGAAGACTCAAGACTGTGGATCCGGACAGTGACATTATCAAACATGCAAAGATGGTAGGCATCAGCTTCGGCGATGAATAGGCCTGCTGTCAGAGTCGAGGAGTAGATGCTTCATGTCATATACAGCACTGTATCGGAAGTGGCGTCCGACAGCATTCGCGGATGTGAAAGGACAGGACCACATTGTACAGACATTAAAAAACCAGATTACAACCCAGAGAATCGGACATGCTTATCTGTTCTGCGGTACCCGCGGCACAGGTAAGACCAGTATTGCAAAGATCTTTGCCCGGGCGGTGAACTGTGAGCATCCGGTGGACGGAAGCCCCTGCAATCAATGTGCCACCTGCCAGGCAATCCTGGCTGGCCGGTCCATGAGTGTGATGGAAATCGATGCCGCATCCAACAATAAAGTAGAGGATGTTCATGGGATTCTGGATCAGGTTCAGTATCCTCCGACGGATGCACGGTACCGGGTTTACATTATCGACGAGGTACACATGCTGACTACAAATGCATTCAATGCCTTGTTAAAGACCCTGGAGGAGCCTCCGTCCTATGTGATTTTTATTTTGGCGACCACGGAGGTACAAAAGATCCCGATTACGGTTCTGTCCCGCTGCCAGAGATATGATTTTAAGAGGATTTCATTGGACACTCTGACGGCGCGGCTGAAGGAACTGACGGAGGCGGAGAAAATCCAGGCGGAGGATCGGGCGCTTCGCTATATCGCAAAAGCGGCGGACGGCTCCATGCGTGACGCGTTAAGCCTTCTGGATCAATGTGTCGCATTTCATTACGGGACTCTTTTGACCTATGACAATGTGCTGGAGGTTCTGGGCGCGGTGGACACTTCTGTGTTCAGTGAACTCCTTCGCGCAGTCGTTGAAAAGCGGACGGCGGATTGTATCCGCATGCTGGAGGCGATAGTCGTCCAGGGACGGGAGCTGGGACAGTTCGTGACGGATTTTATCTGGTATCTGCGCAATTTGCTGATTCTAAAGTCCACGGATGACGGGGAGGACATGCTTGAGATGTCAGAGGAAAATCTCAGGCAGCTAAAGGAAGAAACCGGCCTTATTGATGAAGAAACGCTGACGCGTTATATCCGTATTTTTTCAGAATTATCCAATCAGCTCCGATATGCCAGCCAAAAGCGGGTTCTGATCGAAGTGGCATTGATCAAGCTGACCAAGCCGCAGATGGAGCGTAACCTGGATTCTATATTGGAGCGTTTGAATGAGTTGGAACGGCGCCTGGATGAGGGCGCGGCTCCACAGCCGGAACTGATGCAAAGGCTGATGGAGCAGATGAGTCAGAGGCAGACGGTGCCGAAAACGGCAGCTGCCAATTCGGCAGAGGCGACAGCAGCAGCTCCGGAGAAGGTAACGATTCCCAAAGCCCAGTTAGAGGATTTGAATCTGATTCGTCAGGACTGGGGCAAAATTATCCGGGAATTGGGCGGCGCAGTCCGACCCGCGTTCCGCGATACGGTGCTGGAGCCCAGCGGCGACAGCTGCCTGTGCATCGTATTTTCCAGTCCGGAAAATTATGCCATCGGAAATCGGGCGACGGTCATGGGAATGCTGGAAAATTATGTGAAAGAACATTATGGGAAAGAAATCTACTTCAAGGTCCGTATGAGAAACGCCGGAGAGCGTCAGAATACCATTTATGTCAGCGATGAAGAGCTGGAGGCGGAGATTCATATGGAAATCATTAGGGAAGATGAATAAATATTTTTAGTAACAGGAGGAGACAATTATGGCAAAACGTGGGGGCTTTCCGGGAACAATGCCGGGCAATATGAATAATCTTATGAAACAGGCCCAGAGAATGCAGCGCCAGGTGGAGGAGACTACAAAGGAGCTGGAAGAGAAAGAATATACCGCATCTGCCGGCGGCGGCGCCGTGACGGTGACCGTATCCGGCAAAAAAGAGGTATTGTCTGTGAAGCTGTCGGAGGAGGTCGTGGATCCGGATGATATTGAAATGCTTCAGGATCTGATTGTGGCAGCGACCAATGAGGCCCTGCGCAAGATGGAGGAAGAGTCCAGCGCGGCGATGGCGAAGCTGACTGGAGGCTTAGGAGGACTGGGTGGAGGCTTCCCGTTCTGATATGGATTATTACAGCAGTCAGATTACAAATTTAATCGAAGAATTATCAAAGCTGCCTGGTGTGGGCAATAAATCCGCACAGCGCCTGGCATTTCACATTATCAATATGCCGAAAGAGCAGGTGGAACATCTGGCTGGTGCGATCACACAGGCAAAAGCGAATGTACGTTACTGCAAAGAGTGTTACACATTAACCGATCAGGATTTATGCCCGATTTGCAGTAGTGACAAACGGGATCACGGTATTATCATGGTGGTGGAGAATACCAGAGACCTGGCAGCATATGAAAAAACGGGAAAATATGAAGGCGTTTATCATGTACTGCACGGAGCCATTTCTCCCATGCTGGGAATCGGACCCAATGACATCCGTCTAAAGGAGCTGATGCAGCGATTGCAGGGAGATGTGAAGGAGGTCATTATCGCGACAAATTCCAGCCTGGAGGGCGAGACAACCGCCATGTATATCAGCAAATTAATTAAGCCGACGGGCATCAAGGTGAGCCGGATTGCCAGCGGCGTGCCAGTAGGCGGAGATTTGGAGTATATCGATGAGGTAACGCTGCTCCGAGCTCTGGAGGGACGGATTCAGCTGTAGTCGTCCCACGTTTGCCGGGCATGCCGGGGTCGTTCCACCGGGGAATTTCCTGTGAGCGGCAGATTTTTGGTTCATCGTATTGGCAGTAAGGTGTAAGGAGTGCGGAAGATGGATAAATATGAGTTTAATATAAAGATAGAGCAGATTCGCAAGCTGGTCAATAAAAGTGATTATGAAACCGCGATGAAAATTGCAGATACCATTGACTGGAAAAAGGTACGCAATGCCAGCCTGCTTTCCATGGCTTCTCAGGTATATGAGAAAAATGGAGAATATCAGGATGCCAAGGACATTCTGCTGCTGGCTTTTGAACGGGCGCCCATTGGCAAACGTCTGCTTTATAAGCTGGCGGATCTGGCCCTCAAGGAGGAAAATGTTCAGGAGGCGGAAGCCTATTATCGGGAGTTCTGTGACCTGGCGGGAGATGACCCGCGCCAGCATTTACTCCGCTATAAGATTTTAAAGCAGAAGGGAGCTCCGGCAGAGCAGCTGATCCATTCTTTGGAAAGCTATACCGCAGAGGAGCTGGATGAAAAATGGCTGTACGAGCTGGCCGAGCTGTATCGTGAGGCCGGAGATTCTGCCAAATGCGTCAGCACCTGCGATAAGATTATGCTGATGTTTGGTCTGGGCAAATATGTGGACAAGGCCATGGAATTGAAGCTGCAGTATGCGCCCTTGACCAAATACCAGATGGATCTGGTGGAGAACCGGGAGAAGTATGAGGCAAAGCTGCGGGCTGTGGTGGAAGGCAATGAAGATGATTTTGAGCTGGAGGAGCCAAAGGCTTCCGATGCGGAACCGGAGCTTTCCAAAACCAGTCCGGAACCGGAGATTGTGGAGGATATTTCGGAGACGGAAGTGATCGAGGAGCCGGAGGAGACGCCAGTGCCCGTGGAATCAGAGCCGGATCCTATCGTGGCTGCTTCTTATGAGAAGGAGAGTGTGGTGGCTGCGGTAAAGCAGGAGGAGGCACAGGCAAATCTGGCAAAGGAGATGTCCCGTATCGCAAAGCAGGGCGGAAATATTACAGAGAACAATCTGGGCAAGACCCGGGTGCTGAGTAATATCCGGCGCGCCCAGGTGGTGAAAAATGAAGAAACCGCGGCTGCTCCGGCGGAAAAGACGCAGGAAGCTCCCGCAGAGGAATACCGCGCACCGGAGCCGATCCGGGTTCCGGCGCCAAAGCAGCCGGTGAAGCAGCCGGCCGAGGAGCCGGAGCTTCCGAAAATCGCCAATCATCTGATGATTGAAGCCCGGACACCGGAAAAGGGTCTTGAATTGGCAGTGGAAACCTTAAAGAAGATTCAGAAGGAAACCGGTATCAAAAATCCCGTTGCCAAGATCACAGGCTCCAAGCTCAATAAAGTCGGTATTCTGGCAAGCTTGTCCAAGCTGTCCGGCAAGGATTTGATGATTGAAGAAGCCGGAGATTTAAATACGGAGATGGTTCAGGAGCTGGAGACATTGATGGCCCGGGATCAGACCGGTATGCGGGTGATCCTGATCGATAACCCCAAGCAGATGGAGATGTTCCACGCGAATCATCCGGGACTGGCCAGCCGTTTTGAATGCATCGGAGGGGAAAGCGTTGTGACCCAGCCCGTTCAGCCGGAGAAAAAAGAAGAAGAGCTTCCGGAGGTGGATAATCGTCCGGTGCGCCATATTGTTCCGGTCCGCGACGGTGCAATGCGGGTTCCTGACAGGAAAGTGACGGCGCCGGTTAAGGAAGAGGAAGAGCCGGATGAAGAGATGGATATTGATGAATTCGCGCAGTATGCCTGCAAGTATGCGTCGGAGATCGATTGCAGTATTACAGGCAAGAGCATGCTGGCATTGTATGAGCGAATTGAAATTATGGAGGAGGATGGGATTCCGCTGACGAGAGCCAATGCAGAGGAGCTGATTGAGGAAGCGGCTGATAAGGCTGAAAAGCCGTCTTTTGGAAAGCGTGTGAAGGGAATTTTCTCTTCCAAATATGATAAAGACGGTTTGTTGATTCTGAAGGAAGAACATTTTATTTAAACTATGGATATTCGATTGATTGCATTTGATTTGGATGGGACGCTTCTGGATAGCCTGAAGCGTTTGTCATACAGAAATGAACAGGCGTTGAAGGAATGCGCGCGCCGTGGAATTGAAATTGTGCCCTGCACAGGCAGAATCTGGTCGGGAGTGCCGGAATTTCTCCGAAACATGCCGGAAATCCATTATGCCATCACGACCAATGGGGCTGTTGTGGAAAATGTCCGCACCGGAGAAGTCATTGATGAACAGAAATTTTCTGTGGAGACGGCGGCAGAGATTTTGGAGATGGCAAAGAGTTTTCACACCATGTATGATGTTTATTCCGGAGGACAGGCCTTCGGGGAGGCTCGTTTTATCGATCATATGGATGAATATAACCTGCCGGAAACCACGCAGCAGATGATACGCCGGAACAGACAGATTGTACCGGATATGATTGAACGGATCCGGGAAAACGGATGTCCGGTGGAAAAAATCAATTATTTCTTCGGAGATATGGAAGAACGCATGCGGGCGAAAGCAGCGCTGGAAAAACGGGGCGGCCTGATCGTCAGCTCATCCTTTCCCTATAATCTGGAAATCAACGCGCCGGGAGCCACCAAAGGCGAGGCAATCCTGCGCCTGGCTGCATATTTGGGCATCGGACGGGAGCAGACCATGGGCTTTGGCGACGGTGAAAATGACTTGACCATGATGGAGCTTGCTGGCTGCGGTGTTGCTATGGAAAACGGCATGGAAAGCGTAAAGGCAGCAGCGGATTATATTACTATTTCCAATGATGAGGATGGCGTGGCGGCGGCATTGGAGCGATTGATACTTCAAAGTAATGAAGAAAGCAAGATAGGCAAATAGAAATGGAATTTATCACGGAACACTGGCTGTCGCTGGGGGTAGCTGTCTATTTGCTGGCGATGGTTTTATACGGACATTATCGGGGATTTTTGCGCACGGCAGTTACGTTTGCGGCACTTGTGCTGAGCGTTGTGACTGTCCGTATTGCGATGCCCTATGTGACCTCTTTTTTGAAGGAAAACACCGGCATCCATCAGATGATCCAGGAGACTGTGATTCGCTCTGCATGGGGAGAGGAAGATACATCCGGCGAGCTTGGCAAAATGCCGTCCCAGCAGCGGCAGATTATCGAAGGCTTAAAGCTTCCGCAGCAGTTTAAGGATGCTTTGATTGAAAATAACAATCACGAAATTTATGAGGCTCTGGGAGTGAGCAGCTTTTTTGACTATATCGGGAATTATCTTGCCGATATGGTTTTGAATCTGATCGGGACGGTGATTTTGTTTCTGGCTGTGTTTGTCATTCTCCGGCTGTTAATTCGATGGCTGGACCTGCTGGCACGGCTGCCGATTCTTTATGGAATGAATCAGATCGCCGGAGCGATTCTTGGGGCGGTTCAGGGCCTGACCTATTTATGGATCGCGTGTCTGGTGGTCAGTGTCTGTTCCGAAACTTTTTGGGCCAGGATGGTGCTTAAGCAGGTGAACGGAAGCCTTTGGCTGAAGTTCCTCTATGAAAACAATCTGCTGAGCTGGTTGTTTTTCAGCATATTAAAAAGTCTGATATAAATTTTATAAAACATATACACAATAGAAACAATTTAACGAAAAATTTCCAGGTCCGGCTCTGAAGAACAAAAACCACGACCACAAAATGTAGATAAAATAAAGAAAAATTGGCATATTTAGTAGGGCAAAAAAATTGTTTAAAAAAATCAAACAAATCGCTTGACAACAGAAGCCAATTAATGGTATATTAAAACTCCACTGAGAAATCAGCGGAGCACTTTTTCTTCAAAAAAGATGCTAAAAAATTTAAAAAGTTGTTGACAAAGCGAAAACGATGTGGTATCCTTTAGAAGTTGTCGCTGAGAAAAGCAACAAACAAAATGAACCTTGAAAATGAAAGATTGAACAGTGT
>CAZICB010000058.1:0-15394 GCA_964537765.1 uncultured Lachnospiraceae bacterium
GGCGTGAGCGGCGAATGTTGATCATGAATGGAATTCATGATATAATAAGCCCATTATGAGAAACTATATTGTATTTGATTTAGAATGGAACCAGAGTCCCCACGGAAAGGCGGATCTCGTCGAGGAATGTCCCTTCGAGATTATTGAGATCGGTGCGGTGAAGCTGGATGAAAATTTTGCCATGGTGGATGAGTTCCACCGGCTGGTACGTCCGCAGGTGTATAAGCAGATTCACTATATGATCTCGGAAGTGACCCATATGAAGATGGGGGAGCTAAAGCAGAGAGGAAAGTATTTTCCGGAGGTGGCGCGGGAGTTTTTTGCATGGTGCGGGCCGGAGGCGGAGTATTGCAGCTGGGGTTCCATGGACTTGATGGAGCTGCAGCGGAATATGAAGTATTACCGGTTGGAGAATCCGCTGCCCAAGCCGTTGTTTTATTATGATGTCCAGAAGCTTTACGGCCTGTTTTTCAAGGAGGGCATGAAGCCGTCTTTGGATGTGGCTGTGGAGGAGCTGGACCTGATGGAGGACCGCCCCTTTCACCGGGCATTGGAGGATGCCTATTATACCGGGCGGGTGCTGCACAGGATGAGTGAGCTGATGGCGCCGGAGGATTTTTTGGCGTACCGGTCCATTGATTATTACCGGCTGCCGGAAAACCGGGGGGAAGAAATCTATGTGGAGTTCCCCAATTACTCCAAATATGTGTCCCGGGTATTCCCGTCCAGGGAGGATGCGTTGCTGGAGCGTCCGGTGACGGAGATGCGGTGTTACCGGTGCGGGCGGGCATTGCGCAAAAAGGTGCGCTGGTTTACGCCCAATCAGAAGATCTACTATGCGCTGGCGATCTGCCCGGAGCATGGCTACATGAAAGGGAAGATCCGCATGAAAAAGGTGGCGGAGCCGGAGGTTTTCGTGGTCAAGACCTTGAAACTGACGGACGAGGAAGGCGCCCAGCGGATTTTAAACCGCAAGGAAGAGGTCCGCAAAAAGCGCGCGGAGCGCAACCGGGTGAAGCGGAAGCGGGAGAAGGAGCTGTGCCAGCAGCAGGCGTCCGGCGGGAGAGTGTTCGGCAGAAGACGGCGCGGAAAAGGCGGGACGGACGTAGCCGGTCAGAACGGGAAAACAGAGACCGTCCAATAACGAGAGCAAAAAAGATCTGTCAGATTTCCGGGGAAATATCCGGGAGATTGACAGATCTTTTATGTTATCCTTTATTTCCAGGTCTTGTTGTTTAAAAAGGATTTGCGGTTTTTGCCAGGCCGCTGATGCTTGCGTTTGGGGGGATTTAAGGCGCTGGTGCGGCGCTCATCCAAAAGCTTGTCAAATTCGGCGGCGGAGACTCCCATGTCCTCTAGCCGTTTCTGACGGCGTTCATATCGGGCCGCGCGCTCCGTTTCCTCCCGTTTCTCCATGCGAAGCTTCAAAAGCAGCAGTCCGCCTCCCAGACCGCAGATGCAGAGAAGAATGCCCAGGATCAGGGGGATCCGGGACAATGCAGAAGGCGTCTTAGCCGGCGCGGATACAGAACGGGCGGCAGCCTTAGGTGCGGCAGCAGCCAGGGTTTCCTGAACAGAGGCCGGCTCAGCGCCGCTTTCTTTGTCAGCCTGGGATGCGCCGATTCCGCTCAAAGGGGAGGCAAAGCCGTCCGCCATATGGGCGATCTCTGATTCCGGAGCAGCAGTGGTCTCCTCGGGAATGGGAAGCTCTTCGAAGGCAGCGGCAGCAGCCTCAGCGACAGGCTGTACATCCGCCGCGCCTGTTTGATTGCGCATCAGGTAGGTGCAGCCCACCTGGCGTTCTTCATATTCATAGGAGATCCGGGCAATGGCATCTGCCGGGGCGTTTTCCGGAAGCTCGTAGGAGATGGAGGATACCGCGTCGGAAAAATCAGCGCCCGCAGGCAAGGTAATCCGGCAGTCGTCCTGCACATGCAGCACCGACAGGTCTGCGGTGGGCAGCCCGGCAATGGTCATATCGTTGGATATGGAGGTGTAGGTGTCATCGTAATCCGCCACGTTCAGGGAGCGGAAATTGCGGAAACCGAAATCCAGCAGAGCCTTGGTATCAACGTAGTGAGTCTGGTGTCCGTTCAGGACAACGGCAATCAGCTTCATGCCGTCCCGCTCCGCGCAGGTTACCAGGGTATTGCCTGCCAGAGAGGTATACCCGGTTTTGCCGCCGATGATACCGGAATAGTACCGGTAATCATTCTTTTTCATCATCCGGTGTCCCGGATAGACTCGCAGGCCCTCCGGATTGCGCTTGGTGGGCGGCAGATCATAATAGAGGGAGGAATCGATCTTCACAAACGTCTCATTCTGGAAAGCCGCCTGGGCAATCAGCGCCATATCGTGGGCGGAGGTATAATGCAGAGGATCGTTCAAGCCGCTGGGGTTGTTGAAATGGGTGTCTGTGCAGCCAAGAGAAAGCGCCTTGGCATTCATCACCGCGGCAAAGGCCTCGATGGAGCCGGAGGCATATTCCGCCAGGGCATTGGCCGCCTCGTTCGCGGATTTTAACAGCATGGCATACAAGCAGTCCCGCACGGTCAGCGTATCGCCCTCATCCAGCCCGGCGCTGCTGCTTCCGGCCTCCACATTGAATACTGCATTGTGGGAGAAGGTTACCGTATCGTCCAGATCAAAATTTTCTATAATCAGCAGGGCGGTCATGATCTTGGTGATGCTAGCCGGATAATAGGGCTGATGAATATTTTTTCCATATAAAATGGCTCCCGAATCGGCATCCATGACAATGGCGCCTTCTGCCGATACGGAAACATTGTCTGGCCACGCTACCGGCGCGGCATTTGCCCCCAGGGGAAAAATGCCGGTCAGGAAGGTGAGGCAGAGAAAAAAAGACAAAATACGTCTTGAGGTCAGGAATTTCATGTTTCATCGCTCCATAAACTAATCGCTAAAGCGGACCTTTTGCCGGACCATAACAGCGATGCACACCACAAACACCACAGCGACGCAGATTCCGAAGGTGATTCCGATCCGGGCGGCGGTGTCCATGAAGAAGGGCTCCGGTACAATGTTGATCAGCAGGTCCGTGGTGGGGTCCAAAAGCCACAGGTCATTGTTGAAAAAAATCTCATGGAAGATCACAAAATATTTGGAAAAGTCCGAGGCAATGATCCCGGCAAGCACCGCCAGAATCGCAAAAAACAGCACCGTCCCGGCGCAGAGCATCCGGGGCAGCACCCGTTTTAGGTCTGCCTTCAGGACAATAAGCAGTGCCAGGGCAGCAATGATCACTCCGATGCAGCCGCGCCGGATAGCGATGGCCGCCAGAAATAATCCCCGCACATCTTCCATATGGGCGATCTCACGGTCATTGAAGAACTCCCGGGGCTGTCCGTCCACGATGGTGGGCACATGCAGATCCGGGCGGTCGCCCCGCAGATAAGCCATCATCTCCGTGGTCACATCCAGCAGATCCTCCATTTCCATATGGACATCCGCCAGCACATTATATTTTTCATATTCCTTTTCGTAATAGCCTGGCGTCCAGTAGGTGACGGCTTCGATGGAGGTGATAAACAGGGTAATCATCAAAGCGAAGGCGCAGAGAATGCCCAGGGCGTTATGAAGTAATTTCATGGTGTAAAATCCTTTCTGCAATGATGGTTTTATTTTAGCCTCATAGAGAAGAAAAGTCCACTGTTTTTAGACAGAATTGCATTCCCAGTAAGAATGTAGTACAATAATGTAACAGTTCAGTAGGGCGGATGAGAATATGCCGCCCGTCAAAGCCGGACAAGAATATGCCGCCCGTCAAAGCCGGGCGACAGTCCAGACACGAAGAGGATGGGAGGAAGCTGCGATGCCGGAGCGATTGACGGTATTTTTTATGGTGGAGATTATCGGTACGGTGGCATTTGCCTGCTCCGGAGCCATGGTGGCGATCCGCAAGCAGCTGGATCTTTTGGGGATCATTGTGCTGGGGGTTACCACGGCAGTGGGCGGCGGAATGCTCAGGGATCTTTTGATCGGGATCCATCCGCCGACATTGTTTGTGAGGCCGGTGTACGTGATGGCGGCTTTTGCGGCGGTGCTGGTGTTGTTTGTGATTGTGAAGTTCCGGCAGATTACTTTGGCAGTGCTGGAGTCGGAGATGTATGAACGGATCATGAATTTGCTGGACGCTATCGGACTGGGCGCTTTCACGGTGGTGGGCATCGACACGGCCATCGAAGCCGGTTTCGGTGAGTACCGGTTTTTGATG
Source organism: uncultured Lachnospiraceae bacterium (assembly GCA_964537765.1). Classification (GTDB taxonomy): domain Bacteria; phylum Bacillota; class Clostridia; order Lachnospirales; family Lachnospiraceae; genus Brotaphodocola. Next base: position 4,235 of record CAZICB010000058.1, read on the forward strand.
ATTTTCCTGGGAGTGATCACCGGCGTAGGCGGCGGGATCCTGCGGGACATGATGGCGGGGCAGACGCCGGCGGTGCTGAAAAAGCATGTATATGCCTGCGCCTCCATTGCGGGGGCGATCTGCTATGTGGGACTGATTGACGTGATCGGAGACGGCATTGCCATGATTATCAGCGCGGTGCTGGTGGTCGTCATCCGGATTCTGGCGAGAAAATATAAATGGAATTTGCCGCGGGCGATGTAAACAAGACCCGCAGCTATGCAAAAAAGCGCCTGCAGCGAAAAAATCCGTTGCTTTCCGGGCAGCAGCCGGGGCAACGGATTTTTTTACGCCTGTTTTTCTTTATTTCTTTTAATCACCTTCAGCCTGGTAAATTCTTCCCGCTCCTTTTCCTCCAGTACATTGGTAATGTTGGAAACCAATGCCTGGTAGGTGGGGATGGTGACGTTTTTGAGGGCGTTGGCGCGCTTTTGGGTTTTGCGGATGCTGGCAGCCAAGCGGTAGGCGGAATTTTCCACCATGGAGAGCTTGATGGTCAGCTCCTTCACCCGCCCAAACTGGAGCCGGGCGTCGTCTAAGGACTGCCGGGTGCTGCCGAAGGCGTAGGCCATGGACAGGGGAGACGGCTCATGCTGCACCAGCGGAATTTCCGTGCCCATGATGCTGCGGCTTTTGATGCGGATGGAATCGTCCTCCGGAACCTGGGCGGCAATTTCCTGGACAAAGCCGATGCCCAGCTCGATATTGGCCTTCTGCAGCGCCTGATAGGCGGCGGTGAAGGTGGAATCGATCTCCGACTGGATGTCCTTTGCCTGGTCGATCAGGCCCATCAGCTCCTTTAAAAGAATGTTCCGCTTTTTGTCCATCAGCACGTAGCCCTGGCTGGCGAGAGCCAGGGAATTTTTGGCCAGGATCAGGTTGCCCTTGGTGGGAAAGGTATTGGGATTCATGGGCATTCCTCCTTACAGCTGATCCGGTTTTGTGGGATGATAATACTGGTCCAGAAGCTTGGTGTCGATGCGGTCCAGCTCCTCTCTGGGAAGCAGTCCCAGAAGCTGCCAGCCGATTTCCAGGGTCCGAAGAATATTCCGGTTGTCATGGGGATCCTGCCCCACAAACCGGTGCTCAAATTCCCGTCCGAACAGCAGATACCGTTTGTCCAAGGGCGACAATTCGTCCTCACCGATGACGGAAGCCAGCGCCCGCGCATCGCCCACCTTTGCGTAGGCGGAAAACAGCTGGTTGGCGACAGACTGATGGTCCGCCCGGGTGTAGCCCTCGCCGATGCCGTCCTTCATCAGACGGGACAGGCTGGGCAGCACATTGATCGGCGGATAGACGGACTGTCCGTTTAGGGTGCGATCCAGCACGATCTGCCCCTCGGTGATGTATCCGGTCAGATCCGGGATCGGATGGGTAATGTCATCGCCCGGCATGGTCAGAATCGGCAGCTGGGTGACGGAGCCCCGCGAGCCCTTCACGATTCCGGCCCGCTCATAGAGGGCGGCCAGCTCACTGTAAAGGTATCCGGGGAAGCCCTTTCTGGAAGGAATTTCGCCCTTGGAGGAGGATACTTCACGCATGGCCTCCGCGAAGGAGGTCATATCCGTGAGAATCACCAGGATGTGCATATCCTTTTCGAAGGCAAGGTATTCTGCCAAGGTAAGGGCCACCTTCGGGGTGATCAGACGTTCCACCACCGGATCATTTGCCAGGTTCAAAAACATGGCCACGTGGGAGGAGACACCGCTTTCCTCAAAGGTCCGCCGGAAAAACTCCGCCACGTCATGTTTGACGCCCATGGCGGCGAAAACCACGGCAAACTGCTCCTTGGAGTCGTCACCCAGGGAAGCCTGTTTGACGATCTGGGCGGCCAGCTCATCGTGGGGAAGTCCGTTTCCGGAAAAGATCGGAAGCTTCTGCCCGCGGATCAGAGTCATCAGCCCGTCGATGGCGGAGATACCGGTGCGGATATAGTCTCTGGGATATTCCCGGGAGACGGGATTTAAGGGCTTGCCGTTGACATCCAGCAGCTTTTCCGGCAGGATCTCTCCCAGTCCGTCGATGGGCACGCCGATGCCATTGAAGGTGCGTCCCAGCATATCGGGGGAGACGCCCAGCTCCATGGGATGGCCGGTCAGGCGGGTGTGGACATTGGTCAGGGACAGCCCTTCAGTGCCCTCAAAAACCTGGATGACGGCCTTATCCTCGGAGATTTCGATGATGCGCCCCAGCTTCTTCTCTTTTCCGGCTACCGTCATTTCCACGATCTCATCGTAGGCGGCGCCGCGAACCCCCTCCAGCACAACCATAGGACCGTGAATGGAGCTTAAGCCCAAATATTCAATTGCCATCGCTGATCCCTCCTTATGCGTTGCGTTCAATGACGGCATCGTAGAATGCGTCAATCTTTTTGAAATAATCCTCTAAAAGCTCCGGATGGTCATTAGGCACATCGTATTTGATGGCAACCACCTGGTCGAAAATCGGGTCCTGGCGCAGCACGGACATGGGCATGCCCATGGAGATCAGGGAACGGGATTTCTTATATAAATACAAAATAATTTCCATCATTTTAAACTGCTTTTCCATGGGAACGCAGGTGTCGTCCTTGTGAAAAGCGTTTTGCTGCAGGAAACCGGTACGGATGACCCGGGCGATTTCCAGGATCAGCTTCTGATCATCCGGCAGCACGTCCGCGCCGATCAGCTTGACAATCTCCATCAGGCTGCTCTCCTGGGACAAAAGGTTGACGATCTGGCTGCGGTAATCCACAAAGTGTTGATCCACATGCTCCGCATACCAGGGACCTAAATCGTGCAGGTACTCGGAATAGCTGGTCAGCCAGGAGATTGCCGGGAAATGCCTTGCGTAGGCAAGACTTTTGTCCAGGCCCCAGAAGCAGCGGACAAAACGCTTAGTGTTCTGGGTGACCGGCTCGGAAAAATCGCCGCCCTGGGGAGAGACGGCGCCAATGATGGTAACGCTGCCCTCGGTGCCGTTTAAATTCTGCATCATGCCGGCTCGCTCGTAAAAGGCAGACAGCTTGGAGGCGAGATAGGCCGGGAAGCCTTCTTCGGCAGGCATCTCCTCCAGCCGTCCGGACAGCTCCCGCAGGGCCTCCGCCCATCGGGAGGTGGAGTCAGCCATGATGGCCACATGATAGCCCATATCCCGGTAATATTCTGCCAGGGTAAGGCCGGAGTACAGGCTGGCCTCGCGGGCCGCCACCGGCATGTTGGAGGTGTTGGCGATCAGAACCGTGCGGTCCATCAGCGGCCGTCCGGTCTTGGGATCGGTCAATTCTCCGAATTCCTCCAGCACCTGGGTCATTTCGTTGCCCCGCTCGCCGCAGCCGATGTAGATGATAATGTTGGCATCGGACCATTTGGCGATCTGATGCTGGGTCATGGTCTTTCCGGTGCCGAAACCGCCGGGAACCGCAGCGGAGCCGCCTTTGGCAAGGGGAAACAGGGTATCCAGAATCCGCTGGCCGGTGATCAGAGGCTGAGTGGCCGGAAACCGTTTGGCGGTGGGACGTGCCGTGCGGATGGGCCAATGCTGGGTCATGGTCAGCCTTTCCTCTGTGCCGTCCAGATGCTGGAGCGTGAGAATCGGCTCTTCAATGGTATAGTCCCCGTCCGGGGCGGCCTCCAGCACATAGCCCTCCTTATCCGGCGGGATCATGACCCGATGGGTCACTGCCGGGGTTTCCGGAACCTCTGCAATGATGGTGCCGCCGAATACCCGGTCGCCTTTTTTGACCGTCATGTGGACCGGCCATTTTTTTCTGGTGTCCAGGGAATTTACCCGGACGCCCCGGTTGATGTAAGCGCCGTTTTCTTTGGCGATCTCGCTCAAAGGACGTTCAATGCCGTCGAAGATATTTTTCAGGATTCCAGGCGCCAGGGTGACGGAGACAGGGGCTCCGGTGCCGGTGACCGTATCGCCCGGACGGATGCCGGTGGTCTCCTCGTAGACCTGGATCGTGGTGCAGTCGGAGGCAAGGCCGATGACCTCGCCCACCAGGTGGTCCTTGCCCACGTAGACCATTTCATTCATCTGAAATCCCGCATCGCCCTTGACCCGGACGACGGGTCCGTTGATGCCGGAAATGATGCCTGTATCAGCCATTGTCTTTGCCTCCTTCCGTAAGTGTCAAATCAAAATGAAACTGCTCCTGCGCCTCGGCAAGCTTGGTCTGAAAGGAATTGTCAATCAGAATATGCCGGGAGGGAATCACGGCCCGGGTGCCTCCGGTGAAGGAATATTGGCTTAATTGGATGCTGGCGGTGCTGTGGTGTAATGCCAGACGGCGCATTTTGTCCTCATCTGCCGGGTCCAGGTAAATAATCACCTCATCCTCTCCGGCAAAGCGAACAGCCTGTGCAATCTGATGCTCTAAAAGCTGCTGATATTCCTTGCTTTCCAGAAAATTGGCAAGCATATTATTCAGCTCCACGAATAATTTTTCCTTCAGTTCCTCCTGTTTCTGTCCCAAGGACCGGCGGATGCTGATCTGTTCCACAGCCAGGGTTTTGTTGATTTCCCGCTGGAGCTTTTCGGTTTCCTGACGGATCTGCAGCCGGGCGTGGCGCCTGGCTTCTTCCTGATGCTCCTGGAAGGTTTTTTCCAGGGCGGCCTCATATTCCTCCAGCATCCGGCTGCTGCGGACGTGCGCGTCCTCCATACAGGTATCCAGAAAATGTTGTAATTTTTCCTCCGTGTTCAATCGGTTCACCTGCCTTCTAAAGTTTCAGCCCTATGGCTTCATTGACATAGGAAGTGATAAAGTCCGGCTTGCGGCCGGTCCCGTGACGGTCCGGAATCTCAATGAAAAGGGTGTGCGGATGACCTAGCCGCACATCATTTACCAGCTCCGGGAATTTGCGCCCGAAGATCTCCGTCAGAAGTACGATTCCGATGTCAGGATCGGACAGGACCTGATCCAATGCTTCCTTCAATTCCTGCTTTTCATGGACGACAACCCCGTCGACCCCGGCCAGGCGCATGCCCGTCCAGGTGTCAATGTTGTCGCTGATCAGATACATTTTCATGGCCTACAGCTTACCCAGGATCATAAAGGAAATGATCAGTCCGTACAGGCAGACACCTTCGGCAAGGCCTACGAAGATGAGGGATTTACCAAGAATGGAGCCGTCCTCACTGATGGCGCCCAGGGCAGCAGAAGCGGCAGCGGAAACGGCGATGCCGCCGCCAAGGCAGGACATGCCGGTGGACAGAGCGGCTGCCAGATAACCCATTCCGGCGGCGCCGGAGGCAGCGGCAGAAGCGGCCTCCTCAGCGGCATAAGCATTGCCGGAAAGGAACAGTCCGCAGGTGGTAAACAAGGTGCCTGCAAACAGCAGCAGGTTTACGCCCAGGGCGGTTTTGTAACGCCCGCGGGTCTTTTCCCCGGCAGCGAAGGCGCCGAAGGGGACTGCAAAGCTTAAAATCAGAGCAGCAGCTAATGCGATTTTTACCAGTAATGTCATGATAATTCTCTCCTTTTCCAGATTTTTATGTCTTTTAAATTTTTATGCATCCGTCCGTCCATAGGGCTTAAAGGCCCGCCCGGTTCCCCGGTAGAAACGGCTGAACAGCTCATAATATTCCAGTCGAAGGACCTGGATTCCCACAATCAGTCCTTCCATTCCGCAGACGAACAGATTCCCCAGGACTACCACCAGCCAGTTGGGAGATCCGGCTTCGGCTCCGGCAAGCATCAGCACCACCTCCATCATGGCGGCGTGGCTGACGGCAAAAGCGCCTACACGGACGAAGGAGAGGGTGTTGGAAAAGTAGCTTAGGCATACCTCAAACAGTTCAAAGAATCCCTGGACAAGAAACATGCCCTTGGCCTGCGGAAGAACCTGCGCTTTCTTTTCCACCAGCGCTGTCAGCGGCTCCTTGAGGAAAATAATCAGCAGCGGCAGCAAAAACATCACGATCAGAATCCCGGCGGCCGGTACGGTGTGCCCGCTCATGTACAGGAAAATGGTCACGGCCAAGGCCGCATAAAATACCATGCCGGCGGCGCCATTTGCATCAAAATATGCTTTTTCCGGATCCTTGGAGCGCAGACTGTTGATCAGGTTGAGCACCATGGTCAGCAGGATAATGCCCATGCCCAGGGCGACTGCCACCACAAAGACCGTGTTTAAATTGCCGATAAAGGGCAGCCGGGTCATGGCCTCCTTCGGGCGCAGCCACAAAGGCTCGATCAGATTCTCAAAGCCAAAGATGCTGCCAAAGAGGAAGCCGAAAATCGTGGAGAAGAAGCCGCAGCAGGAGATGATCGCCGCCAGGTCCATGCTCCGGAACCGGTACAGGAAAAATCCGCCCAGCATCAGGCACAGCCCCTGACCCACGTCTCCGAACATAAAGCCGAACAGGAAGGAGTAGGTCAGCCCCAGCACAATGGTGGGGTCCAATTCTCCGTAGGAGGGCAGCCCGTACATGCGGATAAACATTTCAAAGGGCTTGAAAATGCCGGGATTTTTTAGCTTGGTGGGCGGCTGGCTTAAAAGCTTGCTGTGGTTATCCTCCACCAGGCAGAAGGTATCCGGGTCATTTTTCAATTCGTCCTGAAGGGCTGCGGCATCGGCCTCTGTCATCCAGCCGCAGAGAATATAAAAGGTATGGTCGTCCTTGCTGGTACAGGCGGCCAGCTTGCGCACATCGAAATTCGTGTTGTAGGTAGTCAGCTTTTCCCGGGAGGCCAGCAGCCGTTCCCTCTGCTCCGCCAGCAGTCCGGATCGCTTCTGTTCCAATGCCTGCAGCTGCTGATTCAGCGCTTCCAGCTTCTCATCCAGCACATGGGTGGCCTCCGTCGGGGTGCCCTCGCACTCCTCCGGCAAAAAGAACCGCTCGAAATGCAGGGATGCGAAAATGGCGTCGATCTTGTCACGCTGAGACAGGGGCACAAAATATACGATCCACACATAGCCGGAGTCCTCCTGACAGGGGTGGACGACGGTGTCGATGGTGTCATAAACGTAATCCATAAACTTCCGGTAGTAGTCATGGGGCATGCGCCCGAAACGGAACTTCACATAACGGAACTGGAAGATTGCGCTGACATCATAGTTTAAATTGGCAAAAGGCGCCAGACTGCTGCGGGAGGTTTCCAGTGCGTCCCGCTCCTTTGCCAGCTCTGTCTGCCGGGAGGAAATTTCTTCCAGGGAGGCAGAAAGGGTGCGGACCGTCCGAACCGCGTCTTCGATGGACAGCCGGACGGGCGAGACGGATGCGGCCAGCGCTCCGGCGGCGCTGCCTTTTGCTGTCAGAAGCTGTTCTGCCAGCTCCTGGGCGGTTTTTAATTCCTCTTTATAAGGGTTTGTTTCCAAAAAAGGTCTTAAGTTGGTAACGGTCTTTAACTCGGAAAGGGCATTTTCCAGATGGATTTGGTAGCGGGATAGGTATTGCTCCGCCACCCGGTCAATGTCGTCCCTGGGACCAGTGATGCTTAAGAACTTCATTTTCTCTATCACAAGTCAGACCTCCTTATTGTTTCTTTGCTAATGCGAAGATTGCGCTGGCATCCAGTCCATAACGGATGCCTTCTATGGTAGTGATGATCCTGTGCATTTCCAGCTCCTTAAAATAGAAATAGGAGTCCAGAATGGCAGGAGAGTAAGGATATTTCCGTCCGGCCTTGCCGTAAAGGCGGGTAAGTGTCTGGCGGGAAAGGGCTTCCGGATCCGGCATGGCGCCAAAAGCATGGTCCGGCAGCCTGCCGTAATGGGTGGTTTGGAGAATTTTTAAAAATTCCTCCGGTCCTGCGGCCTCCACAAGCCGGGCTGTCTGTTCCTTTTGCAGCCGGTAGTATACCGGGATCAGCAAGGCATAAATATCAGCAGCCGGAAGCCGATAATATTTTTTGCAGCGGTAAATCCACTGGAGGTTTAACAGATCCAGCTGGCTGCCAAAGCATTGGTCCAAAAGCTTTCGATCCTGGCGGGACAGGGATTTGGCCCGCAGCTTCCAGATGGAACTATAATAGAAAAGATCCAGCCGGACCTCGTACTCCGCGAGAGGAACCTGAGCCGACGATCCATGTTCCGGGAAAAGCTTCCGGTAGGGCGTCCCGTCCAGCGCGGCCAGAAACTCTTCCAGGGAGCGGGTGTGGCAAAGCCGCATCAGATCGATGGAGCCGTGGCGTTTAAAAAGCGGCTGGAACAGGGACAGATCCAGAGCTGCCGGGTTCCGGCTGGTGACATTGCGCAGAATTCGTTTCAGAATGTCCACTTCATAATGAAGGAACAAAAGCTGTAAAAACTGCTTCTGCTTTTGGTTGGCGAAGCCGTACAGGCGGGAAAAATCCCGGTATTCGGATTGGGCGAGAAGCTGCTCGATATTGCCCCGGTGCAGCTTGGTGTCGTCCAGATTGGAAAAAATGTCCTTGTAGGCAGGCAGCTGGCGCAGATAGTCGGCGGCACTGCGGACATCTTCCAGGGATGCCATTTCCCGGAACTGCTCTTCCGTGATCAGGCGGCTTTCCATGGCGCGGACCTTGGTGGTCATACCGCTGTAGGTCAGAAGACTCATGTGCTCACTCCCTTATCAATGCCTGGAACAGCTTCCGGGCATATTCCTGATGATGGGTTTCATAATTGGCCTCCATCCGTCTTAAGGTCTGCTCGGCCTCTGCCTTTTGGGCGGCAAGGCGGCTGTTCATGTCTTCCTCCAACGTCCTGCGCAGCCGGAGGAGTTCTTCTTCCGTTTGTGCGTTCAGCTCCCCGTCGAATGCGCGGGTGCGGACTTCCATTTTTTCGGCAAATGCTTTTTTCTCTTGATTGGCGTGCTCCATGACGGAGGAAGCGGCAGCTTCAATTTCAGATATTTTTTTGATGATTTTGTCCATAATAACGACCTCCTTACCGGAATATTTCAGATGACGGACAAAATTCTGCCTGCATTTTTATGCAGGAAAGACCTATGATCATCATAAGCTTTACTAAACGAAATCATACTCTCTTTTTGGGAAAAAACTATAGTAAAATCTGAGAAAAAGAAAACGGACAGAGGAATATTTTTGGCAATTTTGTTAAATATTAAACAAAAACTTTCAATGCGATGAGACGCGTCACTGGCGCGTCTAGCTGCATTCTGATGAATAAAAAGGACCGCCGGGGAAAAAGCCTCCGACGGTCCAAAGAGAGGTGAAATGGCTTATTCTGTGGTCAGATATTTGCTGGCAACATAAGCTTCCTGACCATTGTAATCAATGACGGCCCAGGCATCGTCATAAGCACGAAGATAGGTCACCACAGTGCCGGCACTCAGCTTGCCGATGGGATCCCCATCCGTGCTGGGCTGCGGTCGGACATTTAAAACGGCGGTCGTCTTGTAGGTGACCGAAGGGGTTTCCTCTGGCATCGTCTCCGGTTCCGGAGCTTCCGTCTGCGCCTCCGAGGTGGTGACAGGCTCCGTGGGTTCGGCTTCCTTTTTTTTGGATGGCTTAAGCAGCATAATCACGCCAATCAGAAGAATGACACAGAGAACCGGGACTAAAAGCTTTAAAAGGTCGTATAAAGTAAAGCCCCGTCTGGCTTTGCCGGATCGTTTGCGGCTCCGGCTGGAAGAGGAAGTCTGGGAAGCGGTGCGCCGCGCGGCTGAGGAGGTGCTGCTTCGTGAAGAAGGCTTCGTGCCCTTTTTGGCGTTCTGATAGCCATTGGCGAAGGTGTAAACCTCCTGGGAAAGCATGTGGTATGCCTGGTTGGCATCGTTTGGAACAGCATCGCCCTCATGGGCAGCCTTATTGCCGATCATGCGGATTTTGTGATAGCGCTCACAGGTGGTTTTGCTGATCCAGCGGCTTTGGTAAAGTGTATCGATCAGGGATTTCAGATCGCCGCCGTCCACGATGCATGCCCGCTCCGCCTGCAGCTTTACCATGAATTCCAGGGTTTGGCGTGCCTTGATCATCGCGGCATTGTATTCTTTGTTCCGGATCATTTTTTCGGTTTCCGCGACTCCGGATTGAATTTTATCCCAGTCGAGATTAGTTCCTGAACCTGCCATAGAAACCTCCTTTAGTTTATGCTGTATGTCGAAAATGGAGCATTTCTCATTTTTTGCGCGTCAACTTGCGACAAAAGATGCTATATATGGTGATATTATACTATATAATCTGAAATTGTGCACGCAAAAAATGAAAAAATATGAAAAGACTTATCTTGCAAAGGAATCAGGGAACTGATATACTGAAGCAGAGCCTATGCTTATTTACTGTGGAGGAGACATCATGAGATTACGCCATATTCCAGGCGCAGAAGAAGCGATTGAGGCCAGTCCATATGTGATCCAGCAGCCAGGTCAGTACCGGGGACGTTTCCGGGAACTGTTTGGCAACCAGAATCCGCTGCGGATCGAGGTGGGTATGGGAAAAGGAAGGTTTCTCATGCAGCTGGCTGTGGAAAATCCCCAGATCAATTATATCGGAATTGAACGGTATTCCAGCGTGCTTTTGCGTGCCCTGCAAAAGCGGGAGGAGCTGGAGCTGCCGAATATTTATTTCCTTTGTGTGGATGCCAGGGATCTGGCAGAGATTTTTGCACCGGAAGAGGTGGACTGTATTTATTTGAATTTTTCGGACCCGTGGCCCAAGGACCGTCACGCCAGGCGCCGCCTGACTTCGCCGGAATTTATGAAGGTATATGATCAGATTTTGAAAAAGGACGGCACGGTGGAATTTAAGACGGACAATCAGGGATTGTTTACCTACTCCCTGGAAGCGATTCCGGAGGCCGGATGGAGGGTGGATGCCTCCACCAGGGATCTGCATCACAGCTCCATGGCGGAGGGCAATGTGATGACCGAGTATGAAGAAAAGTTTTCCACATTGGGAAATCCGATTTGTAAGTTGATAGCAAGCCGCTGATCTGCATATAATAAAATGAGAACCCACCAGGGGGAAGCCGGATGAATTTTAAGACGTCATTGAAACGAAAGCTGTCCATGGCAGTGAACGATAAGACGGCTCTGAACCGGAATATACTGATATGGAATAAAAGCTTACGGGAAGTGGAAAAGGTTCTTTCCAGAAGTAAGCAAGCGAAAAAATAAAGGAGATATGAGCCTGTTAACGGCTGCGAAGCAGGCGTGTTACAGGATCAATCATCCGACCTCTGCACGTAACTTGCAAACATATTATAT
>CAZICB010000059.1:0-15106 GCA_964537765.1 uncultured Lachnospiraceae bacterium
GGTCTGCAAGCAGCCCGTGTGCCCTTGCTTTGCGACTGGGCTTTCATAGTAAAAATCAGGGCAGCACCTTGCAAAACGACGCGAAATAAAGTACAATGTCAACAGATCGTCATTATTTAGACAAATGGACCCGGCAGGGTCGTTAAATAAGGAGAATTTTGATATGAGCAAAAAAACGGTTGTATTGATGATTCTGGATGGCTACGGATTGAATGACAATTGTGAGGCAAACGCGGTCTGCGAGGCGCGGACTCCTATCATGGATCAGCTGATGAGCCAGTGTCCTTTTGTGAAGGGACAGGCCAGCGGCCTGGCCGTGGGCCTTCCAGACGGGCAGATGGGCAACTCTGAGGTAGGCCATCTGAACATGGGCGCGGGGCGGATCGTATATCAGGAGCTGACCCGCATCACCAAATCCATCCAGGACGGGGATTTCTTTGAAAATCCGGCGTTTTTAGAGGCAGTGAAAAACTGTAAGGAGCATGATTCCGCCCTTCATCTGTTCGGGCTGGTATCTGACGGCGGCGTGCACAGCCACATTACCCACATCTACGGGCTGCTGGACCTGGCAAAGCGCAATGGCCTGGAAAAAGTATATGTCCACTGCTTCCTGGATGGGCGTGATACGCCTCCGACCTCCGGCAAGGATTACGTGGCTGCCCTGGAAGAGAAGATGAAGGAGATCGGAGTCGGCAAGGTAGCCACTGTGGCGGGACGTTACTATGCTATGGACCGTGACAAAAACTGGGATCGTGTGAAGGTGGCTTATGATGCCATGACCAAGGGTGAGGGCATTCTCCATGATAGCGCCACCGGGGCCATCCAGGCATCCTATGACGAGGGCAAGACCGATGAGTTTGTGGTTCCCACGGTGATCACCGAGCATGGCGCTCCGGTTGGTTTGATCAAGGATCACGATTCCATTATCTTTTACAATTTCCGACCGGATCGAGCCAGGGAGATCACCCGCGCTTTCTGCGATGATGAGTTCACTGGATTTGACCGGGGCAGGAGACTGCAGACCACCTATGTCTGCTTTACGGATTACGATGAGACCATCGGCAACAAGTTGGTGGCTTTCGTGAAGGAGACCATCACCAATACCTTTGGAGAGTTCCTGGCGGCTCATGGAAAAACCCAGGCGAGAATCGCCGAGACGGAGAAATATGCTCATGTGACCTTCTTCTTCAATGGCGGCATCGAGGAGCCGAATCCGGGGGAGGACCGGGTGCTGGTTCCGTCTCCCAAGGATGTGGCCACCTATGACTTAAAGCCGGAGATGAGCGCTCCGCAGGTCTGCGACAAGCTGGTGGAGGCCATCAAATCCGGGAAATATGACGTGATCATCATCAATTTCGCAAATCCGGACATGGTCGGCCATACGGGCGTGGAGGCGGCGGCCATCAAAGCCATTGAGACTGTGGATTTCTGCGTGGGCAGAGCCGTGGACGCGATCCGGGAAGTGGACGGCGTGATGTTCATCTGCGCGGATCATGGCAATGCAGAGCAGCTGATCGACTATAAGACCGGTGAGCCCTTCACCGCGCATACCACCAATCCTGTGCCCTTTATCCTGGTCAACGCGGATCCCTCCTACAAGCTGAGGGAGGGCGGCTGTCTGGCGGACATCGCTCCGACTTTGATCGAGCTGATGGGTTTAGAGCAGCCGAAAGAGATGACCGGAAAATCCCTGCTGGTGAAATAAAATACAAGAGGATAAAAAGAAAGGCTGCCTGTCCGGGAAACGGACGGGCGGTCTTTCTTTTTAATCCGATTAATCAGACTTCAAACAGATCATTCAGAATTTTTACCAGATCCTTCATCGGGGGCGGCAGGTTGCGGCCCGGGTGGCTGACCAGAAGCAGATAATAGTTTTGCGGCCCCGGCAGGGCATGGCAGCGGGGGAGTGCTTCCTTGGGCAAAAGATCCTGGGGCAGGATGGTGTCGGCGGAGGCGGTGCGTGTCAGGGTTTTGAGAATGTCCGGGCTGGCTTCGCAGACGATTTTCTGAGGCTTCGGAAACAGGCCCTCCAGGATCCGATCCTGCTCCATGCGCAGGGAGCTGCCCGCACTGGCAAGCATCAGCTTGCGGGGGGAATCCGGCGGGAAGTTCAAAGCGGCGTCGGCGGAACAGTAGATCAGCCGGCTTTCTTTCAGGATCCGGCTGTCCAGGATGGGGTGTTTCTCCTCGCAGGAGAAGTAGAGACCGCAATCGGCGGAGGCATTTAAAAGCGCCTCCTGGATGGAATTACGGTCACTTTCCGCGATTTGGAGATTCACATCCGGATGCAGCCGGGCAAATTCCGGTTCCGCCCGGGAACGGATGGCATCCGCCAGGGTGGGCTCACATTGCAGGTGGATGCCGCCGCCATGCCCTTTCCGGTAGGATTGGATGTGGTCGGACATCTCCGCTTCGATCTGCAGGATGTTGCGGGCAAAGTTTACAAAGATTTTCCCGGCGTTATTGGGCCGCAGACGGTTATGAACCCTTGTGAACAGCTTCGTGCAGAGCATGTCTTCAATATTCCGCAGATAGCGGGACAGCGCAGGCTGGGTCAGGTAGTATTTTTCCGCTGCCTGAGTCAGGCTTTTTTCGTCCACAATGGCGATGATATATTGCAAAAGCTGGGTATTTAAGTTGATTTCCGGCGGGCTGTAGCGGGACGCGCGGACCCCGGAAGGGGGATTGTCAGGGCCATGGGAGCCGGAGACATTTTCCTGATCCTGATCCACGATCTTCATCAGAGCCTCCACCTCGGGAGTCAAAATCGGGCGGTAGCGGGGATCGGAAAGCCGCTCCCGGATCAAAAGCCCGGCCAGATACTGCTCTGGCTCGGTCAGGGTGTGGTCCAGGGGATAGCGGATATGTAAGGTCTGCTGGATGGGCGGCTCTAAGGGGCGGTAAACCAGCTCCTCGCAGGGGAATACGTGGGCCTGGGACACCAGCCCCGCGCCCACGGCCTGATGGAGCATGGAGTCCACCAGCAGCACATCATTGGATTCAAAGGCCACCACAGGGGAAAAGCCAGCTTCCTTGAATAGCTCGTCCGCCAGAATCCGGATGCTGTGCCGGGGACCCTGGAGCACAAAGGGTGTGTCCTTTAAATCGGAAAGCCGGATCCGCTCCGCCCAGGACATGGGATGGGAGACCGGCAGGGAGACCAAAAGCTCCTCGTAGGCGATGGGCAGGTCGGTCACCTTATCGGAGGTCTTTCCGGAGCCGATGGCGAGATCCACCTGCCCGTGGAGGATGGCTCCGGGCTGGTCGCTGGCGTACAGCTCCGTCAGGGACAGGGAAATGTCCGGATAACGATTGGAAAACTGGTTGTAGATGCGGCTGTAGATGATGGCGCCCCGGTTGGGCGCGGTGGCCAGGCGGATCCGGGTATGGTTGGAGTCGGTGACCGCCCGCAGGGTCTGCAAAAGGCGGGTCTGTTCGTCTAAAATCCGCTGAGAGCATTCGATGACATATCGCCCTACTGCTGTAGGAGTCAGCTGCCGGTGATACCGAAGAAACAAAAGGAATCCCAGGGAATCCTCATAGTCGTTCAGAAATTTGCTCAGCGCCGGCTGGGAAATCCCCAAAACCTGGGCCGCTCCGGATAAGCTGCCCTGGTCGGCGATGGTGACCAGGTAATAAAGCTGGCGGGTCGTCATGGGCCGGTTCCTCCTTTCAATCCTCATATCTTTTGACCTTATCTTAGCAGATCGCGGGTGGAAATACAAGAATCTATAACTAAAATGATATGAAAGGCATAAATAAAATCCGGTTTGTAAAAGATTATCTCTTGTAATATAATTCCAATTGTAAGAACAAAGGAAATCGGAAAACGCGACAGAATCACAATTTTTTGCTTATTCCGGGGGGTTTTTCGAGGCAAAGTATCAAAACCGGTTTTGAACGTTCAGCGGGAAAGCGCACCTGCGAAAAAAAACCAAAAAAAAGGAGAAAACGTTATGAAAAAAAGAATGAATCGTTTCTTATTGGCTGGGGCTGTGGCAGCGGCTATGATGGCCCTTGCTGCATGCGGCGGAAAATCGGAGACGGCTGCGACCACGGCTGCTCCGGCAGCAGAGACAAAGGCTGAAGCGGCTAAGGCCACCGAGGCGGCGGCTGAGGCAGCGGCGGACAGCGATGACATCGGCTTCCCGAGGGATGAGACCATCACTTTGGTAGTCCCGGGCAAGGCCGGCGGCGGTTCCGACCTGGGCATCCGTTATTACAGCGAGGGTTTAAACCGGATTTACGGCTTAAAGACCACCGTCACCAACTATGACAGCAACACCGTAGGACATCAGACCGTGGCGGCGGCAAAGCCGGACGGCACTACCCTGACCGTGGCCACTTCCGCGCTGAACATCCAGTACATCACCGGGAACGCCGAGGTAAACCCGCTGGAGGATTTCACCGTGATCGCCTGCCTGCAGGACAATGGCTTCTCCACTCTGGCAGTGCCGGCGGACGCCCCCTATGATGATTTCGAAGGTTTCGTTGCATACGCGAAGGAGCATCCGGGCGAACTGAACGCCGGTATGCCTGCGGCAGGCGCTAATACCATCCTGTTTGGCATGATCACCGAGACCACCGGCATCGAGTTAAACTCCGTAGAATGCGCATCCGAATCGGACCGTCTGACCAACCTGGCCGGAGGCTTCATTGATATCGGTGTTGTAGGCGTCGGCAACGCCCTGGAGTATGAGAAGGCTGGCAAGCTGAAAGTGATCGGCACCGTATCCTCCGATGGCATGACCATTGACCGTTATCCGGAGGAACTGCCGGAAAACTACAAGACGTTGCAGGAACAGGGCTTTGAGGACTGTGTCATCGCCGTGTTCCATTACCTGATGGGACCGGCTGGCATGGACGAGACCATGGTCGAGAACATGAACAAGGCTATGAAAGCGGTCGTTGAGGATGAGACCGTCAACGCAGGCATCGCCAGCATCGGCAATATTCCTGGCTGGCATGACCTGGAGGAATCCAGAGAGATCCAGAAGGGCGAGTATGAGCAGGATCTGGAGATCGCGAGAAATCTGGGCATGGCCGCTGAATAAGTTCTGATCAGGAACATACAGAAAAGATGGAAAGAAAGATGTCCTGGGAGAATTCCTCCCAGGACATTTTAAAAGAAAGGGGTACTACATAATGAAGATGAGAAGAGATACCATCACCGGCATTGTGGGGTTGATCGGCTGCGCGTTCTTTTACTGGAAAGCTCAGGCCATCAAGATGCCGGCGAAACTTCTGGAGCCGGGACCGCGGCTTTTGCCCTACGTAGCCATCGTCCTGGTCGCGGTAAGCTCCATCGCGCTGATTATCAAGGGCTATATGGACCGCGCCAAGGAGGAAAAGCCTTACTTTCCCAAGGGCGGAAAGCTGAAGATCACCATCAGTTTTATCTTGCTGGTCATTTACTCCATTGCCCTGACCTATCTGGGATTTTTGATCAGCACGCCCTTCGCCACCTTCGCGTTCATCTATGACCTGAAGGGAAACAGCAAGGTAAAGGTGATCCCGGTGATCGTGATATCCGTGGTTGTCACGGTTGTCCTGTACGCCATGTTCGTGTATGGTTTTCAGGTGAAGCTGCCGACAGGCCTGCTGTTTGAGTAAAGGAGGGGATGGATATGTCAGAATACATCAATGCGTTATTGATTTGCATGAAACCGATCAATCTGCTGCTCATCGTGGCTATGGTTTCCCTGGGCATTGTCTTTGGCGCGATCCCGGGACTGTCCGCCACTCTGGGCATCGCCCTCCTGCTGCCGATCACCTTCGGGCTTTCCACGGAGACTTCCTTTGTGCTCTTGCTTGCCATCTGGATCGGAGGCGTGTCCGGCACCTTTATTTCCGCGGTGCTGATCGGCATCCCAGGTTCCTCCTCCGCCATCGCTACCTGCTTTGACGGCTTCCCGATGACGAAGAACGGCCAGGCGGGCAAGGCGCTGGGCATCGGTATGACCGCTTCCTTCATCGGCACGGTCGGCTCCGTGGCCCTGGCGACGGTGCTTTCCCCGGTGATCGCGGAGTTTGCCCTTCACCTGGGGCCCTGGGAGTATTTCTCCCTTTGCTTCTGCGCCATCACCCTGATCGCGTCGCTGTCCAAGGGAAATATTTTTAAAGGCATCATGGCAGCGGGTATCGGCCTTCTGATGGGCTGCATCGGTATGGATCCCATCAATGGCGCCACCCGTTACACCTTCGGAAATGTTTACCTGAGCTCCGGCATCAGTACCGTGGCACAGATGCTTGGTATGTTTGCCATGTGCCAGATCATCCGGGATTCCGCCAAGGGCGAGGCCACAATGCCGGAGGCAGATGTGGTCAATATGAAGGGCCTGGGCGTAGGCATCAAGGATATTCTGGAAAATATCAAGACCATCCTATTCGCCTTCGCGGCCGGCCTTTGGATCGGCTTTCTGCCGGGCATGGGTTCCGGCATCTCCAACATGGTCGCCTACGGCTACGCCAAGAGCATCAGCAAGGATCCGGACAGCTTCGGGAAGGGGAACCCGGCCGGTGTGTGGGCTTCCGAGACCGCGAACAATGCTTCCCTGGGCGGCGCCTTGATCCCCATGATGGCCCTTGGCATCCCAGGAGACGGCATCACCGCCATGCTGATAGCCGGACTGACCATCCACGGGCTGCAGGCCGGCCCGCTGTTTATGACCGAGCAGCCGGATCTGGCCATGCTGATTTTCGCCTGCGTCATGGTGTCTGCTATCGTGACCTATATTATCCAGATCATCACCAAACGCTGGTTCCCGTACATTTTAAAGATTCCGTATCATTACCTGTACACGGTGATCCTGGTGATCTCCTTCATCGGCGGATATGGCATTTCCAACACCATGTTCAATATCTATGTGATGCTTGCGCTGTGCCTGCTGTCCATTTTCATGAGCATTTCCGGACTGCCCACCTCCCCGCTGGTGCTGTCCTTCATCCTGTCGAGCAAGCTGGAGCGTTACTTCCGCCAGGGTATCAGCTATGCCCACGGCAGCTATAAGGAGTTCTTTACGCGCCCCATTTCCTGTACCTTGCTCCTGCTCTCCGTATTTTGCGTGATCTGGCCCTTCCTGTCTGACCATCTGAAAGCGAAGAAGGCGTCCGCCGCGGCAGCCGCAGGTCAGGGTGATGTAAACGATGACTGATAAGACGAAGGCCTTTCCGGAGATTTCAGCCTGCTGCGGGATTTTGCCGTCCATGCTGCGCAAGTTCGACCGCTATGCCAGGCAGGATCGCTTCACCGGAAGCACCAGAGAGGAGCTATTGGCCTGGCAGGATCAGATGCGGCAGTTGTTGAAAAATCTGCTGGGGCTTGATAAAATGGAATATAGCCCCCTGGATCCGGTGACGGAAGACGTTACTTTGCTGCGGGAGGGGATCCGCAGGGAGCACGTGAAAATCCAGGTGGAGCCGGAGGTGTGGATGCCCATGTACCTGCTGATCCCTGAGAAGGCCGGGGCCGATACCCGCGTTTTCTTGTGTCCGCCCGGACATAATGGGGCCGGAAAATACACGGTGGCCGGTGTCCATGAGTACACGGCGGTGGAGGAGAAGATTCGCTATTACCACTATGATTACGGCTGGCAGCTGGCGAAGTTGGGCTATGTGGCGGTCTGCCCGGACTGCCGGGGCTTCGGAGAGCGCCGGGAGGATCCGGCGGACGCGAAAAATCCGGAAACCGCCCTGCGGGGGGACTGTTATTGGCTGGCCCATATGGGGGAGCCTCTGGGAATTCCGGTTATGGGGATGCTGGTCTGGGATCTGATGCGGGCGATCGACTACCTTGAGGAGCGCGGTCAGTGGGACACAAAATCCGTCAGCTGTCTGGGCTTTTCCGGCGGCGGCATGCAGACTCTGTTTTTATCCGCCCTGGAGGAGCGGGTGAGGCTTGCGGTGATCAGTGGCTATCTGTACGGGTACAGGGATGCGCTTTTAAAGCTGAACCGCAATTGCTCCTGTAATTACGTGCCCCATCTGTGGGAGCATCTGGATATGGGGGATATCGCCAGTCTGATCGCGCCGCGACCGCTGCTGATTCAGTCCTGCCGGGATGACCGTCTCAATGGCCCCCGCGGGATTTTAAACGCGGTGGAACAGGTGGAGGTCGCGCGGCGGGCCTATGAGCTATCCGGTGCGCCGGGACGGCTGATTCATGAGATCTGCGAAGGCGCCCACCAATGGCATGGAGAACATCTGGAGGCCAATTTGGCGAAATTAATGAATTGACAGCGATCGGGAGAAGATGCATGAAAAAGCAATTGCTGAGGGAAACAATTCTGAAACGAATAGAGAAACCGGTGATTCCTGCTGCGGACTATCCGGCGGCCTGTTTTGGCATTTTGCCTGACGGGGAAAAGGTACAGACGGCCCTTTTGCAGGCGGCGATCGACGAGGTCAGCGCCCGGGGCGGCGGCAGACTGCTGCTGCCAAAGGGACGTTATCGGAGCGGCGCTTTGCGTTTAAAAAGCGGGGTGGAACTGCACCTGGAAAGCAGGGACACCGTCCTTTCCTTTGTGAATACCGAGCCGGAGAAGCACTATCCGGTGGTATTCACCCACTGGGAGGCGACCCCCTGTTATAATTTCAGCCCCCTGATCTACGCCTGTGACGAGCATGACATCGCGGTCACCGGGGAGGGTACCCTGGACGGAGGAGCGGATAAGGATCATTGGTGGAATTGGCATCATCAGGTGGAAAATGCCTGGTCTGCCGACAAGCCGGATCTCCAGCTCGCGGACCGCATGGCCTTGCGGAAGATGAATGTGGACGGGGTTCCGGTCAAGGAGCGGATTTTCGGGCCGGGACATTACCTGCGGCCCAATTTTATACAGCCGATCCGCTGTGAGCGGGTGCTTTTGCAAGGCTTTACCTTAAAGCACAGCCCCATGTGGCAGCTAAATCCGGTCATGTGCAAAAGCCTGACGGTGGACGGGGTAACCTTGTCCAGCCACGGCGCGAATAACGATGGCTGTGATCCGGAAAGCTGCAGTGGGGTTTTGATCCGGGGCTGCCGCTTCGATACCGGGGACGACTGCATCAGCCTGAAATCCGGCCGGGATCGGGATGGTCGGATCGCCAACGCGCCCTGTGAGGATGTGGTGATCGAAAAAAATGAGTTTGCCGACGGCCATGGGGGCATTGCCCTTGGCAGCGAGATGAGCGGCGGGATCCGCCGGGTGCTGGCCATGGACAATCGATTCAGCAGCCCCAATCTGACCTACGCCCTGCGGCTGAAAACCAATGCCCGCCGGGGCGGCCGGGTGGAGGACATCGTGCTGGCGGACAGCGTGATGGAGCATGTCCACGGGGCGGCAGTCCACGGTACCATGCTGTACGAGGATGGCCGCAACGGCAATGACCTGCCGGTGTTTTCTAATATTACCATTGAGAATATTGTCGCCCATGGCGGCGACTACGGGATTTTCCTGGAGGCCTTTGAGGAGGTGCCTATCACCGGATTAGTCCTTCGCAATATCCGTATCGACGGCGTCAGCCAGACCATGCGCAGCATGAACTGGAAGGATCCGGTGGTGGAAGATGTGGTCATCAACGGCAAACAGTTCCCGCGGCCGGTGGGTGTGCGGATATTGGGAGTTCCGGTGAAAAACGGACAGGTCCGCGCCGCCGCGGAATGCTGCGGAAAGGACGGGGATTGCCATTTTTCCTGGCAGATTTCCCGGGACGGAAGCCAGTGGCTGGAGGCGGGGACGGGACCCTGCTTTACCGTGCCGGATACGGCCCGCTATCTGCGGGTGGCGGCGGCCGATGCCTGCGGCAATGTGGAGGCCAGCTGCCGTTATTCGGTGGTGGAGCTGCCGCCAAGCGATGCCGGTCAGGACGAGACTCGCAGCCGTCTGGTCTGCCGGGGAATGCTGGAAGCCTCCGACAAGACGCCGGAGGATGCGTTGATCACCAGGCAGCGGCTGGCGCAGATGATGCTGCCGTTAGCCAATCCGGCGCTGGAAAGCCCGGAGCCTGGCAGCCATGCGCTGCGGGTCGCGGTGGGAAATCATTTCCTGGCGTCGCTGCCGGAGCAGGGGCTTTGCCCGGATGGCTACGTGACCCGGCAGGAGATGGCGACGGTCGCCATGCAGGCCTGCGGCGTCAATTACCGCAACGCCTCCAGCACCATGCCGGTGTGCGCTGATGCGGACAAGGTGAGCAACAACTACGGCACCAATGTCGCCCGGGCGCTTTATTTCCGGTTTATGAATCTGGAGCCGGACGGGCGCTTTGAGCCGGGTCGGTTTGTGACCATGGGGGAGGCCATCGGGATTTTAAACCGTGTGGCGGATTTCGCCGGGCGTTAGAAAAAAGAAAGGGGTTGACACATGATGTGGTTGGCGTACTTTACCGAATATCTGGAGAATGCCTTTCCTGGCTTTCTCGCTGCAAAACCCTGGAATTATAAAAATGATCTCTGTGTGGTGGGGGCTGCGGATCTGGCGGCTGCCACCGGGGATGAGAAATGGAACCGTTATATCCTGGAGAGCGGAAAATGGCTGGTGTCGGAGGATGGCACGGTTGCCAACTGGAAGGAAAAAGAGTATAATATTGACAAGGTCAGCTTCGGCAAATCCCTGCGGATTTTGCGGGATTTAACCGGCGATGCCCGTTATGGGGAAGGGGTCAAAAAGGCCTATGCATTTTTGGATGATTATCCGCGCACTTCCACTGGAAATTTCTGGCATAAGGACATTTATCCAAACCAGGTGTGGCTGGATGGACTTTATATGGCGATGCCCTTTTACGCCAAAACCTTGACGGAGACCGGAGATGACCGCTGGGACGATATTCTGGATCAGTTTGAAAGCGCCCATGAGCTGCTGTGGGATGAGAAAAAGAAGCTGTACATCCATGGCTGCGATGTGAGCCGCCAGGCGGACTGGGCGGATCCGAAGACCGGACGCAGCCCGGCAGTGTGGCTGCGCGCGGAAGGATGGTATCTGATGGCGCTGGCTGACGTCTATGAGCTGGCGAAGGGCCGGACAGAGCGGGCCGGGGAGCTGCTTCCCCTTTTGAAGCGTGCTTTGGATGGCATTCTGCCTTATCAGGATCCCCGGACCCACATGTTTTTCCAGGTGCCGGACTGCGGGGAACTTCCCGGAAACTATCCGGAGACCTCCGGCAGCGCCATGGTGGCCTACGCTTTGATGAAGGGCGCCCGCCTGGGCATGCTGGAAGCTTCCTATGGGGATAAGGGGAGCCAGGTTCTGGACGGTATCCGGGACACCTATCTGAAGCAGAAGGCGGACGGCTGGCACTTGTATGGGATTTGTGCCAGCGCCGGTCTGGGCGCTGGTCCGGATCCCCATAACCGGAAGGATCGTACCGGAAAGCCGGAGTATTACATCAGCGAGGCACAGATGACGGACAATCAGCATGGCGCTGCCGCCTGCATGATGGCAGTCAGTGAACAGCTTCGCAGAAGAAACGGCCAAGACCGTTTTCCAAAAACAGAATAGGGGGATGCATTATGCTGCAATTAGGTTTGCGTCTTCATGACGCGGAAAAAGTACCCATGGAAGAGCTGCTTCCCATCGTGCGGGAGAAGGGCTATACCTGTACCCACCTTGCTCTGAGCAAGGCGATGAAGGATTATCCCTGCGGACCTTCCGCGCTGACTCCGGGCTATGCCCATTACCTGAAGCATCTGTTTGAGAAAAACCAGATGGATATCGCGGTGCTGGGCTGCTATCTGAATCTGGCTCATCCGGATCCGGAGGCGATCCGCCAGATGCAGGAAAAGTATTATGCCCACATCCGGTTCGCGTCCCTTTTGGGATGCGGCATGGTGGGAACCGAGACCGGAGCGCCAAACGCAGAGTACAAAGCCTGTCCGGAATGCCGATCTGACGAGGCTCTTGCCACTTTCATCAAAAACTTAAAGCCGGTGGTGCGCTGCGCGGAGCAGTTCGGCGTGATCCTGGCCATCGAGCCGGTGGCCCGCCATATTGTCTGGGGGCCGAAGCGTGCCCGCCAGGTGTTGGACGAGATCGGCTCCCAGAATCTGCAGATTTTGTTTGATCCGGTGAATATGCTGGATCTGGACAATGTGGATCACCGGGAGGAGGTTTTCGCGGAGGCTATCGAGCTTCTGGGACCGGAAATCGCCATGGTGCATTTCAAGGATTTCATCCGCGTGAACGAAGGCTACGGTCTGAAAGCGGTAGGCGCTGGCACCGGCGAGATGGATTTCACGCCGATCATGAAGTACATCAAGAAGGAAAAGCCATTTATTTACGGCACTCTGGAGAACACCACGCCGGAGAATGCGAAGGCGTGCGGGGAGAAGATGAGAGCGTTGTATGAAAGGGCTTGACAGGTAAACGCGATGAGACGCGTTACCGGCGCGTCTCACCGCATCCTGATGAATAAAACGCCCCTGCGGGGCTGCTTACTTTGACGGCAGCGGCGCAGGGGTGTTTTTCTGGACAGGGATGATTCAGGCTCAGCCTTCGAAAAGCTTTCCGTAGATCTCCTCCGCCAACAGATCCACATAGGACTGATCGGCCAGGTCGTGGTTGGTGATGAGGATGTCCTGGATCAGGTCGAAGCGCTTCAGGCTCAGTTCTTCGGGTCCCAGCTCGCCGGATTCCTCGGCGATCTGAGCATCCAGCTGTGTGCCCTGGTAGTGATCCAAAAACCATTGGACCAGCTGTTTGGTGGCGTCCTCCTCCTGGGAGATCTGAGAGGACATCCGGCGGGCGGACTGCGCGGAGCGGAAGGCCACGATCAGGCAAAGGACGCCCATCACGGTCAGCACCGCCTGCATGATCATCCGGGATCCCTGTGCCAGAGGAAGCTGCAGCAGATTGATCCAGCAGAGAACGGAAATCGCCAGCAATACTCCTCCGATAATCAAAAACGCCGACGCGGAGGATTTCAGATCGTCGTATTGTTGAGATTTCTTTACATAAACGTGGGTGTGCTCCGGCTGGCGACTCCGGCTGGCGGCCAGAGCCGGTTCCGGGTTTGTGCCTCCGTCGGCCAGCTGTCCGGAATCGTCGTCCGCCTGTTCCCGGGCAAGGGCGGCTTGCATTTCCTCGTAGGCGGCCTGCTGGCGGGCAAGCTCCTCCTCCTTTTGTTTCTTTTTCATGGCATCCGCCACTTCCTTGGACTCTACCAGCGGACCGCCGCAGTCGCTGCATACGGTGATCCCATCTATAAATTCCATATCACATTTTGGACAATAAGGCATAAAAAGGTTCCTCCCCTTACATAATAATCGTAACGATTCCAGTATAATCCAGCGGACAAAATTCGTAAAGGGAAAGATGAAAATTCTTGTAATGCAATGATTGTAATGTGGGAAGAAATATTTTAAAATGGAATCATGGGAAGGAACGGTTTCTTCATGATGAAAAAACTGATTTTGAGAAGGTTTTATGAAAAAAAATGTACCAATTAAAAAGAAAGCTATGAAAAATCCGGAGCGCTGCTGCAAAGGAGCCCGGCTGTTGACAAAAAGCGACGGCTGCAGTGTGCTGCAGTTTCAGAACGAGACGGGGGAAGGGACCATCACCATGTATGAGGTATTTCCCGGAGTGACATTGGCCTACAATGATTTTCACCTGCGGTATTACGACGCGGATTTTCGTCCCGGACAAAACCTGTTTTGCATTGATCATTGCCGGGAGGGGCGGCTGGAATATGTCTCGAAAAATGATGCCTGCTCCTATGTGGAGACCGGGGACTTAAAGCTGGATCGGCGGCTGACCCACACAGGCCGGTTTGAGCTGCCCCTTTCTCATTACCATGGGGCGATGGTCTCCATAGAAATGGAGGTGGCCGTCCGTTCCCTTCCGGAGGAGATCCGGGATTTTCCGGTGGATCTGCGCGCCCTGCAGCGGAAGTTTTGCAAAGATATTTATCCGATGGTGATCCGTGGAACCAGCGAGATCCAGCATATTTTCAGCGAGCTTTACCGGGTGCCGGAGAAAATCAAGCGGCCCTATTTCAAAATCAAGATTCTGGAGCTGCTTCTCTACCTGGAAGCGCTGGAGCTGTCGGAGGGGGCGGAGGAGAAGCCTTATTTTTATAAGACTCAGGTGGAAAAGACCAAGGCCCTCCAGCAGTTTCTCGTCCGACATATGGATGAGAACTTTTCTCAGGAAGAGCTGTCCCGGCGCTTTGAGATTCCACAGACCACCATGAAAAAATGCTTCAAATCCGTTTTCGGTTCCACCATCGGAGCTTATTTGCAGCAGTACCGGATGAACCAGGCAGCGGTGCTTTTAAAGACGGACCGGGAGCTGAGCGTGGCGGAAATCGCAGGCCGGGTGGGCTACGACAGCCCCAGCAAATTTGCCATGGCGTTCCGGAGAGTGATCGGGCTGTCGCCGGTGGAATACCGGAAGGCTTTTTTTGTCGGATCGGGACCGGACGGACCGGGTGGAGCGGAAAAGTGAATAAAATTCCTTTATGATAAGAGGGTGTTGAAAAGTCCCGCGCAGACTTTTTCAGCACCCTTATTTTTGAAAGGAGCTTTCACTTCTATGCAAAACGAAAAGAAACAACAAGGCTTTCTGTCCTGTCTGTGGCAGTACGCGGCCGGCAGCCAGGGCCAGCTTATGCTTTCCGTAGTTCTGTCGGTGATCAGCGTGTCCTCCGGTATCCTGCCCTACTATTGCTTTTACCGGGTGATCGACGGCTTTATCCAGGGTACGGCGGATGACCGCCTGATTTTTGTCTGGAGCCTGCGGGCTCTGCTGGCCTGCCTGGTGAAGGTGGTATGCTTCGGTCTTTCCACCGGACTGTCCCATCATGCGGCCTACCATATTTTGGAGCAGCTGCGGCTGCGGGTGGCGGATCGGTTCCTCCATGCGCCCCTGGGGGTGGTGACCGGACATTCCATCGGGGAGATCAAGAATCTGATGGTGGATAAGATCGAGGAGATCGAGCCTCCGCTGGCGCATATGATTCCCGAGGGAACCGGACATCTGATTCTTCCGGTGGTCAGCTTTGCGGCCCTCTGGCTGATCGACTGGCGGGTGGCGCTGGCGTCCCTGGTTACCCTGCCCCTTTCCATGGTCTGTATGATTTTGACCTTTCAGATCAGCGGAAAAAATTTTGACAAGTATAACGAATCCAATGC
>CAZICB010000060.1:0-15047 GCA_964537765.1 uncultured Lachnospiraceae bacterium
CGTTCAATCTTATCGCCCCTTTCAAGGTATATCGCAATCAGTATAACACAAAAAGAACCGCATTTCCATAGCGCCAAATTATCTAATAACCCAATTGATTTCTCCGATTCATTTTTTTATAATAGAATTTAATATATTTTGAAATTCAAAGATCAATCACAGACCGGAGGACCTCTCATGACCACCAAAGAACTGCTCTATGTAAAAACCGTCGCCGAGGAAAAGAGTATCTCCAGGGCTGCCCGCAAGCTTTTTATGGCGCAGCCATCCTTAAGCCAGTCCATCCAGCGGATCGAGGAGGGCCTGGGCACGCAGCTGTTTACCCGCACCAACAGCGGCCTTTCCCTGACCTTCGCCGGGGAGCGCTACTGCCATATGGCCACTCAGATTCTGAAAATGTATGAGGATTTTGAGCTGGAGATCAGCGACATCAATAACCTGCGCACCGGGCGGGTCCACATCGGCATCACAAACCATCTGGGAACCCTGATCCTGCCCTGGGTTCTGCCCCGCTACAGGGAAATCTGCGCCCACATCGAGGTGTATATTCACGAGGAAAATTCCGTGGTTTTAGAGCAGATGCTTTTGAGCAGTGAGATCGATTTTGCCGTCATGCACGCCCCGAAGGAGCCGGATTTTTCCCGGATCGCCTGTGAGGTTTTAGGGCGGGACCCCTTTGTGGCGGCTCTCGCCCCGGACCATCCACTGATAGAAAAGGCAATAGAAAAACCGGGTTATCCCTACCCGGTTATCGATTTAAAGCTGTTAAAGCAGGAACCGTTCTTGATGCTCAGGAGGGAGCAGCGCATCCGCCAGATCGTCGACGCGGTGCTCTCCAGGGCCGGGATCACCCAGCCGAAAACGGTGCTGACTCTCAAAAGCTTTGAGACGGCCCAGCGTCTGGCGGCTCAGGGACTGGGCGTCACGCTGGTACCGCTTCAGTATTCCCGTATCCCCTCCAGCGAATACCAGCCTGCCCTTTTATCCATCGACGAAGCCTACGGCGCTTACTGGGATCTGTGCATTGCCTCCCTGCAAAACGGCTTTCTCTCCAAAGCGGATCAGCTGTTTATCCGCATCCTGAAGGAAACCTTCTCAGGGATGGAAATCACTCCCTGACCGCTACAGCTTTGCGGTGTCATAAACCGCCCGCGCCCCACCGATAAATTTCGGCCGGGTGCGCGCACAGACCAGATGAGCCTCCCCCACGGTCTTTTTCGAGATCCGCACCGGGACTGCCACATCCTTCAAGTGCATGCCGATCAGGGTATCTCCAATATCCATGCCTGCGTGGGCGCGCACATGCTCCACTGCGGCCGGAGCCTTCAGGCTCTGATACAAAGCTGTGGCAAAGGAACCACCCGCCTTCGGCTGGGGAACCACATTGACCTCCTCCAGTCCGTAGGCCCGGACTGCCTCCTGCTCCAGAATAATGGCACGGTTTAAATGCTCACAGCACTGGGCCGCCACATAGACGCCGGCCTCCTTTGCCGCCCGGCTGATGCCGGCTGCCAGCCCCACGCCAAGCTCCGGCCGGGAATCCTTTCCGATCCGGGAGCCTGCCACCTCACTGGTGGAACAGCCCACCACCAGGATGCTTCCCGGCGCCAGTCCTGCCGTCTCCAAAAGTTCCTTCGCCGCCGCATAGGCCTCCGCTTCTATCCCTTCTGCCGTCAATGCTTCCTTTTTGATCTCCGACATGTTGCTCTCCTCTCCTTTTTCTCGTTTTTTCTTAACTATAATCCAGGAAAAAAGGAATGTCAAGAAAGCCTCCAAAGCCTTTACGAAATGTTTTTTTCATGGTAAGCTAAGGTTATTTCAAGGAGAAAAGTAGCTGAAGCCGTTGTCTCATCTATCCGGGACAACGGCCATAGATCCAGGCATTTTCCATCTTTTCCAATAACCCAATTGATTTCTCCGATTCATTTTTTTATAATAGAATTTAATATATTTTGAAATTCAAAGATCAATCACAGACCGGAGGACCTCTCATGACCACCAAAGAACTGCTCTATGTAAAAACCGTCGCCGAGGAAAAGAGTATCTCCAGGGCTGCCCGCAAGCTTTTTATGGCGCAGCCATCCTTAAGCCAGTCCATCCAGCGGATCGAGGAGGGCCTGGGCACGCAGCTGTTTACCCGCACCAACAGCGGCCTTTCCCTGACCTTCGCCGGGGAGCGCTACTGCCATATGGCCACTCAGATTCTGAAAATGTATGAGGATTTTGAGCTGGAGATCAGCGACATCAATAACCTGCGCACCGGGCGGGTCCACATCGGCATCACAAACCATCTGGGAACCCTGATCCTGCCCTGGGTTCTGCCCCGCTACAGGGAAATCTGCGCCCACATCGAGGTGTATATTCACGAGGAAAATTCCGTGGTTTTAGAGCAGATGCTTTTGAGCAGTGAGATCGATTTTGCCGTCATGCACGCCCCGAAGGAGCCGGATTTTTCCCGGATCGCCTGTGAGGTTTTAGGGCGGGACCCCTTTGTGGCGGCTCTCGCCCCGGACCATCCACTGATAGAAAAGGCAATAGAAAAACCGGGTTATCCCTACCCGGTTATCGATTTAAAGCTGTTAAAGCAGGAACCGTTCTTGATGCTCAGGAGGGAGCAGCGCATCCGCCAGATCGTCGACGCGGTGCTCTCCAGGGCCGGGATCACCCAGCCGAAAACGGTGCTGACTCTCAAAAGCTTTGAGACGGCCCAGCGTCTGGCGGCTCAGGGACTGGGCGTCACGCTGGTACCGCTTCAGTATTCCCGTATCCCCTCCAGCGAATACCAGCCTGCCCTTTTATCCATCGACGAAGTCTACGGCGCTTACTGGGATCTGTGCATTGCTTCCCTGCAAAACGGATTTCTCTCCAAAGCGGATCAGCTTTTCATCCGCATTTTAAAAGAAACCTACATCAGACCACCGCAAACTGGAACAGGATGCCCACCACTGCCGACAGCACAATAAAATAAATGGGATGAAGCTTTTTGGTTTTCTTGCAATAACGGGTCAGATAAATCAGCAGCGCTGCCAGAAGGATCTGGCCCGGATTCAGCTTTGCCTGGGTGAATAGCTGGTAAATATTCTCCACACGGAAAAAAGCGATGAGCAGAATGCTGATGCCCGCTGCTCCGATCAACCCTGTAGACGCCGGACGCAGTCCGTAAAATGCGGCCTCCACGTATTTGCTTTCCCGGAATTTCTGCAGAAAGCCGGCAATAATCAGAATCACGATCACCGAGGGCATCACAAGCCCCACCGTGGCATCCACCGCTCCCAAAATACCGCCGGCCACACCATAATGCTGCGTCCCGACCGTGTAGCCCACATAGGTCGCCATATTCACTCCCAAAGGCCCCGGCGTGCTTTCCGCCACTGCAATCATATCCGCCAGCTGGCCGAACGTAAACCATCCGGTTTTTGACACCATATTCTGTAAAAAAGGAACGGTTGCCATACCTCCGCCGATGCTGAAAAGCCCGGTTTTGAAAAACTCATAAAACAGCTGTAAATAAACCATCTGTGTATCCTCCCCTATTCCGCTTTTTTGCGCTTATCCGGTATTTTTTTTACCTGCAGCACAATCCCTGCAGCAGCGGCCAGCACCACATAGACCACCGGGGAGATATCTAAAAATACAGAGCCCAAAAGAACCAACGCAAAAATCACAAAAGCGGTCCCATCAATCACCGCCGCCTTCCACAGCTTGATCACCGCATTGAAGATCAGCACGCACACGCACACCCGGATACCGGCAAATGCGTTCTGCACCCACAAAAGCTCAGAAAAGTTGCTGATCAAAGCGGCAATAAACGTGATAATCACCAATGACGGGAAGACCATGCCGGCTGTGGCCGCCACCGCGCCGATAGTTCCCGCGACCTTATTTCCCAGAAAGGTCGAAGTGTTGACCGCGATCACGCCCGGCGTACACTGACCGATGGCGTAATAATCCATCAGCTCCGCCTGGTCGGACCAATGCTTATTCTCGCAGACCTCCCGCTCCAGAATCGGCAGCATGGCGTAGCCGCCGCCGAAGGTCATGACGCCTACCTTGGCAAAGGTCACAAATAATTCCGCTATCTTGTTCATATGTTTCCCTCTTTTCTGAATATATAACAGCAAAGGGAGTATAGCATTCCTTTATTTATATTGCAAGTACATAAATTCCCGCCATATCCGGCTGACGGACGTGAGTCCGGCTTCCCTATCACCAAAAAAACTTTGACTCAGCGGAATTCCTCCATCCAGACCCCATGCCCGGCGGCCAGGGACGCCGGCATATCCAGCACGCGCTGGTTTTCCGAGCCGCGGAATTTTAACATCAGGTTGCGCTTCGCGGCCACAAACCGGCCGTCCACCATCACATCAAACAGGGAAAGCAGCTCCCGGGTCACCGGGGACTTTTCCGCCATCTCTCCCAGAATTTCCCGGTCAAAATCATAACCGGAAAAGCACCAGATGGTTTTCCTGGGAAACTGC
Organism: uncultured Lachnospiraceae bacterium; assembly: GCA_964537765.1. Lineage (GTDB taxonomy): Bacteria > Bacillota > Clostridia > Lachnospirales > Lachnospiraceae > Brotaphodocola. The sequence continues at coordinate 4,479 of CAZICB010000060.1, forward strand.
TGCCGCACCCTTTTGACAAAGGGAAGCAGCGCCTCCTGGTTGCGGGGATCCATCGGCTCGCCGCCAAGCAGGGTCAGTCCGGCGATATACTCATGATCCAGCAAATGAAAAATCTGCTCCTGGACCTCCTCCGTAAAGGGCTGCCCATAACCGAAATCCCAGGCCTCTTCATTGAAGCAGTCCTTGCAATGGTGGGTGCAGCCGCTGACGAACAGGGACACCCGGACTCCCGGGCCGTTTGCCACATCCGTGGGCTTTATGGTAGCATAATTCATGGCCGATCTCCTCATCGTTTCTTTCCGGCCGGCGGCATCCTACAGATGCATCACCCGGCTCTTGATTTCCCTGGTCTTTCCGTCATTCCAGAAATTCTCACCCAGATAGCCGCAGGTCCGGCGGATCACATTCATCCGGCTGTGGTCCTTATTGTGGCACTGGGGGCACTCCCACTCCATGTCTTCATTGATCTGGATCTCCCCGTCATACCCGCATACCTGGCAATAGTCGGATTTGGTATTGAACTCCGCGTATTGGATGTTGTCGTAAATATAAGTCACCAACGTCTCCATGGCCGATAAATTGTTCTGCATGTTGGGCACCTCCACGTAGGAGATCGCCCCGCCGGTGGAAATATTCTGAAAATCGCTTTCGAAGGCAAACTTGTCGAAGGCATTGATCTTTTCCCGCACATCCACATGGTAGGAATTGGTGTAATAACCCTTGTCCGTCACATTGGGGATGGAGCCGTATTTCTGCCGGTCGATCCGGGCGAAACGATAGCATAAGGACTCCGCCGGAGTCCCGTAAAGTCCAAAGCCCAGGCCCGTCTCCTCCTTCCAGCGGTCGGTGGCCGCACGCATATGCTTCATCACGCTCAAAGCAAATTCCTTGCCTGCCGGGTCCGTGTGGCTGACCCCCTTCATCAGCCAGGTCAGTTCATAAAGGCCGATATAACCCAGGGATAAGGTAGAATAGCCGTTCTTCAGATAAGGATCGATCACCTGGCCCTTTTTCAGCCGGGCGATAGCTCCATACTGCCAGTGGATGGGGCTTACATCGGACAAGGTCCCCAAAAGGGCTTTATGGCGGCACATCAGCGCCTCCCGGCATAATTCCAGCCGCTCATCCAGCATGCTCCAGAACTTTTCCTCGTCGCCCCGGGCAAGGATGCCGATCTGGGGCAGGTTTAAGCTGACCACGCCCTGGTTGAACCGACCTTCCCATTTATAATTGCCCGCTTCATCCTTCCAGGGGGACAAAAAGGAACGGCAGCCCATGCAGCTGAAAACATTGCCCTCATAATTCTCCCGCATCTTTTTGGCGGAAATATAATCCGGGTACATGCGTTTGGCAGAGCAGCGGACCGCCAGGCGGGTCACATAGTCGTACTTGCCGCCCTTTAAGCAATTGCACTCATCCAGCACATAAATCAGCTTTGGAAAGGCGGGCGTCACGTAAACTCCCTGCTCATTTTTCGTGCCCTGGATCCGCTGGCGCAAAATCTCCTGGATGAGCATCACATTTTCCTCCACATACTCATCCTCCGGTTCGATCTGCAAAAACAGCGTCACGAAAGGCGCCTGTCCATTGGTGGTCATCAGGGTATTGATCTGATACTGGATCGTCTGCACGCCGGAGCGCAGCTCGTCCCGCAGCCGGATGTCCACGATTTTTTGGAATTCCTGCTCCGGCAGCTCCCCGTCGAGCTCCTCACGCAGCTCCCGCTCATATTTCAGGCGGCTTTTGCGCAGATATTTTGCCAGATGCTTCACCGCCACCGACTGGCCGCCGTATTGGTTGCTGGCGACCGCCGCGATAATCTGAGTCATGACGATGCAGGCCACCTGGAAGCTTTTGGGGGACTCGATCATTTTCCCATTCATCACCGTGCCGTGATCCAGCATATCCGCAATATCAATCAGGCAGCAATTAAAAATCGGCTGGATAAAATAATCCGCATCGTGGAAATGCAGCACGCCATTGTCATGGGCCATACTGATCTTTTCCGGCAGCAAAAGGCGCCTGGTCACATCCCGGGATACCTCTCCGGCGATATAATCCCGCTGGGTGGAGGCCAGGGTCGTGTTTTTGTTGGAATTTTCTTCTGCCAGCTCTTTGTTTTCATTGCGGATCAGCTTTAAAATCGACTCGTCCGTAGTGTTGGATTTGCGCAGCAGCGCCCGCTGGTAGCGGTAGATCATATATTTCTTTGCCAGGGCATATTTATTATGCTCCACCAGGCGCTCCTCAATCAAATCCTGGATGGTTTCCACCGGAAGCACTTCCTCCGGGCGGGCTTGCACATAGTCGATGGTCTCCTCGATGGTTCCCTTATCCACGCGATCGGGGGCCTCCACCGCCGCGTTGGCCTTCTCGATTGCCGCCCGGATTTTATCGGCATCATATGCAGTGATCCGTCCGTCCCGTTTTTGTACCTTCATTCCCTCATCTCCCTATATTTTGTATCTATATATCATTTTTGCGTCCATATCTTGTATCGTTTCAAAGAAAGCTGTTGAGATTTATTATACGCGCTCCGGGTCCGTTTGTCTACCTCTCCTGCCCCTCCCATCTATTAAAAAGAATAATAAGTTTATTAAAAAATATCTCCCTTCTTGCCATTTACCGCCTGACATGATAGTATGGATGTAATGGATTTTCCCCGGAAGGAGACTCTCCTATGCTTCGCATATGCATATGGATAAAAAGAATTACAGACCGTTTTCGTCAGGATGAGGTTACCGTATACGCGGCGCAGGCGTCTTTTTTTATTGTGCTCTCGGCGGTGCCTTTTATCATGCTGCTTTTAACTCTCATCCAGCTGATCCCCACCATAAACAAAGCGGATCTGGTGGTATTTCTGGTCCGGATTATGCCGGATATGCTCGACTCCCTGGTTCTTGGGATCGTAAACGATTTATCCATCAATTACCCGGGCACCTTGCTTTCCATCACCGCCCTCACGGCTCTCTGGTCCGCCGCCAAGGGGATGCTGGGCATCGAGCGGGGCTTAAACCGGATCTACGGCAGCACCGACAACCGGAATTTTGTCATCAGCCGCATCATCAGCGCCGGTTATACCCTGATTCTGATGGCGGTTTGCATCGTGGCCCTGGTGCTTTTGGTGCTTGGTCATTCCATCCAGGTGCTGATCCTGCGCTATTTTCCGGTTCTGGGGCATTTCACCGGGGTCCTGCTTCACCTGCGCAGCCTGTTTGCGGTCGTGCTGTTCTTCGTCAGCTTCGTAGGGCTTTATACCATCGTGCCGAAAAAAAAATTAGCCCCCGGAAAACAGATTCCGGGAGCCATCTTTTCTGCGCTTTGCTGGATAGCCTTCTCCTACGCTTTTTCCATTTATTTCACCCATTTCAGCAATTTTTCCTACATGTACGGCAGCCTGACAGCCATCATTCTTCTGATGCTGTGGATTTATTTCTGTATCTGCATTTTATTTATCGGGGCGGAGATCAATGTGCTGCTCGATCCCGGAGAATGGTAACTGAGTCCTTAATAGCTCCAGCTCGTCTAAATAGATGCAGTTTGGCATTTCGCCTCGTTTCACCTTCTCATAACATTCCTCAAAATCCATCCAGATCACACGCTCCACCTCGTCCTTCCGCAGCGTCAGGTTTTCGGCGTCCACCGGCTCACGGTACACATAGACGAAGCCGAATTCCCGGTTCCGGAAAGGTCTGCCGTAAAACTCAGACTCACAATAGCCCTTGTGAATGCCCACGAAATGCAGCTGCTCCGGCTTCGCGGCGATTCCCAACTCCTCAAAAAGCTCCCGCAGGGCGGCATTGCCCGCCTCATCCCCGGCGGTCACATGGCCTGCCGCGGAGATATCATAGCAGCCCGGATAGGAATCCTTGTTCCGGCTGCGTTTCTGCAAAAGCAGATCCCAGCCGCCTTCCTCTTTCGGGCGGACCACCCAGATATGGGCGGTGGCGTGGGCGCTGCCATCCTGATGGGCTACGCCTCGCTCCCGCACCACGCCGGTCCGGTTTCCGTCATCATCCAGCACATCAAACAGTTCCATGGGGTTTCCGTCCAGGGCGGCGCCGACCAGCTTGTCCCCGCCGTCGTAGACCAGCTTCAGGGAAAAGAAATCCTCCCGTTCATCAAGCAGCCGGAAAAAAATCTTGTCCCCTTCCCAGATGTTCAGCCGCAAAATCTCCTCCTTATCCACCCACGCAAGTTCCCCCTCATCGCAGGGAATGGGATCGCCACGAAAGCCGTCCGCCGTATACAGGGACATATACTCCGTCATGCCGCCTCCGGAGACGAAGGTCACTATGGCGCGGTATTTCCAGGAGGTCAGCGTATAGCCCGTCTCCTCCCGCACCTCGCGCAAAAGGCATTCCTCCGGGCTCTCCCCCGCCTCAAAATGCCCGCCCACGCCGATCCATTTGTCTTTATTCACATCCTGTTTTTTCACCGTGCGGTGCAGCATCAGGTATTTGCCGTCCCGCTCGATATAGCATAAGGTACTTAAACAAAACATAGGGTTCTCCTCTTTTCAAACCAAATAATTGTCTTCTGTGTTTTCCATCATATCCCCAAAAGCCGGTTTTTGCAAGCGGCTGATGGTCCCGGAACCTGGTTGACAAGTTGTCTGAATTCATCTATAATTTAAGATAATTTCAAACAGGAATGAATCATATACCAGGGAGATGAAGGATTGAAAGCTATGATGAAACAAAAGGTCTTGATTGTGGACGATTCTGAATTAAATCGTGAAATGCTGGGCGCTATGCTGGGAGCCGAATATGAGATTCTGGAGGCGGAAAACGGGGTGACGGCGCTTGAACTCATACGTGAACATCTGCCGGAGCTGTCTCTGATTCTTCTGGATGTTCAGATGCCGCTGATGGACGGACTGGAAGTGCTGAAGCATATGGCCCAGTTTCACTGGGTCGATGACGTTCCGGTCGTCATGATTTCCAGTGAAACGGCGGATCATTTTATAGAAAGAGCATATGATCTGGGCGCGGTCGATTATATTGCCCGCCCGTATAATACAGCGATTGTGCGCCGCCGGGTAGCCAACGTGATTTTGTCTTTCGCGAAACAGCGTCAGATGAAGGAGAGCATTGCCCGGCAGGTCATCAAAAATGAGCGGGACAATCGGCTCATGCTTTCCATTCTTTCCCATATCGTGGAATTCCGCAATGGAGAAAGCGGGCTTCACGTCATCCATCTGAATCTGATTACCAATCGTCTGCTGCGTCAATACAAATTAAAAAACGACAGATGCAAAATCACCGATAAGGATATTTCCGTGATCAGCCTGGCCTCATCGCTGCATGATATCGGGAAAATATCGATTCCGGAAGAAATTCTCAATAAACCGGGCCGCCTCACCGCGGAAGAATACCGGATCATGCAAGGCCATGCCATGGCAGGAGCGAATATCTTAAAGAGCCTGCCCGTCGACATGGATGAGCCTTTGATTAAAGCGGCATATGAGATTTGCAGATGGCATCATGAGCGATATGACGGGCGAGGCTATCCGGATGGCCTGAAGGGGGAGGAAATTCCGATCTCCGCACAGGTAGTCTCTATAGCGGATGTCTACGATGCGCTTACCAGTGAACGGTGCTATAAACCGGCATATTCCCATGACACGGCTATCCGCATGATCCTGGATGGAGAGTGCGGGGCCTTTCAGCCTATGCTCACGGAATGCCTGGAGGATGTCGGAGATACTCTCGCGCTGGAGCTGGCGTCCCAAAACGCGGAGGCCTATTTGAAAATGCAATAAACCGGAAAGGACAGGAGCATGAAACGAAACAGGAGTGTTTTATCCATTTTTATAAGTCTGGCATTATTGTCGGCCTGCAGTTTTACGATATTGTCGGGCTGTAGTTCGCGTCCTGAGAAGGTTATGCAGATCGAATACGGATCGTCCGCGGAACAGGGACCGCTATACCTTTCCTTTTTCGGATATAAATCAGACGCGCTCAATCTGACCGCTATCGAGACGATCCTCCAGCAATATATGGAGCAGCATCCGGACCAGGTCGTCACTTACGAGGGCCTGAAGGGGACAGACTACTGGAACGCGCTGGAAAAGCGGGCCCAGGCGGACGCGCTTGACGATGTGTTCATGGTGGATCATGACCGTGTGCTCAAATTGAACGAAAAAGGAATGCTGGCGGATCTGTCCGGATTGTCCGTGATCGAACAGTATCAGGATTCCATGAAAGAGCAGTTTCTCCATTCGGATGGTTCCGTATATTTTCTGCCGATCTGTATTTCCGCCTATGGCCTGTATATCAATTACGATCTGCTGGAGACGCACGGACAGAAGATTCCGGAAAACTGGTCTGAGTTCGCGGACGTCTGCGATTATTTCGCGGAAAACGGGATTACCCCCATCATCGCGAATAACTATGCCTCGCTTCGAAGCATGATTGTCGCCCAGTCCCTGTATCCGACCTATCAGCAGGATTCCGCCGCGGCAATCGAGCGCTTCCATCTGCACCCGGAAGAATTGACGGATACGCTGCGCCCGGGGATCAAAATGGTGAAAGAAATGATTGACCAAAAGTGGATCGACTGTGAAGAGGTCCTGGCGACCAATCAAACCTCCGATGACCTCACGCTATTCCTTGCCGGAGACCGGCCCTTCATGGTGACCGGCTGCTGGGCTGCCCCCAGGGTGAATGCCGGAAAGCCTGATTTTTCTTATGGTGTGCATGCTTTTCCCATTCTTGAGGACGGCAGCGTGCTCGAAATCGAGGCGAACACCTGTATCAGCGTGAGCGCTGACAGCGCGCATTTAAAAGAGGCTGTCCAGCTTGTCGAAAGCATCACACAGCCGGATCATATCCAGGGATATTGTGACAGTCAAAGCTCCTACATGCCTCTTTTGGATGGCAAGCTTCCTGCTGATGATACAATCCTCCCCGCCTCCTCCTGCTTTCTGGAAGGACGGACCGTGATCGGATCCGATTACAGACTGGATCTGCCATTGGATACCTCGCTTACGGAAATCACATTGCAAATGCTGAGTGGTATGTCGGAGAGGGATGCCGTTTCTCTGTTAAACCGGCTTTTGACAAGATAACGCCCAAAGGAGAGCGAAATGAAAATCAATCATTTTATAAAGAGCGGCCTGTTTTTAATATTTCTTTGCAGCATTCTTTTCGGCTGCTTTTCTTATGTCAGGCGGGTCCAGACCTCCCTGTGGATGGAAACTACAGAGCATGCCTTAGAGATCACCAGCCAGGGCGGCCACACATTTGAGATTTATACTTCATTGGAACAGGAACAGGTTCACAGTCTGATCAATGTCATGTCAGAGTTTGCCGTTTCCGAAGAGGACCGTATCCTGAACGTCCTCCATTTGCTTGGCGATCAGACCTCCTATTATTCCGTTGTGGATCTGGATCACGGTTATTTGTATTCCAACTGCCTGAAAAACCGGCTTCTCGTTGACGCGGAGGATCTCGAATACTTTCGCAGCCTCTCCGGCAAAGGCATCCGGGAAAACTACTTAAATTGCTACGATGGACACAAAACAATGGGCGTTTATGAATGCTTTACGTTCGCTGACGGTACGCGGGGCCTGGTTCAGAAGGGCAGAAGGGTCTCTCAGCTTTCGCGGATTTTCTCCATATCCTTCTTTGATGATACCGGCTTTTCCTATATTACCAACCAGGACGGAGATGTTATGATCCGGCCGACCCATAAAAACAGCAACCGGACCTTTTCCAATATTTTCGATATGGTCGCGGGAGAAAATGACGAGGAGGATATCCGGACATTCCGGGAAAGCCTTTCAAAGGGCAATTCCGGCGTGATACAGCTCTCCTTCAACGGCTCAGAAAATATCATTACCTTCTCTCCCATCAATGTCGTGGAGGGATGGCATATCATCTCTATCGTTCCAAGCAGCGTTCTTATGGATAATACCGATGATATCCTGCAATCCTCCTGGGTCTTTGTCTGCGTGATCTCCTTCCTGTTTGTCACAGTCCTGGGGTTCCTGGTTTTTGAACGGCAGGCCCAGAAACGGATCAAAGACAAGGATCAGGATATCCGATACCGTGAACAGATGTTTGGCATCCTCTCGGAAAATATAGATGATGTCTTTGTGATGCTGAACGGGAAATCCCACGCGCTGGAATACATAACGCCGAATGTGGATCGGGTGCTCGGCATTACCAAAAACCAGATCATGCAAAATCCGAATACCCTGCAGGATGCCGAGTACAGGAACGGGAATCACCTCCCCTACCCGGAGCTTTCCAGCCTGAAGCCTGGGCAGTCGGTTTCGCAGGAAAGCGAACGCATCCATGGAAAAACAGCGGAAAAACGCTGGTTTCTTGAATCTGTTTACTGCGTAGGAAACCGTCAGTCAGACAAATTAATCATCGTCCTGTCAGACAGGACGAGGGAAAAACAGAATAAAGCCATGCTGGAGTCGGCGCTGGCCGCGGCAAATGCCGCAAGCAAGGCGAAAAGCGTCTTTTTCAATAATGTCAGCCATGACATCCGGACACCTATGAACGCAATCATTGGATTTGCCACCCTATTGGATCACGAAGCCGACAATCCAGAACGAGTGAAAGAATATACCCACAAGATTATGGCCTCCAGTCACTATCTTTTGAACCTGCTCAACGATGTGCTGGACATGAGTAAAATAGAGAACGGGAAAACCTAATTGAACCTCACTGAAATCCATCTGATCGAGGTGATCGATGATGTGGTCGCCATGATCCGCCCACAGGCCAAAGCGAAGGGGCAGGAATTTGAGCTGGAGCTGAAGGATATCACAATCAAACATCTGATCGGCGACAAGCTCCGAATCAATCAGATTCTGCTGAATATTCTGTCAAACGCGGTCAAATATACGCCGGACGGCGGCAGGATCCGGATGACTGTAACCCAACTTGCGCAAAAGGTGAAGGTCTTTGTCCCTCTGCGCTTTGAAGTCCAGGATAATGGCATCGGCATGTCAGAAGAGTTTTTGACCGTTATTTTTGAACCCTTCGCCCGCGAAACCAGCAGCGTGGTAAATCAATTGCAAGGAACCGGCCTTGGCATGCCGATCGTTAAAAATCTGGTGGAGCTGATGGGCGGAACCATCGATATAGAGAGCAAGAAGGGGGAAGGAAGCCTTTTCACGGTTGAATTGGAGCTGCGCGTTCAAAATCATGCTGCCGATGAAGAACACCCGGAAGGCAGCAAAATGGAAGGTGCCCCCGAGACAGAGGAGCCGGACGGCAGCAGCCTGGCGGGCTTAAACATCCTCGCGGCTGAAGATAATGAGCTGAACGCGGAGATCCTGGTGGAGCTTTTGCGTCTGGAAAACGCGTCCTGTGACATCGTCAGCAATGGTCAGGAGCTGGTGGAAGCATTTGAGAAATCCAAGCCAGGCCAATATGACCTGATTTTGACGGATGTCCAGATGCCGGTCATGAACGGCTATGACGCGGCAAGGGCGATTCGCGCGAGCAGCCACCCCTGTGGGACGGTGATCCCGATTGTGGCCATGACAGCCAACGCGTTTTCGGAAGATATCCGGGAAGCGATCGATTCCGGAATGGATGCCCATGTCTCCAAGCCCATCGACATGAAGAGGCTGGAATCCGTGATCGCGGGGCTGATCAAGTAGAAAAATTGAATGTTATTTAAGGAGGCGAAGCAATGATGGATCTAAAGGAATGTTATCTGAAATTAGGCGGGAATTATGAGGAGGTTCTGGCCCGCCTGTACAGCGAGGCTATGATCCGGCGGTTTCTCACGAAATTCTTGAGTGATGGAAGCTACCGTCTTTTGCTGGAACAGCTTTCCGCCAAGCAGTATCCGGAGGCATTTCGCGCCGCGCATACCTTAAAGGGAGTCTGTGAAAACCTGGGCCTGTCAAATCTCTGCAGGTCCAGCGGCATGCTCACGGAAGCGCTGCGGGCAGGCACCCGCCCGGAAAACCTGGCAATATTACAGGCCCAGGTCTGCAGCGATTACGAGCAGGCCGTCCTGGCGATCCGGGCGCTGCAGTGACGCTGCGCCCGGAAAGCGGGATTTTGCCGCGATCTTTCTTCTATAGGGGCAAGCTCTCCCTGACGCACAGCGCCCCATATCCCACCTGCGGATTGGGGTACCGGGCAAAGCCCGCAAGCTGCCTGGCCCCGCGTCTAAAATACGCCTTCACCTTTTCCCCGTATGGTGCTGTCAACTAAGGACAATGGCACAATCATTACGTATACCCTCCAGTAAGTACTTCTCCTATTTTTCCATTAATTTTTTCTCGTCCTTCTTAACTCTTCTCTCCATTTTTTTCAAATCTTCTGCCGGTGGCAGATTTTCCGGTTTTATTCCCCTTTGCTTCAGCATTTCCCGGACACTTGAATTGTTCTGCACATGTTCCTCTGTAATAAGCAGCTCTCCATATAAATCTTTCTGCTCAACATTATAATTTGTCATTTCTGTTGCAAGGTTTTTTGCGGCAATTGTCAATGTTGGAAGAAAGTCAGCCAGGGGTCTGTTTTCCTTTACACCAAGCCGCACTTTCATATCTTTGGTTGAAAATCCGCCAAAAAGCGCCTGATCTCCTTT
>CAZICB010000061.1:0-11902 GCA_964537765.1 uncultured Lachnospiraceae bacterium
CCGTCCGGATTCGCCGCGCCGGCCTAGAGCAGCTTGGCCGCCAGCGGCACCACCACCACCGTCATCAGCCCCGCCACCGCAATGGAAAGACTGCTCATAGCCCCTTCAATCTCTCCCAGTTCCAAAGCCTTAGCCGTGCCGATGGCGTGGGCGGAGGTGCCCAGGGCAAGTCCCCTGGCGATGGGATGCTTTACCTTAATAAGCTTAAACAAGGTTTCCGCAACAATATTCCCGAATATTCCGGTGATAATAATGCAGACCACCGTGATGGTCACGACCCCGCCTGCCTCCTCGCTGACGCCCATACCGATGGCCGTGGTGATGGACTTGGGAAGGATGGTCACATAGTGTTCATGGGAAAGCCCAAAGGCCAGGCTCATGGCAAAAATACTCCCTGCACTGGCCAGCACACCGGAGGTGATGGCCACCACCACTGCCACCAGATTTTTCTTTAAAAGCTCCAGCTGCTTGTAAAGAGGAATCGCCAGACAGACGGTCGCCGGAGTCAATAGATAGCTGATGTACTTAGCGCTGTTATTATAGACCGCATAATCGATCCGGAAGGCAACCAGCACTGCGATCACCAGCACCACCGCCACCAAAAGGGGATTTAAAATCGCCCAGTCCAGCTTTTTCTTCAGCCAAACGCCAATCAGATAAGCGCCTAAGCTTAAAACAAAGCCAAAATACATAGACTCATTGATCAGGCTCATGTTCTTTCCCTCCCAGCATTTTTTCTGCCACGATTCCAGTAACCGACATGACAATTATGGTGGATACGATGCTGATCACCACCACCGGAACCAGAATCGCGCTCAACACTCCCATACTTTCCAAAAGCCCCACCGATGCGGGGACAAACATGACCGGCATAATGTCCAGCAGGAAGGTTCCCGTGGCTTCCACCTGCTCCAGCTTCAAAAGTCCCGCGCACAAAAGCACCAGCATCAAAAACAGGCCATAAACACCTGCCGGGACTGGCAGGGGCAGCACGCGATTTAACACCTCGCCTGCGAAGGTCAGCCCGAAAATAATCAAACATTCTTTGAGATATTTCATAATACTCCTTATCCGATCTCCGGCATGATGGCCGGGCATTCTTTTTCGTTGTGTGGTATTTTACCACCGGAACTGTAAAATAACAATTGATTTTGTCATTTTCTTTTTGTATTTTATAAGTAGGAATTTTTTCAGAAAGGATGTGATTCTATGTCTTTCACTTCTTCTTCCGCCGGCCCCGTCTCCATCACGGTGCTGGACCGGCTTTCTGACAGCCAAATTCTGCAGGCGGAGGCTTTGGCTGCTGCCTGCCGCCAGGCGGATTCCATCTCCCTGTCCTATCCTTCCGACGAGGAGTGCCGCCACTACCTGCTTTCCGGCCCCGACGGCCGGCTGCTGGCGGCGCTGGCGGTCATCCCCTACGAAAACTGTCAGGCAGAATGCTGTGCCTTCACCCTCCCGCAGCACCGGCGGCAGGGATATTTTTCGGCGCTTCTGGAAAGGGCACTGAAAGAGTGGGAAGAATATGAATTTACCTTTACCGTGGAGGAATCCTGCCGGGACACCTGCGCAGTCCTGGAGGCGCTGGGCGCCAGCCTGGATCACCGGGATCTTCAAATGGAGTATCGCGCCCCCGGCGGGCTGACAGCTCCGGACGGCGGCTCCCTCGGGATGACGGCCCCGCAAAGCGGCGATTCCCCGGACCTGACAGCTCCGGACGGCAGCGGCTTTCCCGCGCCGCTTCTGCTCAGGCCGGTATCGGACGAGCCTGACTGCCCGGATGAAACCGGGGATACCCCGGATGATTTCAGCCGGCTTTGGCAGCTGACCACATCGTCCCGCCTGGGCCTTATCCTTGGCAGCTGTCGGACCTTTCCCCTATCCCCGGAAACCGTCTGCCTCCACCACGTGGAAATTTCCAGCCCCTTCCGTCAAAAGGGTCTTGGCACTGCTCTGATCCGGCTGCTTTTGGAAACGCTTGCCGCCGAAGGCGTCACCCATGTGCTTTTGCATGTTGCCGGGGACAATTCTCCTGCTGTGGCACTGTACAAAAAAACAGGGTTTTGTGTCACCAAAACCCTGTCCTGCTTTTTATATTGACGCGCCGCAGCTGCTGCTATTTCACCGTGCCGCCCTTGGCCTCGATATTCTGCCGGATCCGCAGCATCTGCTGGTCCGTATCAGCGATGATCTCCGCCAATTGACACAACTCTGCGCTGATGGTCTCGGAATCCTCCACAATGTCCTTCTTATATTTCAGCTGATGATCCAGACTCGCCCAGAAATCCATGGCGATGGTGCGGATCTGGACCTCCACCCGGATATTCTTTTTCTGGTCAGAGAAAAACACCGGAATCTCAATGATCAGATGATAGCTGCGATAGCCATTGGGCTTTGGATTCTTTATGTAATCCTTGGTAGCAATCACCGTAACATCATCCTGCCGGGTCAGCATATTTGCCACCGCGTAAATATCATCCACAAAAGAACAGATCACCCGGATGCCCGCCACATCGTCCAGATGATGAACCATGGACTCTAAGGTCACCGGAAGCCCTCTGCTTCGCAGCTTTTCCACAATGCTCTGAGGCTTTTTTACCCGGGATTTGATCATCTCTATGGGATTTCGCTGATTGCGGATGGAAAGTTCATCATTGAGCACCTCCAGCTTGGTCTTCACCTCGCGAATCGCGCAGGTATACATCATAATCGCTTCCTGGAACTCCCGAGCCTGGTTCAGCAAATCTTCCGGCACCTGCACCAGATTTGGCACATTGACCGCGGACTGGTGGAGCTCACTATTTGGGTTCATATTGATATTCATTGGTACACCTCAAACGTTATTCTGGCTCTATTATACTAATTTACAGTATAGAATACAATAAACCAAAAATTAAATTTTTGTGATGAAACATCCGGCTACTTTTGCTTTCTGAGTCCTACCACCATCAGCCGCCCATCCTTCAAGGTATATTCACAAGTCACCAGACAAAGGATCTCATCCCCTTCCTCCAGCTCTGCTTGCGTGTCATAAAATCGTTTTTCCGCAAACACCTGCCACGCCTGCCGCCGCTCCTGCCAGGAGCCTGGAAAAACCAGCTGCTGCCAGGGTATCTCCTGATTGGACGCCGACAGCTTCACCACCGCCGCCACCTCATAGTCCCCAAAGTCTTCCAGGGTATCAAACCGGATCTCCCGGTGATCCATCCAAAAATCCTGTTCTGTATAGTCCGCAAGCCCGGCAAACATTTCTCCGTTTTTCATATGGTGCCCGTAAATCAAAAGCCCCCATGCCGGATCCCCCAAGGTGCAGTCCTCCGCCAGATAAGGCGTGCCATAGCTGCTTTCCTTTCCGTAAAAATCCCGATGCAGATAGTAGTCCGGCCGGTCCTTGGACTGAACCACTGGATAATCGATGGAGGTTCCCGGAATCTGAATCCAGCCGATGAAATCCGGATTTTCTTTTTTCATTTCCTCATAGACCAAAAGCCGCCCTTCCCAGGCCGTCTGCCTGGCTGACCGGATCTCCTGCTCCTGGCCGTCTGTGCCATCCGGCTGGCCGCCTGCAAAAGTTTCTCCTCCCGCGTCGGAGCCGCCATCCTTTTCCGCCGCAAATCTTCCGGCAAGCTCCTCATATGCCTTTTTCTGTCTGGCATTTTCCGCCAGATTTTTTAAAAACATTCCGCTGCTGCCCAAAAATATGCAGGCCAGCACTGCCATGGCAAGATAATAAAGCCCTCTGTTTTTTCCCTTTCCCATGAATTTCTGCCGTTCCTCTTTCTTTTTTCTAAACGAACCCTTTCCTGATACATCTTACGCCATTTTCATTTTGCCTTCAAGTGGGGTTTACTTTTTTTCGAAATGTGGTATTCTTTTTAAAGAGTGGGCTGCTGATCCTTTCATCAGTCCCAAAAGAATTGGAGGAATTTCACATGAGCGAAAATTGTACCCATAACTGCAGCTCCTGCGGGGAGAACTGCAGCAGCCGTACTGCGGAGCGCACCAGCTTTTTGGAGCCGTTAAATCCGGCAAGTTCCGTCAAAAAGGTAATTGGCATTGTCAGCGGAAAGGGCGGCGTCGGCAAATCCCTGGTCACCTCCCTGATGGCTGTAAAAATGAGAAGCAAGGGCAAACGCACCGCAATCCTGGATGCTGACATCACCGGACCTTCCATCCCGAAGGCCTTCGGCCTTGGCACCGATGGCTTAAGCGTATCCCCGGACGGGCTGATGATCCCGGCCACCACCTCCACCGGCATCGAAATTTTGTCCGCAAACCTGCTTTTGGACAATGACACCGACCCGGTGATCTGGCGCGGCCCGGTGATTGCCGGAGCCGTCAAGCAATTCTGGCAGGAAGCCCTTTGGGAGGATATTGATTACATGTTCGTGGATATGCCGCCAGGAACCGGCGACGTGCCCCTGACCGTATTCCAGTCCCTTCCTGTGGATGGCATTATAATTGTCACCTCTCCGCAGGAACTGGTGTCCATGATTGTGGCGAAGGCTGCGAATATGGCAAAGAAAATGGACATTCCGATCCTGGGCCTGATCGAAAACATGAGCTATCTGGAATGCCCGGAGTGCGGAAAGAGGATCTCCGTCTTCGGTGAAAGCCACATCGACTCCATCGCAGAGCAGTTTGCCATTCCGGTTCTGGCCAAGATCCCGGTTACCCCGGCCATTGCCCGGCATGTAGATGCCGGCACCATCGAATATCTGGAGGAGGATTGGATGGATGCGGCAGCGCAGAAGCTGTTGGAATTATAATAATAGGATAAACGCGAAGAGACGCGCCGGTGACGCGTCTCTTCGTATTTTGATATCTATGCCATCGCAAACATAGAAAGCGGGTCAAACCTCACGATCCGCAAATCGCCTGCCTCACTGTCCCGGATGCGGAACATGGACTGCACGTTCTCCGCTGCCTCTTCCGGCTCCGCACTGCTAAGTTCCCCGGCAAAGTACTGGATCACATCTGCTGTCAGGGCCGCTTCGTCCATACGGGAGGCCTCCAGATCGATGACCTCCTCCGGGAGCTTTTGTCTTTCCTCCTCCTTTAACTGATCATACAGCTCATCAAAACGGCTGGCAGGGTGCTCAAAGCCTGCCATATCCAGCTCCTCCTCATCAAACACACCCTCCGGAATATAAATGCAAAGCATCACTCGCTCCGGATTTTCCTCCGGCTCCGCGGCAGGCGCCTGCTCTGGCTGCCCGCCATGCTCCGGGGAAAGGCTCTCAAAAAGCTCCGGGTCCGGATTCCCTTTCTGCGGCTGCTTTTCAGCGGCATTTTCATCGCTTCCCATGTATTTTTTTAAAAGATCCTTCAGCATTTACTATACTCCTCCCTGGGTCATACCCTCATTCATCGAAATTCCCCGTTATCTGCTGTCCTGACCATATCATACCATATTTAGTTACATTTTTCAATTATATTTTTTATATTTTTCAAAAATATAACTATATTTTGTTACCATTTTTCCCTAGAGACAGCGATAGGCTGCCATACCATGAATCCCCTTCATGGTATGGCAGCCTATCGCTGTCTCTGGAAATCATCCATTCTTTTTACCCGCGTTTAAGAATTTTCGCAGGAATTTTTTTTGGTATTTACGCCCATAGGCGTCTTGGTCAGCCGGAACACGCCTGCCGCCTCCAGAGTCTTCCCTATGGAATAAAACAGGACAGAATTGACCGGCCACATCACCAGATTCTTGAATACCCGCATGGGCAAAAGCACCAGAAAGCCCTTGCCGTGAAGCATGCTCAGCCACAGGGTCCCCAGCAGCATATTGCAGACCACAGAAACCGTCAGCTCCGCAGCAAACACCCGCCAAAGGCGCAGAGGACGCTTGTAAAAAAAACTTCCGTAAAATATCCCGCCCACCATGGCGCTTACGGTAAAGCCCGGGAAAAATGCCCCCGTCGGCTTAATCAGGTATTTTAAAATATCCAGAGCGCCGCCAAACACCGCTCCCGCCACCGGGCCGAACAGGTAATAGACAAACTGGTTGGAAATGCTGGAAAACCCAATCTTGATGTAGTCGCCGATCTGGATGGTAAAATACCCCAGCACCACGGAAACCGCCGCGAACATCGCCATCGTGGTAATGGTCCGGACATTGCGGAATTCCAGATAAGAATCGGTGAACAAAGTTGCTAATTTTTTCATAAAATTACCTCCTTTGCAGACCTCTCGTACTACAAAGGAGATAATATTCTATCCTCTTTGCAGCGGGATGCGGACCGTGCACCGCAAGAACCTGGTTCTTTTCGTCCGGCTGGCAACTCCCCGTCCATCCGGCACTTAACGCGCACAGACCTACTCTGCGTTTTTATTGTTTTGCCAAATCAGTATACCATGTCCACTAAGTTCATCGATCGTCTTCAACTCCGATTCTCTAAGTGGTCAGGTATTACTCTCACTAAACTCATCGTTCGTCTTCGACTCCGATTCGTTAAGTGTTCCTAGTAACCCACATCCCCGGCGGAAGGGGAAAAGAAAAGAAAAAGAAGCTTCACTCAGACAACAGGATGCGGTCATTGTCCAGATTGTGCCCGGTGCCGGCGCGGAAACGCGCCACCAGGTCCTCCACAGTAAGATGCGCTCGCTCCTCGCCTTTCACATCAAGGACGATCCTGCCGTCCGCCATCAGGAAGGTTCGGTTGCCCAGCTCCAGAGCCTGACGCATGTTATGGGTAATCATCATACAGGTAATATGGTTTTCATCCACAATTGCCTTTGTAAGATCCAACACCTTTTCAGCGGTTCCGGGATCCAGCGCGGCGGTATGTTCATCCAGAAGCAGGATCTTCGGGGTGATCATGGTGGCCATGAGAAGCGTCAGCGCCTGACGCTGCCCGCCGGACAAAAGCCCCACCGGCTGTTTCATCCGGTCTTCCAGCCCCATGCCCAAAAGCGACAGCTTTTCGCGGAAATTATCCTTGTCACGTCTGGAAATGCGGCTAAAGGGATTGGTCCCCTCGGAGGAGCGAAGATAGGCGAGAGCCAAATTTTCCTCGATGGTCATCGCGGGGGCGGTTCCTTTTAAAGGATCCTGAAACATACGGCCCACAACACGGCTTCTCCGATACTCGGGAAGGTATGTGATATCCTGCCCGCCCAGCAGGATACTCCCTTCATCCACATAAAAGGAGCCCGCGATGGCGTTGAACAGGGTAGATTTCCCGGCGCCATTGGAGCCGACCATCGTGACGAAATCCCCATCTTTCAGCTGAAACGACAGATTGCTGATCGCTTTCTTCGCGTTGACGGTTCCCGGATTAAAGGTCTTGGAAATGTTTTTTATTTGGAGCACGATTCATCCACCCCCTTCTTTCCGGCGCCCATCTTGCGCTTCTGAAACGCCATCCATTCCTTTATGTAAGGAAACGCGATGGCAGCGGCCACCACGATGGCGGTAATCAGTTTCAGCCCCTGTACCGGCACCAGCTTGGTGTACAGGACAATCGCGTAGATGATGCGGTAGATGATGGAACCGACGACGGCGGCCACCGCGCCTTTGACAACCGACCTGCGCCCGAGAACGGTCTCACCGATGATCAGATTGGACAGGCCGATGACCACGATGCCGGTTCCCGCGTTGATATCCACGGTATTCTGATACTGTCCGACCATGGCTCCGGAGAGCGCGGTCAGGGCGTTTGAAACGCACAGTCCCACGGTGATGGTAAACGCTGGATTGATGGAAGAGGCGCGAACCATGTCCATATTGTTGCCCGTGGCACGGATGGAAAGCCCCAGCCTTGTCCCCAGAAACCATACCAGCAAGATCCCCATGAAAATGGTGACGACGCCGGCCAGCAAGGCCTCATACCAGTCTCCGCCGATTCCAGTGCTTTTAAGCAGGGAAAACAGGGTGTCAACCTTTAACAGGCTGACATTAGCGCTCCAGCCCATAACCATCAGATTGATGGTATAAAGTCCGGTGTTGGTGATAATACCTGCCAGAATGGAGGGCACCCCCAGCCGGGTCTGTAAAAAAGCGGTTACAAATCCGGCCATGACGCCGGCGGCCATAGCCGCGGGAACCCCGAGAAACGGATGGCCGGCCGCGGCCATGGTCACAGATACGGCCGCCCCCAGGACGAAACAACCGTCCGTTGTCATATCAGCGATATTCAGCACCCGATAGCTCAGAAAAAGAGCCATGGGTACAAGTGCGTAAAGAAGTCCCAATTCCAGGGCTGTCTGTGTAATATAAAGCAAGGGAAACCTCCTCTAAAATGGAGACCGCCCTGCCCCGCACATGTTTTATCGGCGGGGCGGGCAGCCGGATTGACTATTCTTCCGTAGTCTGTACCTCTACGATCTCTCCCATATCAGAAAACATGGAGTAATCAGCGCCGAGAGCCTGGGCGGTCTCCGTGTTGACCGTGATAATGCCGCCCTCCGCCAGATAATAGTCGTCAAGCTCCGCCATCCCCTCGGTCACAGCCTGATAAGCCAGATCCGCGGTCTGCGCGCCAAGGTCGGTGTAATTCACGCCGCAAGTGGCGAAGGCGCCGTTGCGTACAAAGGAATCCGCCCCGGTGTAGTGGGGAATCCCCGCCGCAGCCAGATCCTCATAAATTGCCAGCTCAGCAGCCATGATCACATTGTCAGTAGGGGTGAAGATGGCGTCCACACCCTCGGCGATCAGAGACGACGCCGCAGCGACCACCTCATCGTTTGAGGCAGCGGTCTGCTCGGTGTAGGCGATTCCCTTCCCGTCCAGATAGGCCTTCGCCTCAGCGATGGGCGTGGCAGAATTGGTCTCGGACAGAGAGTAAAGTAACCCGACCTTCGCGGTGTCCGGATTCTGCGCCAGCATCATATCCATGATGAGGCCGGTATTCAGCGCATCGCTGGTTCCGGTTACATAATCAATCCCGGTAAGGTCCGCGGCCTCCGGATCGGAGATAGCGGCAAACACTACCGGCGTCCCGGTATCCTCCGCGGATACGGCAGCCACCTGCGCAGCCAGCGTGGCAATCGGGATGATGGCATCCACACCGTCAGCGATGGCCTGATCCGCGATCTGTTTTAACGTGGTCTGGTCGTTCTGTCCGGAATAGATCTCATATTCAATGGAAATGCCGTGATCGGAAGCCAGCTTGTCAAGCTCCGCGCTTACAGCGTTGGCGATCTCATCCAGGGACGCGTGGTCCAACTGTTTTACAATGGCGATCTTCAGATCCTTTGATCCAGCTTTGGCTTCCTCCACGGAAGCTTCCTCGGAAACGGCTTCAGCCTCCGCAGAAGCAGCCGATATCTCTTCGGCCGCCTCACTTTTTGCGGGGGCGGCTGATTCCTCCGTCTTAGAGCCGCATCCGGCCATGGAAACCACAAGGGCCGCGCTGCAGGCAAGGGCAAGAAGTTTCTTTACGGATTTGTTTTTCATGGTTTTCTTTCTCCATTCTTATTAGATTTCGGCGGCAGATGAGGCAGGGCTGCCTTAGCCAGGTCAGCCAGCCGTTAGAAGCAGGATTTCGCGGGTTTCGGAAAGGCCCCAAAACCCCTGAAACGCGATGAAACGCGTCATCGGCGCATCTCATTGCATTCTGACGAAAAAAAAGCTTCTGCCCCTCTATATGGGACAAAAGCTCTCCAACTTCTGCGATACCACCCAAATTGATATTCCAAACAGAATATCCGCTCGCTACACGTACCATCATACGTGCCCCGATGGATAACGGGTGGGGACCCGTCGGCTCCTACTTAAAATCATCTGTCATCATCTGTTCAAAGCCGCCCTCCGAAGTCCATTCACTGCCAGTTTCACGCGCCGGTCACACCCTCCGGGGCTCTCTGAAGATCCACAATCAGCAGCTACTACTCTTCATCAAAGGTTTATCAAATATTGCTTTACGAGTATTATATGCGCGGGAGTGAGAATTGTCAAATGTTTTTTTTGATACCCTACACTACCCGCGTCATGGGCAAATCGTTATTCACACCCTTGGACACCAGAATCTGGTGCAGGTCAATGACACCGTTGTGAAAAGACGCCGCGCAGGAAGCCAGGTAAAGCTCCCACATACGTGTAAATTCCCTGCCATATTTTTCTTCAATCTGACGTCGGTGCCCCAGGAAATTTTCCCGCCAGCACAGCAGGGTTTGGGTATAATGCCGCCGCAGGCTCTCCACATCCAGAGTGTAAAAGCGGTACTCCGGCAGCAGGTTCAGGATCTCCCTCAGGCTGGGGATCACGCCTCCCGGGAAAATATATTTGCGGATAAAGGGATCCCCGGAATGCTCCTTTAAAGCGCTGATATAGTGCAGCAAAAACAATCCGCCCGGTTTCAGTACCCGATCCACGCTTTCCAGAAAGGTATCGTAATTGCCCCTGCCCACATGCTCCAGCATGCCCACACTGACCACCCGGTCAAACCGCATGCCGCATTTGGCAAGATCCCGGTAGTCCATCAGATGGACCTCCAGTTTTCCTTGCAAATGCTCCTGGCGGATCTCATCACAAAGCTTTCCGTGCTGCTCCTCGCTGAGGGTGATCCCCACGCCCTTCACTCCATAGCGGGCTGCTGCCCGTTTGAGCAAGAATCCCCACCCGCAGCCAATATCCAGCAGTTTCATGCCTTCTTTTAGATGTAATTTCTCCAAAATATGGTCAACTTTTCCCACCTGTGCTTCAAACAGGGTGGTTTCCGGTTTCGCGAAATAGCCGCAGGAATAACTCATGGTCTCATCCAGCCAAAGCTCATAAAAGTCATTGCCAATGTCATAATGGGCGCGGACATTTTCCCCCTGGATTTTCGGATTCAGGGATGTGGAAAGGAGCCCATGAAGCGCCCTGGGGCTGCGCTTAAACCGGTCCATCTCCCCAAGGAAAAGGTCCAGCACCTCATAAAGATCCCGGTCCAGCTCTATATCCCCCCGCATGTAGGCTTCCCCAAGCGCCAGGGAGGTGCTGCGCATCAGCTCTTTTTTGGGAATCTCCTGTCTGATTTTAACATGAAACTGAACAGGACCTGTACCGATTACCTGGAATTCCTCTGCGGTTTCGAGCGCAAATGTAACCGGGACCAGATCCTGCAAATACTTGCCGATTAAATTTTTGTGGTTCATGCTGTCATTTTCTCCTCTGATCGATTATGGCAGCCGGGCCGAAGAAATCATCCCCGCCGCTGCCGGATAATAACAGTATTTCCACAAAGTTTTTTTCTATTCCTGCCAAAGCCCCCGATCCATCAGTTCCTGACACACCCGGCCCACAGGCAGCCCGACTACATTATTGTAGTCTCCGACAATGCCCTGAATATGGGCGGCAAACCGCCCCTGAATCCCGTAGGCTCCAGCCTTGTCCATAGGTTCCCCAGTGGCCACATATTGGAGAATCTGCTGTTGGTCCATGGGATAGACCAGAACATCGGTCACCTCCGCAAAGCTGCAGCGTTCTCCCCGTTTCAGAAAGATCATAGTCACCCCGGTATAGACCTGGTGCTTCTTTCCCTGAAGCATACCGAGCATGTGGATCGCATTCTCCTCGGACTCTGGCTTTCCCAATATCTGCCCGTCGATGGCCACCAGCGTATCGGCGCCGATGACCACGATTTCCTCCTCACCGGAGCAGACCTGAAATTTCTTTGCCACATCCTCCGCCTTCTGAGCGGACAGCTCTTTTACCACCTGGGCAGGCTCTGTGCTGGTGATCACTTCCTGCACATGGCTGGGCACGATCTCAGGACAAAGCCCTGCCTGATACAGCAGTTCCCGGCGGCGCGGGGAAGCGGAGGCCAAAATAATTCGTTTTTTCATCGTTCATTCTATCCTCTGTTTTTTGTATTTCGTCTGTTTTCTATTGAATAAAAAAAGAACCCAGTAATCACCAGGTTCTTCGCCCGGAGACGGCGGGATTCGAACCCGCGTGCCAGGTGAACCC
>CAZICB010000061.1:12002-14919 GCA_964537765.1 uncultured Lachnospiraceae bacterium
ACCAGGTTCTTCGCCCGGAGACGGCGGGATTCGAACCCGCGTGCCAGGTGAACCCCGGCAAACACATTTCGAGTGTGCCGCGTTACGGCCTCTTCGCTACATCTCCAGATTTCTGCCGTTTTTCATTAT
Source organism: uncultured Lachnospiraceae bacterium (assembly GCA_964537765.1). Classification (GTDB taxonomy): domain Bacteria; phylum Bacillota; class Clostridia; order Lachnospirales; family Lachnospiraceae; genus Brotaphodocola. Next base: position 12,132 of record CAZICB010000061.1, read on the forward strand.
ACACGCTTTTGGGGAAAATGTAAACGGCAGGTGTCTTTAAAATTTCTAAATTTAATTTCCAAAAAACCGATCCACGCCGTCTGCCAGCCCCTTCGCCAGCCGATCCAGCGCCGTGCCGGAATGGTCGGATGCTTTGTCGCCCAGCTCAATATCCACAGACGCCACCGTGGAATAGGAAGTCTGGGTCAGATCCATCTCCATCTTGCCGTTCGAGAAAATCTTCACCCCGGCGTCCTGAAGCCCCGCGATCAGGCTGTCGCCCAGGGCGTGGTGCTCTTGCCAGTGGGAGGCTACCGGCTCCATGGCGCGATAAGACGCCACATTGGGCACACTCATATAAAATGCTCCCTTATCGCTTCCGGTGGAATCCCAGTGGAGGGCAATATGGCAGTCCGCCTTATTGTTGGCAATCACCGTGCGTGCCACGTTGTCCAGCTGAATATCGTCCGACTCCCGGATCATCAGCACATCATAGCCCCGCTCCAAAAGCTTTTCCTTCAGCTTCAATGCCATCGCCAGGGTAACCTTGGCCTCCGCCGTGCCATCGTTAAACTGCATGCCGCCGGATACCGCCGCCGCCGAGATGGCTCCTGCCCCTGTGGTGCCGCCGGTTACCTTGGGGGTGCCGTCCGGATGGCACTGGGTCTTGACACTGGAACCGCCCTGGGTGCCGTGGCCGGCATTGACACAAACCACCTTGCCCTTGCGGATGCCATCATCAGCATGGTATAAAAGCGCTTTGCCGGAAGTAATCTTGGCATAACCGGCGTATTTCCAATCGGGATTTAAGCTGATTTCCTGGGCATCTCCCGCCTGGACCGGGGAGGCATTTTCCGTCTCCCCTCCGGCTGCGGCGGATGCTGCCGGCTGCGGCTTTTCCGTCGATACATACCGGGAAGCAATGTAACATTCCTCCCCCTGGTAAAGTACCCGGCTCCACTCCGCATGATAGCCGGTCCGTTTTAATTCATCACCGATTCCCAGTCTCGTTATTACTTCAGAGCCTGGCTGGGGCGCGGTGCGCAGATTCACATCCGCCCCATTGACATAAACCGTTTCATCCCGGTCCTCCATAGAAAGGGCCGCCTCCTTCGTCGCTCCGACTTTCAGCGCGCTGCTCTCCGGTTCCGGGCTGCCGGTCTGGGCCTCCAGCTCCACCTTCTCATACTGCTGCCCGCTGCAGCCGCCTGCAAGCATCGCCGCCGACAGCATCGCCCCCAGCAGCAAAAGCTTTAATTTGCTGAATATTCTCATCGAATGGTTCCACCTCCGACCACATAGTCTCCATCGTAGAACACCGCCGCCTGTCCCGGCGTCACCGCCCGAACCTTCTCCAGAAACCGACATTCCACCAAATCCTCGCCGATTTCCCGGATGATACAGGGTGCTCCCTTATGGCTGTAGCGGATTTTCGCGTCCACCTGCATTTCCTGCCCGTGCAGCCCATCCACCGCCATCCAGTTCAGCTTATCACAAATCAAGCGGTCTGTAAACACATCTTCATAATCTCCGATCACTACCTCATTAGTCTCCGGGCGGATCTGAGTCACAAACACCGGATGCCCCATCGCCAGGTTCAGGCCCTTGCGCTGTCCCACCGTGTAGTGGGTGATGCCCGCATGACGCCCCAGCACCTTACCCTCCCGGTCCACAAAATTGCCTGTGGGAAGGCAGACATCGGAATTTTCCCGGATAAACCTGGCATAATCGTGATCCGGGATAAAGCAGATCTCCTGGCTGTCCGGCTTATTTGCCACATTCAGTCCCAGTTCGGCCGCCATCTGCCGGATCTCGTCCTTGGTGTAAGCGCCCACCGGCATGAGCGTGCGGGAGAGCTGCTCCTGGGTCAGGTTATAAAGGGCGTAGGTCTGGTCCTTTGCCGCCGTCGCCGATTTTTTCAGCGCATAGCGGCCATTGGGCAGCTGCTCGATCCGTGCGTAGTGCCCGGTGGCAATGTAATCGGCGCCGATGCCCATGCTCCGCTGTAAAAGGGATTCCCACTTCACATACCGGTTGCAGGCGATGCAGGGATTGGGCGTCCGCCCATGGATGTATTCCTCAATAAAATAATCCATGACATGCGTTTTAAATTCCCGTTTAAAATTCATCACATAATAAGGGATGTCCAATTGCCAGGCCACCCGGCGGGCGTCGTCCACAGCGCTTAAACCACAGCAGCCGCCATTTTTCTCCTGAGCCGCCTGCTCCTCATCCTGCCAGATCTGCATGGTGACTCCCACCACATCGTAGCCATTTTTTTTCAAAAGCCAGGCGGCCACCGATGAATCGACGCCGCCTGACATACCAACCACTACTTTTTTTCGCATTAATATTCTTCGTCCTCTTCGCCCTCGCTGATGTCACTCTTGGGCTTTTCCAGACCCTTAATCTCGATACCATGCTTCTGGGCGTAATCCCAAAGGGCCGCATGGATGGCTTCCTCCGCTAGCAGGGAACAGTGAATCTTCACCGGCGGAAGCCCATCCAGAGCCTCCATCACAGCCTTGTTAGTGACCTCCATGGCGTCCTGTATGGATTTTCCCTTGACCATCTCCGTCGCCATGCTGCTGGTGGCCACCGCCGCGCCGCAGCCGAAGGTTTTAAATTTCACATCCCGGATGATCTGGTTTTCATCGATATCCAGAAAAATCCGCATAATGTCACCGCATTTCGCATTGCCCACGGTACCCACGCCGCTGGCATTTTCTATCTCTCCCATGTTTCTCGGATGCTGAAAATGATCCATCACTTTTTCCGTATACATAAATTCTTCTCCTCATATTTCCTC
>CAZICB010000062.1:0-3553 GCA_964537765.1 uncultured Lachnospiraceae bacterium
CCTGGGAGTCGGTCAGGAGGGTGATGGTCATGGCGTAGGCGTCCTTGCCCAGCTTGCGGCGGATCAGCTCGGTGCCGCCCAGCATGTTGCTCCACTGATCATTGCCGCCAAACTGCATATTGCAGCCGTACTTCTGAAACAGCATATAGAAGTCGTAGCTCTGCATAATCATGTAGTTGAACTCCAAAAAGCTTAAGCCCTTCTCCATACGCTGCTTGTAGCACTCCGCGCGCAGCATGTTGTTGACGGAAAAGCAGGCGCCGACCTCGCGCAGCAGTTCCACATAGTTTAATTTCAACAGCCATTCCGCGTTATTGACCATCAGAGCCTTGCCCTCGGAGAAGTCGATAAAACGGCTCATCTGCTTTTTGAAGCACTCGCTGTTGTGCTCAATGGTCTCCACCGTCATCATCTGGCGCATATCGCTGCGGCCGGAGGGATCTCCCACCATGGCAGTGCCGCCGCCGATCAGGGCGATGGGCAGATTGCCTGCCAGCTGCAGCCGCTTCATCAGGCACAGGGCCATAAAATGTCCCACATGCAGGCTGTCCGCCGTGGGGTCAAAGCCAATATAGAAAACGGCCTTTCCCGCGTTCACCATCTTCTTAATCTCTTCTTCATTGGTCACCTGGGCGATCAGGCCCCGGGCCACCAGCTCCTCATAACAATTCATCACATGTTCTCCTTTCCTATGAAAGCCCAAGAATCAAGCCCGTCAGGGCGCAGCCGAGCTTAGCATAGCCGCTTCCTGTGTTTTCATGCACAAAAATACCTCGTCCCTTCTCATACAAAAGGACGAGGTTCATTCCCGTGTTACCACCTTTTTTCATAAACGGCTTGCGCCGCTTACCTTATCGAGCACCTGGCAGCGCTGCCATGATGTTCTAGCACGATAACGGGTGCAGGACTCCGCCGCAGCCTACTGATATGGCGCCGCCATATGTTCGGTGCGAAGCTCAAAGATGTATTCGCCATCGGCCTTCCATGCGCCTCTCATCGCCCGGCTGCTTTCTGTCTGGAGGTCCCGACCGCTACTTCTTCTTATCATCGCCAAAATCTATGAAATTCTATGGCGATTATATCCGCATCCCGCGGATTTGTCAAGCCCCCGGTTTTGCCTTCGGCGCCCGGATGAGCACATTGCAGACCATGGCCGCCACAGCGGCGCCGATCATTGCCATGAAAGTGCTTAAAAAGGAGCCGCTCTTATCATACAGCATGCCGGCGATGGTGCTTCCGAAGGAGGATACCATCAGGTTCATATTGATGATGGAAAAGTTCACCGGATAATTTTTGCTGCCCCAATAAGCGCGGATGACCGCGGAGTTCATGGGATTTACGCCCCCGTAGGAAAAGCCGGTGCAGATAAAGCCCACAATAATCAGCGTGAAGCTCTTGCTGGTCAATGCCAGAATAATCACGGAAACTGACACGATAAAGCACAGGGTAATCAGGGTCATGGTCGCCAGCCGCCCCGCCTTGTCGAAGAGCCCGCCGAAAAACAGACGTCCGAAACCGTTGCAGATGGAAATCAGGCCAACCACCGTGGCGATGGTCCCCAGATCCACCTCCGGTCCCACTTCTCTGGCCACACCGCTGGCCTGGGAAATCAGGGCCAGTCCGGCAGCGCTTAACAGCACCGCCCACGCGAAATACAGCCAGAAAGAGGGATTCTTTACCATCTCCACAGGGGTCGCCTCCACGCCGACCGCCTTCTTCTTTGCTCCTGCGGATTTGTCCGTCTTGATGCCGGCCAGATCCTCCGCCGTGGGCTTCACGAAGAAGAAGCCGCATACGGCGATCACCACCAGAAGGATCACACCGAACAGAAAGAAGGTATTTCTCCAGGCATCCACGCCCTCCCCGGAGGGGGTTACCGCCTGATAGACCTTGCCCACAAGAAAGCTGCTGAAACCAAAGCCAAACAGCAAAATCCCGGATACCATTCCCTGTTTATCAGGAAACCAGCCCAGCATGGTACTCATAACCGCGTTGTACACCAGGCCGGACGCGAAACCGCAAAGCACGCCGTAGCCAAGATACAAAACGGAGGTGCTGTTCGCCCTGGACGCAATCAGAAATCCCAGGAAAAACAGGACTGCGGACAACCACACGCAAAGCTTTACGTTGACCTTTCCGTTTAACATGCCGCCCACAAAACCGCCCACACAGAAAAATCCCATGCAGATGGTAAAGGTCAGGGAAAGCTGCGCCTTCGTCCATTCCGTGAAATAAGCCGCCACCGGAGAGGAAATCACGCTCCAGGCATATACCAGACCTGCCAGCAGCAATACAATCACACCTACAATCGCATAGGTCCAGCGATTCATTTTTTTATTCATACTTGTACCCCATAAAACGATAAAACGCAGGGAAGAGCCGCCGCGAAAACGCGGCGGCTTTCTCCTGTTTCAATCATTTTACTTTCTGTTTATTTTGCGGCCTTTGCTTCCTTCACAGCCTCAATCATCAGCGGAACCACGGTAAACAAATCGCCTACGATGCCGTAGTCCGCGCACTCAAAGATCGGCGCGGTCTCGTTCACATCCACCGCGATGATCAGCTCAGAATCCTGCATACCAGCCTTGTGCTGAATCGCGCCGGAAATACCAAGCGCCACGTAGATCCGCGGATGTACGGTCTTACCGGTCTGTCCTACCTGATGGTCGGAGGTGATCCAGCCTGCGTCGGTCACCGCACGGGATGCGCCTACCACGCCGCCGCCCAGAGCCTCTGCCAGCTCCTCTGCCAGCCGGATGCCCTTCTCCGGATCCTTGCTGATACCGCGGCCTACGGAAACCACGATGTCCGCGCCGATTAAGTCAACCAGCTTTCTGGTCTCCTTCACAACCTCTACGACTCTGGTCTTTAACTCTGACGGATCCAGCTTCACAGCCACTTTTTCGATCTCGCAGGCATCCGCCTTTGCCTGGTCAAACTCCGCCTTCTTCATAACGCCCGGACGCACCGTCGACATGCAGGGACGGAATCTGGGGCAGATGATGGTCGCCATCAGATGGCCGCCGAATGCCGGACGGGTCATCTTTAAGTTGGTGTCTTCCATTTTGAACTTCACGGAATCCACATCGATGGTGGAGGACTCACGCAGGAACTGTACATACTTATTCATATCAATGTCCAGATGCGTGCAGTCCGCAGTCAGACCGGTATGCAGTCTTGCGGCCACCCGGGGACCCAGGTCACGTCCGATATTGGACGCGCCGATCAGCAGAACCTCCGGCTTTTTGTCCATTACCGCGTTACAAATCACGCTGCAGTAAGCATCGGTGGTATATACAGCAAGTGCCGGATCCGCGCATACGATCACCTTGTCCGCGCCGTAGCCGCCCAGTTCCTTTGCCACACCTTCAATATCCTCGCCGCCCAGCAGGATACCAACCAGCTTGGAGCCTCTCTCGTCCGCCAGCTTTCTGCCTTCGCTGATCAGCTCGAAATCGGTATTCTGAAGTTTTCCTTCACGCTGCTCACAGAATACCCAGATATCACTGAATTCATTAATCTCAGCACTATTAAAAGCCATATTCTTATCCTC
>CAZICB010000062.1:3653-14833 GCA_964537765.1 uncultured Lachnospiraceae bacterium
ACAGCTTCCTCAGCGGTGCCGCCCAACATCTGTCCCGCGCCCTTCTGCGGCGGGGTGAAGGAACGGAAAATATTGGTCGGTGAACCCTTCAGTCCGATGGTGGTCGGATCGATCAGCGGCTCGTCCTTCAATGCCGGATAGTCCAGAACCTTAACCGGCTTATCGTAGCACTCCAGAATTCCCTTGATGGTCATGTAGCGCGCCTCATTCAGCTCCTTTACGCAGGTGATCAGGCACGGGGTCTCGGCCTCCAAAGTCATATAGCCGTCCTCAAGGAGACGTTTTACGGTCAGTTTATTGCCCACTTTTTTGATATCAGCGGCATAGGTAATCTGCGGGATATTCAGCTTCTCCGCGATCTGCGGGCCTACCTGGGCGGTGTCGCCGTCGATGGCCTGACGTCCGCAGAAGATCACGTCCTCCGGGCCTACGCCCAGGTTGTGCAATGCGCCTGCGATGATCTGGGAGGTGGCGAAGGTATCCGAGCCGCCGAACTCACGTCCGGAAATCAGGACAGCGTCGTCAGCGCCCATGGCGATCAGCTCACGCAGCATACCCATGGCTGGCGGCGGTCCCATGGTGACCGCGGTAACCTGGCATCCGGTCTCATCCTTTAACTGGAGAGCTGCCTCCATAGCTGCCAGATCATCCGGGTTGATGATGGTCTCCATGGATGCACGATCCAGGGTGCCATCTTCCTTTACAGCTACTTTTCCGGACGTATCCGGAACCTGTTTTACGCATACATATACTCTCATTCTAGCTTCCTCCTACTTTAACAGATTTCTGGAAATAACGATCTGCTGTACCTGGCTGGTTCCTTCGTACAGGGTCATGACTCTCGCGTCGCGATACAGACGCTCCACCTTATAATCCTTGATGAAACCATATCCACCATGGATCTGGATCGCCTTGCCCGCTATGCGGTTCGCCATCTCAGAAGCATAGTATTTCGCCATCGAGCACATCATGGACGCATTCTTGTCGCCCGCGTCCTTTGCCATCGCGGTATTATAGATCAGGCAGCGAGCCGCCTCGATCTCGGTAGCCATATCAGCCAGCATGAAGCTGATGCCCTGATTATAGGAAATCGGCTTGCCGAACTGTTTTCTCTCTTTAGAGTACTTGATTGCCTCCTCCAGGCAGCCCTGGGCAAGGCCGAGGGACTGAGCGGCAACACCCAGACGTCCTCCGTCCAGGGTCTTCATAGCCACTGCATAGCCCTTATCCAGCGGTCCGAGAAGGTCGCTCTTATGTACACGCACGTTCTCGAATACGATGTCGCTGGTGGGATAGCCGGTAATACCCATCTTCGGCTCCGGTTTTCCGCAGGAGACGCCCGGCAGCTTCATGTCTACAATGAACATGGAAATGCCTCTCGAACCCTTTAAGTTAGGATTGGTCCTCGCGTAAACGACCGCGTAATCGGCGATGGGCGCGCCGGAGATGAAGCACTTCCGTCCGTTCAATACAAAATAATCGCCGTCGGCCACCGCCCGGGTGGTCATGCTTCCCGCGTCGGAACCGGCGCCCGGCTCGGTCAGCGCGAATACGATCTGCTTTTCACCCTTAGCCACCGGAGTGATGTACTTCTCCAGCTGCTCCTTTGTTCCGCATGAAAGCAGCGGGCCGCCGCCCAGAGAGTTGGGGGTATTGGCGTAGATCGCAAGGACCGGACATACGCGGGAGAATTCCTCGTTCATCAGTACGTAAGCCAGGCTGTCGCCGCCCTGTCCGCCGTACTCTACCGGAAGTTTACAGCCGGTGAAGCCGTATTTTGCCATCTTGTTCCAGATGTCCCAGTTAAATCCACCCTCACGATCCAGCTGCTCCTGGATCTCGGTCGTGAATTCGGTTTCCGCAAAGTTGCGGAAGTTCTTTCTCATCAACTCATACTTAGCAGAAAGAATCATGTTTTAACCTCCTTTAAATTTTACAGGAATTTTTTCCCGTATTTTTTGTGCTTCATGTAATCGATCGATCACCTGCTTTTCTTACAGATCGCATGGATACTAGCCGACAAGTCTGGCGAAAATTCCAAGCGCAAATCAGCCGGAAACCGAAAGATTGCTTCGTTACTTTTTTAACCTGCATACAATATTATAACACAGTCAGAAAAACATGTAAATATTGACATGTTGAATTTTTCTAATTTCGTCATTTTATACGACGAAGTTCCGTCACTTTTGTATACTTTTCACAGGGATCTGCCTGATCGTTTAAGAATATCAGAGAAACGCGATGAGACGCGTCACCGGCGCGTCTCATCGCATTCTGAGGAACAAAAAGCCGGATGGGGGCTTTGCGCCCTTATAGGAACGCATAAACCCGCATCCGGCCTGATACTTCAGTTCAGAATCTCCAACCCGCCGTCCGCCACAAGCGGATAGCTGATGAGCGCCTCGCCGTCGAGATCTTCCCGATTCATATCCACGCCGACAATACCATGGTGATCATAGGTCTTATAGTAGTAAATGCCTTGATCAGCATTGCAGCAGGAGGCGTAAATGGAAATCTCATATTTCCCGTCCGATAAGCGGCAGCAGCCCCTTTGCTGATCGACGGAACCCAGAATATGGAAGAACTGGCTCACGCTCGATTTCTCGTCATCCGCGGAGAGGGAATTCATCTTTGTGAAAGCCACACGCACAAACCGCGACATGGACGACAAGTCTCCCGGAAGCCCGATGGCGCCCATCCCCCTGCTGTAGGCATTCAGCCCGAGCTGGCCGGAAAAGCGGTTTTCCGGATTGTCTGCGGAAAGGCCCATGTAGTTGTTCAGGTTGAACATCTGAATCGGGAAAGGCGGATTGTTTGTGAGAACCCCCACAGGGTTGTCATAGACAAAGATCCCGTCTTTCACGCTCTCCAGCGTGATGGAACCGTTCTTGTCCGAAAGGATCCAATGAAGCTGCGCCATGGGAAGCCGGGGGCTGAAGGCTTCCTCCCAGAGGTTGATCCCGGAAAGCAGCTTCCTCGCCTCGTCCACGGACGCGCATTGCCCCAGGATCCAGGGAATCAGTTCCCATTGGGCAATATTGTCCCTGCCTTTTTGGGCTTCACGGTAGTACGCGTTTCCCACAAAGTTCAGCCCTGCGATGCACAGTCCCTTTTCGTTCACGGCGTCGTAATATAAAGGATAATTCTCAGCCACGTGCGCCATCCCCACAAAAGCGAAATGGTGCTCCAGGGGATCCATTCCGCGGAAAGCAAGTTTAAAATTCCTCGGCGTGACGGTGACCGCCTCGCCATAGGAAAACTCATAATCCAGGGTGCGCCCGAAATAGAAATCTTTTGTCTTATAAGATGCTGCTGTACACATTGCTTTTTCCCTCCATCCCGTCACCCGGTAGCATAACCAAAACGCATTCTTTTATTCATCGCATTCCCCGCGCCCCCGGGCAGTCTAATTGTCCAGGAATCTATGAAGAACGGCAAAAAAGTTTTTAAAGTCGATGGGCTTGGCGATATGTGCGTTCATGCCGCTGTCCAGGCATTCTTTGACATCCTCGGAAAAAGCATTGGCAGTCATGGCGATAATCGGAAGATCTTTATCCGGCCTGTCTAGCTTTCGGATCGCCTTTGTCGCCTCGATGCCGTTCATGACAGGCATCCGGATATCCATAAGGATCAGGTCGTAATATCCCGCCGGCGAATCGCAGAGCTTCTCGACGCAAACCTTTCCGTTTTCTGCGTTTTCCGCCTGCAGACCCACGGAAATAAGAGCCTCTTTTACAATCTCCCAGTTGATCTCAATGTCCTCCGCCACCAGGACTCTCTTGTCGGCAAAGCCGGCAACCGATTCCTCCGGAGTCTGATCTTCCGCGCTCATACGTCCCGCGTATTTTCCCAAAACATCATAAAGCCTTGACTTAAAGAGCGGCTTCGCGATAAAGCCCTCAAACTCCGTCAGATCTATCTTTTCCTCGACGTCGCCCAGATCATACGCCGAGATAAGGAATACCGGCAAGTTCACGCTTCCCGTGGCCCTTATCCTTCTGATCGTCTCCACCCCGTCCATATCGGGCATGTTCCAATCCAGAAAGACAAAGTCGAATTCTTTTCCTTCCTCTCGCCGTTTTTCTATAAGCTCGACCGCCTTTCTGCTCTCCGTGAGCCATTCGGCTTTCACGCCCAGCTCCTCCAGACTGGAAGCGGCCGTCTCGCACAGCAGCTCGTCGTCGTCCACCACAAGGACGTCCCAATTCGGCAGTTTTTCCTTTATTTCCAATCTTTCCGCGATCTTAAAATCCGCCGAGAACTGGAAAACGCTGCCCTCTCCCAAGGTGCTTTCTACTGAAAGCTCCCCTTCCATCAGGTCGGCGAGCTGTTTCGAAATCGTCATTCCCAGACCTGCTCCCATGGAATTGTTGACCGTCTCGTTGTCTTCCCTCTCGAACTTATTAAAAATCTTACTCAAAAATTCCGGCGACATCCCAATGCCGGTGTCCGTAAACTTAAAGCAGGCTTTCACATAATCCTCGCCCCGCGCGGATGCCTCCTGATAGACCTCCACAAAAATCTTTCCCCCCTCAGGGGTGTATTTGAAGGCGTTTGAAACAATATTCACCAGGATCTGGTAGAGCCTCACATCATCGCAATAGACATCCTCCGCCGCGATATCATGAATAAAAACGTCAAATTTCTGTCCTTTTCCCTTCAGCATCGTCTGGGAAAGCGCCACAAGGTCATCGATCATGGATTTAAGGGAAGCCCTCTTTATGGAAAGCTCCATCTTTCCGCTTTCTATTTTGGAAAGGTCCAGGATATCATTGATCATGGAAAGAAGATGCTTTGAGGAAGAAACCATCTTTTCAAGGCAATATTGAACCCGTTCTTTGTCGTCTATATGCTTCAGCGCGATCTCTGTCATGCCCATGATGGCATTCATCGGAGATCGGATATCATGACTCATATTGGACAAAAATTCCGTTTTCGCGTTGCTTTCCTTTAAAGCAATCCTTCTCGCTTCGACCAGCTGGCTGATCCGCCTTTGGCTTATCGTATAATATTTCCAGATGATCGCCATGAAAGCGGAAAGAAGGACCAGGATCACAAGCAGCGTCGCCGTAAATCTCGAACGATTCAACCGATTGAAATCAGCATTGAAAATATCCCGGTTCATCACAGTCACATAATACCATTCGCTGTTGTCCGAGAAGGGAGAACAGCATACATAGTATTTTTCTCTGTTATAGACATAACTGAAATCATACTGGATGTTGTTTTCAATGGCGTACTTCAGCCCATCGATACACTTTGCGGCTTCCTCGGCATCGACAATCTCTGTCTCCACAATCCCGTCAAAGTAATTATCTCCCTCGATCAGCCCATTGCTTATGATGAAATCGCCGTTATAGTTGATAATATGGGTATAGATGTTTCCCTCTGAGGAACCGAGAAACATCGCGTCATCCATCAGATCCATCTCTATACATGCGACAAAAGCGGCGCTGCGCTTCCCGTCTTCCAGCGCAAAATCGGTGGTGCCGCGCCCGAACATCAGGTATTTTTTTCCGTCCTCGTCTGTGGCATATTCCAGAACATTCCCGTCGTACGCGATGGACGCTTCGATGTCGTTATCGCCCTCGATGGTAAGATTTTCCCCGTAGATGGGATGAAGCTTGTAATCCTCATCCATAAAGCCAACGTATTTCAGCTTTCTGCGCATCCCCATATTCTTCACCATGCTGTAGGTCAGATCGCTGTCAGCATACACTTCGGGGGAGAGTTCCTCTAAAATTTCATCGACCTGCGCGAACCTCAGCTCCATGATGGATTTAAATTTCTGCTGGAGCTGAAGATTGATCTCACTCATATAAATACTGCTTACATTTCCTATGGTATCATTAATCTTAGCCCCCATATAAGTGCTGTAACAGAACAGAAGAATTATTGTTAATAAAATAACGAAAGCGCCGCTCAGTCCGAAAAAGACAGCGTCGCTCATTGTTTTTTCTTTTTTAATTTGATTTTCCATCTCAGATTTCATCCTGCACCGCCTTAAACGCTTCTATAATATCGGGATTAAACTGTCCACATTCTCCGTTCAGAATCATATCGACCGCAGTCTCATGAGAATAGGCCTTTTTGTAAACCCTGTCTGATATGAGCGCGTCGTACACGTCGGCCACACCCACAACCTGGGACCATATCTCATTTTCATCCCCCACAACCCCGTCAGGATAACCCTTTCCGTCCCATCGTTCGTGGTGATGCCGGCAGATATCATAACAGTATTGGTACAGACCCGGCTCCAGGATATCCTTCACTCGTTCGAGAAGATCACAGCCGTTTACCGTATGCTGTTTGATAATCCGGAATTCCTGCGGGGTAAGCTTCCCCGGCTTATTTAAAATCGTGTCGGGGATCGAAATCTTCCCCACATCATGGAGGGCTGCAGCAAGGGAAATCTTTTCAAGTTCATTTGCGGGAACCTTGTATTTGGGGGACATCTCCCCCAGCCTGATCATCAGCTTCCTGGTTATCACGCATACGTTTTTAACATGGGTTCCCGTCTCGCAGTCGCGGAATTCTATGATATTCGCCAGCGCTTCCACAATGGAGTTGCTCATTTTATTTAGCTTGGCGACCTGTTCTGATACGAGTACCTCAAGCTCATTTTTATGCCTGTATAACTCCAGGACATTCTTAAGCTGTCTCTTCAGGAAATACGTATAGGAAATGTAGGGTTTTGTGATGATATCGATCGCGCCCAGATTATATGCCTCCATCAGCATATCCCTGTCCTCCGCGCCGGTCACGACAAATACCGGGATCTTTTCTATGAGACCCGTATCGTTCATATCCCTGAGCACGGCTAAACCATCGACGTCAGGCATGATCAGATCTAGGAAAACCGCTCCCACATCCCGGCCGCCGTTTATAATATCGAGCGCTTCCCTGCCGTTTGAAGCCTCTATCACTTCAAACTCATCTTTAAAAATTTCCGTCAGCATCATGCGGTTTATAACCACATCGTCAACAATCAAAACAGCCTTATCACTATCATTCATCCTGAAACACCTTAAAAATCCTTATGTATATTTATGAATGTTTTTCAATACATTCCACTATTTTGTCCTGTATCGGCAGGACTTTTCTTATCACAGCCTTCGCTCCCGCGACATTTCCTTCTCTTAAAAGCCGGACGATCTCCGAGTAAGCGATATAAAGAGGCTCTACGGACAGATTCCCCGCCACGCCCTTCAGCGCGTGGATTTTCTCGATTTCCCTGTCAGAAGCCTCATAATCAAACTCTTCCGTGACACGCGATTCCCTGATCATCTTCGCGAAAGCCACAAGCATGCGCTTATAAAGCCCGACATTGTTCATAGACCTGAGAATCCCGTCCCCGGTGTCAACCCCGAGCTTATTTAATTCATCAAACAGTTTTTCCTCCAGGCGGTCTGGTTCTTGATTGTTCGCCATTACCCCCCCCTCTCTGCGGCAGCATAGTAAACAACTATCATATTATAGGTTATCCTCAACAAAATTGCAACAAAATAATTCTTTTTTTCTTTTTTTGGGGCCACTTTTTCGTCCGTTTTTCCGTCGCCAACGATTCGATTTTCCAGCGGCGCCTGCGATTCGATTTCCTTTGGTTGTTTTTTGTCTCCATTTATGTTACAATCGTGTCAATAACCCGACCACTGCCAGTAACTTACAGATTTATTTATCATACTTATTTATCATACGAGGAGATATGAAATGAGAACACTGAAATATGCTATCCTCGGACTTGTAAACCGGTCGCCCATGACCGGATACGATATCACCAGGGAATTCAACAACAACCAACTTGCCAACTTCTGGTACGCCAAGCACAGCCAGGTTTATCCGGAGCTGAACCGTCTGGCGGAGGAATGTCTTCTGACCTGCCAGGTGGTGATCCAGGGGGAAAAGATGGAGAAAAAGCTTTACACGATCACGGAGAAAGGACGGCAGGAACTGATGGAATGGCTGATCCAGGAGGACCCCTTAGGACCCACGCCAAAGGATGTCTTCCGCCTGCGTATGTACTTTTCCGATTTCATAAGCCGGGAGGATATGGTCAGGCATTTAAAGGACCAGATCCAGAAGCACTCAGCCAAGCACCGCTATCTGTCCGACATCATGGAGCAGGTCCATCACAATACCGCCCCGCCCCTGGGCACAAAGGAATACGGAGATTTTCTTGTGCTGGAGGGCGCGATTTTAAGGGAGAACTCCTACCTGCAGTGGCTGGAAAACGCGCTTTCCAGAGAAGAGAATATCTAAAGGCCGGATGAGAGCCGCGTCCCCCCTCGGGGGAACGCATGCCTGCATCCGGCCTTTCTCATCCTTGTCAGATCGTAGGATCAAAATGCTATCCGATATAATTTCCCAGTCCGCCCCAGCGCTCCTTGAAAATATTCTCATCCATCAGCTTCAATTCCGGAGAAATCACCGGTGTAAAGCCGATCTTGTCCAGAACGTCCTTCTGCAGGTCGATTCCAGGCGCGACCTCGATCAGGGTCATCTTGTGGTCGATCAGCTTAAATACGGCACGCTCCGTGATGTAGTATACCTCCTGATCATCCGGCGCATACTGCCCGGCAAAAGTGATCTGGCCCACCTTTTCCACGAATTTCTGGATGGTTCCCTCCTCGAGGATCTCCAGCCTGCCGCCGCCGACCTTCAGCTTCGCCTTGCCCATCAGGGTTCCGGCGAAAATCACTTTCTTGGTGGCGCGGGTAATATCGATGAATCCGCCAGGCCCGGTCAGGCGCTTGCCCATACGGCTGACGTTATTATTCCCGTCGCCGTCCACTTCTCCGATGCCCAGCACCGTCATATCCAGTCCGCCGCCGCTGATTAAATCAAACATCTCGTTGGGGGTCAGGATGCACTCCGGGTTATAGGCGCTCCCGAAGCTGGGCAGGGCGGACGGAACGCCGCCGACCATACCGCTCTCGGTACTCATGGTGACTTCATTGATAAAGCCTTCCTCGGCAACCACCTTCGCCATATCGGCCGGCATACCTACGCCTAAGTTGATCAGGTCGCCCTTCTTTAACTCCATGGCGCAGCGGCGGCATACCACCTTGCGCTCGTCAAAGGGCAGGGGTTCGATGCTGTCTAACGGGATGCGGATATGTCCGGAATAGGACGGCTCCCAGTAGGTGCCTTCCGCCTGCCAGCAGGACTTGGGGTCCCTTGCCTGCACCACGTAGTCAACCAGCTTGCCCGGAATCTTGATGTCCTTCGGATTCAGGGTTTCCTTCTTTGCCAGGTACTCCACCTGCACAATGACGATGCCGCCGGTATTTTTGGTGGCCGCGGCAACGGAAAAGCCCTCGTTTACCACGCTCTCGTGCTCAAAGGAGATATTTCCGTTCTCGTCCGCGATGGTGCCGCGCAGCAGCGCCACATCACATTTGAAGCCGGGATAGAACAGATACTCCTCCCCATTGACCTCGATCACCTTCACCAGCTCATCCCTGGCGCACTCGTTCATGCGGCCGCCCTCCACGCGGGGATCCACGAAGGTGCCCAGTCCGGTCTTGGTGATCAGACCCGGACGGCCCGCCGCGATCTCCCTCCAAAGGTTGATGATGACGCCCTGGGGGAGACAGTGGGTCTCAATTTTGTTCTGACGCGCGTAATCACACAGGCTGAACGCGCTTCCGATGTGGGCGCTGGACCATTTGGTGATCAGTCCCGGGCCGGCCTCGCCGAAGCGGGTGACGCCCCTGGCGCCGTGATCCTTGTCCGGCTCCGGCAGGCGGTTCCGATCCCAGCCGATGAAATTATTTCCGTAGCCCCAGTCGCCCATGGCGCTGCCCTGCTTTAAATTCAAATTGCAGGGATGTCCGGTCTCACGAAAATTGTCGCGGATCGCGCAAGCGAGTTCCTCCGCCCATCCGGACAGACCCATGCCTGCGATGCCGACGGTGGCTCCGTCGGGAATCAGCTTTGCCGCTTCCGCGGCAGTCACAAACTTTGCCATGTTGATTTCCTCCCAAATGTCTTACAATTTAAACATGTTCACATTGACATGTTAATATTATAACATTCAAGATTTAAATCTGCAATTGCAAAGCTGCTATTTTTTGATTTTTGTGCAAATCTGCTGAATAAGCTTCCTTATACCGGGCATTCCGCACAATGTAACTCAGAAAATATTCCCTGCCTGCCCAGGCTATCCGCGCCCGGAAAGCCTTTTCTGGGCATCCGCCGAATCCTGATAACCATACTGTCTGGCCGTATAATCCATGATCCGCACCGCCGGGTTCTCCCCTGTCTCCTCCAGCTTCCGGTACTGATCCGCCAAAAGCTCCAGAGTCCGCTCCGAATAGGTCTTTAACTCCCCGCGGGCGTAGGTCTCGACAGAGGTTTCCCCACAGCCGGCGTCTTCCCTGCGCAGGGGACGGCCATATTTTCCATAGTCGGGATAAGCGCGGTTAAAGGCCTCCCGCCAGAGGACTTCCTCCTTCACCAGCTGTTCTACCAGCTCCCGCTTCTTTGCCGAAACCTCCGGAAACGCCTCACGGATCGTTTCATACTCCCCGGGCGCCGTCTCTTCCATCATATATCCATACTTTTCCGTCAGCAGATTTCTCCCGGCAAGCTCCGCTTCCCGCAGATCATCCAGATAAGAGGAGAGCGCCTCCTCGCTCCAGATGACAAACTGGCTCTCCCTCATGATCACAAAGGTCTCATGGTCGTCCTGACAGGACGCCCGGCCGCCTTCATTGTGAACCCGCTGAAACATGTCCCACTCCCTGCTTATGATCTCCTGAACGCAGTGAGACGCGTCACCGACACATTTCACTGCATCCTGATAAATCAAATCCCTGTCCATCGCTTTTCGCACCTGCCTTATCCGTATTTGCATAGCCGTTTGCTCATTTTAGTGTAACACATTTTCCCGCTGCGGAAAACAGGCGTTTTGCTCTTTTTTATTACTGTGCTTTCATATTTCCGAAGCCGCTCTTTACACGTTTCGCGCCCGACGCGCCCTCTTCCCGTATCAGGCAGGTGACAAAGCCGCCGTTTTTAGGCGAATTCTGCACAGGCTCCGCGTCGTTTAAGCAAACCACGTCATGGGGAGTCATATAGTTGGCAAAGAAAATCAGCCGGCTATCGCTCTCCATCTCCACCTCATAAACGACAGCGTCCGCGAAGCCGACCCAGAAGCTGCGGGAAATGTCTCCGTA
>CAZICB010000063.1:0-11945 GCA_964537765.1 uncultured Lachnospiraceae bacterium
GTAGAGATGATGGGTCTGATCGGCGCCGGCAACAACCCGATGGTTGGTATGACGGTTTCTGTGGCGGTTTCTATTGAGGAAGCGGCGAAGGCAGGGAAGTTCTAATGTAAAAGATGGGGTGGCAAATTGCCACCCCAAATTTTAATGAAAGATCATATTTATTACACGTGGAGAAACATTTAATAAAATTTACGTGGGGGAAAGGAAGAGGCATCGTCGGGTGCGTCTTGTTTTTGTCTGAAATGCCGAAAAGCCGAGTACTGCAGAAGGCTTTTGCAGGGACGGTTTTGCGGTTTCACAACAGGGGGAGAGTGTGATGTTGCAGGAAGAAAGGTTTAACGCTGTTTTTATGCGGTACATGCCGCTGATCCGGGTGATTGCGCGGGGATACCGGATTTCGTCTGTGGATATTGATGATATTGTGCAGGATGTGTTTGTGGCATTTTACCGGAAGTATCCTTTAGATCTTCCGGAGGATGACAATCGCAAGCTTTTGGCGGAAATAGCAAAAAATCGGTGCATCGATTATTTGAGAAGGATGAAAACCCATCCGGAAATGAGCTGGGACCCGGTAGTTTTGCAGGAGGGGATGCGGCCGGATGATTATTATCACAAAGATGGTTTGGCAGTGGTGATTGAAAAGCAGGAGCATGCGGAAATTGCGGCTGCGATGAAAAATATGAAGGAAGAATGGGCGGAGGTGCTCTGCTTGAAAATTATAGAGGGAAGGTCCTTTGCGGATATCAGTGAAATTCTCGGTATTTCCAATGCGGCGTGCAGGAAGCGGCTGCAAAGGGGAAGAGAATATTTGAGAGAGTATATAAGGCAGCTGAGGGAAGAGGAGCGGAACTGGGAGTCTAAGAGAAGAACCGGAAATAAGGCGGACTCAAGAATGATGGAACCAGAGACTTCAAAACCGGGAGTTTTCCATGGGCATTAAGACAGACAAAAGGGTGTCGCAAAATCATCAAATCAGATGGCTGAGCGACACCCCTGCTTTTTGTATACCGGAACGCGGCGAAAGGCGCCCGGTCAGCATCTTCTTACCCGTACAGCTCCCCAATCCCCGATACCGCCACATAAATATGGGATATTTTATACCAGGTGGTAAAGTCGATGACGCCGGTCTGGGGCAGGCCGAAGATGGACTGGAAGGTGCTTACGGCGGCTTCCGTGGCGGGGCCAAAGATGCCGTCGGGGGTCACGCCGGGGATGGCGGTGTAGACCGTGGCGATGGCGTCCAACTGCTCCTGCACCTGCTGTACCTTCTGACCGGAGGAACCGATGGTCAGGTCATAGCCGGGCCAGGAGGCGGGGATTCCGGCGATCTCCTCGGCGGTATTGATGTAGATGCTGTCTCCGTAGAAATAGCGCAGAATCTCGATGGGGCTGTAGCCCCGCTCGCCCAGGTCGCAGGAGCCCCACTGGGTCATCCAGCCCCGCTGCAGGCATTGGACCTGGCGGCCGTCGCAGTATTGGGTCAGAATGGGCTGGCGGACCTCCGGGCGGGAGAGATAATTGTCAAAAATCTCATCCACAATGACCGAAATGCTTTCATAGATATTCCGGCCATAGATCCACTTGTGGTCGAAGGCGGTGGAGGAGGTGATGGTGAAGTCGTAGCCCCGGTTCCGGTAATGCTCCGTGTAGACCCGGTTGAGGGTGAAGCTCATGATCGCCAGCACGTTGGCGGTGATGGTGGATTGGGGCCAGGTGGCATAGATTTCGCTGGAGGCCACATTTTTGATGTAATCCCGGTAGGGCGTATAGTAATTGGGGGCAGAGGCGTCGGACGGCACGCCGTCATGGACCACCACGGTCTGGGGAACCACCACACGGCTTAAGACAATCTCGCCGCTTTCCGATACCGGCTGGATCTCCGGCTCGGCAATCTTTGGCGGATAAGCGCCGTAGAGGGTGTGGTCCGGGATGATGATGGGGTTTTCCTCCGGCTGTGGGTCGGAGAGCGGCTCTAAGCGTACCGGCTGGATGGCGGTGGCATCTGGCAGAAGCTCTGTGCCGTCAATCTGGATGGGACGAAAGCCGGGAGCGGAGATGTTTAGCTGATACTCCGCATAAGGCCGCTCATCGCCGGGGCGCAGGCTGTACTCCAGCGGCGGAGCCGCTAAGGAGACCTGCTCGGTCTGGCCGGAGGAATCGGTGGTTACCTCCTCCACCACCGTATCCGGATTTTCCTGGTTCCGGATGGACACCGTAGCGCCGGACACGGGAAAGTTATTTTCTATGTTGACAATGTTGACCTGCAAAAGACCGCGGGCGGTTAATTCTTGACTCATAGGGGCAGGACCTCAGGAAAAAACATTTCCCTATATTATATTAAAAAACCATGAAAAAAATACTTGCAATGTATAAGACTTTCGGTTATAATCGTATAAATTTGGGTTCTGTTCACCCCAAATATAATTTCTAAACTGCAAATAGATAAGAAAGGACAGGCACCCTCACATGAAAGCATTTCTTATTTTGGAAGACGGTACCGTATTTGAAGGTACCAGCATTGGTTCCGACCGGGAAATCGTCAGTGAAATTGTTTTTAATACTTCGATGACCGGTTATCTGGAAGTCCTGACTGATCCATCCTACGCTGGACAGGCAGTGGTGATGACATATCCCCTCATCGGCAACTATGGTATTTGTTATGAGGACATGGAGTCTCCCAAACCCTGGCCAGATGGTTTTATTGTTCGTGAATTATCGAGAATCCCCAGCAATTTCCGCTGCCAAGACACGATTCAAAATTTCTTGAAAAAGTATGATATTCCCGGTATCAGTGGCATTGATACAAGAACCCTTACAAAAATTTTAAGAGAGAAAGGCACCATGAACGGCATGATTACCACTACCGTTTATACCGATCTGTCCGAGCCCATCAGCCGTATAAAGGCATACCAGGTGCAGGGCGTGGTGAAGGCTACCTCCTGCAAGGAAAAATACGTGCTGCCCGGCGACGGAAAGCGGGTGGCGCTTCTGGATCTGGGGGCAAAGAAAAACATTGCCCGCTCCTTAAATGAGAGAGGCTGCCAGGTGACGGTATATCCCTGTGATACCTCCGCGGAGGAGATTCTGGCGGCGCGGCCCGACGGCATCATGCTGTCCAACGGCCCGGGAGATCCCAAGGAAAATGTGGAGATCATCGCCCAGATCAAAAAGCTTTACGAGTCATCCGTACCGATTTTTGCTATCTGTCTGGGGCATCAGCTGATGGCGCTGGCCACCGGGGCCGATACCTTTAAGCTGAAATACGGCCACCGGGGCGGCAATCATCCGGTGAAGGATTTGGAAACCGGGCGGACTTACATTTCCTCCCAGAATCACGGCTACGCGGTGGACCCGGAGAGCCTGGATCCGGCGGTGGCGGTTCCGGCATTTACCAATGTCAATGACGGCACCAATGAGGGACTGCGGTATGTGGGCAAATCCATTTTCACGGTTCAATACCATCCGGAGGCATGCCCGGGTCCCCAGGACTCCGGCTATCTGTTTGACCGTTTTATGATGATGATGGGAGGAAATGAATAATGCCGAAGAATCCTGATATTAAAAAAGTTCTGGTCCTTGGCTCCGGGCCGATTGTCATCGGCCAGGCAGCTGAGTTCGACTATGCAGGCACACAGGCCTGCCGGTCTTTGAAAGAAGAAGGCATCGAGGTGGTGCTGTTAAATTCCAACCCGGCCACCATCATGACGGACAAGGATATTGCCGATCGGGTTTATATTGAACCGCTGACCCTGGAGGTGGTGGAACAGCTGATCCGCAAGGAAAAACCGGACAGCGTTCTGCCGACCCTGGGAGGCCAGGCAGGTTTAAACCTTGCCATAGAGTTGGAGGAAGCCGGATTTTTGGAAGAGAATCATGTGCGTCTTATCGGCACCACTGCCCTCACCATCAAGAAGGCGGAAGACCGGGAGCTCTTTAAGGAGACCATGGAAAAGATCGGCGAACCGGTGGCTCCGTCTGACATCGTGGAGACCGTGGAGGACGGTCTGCGGATCGCCGGGGAGATCGGTTATCCGGTGGTGCTTCGTCCGGCCTACACCCTGGGCGGCAGCGGCGGCGGCATCGCGGAGAATGCCGAACAGTGCCGGGAGATCTTAGAAAATGGCCTGCGCCTTTCCCGGGTGGGGCAGGTTCTGGTGGAGCGCTGCATCGCCGGCTGGAAGGAAATCGAATATGAGGTGATGCGTGACGGAGCAGGCAACGTGATCACCGTATGTAATATGGAAAACATTGACCCGGTGGGCGTCCATACGGGAGACAGCATCGTGGTGGCTCCGTCCCAGACTCTGGGAGATAAGGAATACCAGATGCTTCGCACCTCCGCATTGAACATTATCACCGAGCTGGGCATCACCGGCGGCTGTAATGTACAGTATGCATTGCATCCCAAGAGCTTTGAGTACTGCGTCATCGAGGTAAATCCTCGTGTGAGCCGTTCCTCCGCTTTGGCTTCCAAGGCAACCGGCTACCCCATCGCCAAGGTGGCGGCGAAGATCGCCCTGGGCTATACCCTGGATGAGATCAAAAACGCGGTGACGAAGAAAACCTACGCCAGCTTCGAGCCCATGCTGGACTACTGCGTGGTGAAAATGCCCCGTCTGCCCTTTGACAAATTCATCAGCGCCAATCGTTCCCTGGGCACCCAGATGAAGGCCACCGGCGAGGTTATGAGCATCTGCACCAACTTCGAGGGGGCTTTGATGAAGGCCATCCGTTCCCTGGAGCAGCATGTGGACAGCTTAATGTCCTATGACTTTACAGGCTTGAGCGAGGCGGCATTGTTCCGCCAGCTTACGGTGGTGGATGACCGGAGAATCTGGGTGATCGCGGAGGCACTGCGCAGAGGCATTTCCCCGGTGACCATCCATGATATTACGAAAATTGATTTCTGGTTTATTGATAAAATCGCCATTCTGGTGGAGATGGAGCAGTCCTTAAAGAAGGGACCGCTGACCGCGGAGCTTTTGAAGGAAGCGAAACGTCTGGAGTTCCCGGACGATGTGATTTCCCGGCTGACCGGCATTGCCCAGAAGAAAATCAAGGCCATGCGCAAGGCGAACCGCATCACCGCGGCTTTTAAAATGGTAGATACCTGTGCGGCAGAATTTGCGGCGGAGACGCCCTACTATTATTCCTGTTTTGACGGCGTCAGCGAGGTGGAGGAAACCCATGACCGCAAAAAGGTGCTTGTGCTGGGTTCCGGCCCCATCCGCATCGGCCAGGGAATCGAATTTGACTACTGTTCCGTGCACAGTACCTGGGCCTTCAGCAAGGAGGGTTATGAGACGATCATCGTCAACAATAACCCGGAGACGGTCAGCACAGACTTTGATATCGCGGACAAGCTGTATTTTGAGCCGCTGACCCCGGAGGACGTGGAGTCCATCGTCGATGTGGAAAAACCCGACGGCGCTGTGGTTCAGTTTGGCGGGCAGACCGCCATCAAGCTGACGGAAAGCCTGATGAAGATGGGTGTGCCGATTCTGGGCACGGCGGCGGAGGATGTGGACGCGGCGGAGGATCGGGAGCTGTTTGACCGGATCCTGGAGCAGTGCCGGATCCCCAGGGCGGCCGGACACACGGTATTCACCGCCGAGGAGGCAAAAAAGGCAGCCAACGAGCTGGGCTATCCGGTGCTGGTGCGCCCTTCCTATGTCCTGGGCGGCCAGGGCATGCAGATTTGTATCAATGACCATGATATCGACGAATTCATCGGCATCATCAATCAGATTGCCCAGGATCATCCGATTCTGGTGGACAAGTACATCATGGGCAAGGAGATCGAGGTGGACGCGGTTTGTGACGGCACGGATATTCTGATTCCGGGCATCATGGAGCATATTGAGCGGACGGGCATCCATTCCGGCGACAGTATTTCCGTTTATCCGGCTCCCAGCATTTCCCCGCAGGTGGAGGCAAAGCTGGTGGATTATACGGAAAAGCTTTCGCGGGCGCTTCATGTAAAAGGCATGATCAATATTCAGTTCATCGTGGCGGATGAGGAAGTTTATGTGATCGAGGTAAATCCCCGGTCTTCCCGGACGGTACCCTATATCAGCAAGGTGACCGGAATCCCGATCATCCCACTGGCCACCCAGGTGATCTGCGGTCACACCTTAAAGGAACTGGGCTACACGCCGGGCCTGCAGAAGAAGGCGGATTATATTGCCATCAAGATGCCGGTGTTCTCCTTTGAGAAGATCCGCGGCGCGGATATCAGTCTTGGACCGGAGATGAAATCCACGGGGGAGTGCCTTGGTATCGCCAAGACCTTCAATGAGGCCCTTTACAAGGCATTTGAGGGAGCAGGCGTCAAGCTGCCCAAGCATAAAAACATGATTATCACCGTCCGGGATTCGGACAAGGAGGATGTGGTGGAAATCGCCCGGAGGTTCCAGAACGTGGGCTACAAGATATTCGCCACCAAAGGCACGGCGAAGGTGCTCAATGAGCATGGCGTGAAAGCGTTTATGGTCCGCAAGCTGGAGCAGGATTCCCCCAATATCATGGATCTCTTGCTGGGGCATGAGATCGACCTGGTGATCGATATCCCTCAGCAGGGCGCGGAGCGCAGCAAGGACGGCTTTGTGATCCGCAGGTGCGCCATCGAGACCGGCGTCCATGTGTTGACAGCCATCGACACCGCCGCGGCCCTGGCTACCAGCCTGGAAAACCGGGCAAAAGAGCTGACGCTGATTGATATAGCGACGGTAAAAAATATTTGATCAGATTTGTATCATAAAAAAATGCCAGCCCTCCGGGATTTGTTTTTACGGAACGGCTGGCATTTTTGTCGGTAAAATAGTTAATTTCCGGAGGCTGGCTTGCGATTTCGCAGAAGCAGCAAAACGCCGATGGTCAATATCGCGCCGATGGGCAGCGAGATCAGGGCGCTCTGGGTGAAGCCTGCGATGATATAGGTGACAAAGGAGATCGCCGCCACCGTCATCGCGTAGGGCAGCTGGGTGGATACGTGATTGACATGGTCGCACTGTGCTCCCGCGGATGCCATGATGGTGGTATCGGAGATGGGAGAGCAGTGGTCGCCGCAGACCGCGCCTGCCATGCAGGCAGAGATGGAAATGGTCATCAGCGTTTGGTTGGTGTTTGCGAATACAGCCACCACGATGGGAATCAGGATGCCGAAGGTACCCCAGGAGGTGCCGGTGGCAAAAGCAAGCCCGCAGCCTACCAGGAAAATAAACGCCGGCAGCAGATTCATCAGTCCGCCCGCGCAGGATTCCATCAGGGAAGCCACATACTCGGCGGCTCCCAGACTGTCGGTCATGGCCTTTAAGGTCCAGGCAAAGGACAGGATCAGGATCGCCGGAACCATGGCCTTAAAGCCCTCCGGCACGCAGGACATGCATTCCTCAAAACGCAGGACACGGCGGATCAGATAAAAAACGATGGTGAATACCAGTCCGAAGAAGCTGCCCATGGCCAGTCCCTGGGAGGCGTCGCTGTTGGAAAAGGCGGTGATGAAATCCGCGCCGTCAAAAAAGCCTCCGGTATAGATCATGCCGATGACGCAGCATAGAATCAGAGCCAGGATGGGCAGCACCAGATCTATGACGGAGCCCCGTCCGATGCTGTCGGCTCCGGCTACATTGGCGTAAGGCCGTCCCGGAGTGGTGAACAGATCATCATGTTCCCGGGCATTTGTTTCATGGACTGCCATAGGGCCATAATCGATGTCCGAAAGCGCCAGTACAACCATCATCAGGATAGTAAACAGCGCGTAGAAATTATAAGGGATGGCGCGGATAAACAGGGCGAAGCCGTCTTCCCCCTCCACAAATCCGGTCACCGCGGCCGCCCAGGAGGAGATGGGGGCAATGATGCAGACCGGGGCTGCGGTGGCATCGATTAAATATGCCAGCTTTGCCCGGGAAATTTTGTGCTTGTCCGTCACCGGGCGCATGACGCTGCCCACGGTCAGACAGTTGAAATAATCGTCGATAAAGATCAGCACACCCAGGGCGATGGTGGCAAGCTGCGCTCCCGCCCGGGTGGTGATTTTCTCGCTGGCCCAGCGGCCGAAGGCGGCGGAGCCGCCGGCCTTGTTCATCAGGGATACGATAATTCCCAGGATCACCAAAAAGATCAGGATGCCCACATTGTAGGAATCGGAAAGGACGCTTAAGTAGCCTTCCTGGAATACGTGGGTGACCGTTCCCTCAAAGGAAAAGCCGGAAAAGAACAGGCCGCCTACCAGGATTCCCACGAAAAGGGAACTGTAGACCTCCTTGGTAATCAGCGCCAGTGCGATGGCAACCACAGGCGGCACCAGCGCCCAGAAGGTGGCGTACATTGCCGGCTTTATCGCTTCCCCATCCTCCGCGGCAAAAGCTGTCAGAGAGCACAGCAGAACCAGGGACAGGAAGGAGAAAGCAAAAGCTGCAAAACGTTTATGATTTTTCATAACGACCTCCAGTATTTTGTACTATTCGTAAAGGTAACCTGTTTCGTTGAAAATCAATGCCATAAATTCCACATCGGAATCGGAGTTGTTTTCCAGGCTATGGAACTGGCCGACCTGAATCAGGCAGCAGTCCCCGGGGCCGACCCTGGTTACGGAGCGGTCATGATCGATGAAATCGGCCTCGCCCTTCAAAATATAGTAAGGCTCCGTATCCCGCAGGTGCTGGTGCCAGCCTACGCTGGTGCCCGGCGGCAGTACCACCTTGGCATAGAGCCGGCCGTGGCCTAACAGTTCTTCTTTGGTGATGATATGGTGAACATAGACGGTGCCCTTGCCGCCGCCCAAATGCTCCACCGGAACGATATTTTCTTTGCGGACCATAACAATCTCCTTTTTATGTAGTATGGACTAATTGCACTTTAATAAATCATTGTAGAAGGTATTCATTTCTTCTTCGGTCTTGAAGGTGGCAATATAGAACTGGTTGCCCATGGCGCCGGAAAGCACATCCGGGATCCGGTCCTGCATCTTCATGTTGGCGCCGTATTTTGCCAGAATGTCGTCCTTGGTCATGACAAAGTTTTTGCCGTCTCGCAGGCCGCAGAAGGCACAGTATTGATGCTCGCCGGTGGGCATGGTGGATGCGTCGAAGGCAATCATATCAGCCCAGATCTTGTATACATTGGTGCTGTTGGCGTAGTTCATCATATCCGGGCTGAAGCCGCCGCAGGGACGCATATTGACCTCCAGGGCCACCACATCGCCTTTCTTTCCAAAGCCCTCCTGGTCCTGGGTCAGGCGGAAGAACTCAAAGTGTACGAAACGGCTCTTGACGCCGAAGCTCTTGACCGTGGCCCGGCCGGCCTTGCGGGTGTCCTCCGGCAGATCCTTCACGATATAGTAGATGGAGTTGTCATTGTTGTTTACAATATCCATAACGGACCAAGGGGTGACATTTCCGGTCTCAAAGATCGGCTCGCCCTTGGAATCGATGATGGCGTCGTAGGAATTGACCTCAGCATAGATGAACTCCTCCATGATATACTGGACGCCTTCCATTTTATGGGTGAAGAAATTCTCCATCTGCGCTTCATTTTCAATCTTCCAGGTATCGGAGGCGCCGACGCCATTGTCCGGCTTTGCCACCACCGGGTAGCCGACCTTTTTTGCAAAGGCAAGACAGTTTTCCAGGGTGTCCACCATGTGGTAGCGGGCCACCGGAATGCCGGCCTTTTGATAAAATTCCTTCATTTTGGATTTGTATTTTACCCGTGGCATATCGGAAACCTGGAAGCCGCTCTGGATATTGAAATCCGTCCGCAGCTTGGCATCCCGCTCCAGCCAGTATTCATTGTTGGACTCCAGCCAGTCGATACGGCCATGCTTGAAAATCAGGAAAGCCACTGCCCGGTAAACCTCATCCTGATTTTCCAGGCTGCCTACCTTGTAGTACTCGTTTAAGCTGTCCTTTAATTCCTGGCTCAGCTCGTCATAGGGCTGGTCGCCGATGCCCAGCACATTCATGCCGTTATTTTTCAGTTCGCGGCAGAACTGCCAGTAGTTGGTAGGAAAGTTCGGGGAGATGAAAATGAAGTTCTTCATAATAAAATACCTTCTTTCTTTGGTTTTTTGTTTTTACTGTTCGTCCAGCAGATAAGGCAGGAAGTAAACCACCTGCTTATACCACCATGGCCAGTCATGCTCACAATCAAAGCCCCAGAAGTCTACCCATGCATGAATGCCCTTGCTTTGTAAAATGCCCTCCAGCTGGCGGGTGGAGTCCGGCATTTCCCATGGTCCCTGTCCGCAGCAGACGACAGCTTTATTTTGGTTGTATTTCTCAATATAAGGATGATCCTGCGGCATGTTGGCAAGATAATGAACCGGGGAATTTAAATATACCAGGTCGTTCATATAGCCGTTCCAGCCGTAATCCGCCGTGTAAATGCCGCTTAAGGACAGCAGGCGGTCGAAAATATCCGGAAACCGGAAATAAAGATTCAGGGCGTGGGTAGCTCCCAGACTGCATCCGAATACCATCAGTCCCGGCTCCTGCTCCCAGCCGTTTCGCTCCATGGCCATGGCGCGGATGAAGGGCGCCACCTCCGTGGTAATATACTGGATCCATTGTTCATAGCGCCAGATCCGCCAGCCCGGATCGCCGCCCTTGTCGGACCAGCTTTCCTTGTCCATGGTGTCGATGGAGATGACCATGATCCGCCCGGCTTCGATGTAGGGACCAAAGTAGTCGGTCATTTTGTAGTTCTCGAAATCAAAGAACCGGCCGTCCTGGCAGGGAATGAACAGTACCGGCTTGCCGGCATGTCCGTAAACCTTACATTCCATTTCCCGGTCCAGGGAGGGACTGTAATCTTTAAAATATTGTACTTCCATATCCTTAGCTCCTTTATATTTCTCCCATCACATGCTGCGATGTTATGGTTGGTACAGCAGGGTCTCCATGAACAGGGGCAGCTGCTTTTCCCAGCAGGCTTCGCAGTGTTCGCCCTCCGGAACAATGCGGCAGGTCAGGAAAATCCGCCGTTCCAGAATCAAAGAGACAAATTTGCGGAACTTTCGTTCCATCTGCCGGTGCCCGTGGATTTCCCGGGAACCGTAGTCCATGTAGAGGATCGTATCCGGGGCAATGTCCGCCTGCTTTACCAATTCCTCCAGCTGATCGGGGGCGACCCAAAGGGAGGGGGAGAGGGCGGCTGCCCTGGAAAACACGTCATTGTGCTTTAACAGCGCGTAAAAGCTCATCAGCCCGCCCATGGAGCTGCCAGCGATAAAGGTATGCTCCCGGTCCGGGATGGTGCGGTAATTGCTGTCAATATAGGGCTTAAAGGTGTTGATCATCCAATTCAGGGTGATGTCGCCCCGCCCTTCGATATAGCCAAAGCCGCGGTCCTTAAAGGAGTAGGGGGAATATTCCTTCAGCCGTCCGAAATCCGGGCTGTGGTTGCATTCCACGGCGGCGATGATCAGATCGGTCCTGGTCCAGTCCATATATTCCTTCATTCCCCAGCTTTTGCCGTAGGTGGCGTCTTTATCAAAAAATACGTTATGTCCGTCAAACATATATAATACCGGATAATGCCTGTCCGGGTCCTGCTTGTAGGACCGCGGGAGATAAATATATGCTTTGCGGGTTTTATTGCCCGTCAGTTCAGGTATCCGGATTCTCCATGTGTGTACCATGATTGCCTCCGTTTTTTCAAATAAATATAACATATCTAGGCGGTAGTTTCAAGCAAAAACCGGTAAATTACACTGACAATTTAAAGAATTAAAGTGTCAGGGCAAAAAAAAACTCCCCAAAAAGGGAGGAGCCGGCGGTTTCAATGGCCGCCGGCGATTATGAAAAAAATTTATCAAATTGTATCAGGTGTTTCCTTTGATGATCCTAGTATATCCCCCAATTGTTAAAATCATTTATCCGAAATGTGAAATTAATGTAAACAAAAAATGAACGATCATGCATCAAAGATCATGCATCAAA
>CAZICB010000063.1:12045-14473 GCA_964537765.1 uncultured Lachnospiraceae bacterium
GATCATGCATCAAAGATCATGCATCAAAATGGTAGCTGTCCAGCAGCTGGTTCTTCATGTGCCACAGCTCGTTGGATAAGTCCACATGTACCCGGTGGGGATATTCCAGGCGGAGAGATTCCTCCCACAGGGTGGCAAGCTCGCCCCGGCAGTAATCCCGGATGTCCATGACCTTGGGAGATTCATAGACACATTCGCCCTTTATGAATACCGGGACCATCAGATCACGGATGGTGTAGCTGCCCGGCGCCAGATGGGTCTTTTTCCAGGTCTCGATGGGGTCGAAGAGCAGCAGGGAATTAGCGGAGTCATATTTTTCATCCACCAGGCAAATCAGATCGGCAATGATCTTGTGGTTTGCCTTGTCATAAATCCGTATGATCTTTTTGTCGCCGGGGTTGGTAATCTTCTCCGCGTTCTCGGACAGCTTGATTTTCGGAATGAATTTTCCGGTCTTTTTGTCCTGGATGGCTGCCAGCTTGTAGACGCCGCCGAAGGACGGGCAGTCCTTGGAGGTGATCAGGTTGGTGCCCACACCCCAGGAATTGATGGTGGCACCCTGGAGCTTTAAGGAGGAGATCAGAGTCTCGTCCAGATCATTGGAGGCGGATATGACTGCGTCGGAAAAGCCTGCCTCATCCAGCATCTTTTTCGCTTTCTTGGACAGGTAAGCCAGATCGCCGCTGTCTAAGCGGATGCCGTAGAAGGTCAGCGGAATGCCCGCCTCCCTCATCTCTTTAAAGACCTTGATGGCATTGGGCACGCCGGACTCCAGGGTGTCGTAGGTGTCCACCAGCAGGATGCAGGCGGTGGGGTAAAGCCTGGCGTAGGTGCGGAAGGCGGTCAGCTCGTCCGGGAAGCTCATGATCCAGCTGTGGGCGTGGGTGCCCTTTACCGGGACATCAAACATTTTTCCGCAGAGCACATTGGAGGTGCCGATGCAGCCGGCGATCATGGCAGCCCGCGCGCCGTAGATGCCTGCGTCCGGTCCCTGGGCACGGCGGAGACCAAATTCCATCACGCCGTCCCCCTGGGCCGCGTAGACCACCCGCGCCGCCTTGCTGGCGATCAGGGATTGATGGTTGATAATGTTTAAAAGCGCGGTTTCGATCAGCTGGGCCTCCATAATCGGAGCGATGACCTTCACCAAAGGCTCCCGGGGGAAGATCACGGTGCCCTCCGGGATCGCGTAAATATCGCCGGAAAACCGGAAGCTGCTTAAATAAGAAAGGAAATCCTCCTCAAATAAGCCGGTGGAACGCAGATAGTCAATGTCATCCTGTTCAAAGTGCAGGTTCTTGATGTACTCGATCACCTGATCCAGCCCGGCGCAGATGGCGTAGCCGCCGTTATTGGGGTTGCTGCGGTAAAAAGCGTCAAAAATGACCGTCTCGTTGGCATCCTTCTCCTTAAAATAGCCCTGCATCATGGTCAATTCATATAAATCCGTTAATAATGTAAGATTGCGTCCTCCCATATCGGTTCTCCTTTGCAATACGTTTTCAGTAGTATAACACCGGGAATCAAAAAATACAATCGGGTTGATAAAAAAATAACGATCAGAATCCGGAAACCAACCCTTGACATTTCCTGCCATCCTGAATATAATAACAAAGAATATGCAAAAAAGGAAAGACGTTGACGGAGACAGTAGGGCTGTCAGAACGCAGCAGCGAGCCGGGGGCGGTGGAAGCCCGGTGCCAGTACGCAGATTCCGAAGATCACTCCCGAGTTGCAGGCTGATAGGGACACGGAGCGTTTTGCGTCCGGTTCTGGTAGGCTGGGCCGAGGTCCCTTCGTTACAGGGAGCGCATATGATGGTATGCAGTAATAGGTGGTTGGAGAGTGCGCTCTCGTCCTGATTACAGGACGGGAGCTTTTTTCAATATCATGCGATAATGCAGCGGGAAGCCGTCGATAGCGGATTCCCTGGCTGGTTTGCCGCGTCTCCGGCGCCGGTTAAAATCTATATGGAGGAAAAACTATGTACGAGAAAGTGTCTACAGATTTGAATTTTGTAGAGCGCGAGAAAAAAGTCGAGAAGTTTTGGAAGGATCAAGACATTTTCCGAAAGAGCATGGAAAGCCGCAAGGAAGGTCCGACCTATACCTTTTATGACGGGCCGCCTACGGCAAACGGAAAGCCCCACATTGGCCATGTGCTGACCCGTGTCATCAAGGATATGATTCCCCGCTATCGTGCCATGAAAGGCTATATGGTTCCCCGCAAGGCAGGCTGGGATACCCACGGGCTTCCGGTGGAGCTGGAAGTGGAGCGGATGCTGGGTTTGGACGGCAAGGAACAGATCGAGCAGTATGGCCTGGAGCCGTTTATCGCCCATTGTAAGGAGAGCGTCTGGAAATACAAGGGCATGTGGGAGGATTTCTCCGGCACCGTAGGTTTCTGGGCAGATATGGATGACCCTTAT
>CAZICB010000064.1:0-14447 GCA_964537765.1 uncultured Lachnospiraceae bacterium
TAATTCAGAAAATTGTCAATTAGTGATTGCGCAAAAATGGGATTTGTACTATAATTGATTTATATTGAAAGGACTTTATTATACAAATTTAATAAACGCAAGGAGGAGATTGTTATGGTGCAGATTATCGCAGGCAATAAGGGAAAGGGAAAGACCAAACATCTGTTAGGCATGGCGAACAACTCAATTAAAGAAGCGGAGGGTTCCATTGTCTACTTGGATAAAAGCTCCAAACATATGTACGAATTAAATAATAAAATCCGTCTGATCAATGTAAACGAATATCCGATTACCACCAGTCAGGGCTTTATCGGATTTATCTGTGGCATTGTTTCCCAGGATCGTGACATTGAGATCATGTATTTGGACAGCTTCCTGAAACTGGCTTGCCTGGAAGGAGAGGACATCAGTGAGGCGATTTCCGCTTTGGAAAAAATCGGTGAAAAGTATAATCTGACTTTTGTGCTGAGCGTATCCAGAGATGCTCATGAGTTGCCGGAGAGCGTTCAGAAGGATGTTATCATTGCTCTATAATAGAAATCCTATTGATATCGGAAAGAAGATCCTGTGGGGTCTTCTTTTTTTGCCATGGCACTTGCACTTTTTTGATGTTCCTTTTATAATGGATAGAAGCGGCAGACAGCCTGCCGTGGGGAGGACGTAATATTGGCAAAGAAGAAAAACAGAAAAGTGGTGCCGTATCGGCGCCCCATTAATCTGAATGTGGGCGTCATCATATTTGCAATCATTTTTATTTATATGGCCTTCAGCGTTTATACCTATATGAAGAAGGAGAAGATTCAATTCTATGAGGTGGTGGAAGGGAATATTGTCAATGACCGGGACTACACGGGCATCATTCTGCGGGACGAGTCTGTGCAGCGGACAGACCGGGCCGGCTATATCAATTACTACGTCCGGGAAGGAAAGCGGGCGGCCGTCGGGACCCGTGTCTACTCCATCGATGAGACCGGAAGTCTGGAAAATTTCCTGGCGGAGAATCCGGAAGCCAACGTGACGTTGACCGACGCGAATCTGGCGGATATTAAACGCCAATTAGCTTCCTTTTCGTTATCCTATCAGGATTCGTTGTTTGATGAAATTTATGACCTGCACTCCACTGTGGAGGCTGCGGTTCTGGAATATGTAAATTTCAATGCTTTGGGAAGCCTGGATGCTCTGATGGAGCAGACCGGGATCACCTTCCAGCAGGTGCGGGCGCCTTCCTCGGGAGTGGTTTCCTACTCTATCGACGGATATGAGGGGCTGGATCCCACGCAGATTTCAGCGGCCTCCTTTGACCGCGCCGGCTATGCCAAGGCCATTACAAAGGCAGGGCAGCTGATTGAGAAGGATGCCCCGGTGTACAAGCTGATCGGCTCCGATAATTGGAGTATCCTGTTTCCGCTGACAGAAGCGGATGTGGCGGAGTTTGGGGACAAAAAGCAGCTTTCCGTCAGCTTTGACTCCAGAGAGCTGGATACTTCCGGCAGCTTTTCCATGATCACGGGCAGCGACGGGCAGCCCTATGGCAGGCTGGATTTTGACCAATATATGGTACAGTTTGTTTCCGACCGTTTCATTACCTTTGAGGTAGATTCGGACCGTGTGGTAGGCTTAAAGATTCCGGTTTCTTCCGTGACGGAGAAAAGCTTTTACGTGGTGCCGTCCGCTTATATGACCCAGGGCGGAGACAGCAGTGAGCCGGGCTTTTTGAAGGAAATTTATTCGGAAAATGGGACTCAGGTACAGTTTGTGCCGACCACGATTTACTATTCGACGGATACGGAATGCTATATCGATATGGGCGAAAAAGCGCCGTTTCAAAGCGGCGATTATGTTGTGAAGCCGGATTCCACAGAACGCTTCCAGATCGGAAGGAGCGCTTCTCTGACCGGAGCCTACAATATCAATAAAGGCTATGCTGTATTTAAGCAGATTGAAATTTTAAAATCCAATGATGAATATTATACGATCCGCAAGGGAACGGATTATGGGTTGTCTGTATACGATCATATCGTTTTGGACGCGGATACGGTATATGAGGGTGAATTAATCTATCAATAAGGAGACAGAACATGAACACTTATATTGAGGAAAATTTGAAAGAGATTCACGAGCGTATGGAGGCTGCCTGCAGGCGGAGCGGAAGGGATCCAAAGGATGTCACATTGATTTCCGTAAGCAAAACCAAGCCCCTGGAGGATCTGCAGGAGGCTTACCGCTGCGGCGAGCGGGTTTTTGGCGAGAATAAGGTCCAGGAAATCACACAGAAGGAGCCGATGATGCCCCGGGATGCCGCTTTTCATATGATTGGTCATTTGCAGCGAAATAAGGTAAAGCAGGTGATTCCACATGTGGCCATGATTCACTCGGTAGATTCGGTGCGCCTTGCCCGCCAGATTCAGGAGGATGCCGAGAAGGCGCAGCGGACGGTGGATATTCTTTTGGAGGTCAATGTGGCCGGTGAAGAAAGTAAATTCGGCCTTGCAATGAACGAAGTTCTGGATACGATCATGGAAATCCATAGTTTTCCGAATATTCAGATAAAAGGCTTGATGACCATCGCTCCGTTTGTGGAAAATCCGGAAGACAACCGGGAAGTTTTTAAAAAATTGTACCAATTATCTGTTGACATCACCCGGAAAAACATTGATAATGTTAATATGAGTGTGCTTTCGATGGGAATGACTGGCGACTTTGAGGTTGCCATTGAAGAAGGTGCGACTATGATCAGAGTCGGTACCGGAATCTTTGGCGCCAGATAGAAATGGAGAGAATAGAAGGATGAGTATTTTTAACAAATTGTTTGAGACTATGCGCTTAACGGATGATGATGACGAATACTTTGACGAGGAAGAGGAATTCGAGGAAAAGGCACCCCGTAAGCCGCTTTTTAATAATAACCGTGGAAATGATGACGATTATGCAGCAGAGGAGGAAAAGCCCCGGTTTTTTTCCCGTCCTTCCAAGGTGGTGCCCATGCGGCGCAGCATGGAGGTATCTTTGATAAAGCCTACTTCCATCGAGGATGCCCGAGAGATCTGTGATTATCTGCTGGCAGGAAAGGCAGTGGTATTGAATATGGAGGGGATCCATATGGAGGTTGCACAGAGAATTATTGACTTTACCTCCGGCGCCACCTATTCCATGAATGGAAACCTGCAGAAGATTTCCAGCTATATTTTCATCGCCACTCCGGAATCCGTGGAGCTGTCCGGGGACTTTCAGGATCTTTTGAATAACGGTACACTGGATGTATCCGGGCTGAATATCCGGCTCTGATCCGGGACAAGCATGAATGCGATGAGACGCTTCAGCATCGCCTCTCACTGCATTCTGATGAATCGGAATTTAGTCAGAATTTGAATCGGAATTTTATGCTGACAGGAAGTAAGGGTTCTTAACAGAACTCTTACTTCTTTTCGCAATACCATTTTCGCTATACCAAAGGAAAGGAAGAAACCAGCTATGAGTAATCGGCTGACCGTGCATAAGGACGGGACTGCAATTTATGATATTGTGATGGAAGCATCGTTTTTGGGACTGGCCAGGGAGATTTCCGGGGTTTCTGTGGCCGGAAGACGGCTTTGTATTGTGACAGACAGCCATGTGTCAGAGCTTTATCTGGAGGAGGTCCGGGAATGTCTGGCGTCCTGCTGTGCCCAGACAGATGCATTTACCTTTCCGGCAGGAGAGGAAAATAAAAATCTGGATGTGGTGAGAACATTGTATGAATTTCTCATCCGGAAGCATTATGACCGCAATGATCTTCTGGTGGCCCTTGGCGGCGGCGTGGTAGGGGATTTGTGCGGATTTACGGCTGCCACCTACCTGCGGGGGATCCGTTTTATCCAGATTCCCACCACTCTGCTGTCCCAGGTAGACAGCAGCATCGGCGGCAAGACCGGCGTGGATTTTGACGCCTACAAAAATATGGTTGGCGCTTTTCATATGCCGGCCCTGGTTTACATCAATACGGCGACTTTACGGACCTTGAGCGAGGAGCAGTATGCCTCCGGCATGGGGGAAATAGTCAAGCATGGATTGATCCGCAGCCGGGAATATTATTTATGGCTGAAGGAGCATGCGGCGGCCATCCGCAGCCGGGATTTGGAGGTCTGTGAGGAAATGATCCTGGTAAGCGACCAGATCAAGCGGGATGTGGTGGAGCAGGATCCAACAGAGAAGGGCATTCGTGCTCTGCTGAACTTTGGGCATACTCTGGGACATGCGGTGGAGAAGCTGATGGATTTTCGCATGCTCCATGGACAGTGTGTGGCGGTCGGATGTATGGGAGCTGCCTGGATTTGCGCGAAGCGGGGGGAGATTTCCTATGAACAGCTGGAGGATATCCGGGATACGATCCGTAGCTTTGGCCTTCCGGTGACCTTGTGCGCAACGGGGCTTTCCCCGGAGCAGGTGGTTGCTGCCACGAAGAGTGATAAGAAAATGGATTCCGGAAGGATTAAATTTGTGCTTTTACATGAGGTGGGAGACGCCTATGTGGACCGGACTGTGACTGATGAAGAAATGCTGGAGGCGACAGCATGGCTGATGGAAGGAGCAGGCGTCCATGAAGGATAAGATTGTCAATCTGGCAAGCTGGCTGGTGCTGTCGGTAGTTTTGGTACTGCTGGACCAGTATACAAAGACCTTGGCAGTAGTACATTTAAAGGGCCGGGATCCTTATGTGATCCTGGACGGAATTTTTGAGCTTCTCTATTCGGAGAACCGGGGAGCTGCTTTTGGCATGCTTCAGGGACGGCAGGGCTTCTTTTTTGTGATCGGCCTTGTGGTTTTGGCGGCTGCCGCCTATGTGATGTATCGCATGCCCTCCTGGGCGAATGGCCGCTACCATTTTTTGAAGCTGTGTACCATCATGATTACGGCGGGCGCCGTGGGAAACATGGTGGACCGGACGCTACAGGGCTATGTGGTGGATTTTTTGTACTTCAAGCTGATTGATTTTCCGATTTTCAATGTGGCGGACATATATGTGACGGTGGCGACAGCGGTTCTGATACTTTTGTTCCTGGTGTATTATCGGGATGAGGATTTTGAGATGTTTCGCTGGAATCGGAAAAAATAAGTTTACATAAAAAAGTTATGTAAACTATAAGGGCAGATCGCATAAGCATGCGGTTGCCCAACGGGAATGGGCAGGCAAAAAAGGTCTGTGCATCAGAAAATGGAGGAGGAAAGGGTTTGCATACAGAACTGACTGTAGAGGGCGGCGGCATCCGCATTGACCGCTATTTAAGTGACCAGCTTCAGGATCTGACCCGCTCCTATCTTCAAAAGCTTTTGAAGGACGGCGGTGTCACCGTCAATGGACGGGCGGTAAAAAGCAATTACAAGGTGTCGGACGGGGAAGTGATCCGCCTAGAGATCCCGGAGGCCGTGGAGCCTGAGATCGTTCCCGAAGAGATGGCGCTGGATATCCTTTATGAGGACGGGGATATTGTATTGATCAATAAGCCGAAGGGCATGGTAGTCCATCCGGCCGCCGGTCATTATTCCGGAACCCTGGTCAATGGCCTGATGGCCCATTGCCGGGAGAATTTGTCGGGAATCAATGGCGTCATGCGCCCGGGGATCGTCCACCGGATCGATATGGATACCACCGGCGTTCTGATTGTCTGCAAAAATGACAAGGCCCACAACCAGATTGCCAAGCAGCTAAAGGTTCATTCCATCACCCGCAAATATTACGCTATCGTTCATGGAGTCCTGAAGGAGGATGAGGGCACCATTCACGCGCCCATCGGCAGGCATCCGGTGGACCGGAAGAAGATGAGCATCAATGAAAAGAACGGCAAGGATGCCATCACCCATTACCGGGTATTGCGCAGGTTCCGTCGTTTTACTTATGTGGAATGCCAGTTAGAGACTGGCCGGACCCACCAGATCCGGGTTCACATGGCAAGCATCGGGCACCCGCTTTTGGGGGATGCGCTTTATGGCCCCGCAAAATGCCCGTTTCCCGGACTGCAGGGACAGACCCTTCATGCCGGGGTTCTGGGGATTGTTCATCCGGAAACCGGAGCGTACATGGAATTCCAGGCTCCATTGCCAGAATATTTTGATAAGCTTCTTAAAAAACTGGAAACCGATTAAAATTTTATATACTTTTCAGACAGTTTGTTGTATAATATCATTAAGAAGTTTTTAACATCATGAGTTTTCTGAAAGGAGAGGGTGTTATGAAAGGCAATCTGGTTATTACTATTGGAAGACAGTGCGGAAGCGGCGGCAAATTAATCGGGCAAAAAATTGCCGATAAGCTGGGGATTAAATGTTATGATAAAGAACTTTTGACCCTTGCTGCGAAAAACAGCGGCTTATGTGAAGAACTGTTCGAAACCCATGACGAAAAGCCTACCAGCAGTTTTCTCTATTCGCTGGTTATGGATACGTACTCCATCGGATATACCACCTCGGCTTATATGGATATGCCGATCAATCATAAGATTTTCCTTGCACAGTTCGATACCATCAAAAAGCTGGCGGATGAGGAATCCTGCGTGGTGGTAGGCCGCTGTGCCGACTATGCGTTGGCTGATTATCCCAATACGGTTTCCGTATTTATCACCGGAGATGATGCTGACAAGATCGCGCGACTGAAAGAAGTATACAAATTGGATGACGCGAAGGCAAAGGACGTCATGGTAAAAACGGATAAAAAACGCGCAAGCTACTATAATTACTATTCCAGCAAAAAATGGGGAGATTCTCGCAGCTATGATCTGTGCGTAAACAGCAGTGCTGTCGGTTATGACGGCGCCATGGATACGATCATCGCCTTTGCCAAGGCGAAACAAGCGTGGAAGAATCGGTAAGGGAACGTGCCGGGTGTAAGTGTAAAAAAGTAACAACTTGGCCGCAAGGCTGAACTGTTACGGAAAAAGCGATGAAACGTTTCACTGGCGTGTTTTACGGTAAGCTGATGATGAGCGGCCGCACCGCAGCGGAATTTCAGATTCCGGGCGGTGCGGCTTTCTTCGCTATCTGCAGATGCATTGAAAGCTACATCATACGGAACAGCCCAATCGCTTTTCCAAGAATCTCCACATCGGATACAATGATCGGTTCCATGAAATCATTTTCCGGCTGGAGGCGATAGTGACCGTCTTCTTTATAAAATCGCTTTACGGTGGCGGAATCCTCCACCAACGCAACGACGATCTCCCCATTATGGGCGACGGAAGTCTGCTCCACCAACAGGCGGTCGCCATTATAAATGCCGGCATTAATCATGCTGTCGCCCTTCACATGCAGCATGAAGATTTGCGCGTTAGGCAGAAGATCAGCCGGAATCGGAAAATAATCCTCAATATTTTCCTCCGCTAAAATCGGCTGTCCGGCGGCCACAGTGCCGATCAGCGGCACCTGCACCATTTCCCGGCGGGCCAGTCCAAACATATCGTCCAAAATCTCTATGGCACGGGGCTTTGTAGGATCCCTGCGAATGTAACCGTTCCGCTCCAGAGTCTCCAAATGGGAGTGGACGGAGGATGTGGACTTTAAATGAACCGCCTCGCAGATCTCGCGGACTGCCGGCGGATAGCCCTTCTTTAAAATCGTCTCTTTGATATATTCTAAAATTTCCTGCTGTTTTGCTGTAATCTTATTTTCAGCCATGTGTTCCCTCCTGAACCCTTTTCTTATATATTATACTAACATATGTTCGGGAAAAAAGCAAACTTTTGTTCGATTTTTTCTTCAAAAATCATTGACAAACAAATGTTCGGAATATATAATAAGGGCATAAGGAAGAACAAACGTTTGGTACTTCCGTATTGATGATGGGATTGCTATACGGAGGGATTACATATGAGACGAAGAGCAGCGCAGAGGAGAAGACTGCGGAATTTTATAATTATTTTATTGATGCTGGCAGCATTTTGCTCCGGTTTCTTTGGCCATATACTTTTAAGCGCCCACGCTGAGGAACCGGCAACCGAGCCGAAAAACCGTTATTACACCAGCGTTCAGTTGAAAAAGGGCGACAGCCTCTGGGACATCGCCCGGGAGTATTATTCAGAAAGCGATTATTCCCTGACCGAGTACGTGGATGAGCTGAAGCGCATGAACGGGCTTACCGGGGACCGGATTCATTCCGGAGAATATATTACGGTTGTATATTTTCAGTGAAGATATTTTTAGTAGAAGATATTTTTAGTGAGGATATTTTGGTGAGGATTTGAAAAACAGTTTGTTTTTATCGGGCAGATGCTGGATGAAAGGGGCATCTGCCTTTTGCCTTTTTCTTCATTGTGAGAAGCTATCGGTAATTGGAAGGTAGGTTTTGATAATTGGCGGGAGTCCGACAGGTTTAAAATTCAGTTGAAGGTTTGGAGCATGCGGGATATAATAATATGCAGTAGTTGAAAATAGATTAATCGGCGCAACTATTCGTTAAACTATTCTTTCGCGAATAGTTAGAACCCGGTCTCCCCCCTCATTTACAACGGGACCATTTTTGTTTTCATCTGATTTATATTTCCAAAGATTTAAAAAGAAGGACTCTTCCACATGAAACTTCAACGTTTATACAGCCTGACCCGTCAGGCAATCGATACTTATCATATGATTTCTGATGGCGATCATATCGCTGTCGGGATTTCGGGCGGCAAGGACAGCTTGACGCTTTTATATGCCTTGCAGGGGTTAAGACAGTTTTATCCGCAGCACTTCTCCTTATCTGCGATTTCTGTGGATTTGGGCTATGAGGGCTTCGATCTGTCTCCGGTACGGGAATTATGCCGGCGGCTGGATGTCCCCTACACCATCGTTCCCACTTTCATCGGGAAGATTCTTTTCGAGGAACGGCGGGAATCGAACCCATGTTCTCTTTGCGCGAAGCTGCGGAAGGGAGCTTTGAACCAGGCGGCTTTGGAGCTTGGGTGCAATAAAATTGCTTATGCGCACCATATGGATGATATGGTTGAGACGATGATGCTGTCGCTGCTTTATGAAGGGCGCTTCTACTCTTTCCCGCCGGTCACGTATCTGGACCGGACGGGGCTGACGGTGATTCGTCCGCTGATGCTGGTTCCGGAGATCGATGTGATTGGATTCCGGAACAAATATCAGCTGCCGGTATGTAAAAATCCCTGTCCGGTGGATGGCCATACCCGGCGGGAATATGCGAAGACTTTGATTCGTCAGCTGGAAAAAGAAAATCCCGGGGCGAAAAAACGTCTGTTCCGGGCAATTTTGGATGGCAATATTCCGGACTGGATCAGGCCGGAAAAATGAAAGGAAGCGCGGCTTTTAAAGGAAAAGATGGAAAAAAGATGGAAATAGAAAGCAACCAAAGTGACATTTAG
Organism: uncultured Lachnospiraceae bacterium; assembly: GCA_964537765.1. Lineage (GTDB taxonomy): Bacteria > Bacillota > Clostridia > Lachnospirales > Lachnospiraceae > Brotaphodocola. The sequence goes on from CAZICB010000064.1 coordinate 9,336, forward strand.
AAAGGACCGGAGCATCATTTATGAAAAAATTAGCCTATCATGAACAAAAGGACATTGAAAATATAAAAAAGCTTCGGGAAATGGTGAAGGCTCTCCCGCCCTTCTGTACGGAATTCTTCCGCGGCATCGAGCCGAGGACCTCTTCCAGAACCCGGATTGCTTATGCCTATGACCTGGGCGTTTTTTTTGATTTTCTTGCCAAGGAGAACCCGGTTTTTGGAAAGCTGGACCGGCTGGAAATCCGGCTGGAGCATTTGGATCAGCTGACGGTCAGTGACCTGGAGGAATATATGGAATATTTGAAATATCGGTTCAATGACCATAACCAGGAGGTCACAAATAAAGAACGCGGGATTATGAGAAAAATCTCTTCCCTGAAAAGCTTTTACAATTATTTTTACCGCAATGAAAAGGTAAAGAATAATCCGGCTGCATTGGTGCAGCTTCCCAAGCTTCATGAAAAAGAAATTATCCGTTTGGATGTGGATGAGGTGGCACTGCTTTTGGACGAGGTGGAAAAGGGAGACGATCTTACAGAAAAGCAGAAAGCCTTTCACAATAAAACCCGAGTGAGGGATCTGGCGCTGCTGACCTTGCTTTTAGGCACCGGAATCCGTGTTTCAGAGTGTGTGGGACTGGATTTGGATGATGTAGACTTTAAAAACGGCGGGATTCATATTCATCGGAAAGGCGGCAAGGAGGTAACGGTTTATTTCGGGATTGAGGTGGAGGATGCTCTGCAGGATTATCTGGACGAACGGTTTGGCATAGAAGCAGAACCAGGCAGTGAACAGGCGCTGTTTTTGTCGCTGCAGCGGAAACGGATCACGGTAAGAAGCGTGGAAAATCTGGTCAAGAAGTATGCAAGGCTGGTGACGCCTTTAAAGAAAATTACGCCGCATAAGCTCCGCAGTACATACGGAACCAATCTGTATCGGGAAACCGGAGATATTTATCTGGTAGCTGATGTGTTGGGACATTCCGACGTGAATACCACGAAAAAGCATTATGCCGCGTTGGAGGATGAGCGCCGCCGCAGTGCGCGCAACGCGGTTCGGCTCAGAGAAAAAACGGAGGAAACATCGGGAGGCTGAAAAAGCCTCCCTTTTTGGATGTCAAGTATCGGAATGCGAAGCTTTTTGAATGCGAAGCCTCCGGATATTAAGCCCCTGGTGCGCTTACCACACCAGAGCCGCCGGAGTCTTCGCTTCCTGTGTCTTCATTTCCCGAGCCTCCATTTCCCGGGCCTCCATTTCCCGAGCCTCCATTTCCCGAGCCTCCATTTCCCGAGCCTCCCGGACCTGCCGCTTCGTGTCCGGTTTGTTCCTGGCTGCTTGTGCTTCCCTGTCCGGGCGCTTCCAAAGCACTGGATGTCTCACGGGAAGCCGTGGTTTCAGTCGGAGACACGGAAGGATGGCCGGATGTGGGTGCGCCGGCAGAGGTTTCTGGCTGTCGCTTCGATTCCAGAGGAAGGATATTGCCTGGGTCTTCTGAAGATTCCTCCTTACTGCCCTCTTCTGCTTCGGTTTCTGTGGTTTCTGTGGTTTCCTCAGCTTCTGTGGAAGCTTCTGCCGCGCTTTCTGTCCCGGAGTCAGCCTGGGGAGCCGGTGTTTCCGGCTGGGGCTGAGCTGTTTCTTGTTTGGCGGGGCTTTGGGGCTGGCTGCCGCCGGAGCCTTCCGCACCGACATTTTTGCCGGACTCCGTATCCTTGCCCGGCTCCCCTACTCCGCTGTCCTGGGCGATCCGGCTGCTGATTTCGCGGACCGTCTCGGAAGGGGTGTATTGGGTATCATCATATAAAAAGCTGTGAAGCTGCGTCACATTGCTTTCCAGGGTTGCCGGAATCACGCAGGATTTCTTGCCGATCTTCATTTCCACATGAGAAAATGGGAAACCGGAGGTCTGCCCGATATAATATTTCCGGGCATTTTTTGCCATCCCCAGAAGATCATCCAGCCCGATACTGGTGGAAATCTGCGGGAATACGGTGGTTACCAAAGCCTTTAAGGAAGCGGCGTCGGCCTGCTTGGCTTTGTCCATGGCCAGCCCCAGAACCTTCCGCTGGCGCTCCGTCCGGTTGAAATCCGTATCCATCAGCCGCAGTCTCGCGTAGGCGACGGCCTGAACCCCGTCTAAATGGTTCATGCCGCTGTGTTCCAGGTGGACGGAGCCCACATTGGTGGATTCCACGGTCTCCGTGATGAAGGAATTGATATAGGCAAATTCCTCATCCGTGATTTCCAGATCTACGCCGCCAAGCACGTTTATGGCGTCTACAACGGCTTTCCAGTTGAAAGTGGCATAATCGTCCACCTTTAAGTCAAAATTGGCTTCCAGGGCGTTTACGGCCTGTTTATGGCCGCCCAGAAAATAGGCTTCATTGATTTTATCAAAGGAATCCTGTTCATCGATGCGCAGATAGCTGTCTCGGAATACGGAAGCCAGGCGGATTTCTCCGGTCCTTCGGTTGATGCTGCACAGCATTTCCACATCGGAAAGGGCTCCCTTGCCCAGATTGCCGTCCCGGGAATCCACGCCGAATACGGCGATGGTCCAGTATCCGGTGGCTCTCAGGCTTCGGTATAAAAAGCCTCCGATGACAAAAAGGACAAGCAAGCATGCCAGACTGATAATCCAGCGTTTTTTCCTCTTCATTTTTTTATGCCTGGGAGCATCGGGCTGGATTTTTCCGGCATCCTCATAGATTTCAAAGGCTTCCGGCGATGCCGTCTGCCTGCTTCTTTTGCGGCCGTTGCGGCTGCGCATTCGGTCAATTTCATCTTCATAGGAATTCTGATTCATGGTTTTTGTCCTTTCGTAGCTTTAGTCTCCCAATATATTCCGATAATACTGCCATTGCGAATCTCTGGTGGAGATGGTAACATTGTTTACAGCGGCACTGCTCTCATGAATGCAGCGGATTTGTCCGTCCGCGGTCCAGCTCAGGAACATGATGGCATGGGCATCGGTCCCGGTTCGGATCAGAATGTCGCCCGGGCGCAGATCTTCCTTGGAAACGGCGCTGCCGCATAAGGCCAGGCCGGAGGTGCTTTCATGAGGAAGGCGGTTTCCGGTGACAGACCAATATACCCAGCTTACCCAGCCGGAGCAGTCAAGGCCCTTTAATACACGTCCCTTATAATCAGCCCCGGTCAGCACGCCAAACTGATTTCCGCTGTAGCCTGCATGAGCAGGCTTGCCGCCCCAATAATAGGGAACTCTGCCCACCGATTCCAAGGCAAAGCGCACTATAGCCTTGCGGGTATCGGATAAATCCTCCGGCAGCTCCTTCATATAATAATTCACCTCTGATCTGGAAAGTGAACTATACGTGGAAATCGTTGCCTGTGACAGGCCATATCGTTCAAACCAGTCCTGCCCTGCCAGCACCCGAGCAGAGGCCATGGTATATTGGTTCCAGCCCTGCCAGCCATCCTCCGAAAAATTGGTCGGATCGCTGCCGATGGAATCTGCCTGGAATAAGCCGTTGTTTTCCGTCAGGCCGCGGATTTTCATGTTGACAATCAGGTCAATATGTCCGGGGCAGGCATTATCCGGAAAAGCAGCTTCCCTGTCGGCATCGGATGGGGATGCGGAAAAGGATTCCGTCGGGGAGGCATCGGAATCAGTCGCAGTTTCTTCAAAACTTTCCTCTTCCGACTCCACGGCGTCCGTTTCCTGCCAGGATTGTCCGGCTGTGATGACACGGCTGACGGCGCCTTTTGTTTCTTCCGGATTTTCATCAGAAACGCTGCTCTCCGATTCCAGGGTTTCTTCCTCCTCGCTGACCAATTCCTCCAGAGATTTGCTCTCCTCCCCGTTCAGACAGCCGTCACAATAATAAACGTCGGTCATGGATATGGAGCAGGAATGGGAATTTCCCCATAATTTCCGGCAGTAGGAAAGAAACAGCTCCGGATCCTGGGGATCCTGATAATAAGTATAAATATTGGCCATAGACATAATTTCCTGGATATTGGAATACAGGCTGATGGGATTGCCGTCGCCGTCAGTCACCTGCATGCGGATATCCGAAAAATCCTGAATTTTCCAGGTGCCGGGATCCTGGGGATCCTGATCCTCTGCCGTCGGATTATATTTTCCATAAATGCAGGAAGGATCACGTCCAAGCTGCGCTGCCAACTCTTCTGGTGTCCGCCCGGCATGGGAATAAGCCTGATTGATCCATTGGATGTCAGTCTCCATCAGTTTTTTCAGAATCACGCCGGCGTGGCTGTTTTGGGGATCGGTTTCATCGGACCCCTCCGGATAACTGTATGCGAGGTTTAATTCATTTAAGGCCGGGGTAAAGCCCTCCGGCTCTAAAGGATATTCTACGTCAGTCGGTTGGGGAATTTCTGTTTCTATTTGCTCTACCTGAGTCTCTGGAATTTCCGAAGAAATCGGCATCGTCCGGATCTCCTTTTTTACGGCCGGCATATAATATGTAGAAGCGATATAGACAACACTGCCAAGCAATATCATTACTGCTGCTTTGATTATCTGATTTCTCATATAAAAATTCCTCATATCATAAGTTTGCAAGTTATCTGCAGCAGTCGGATGATTGGCTGCTTTCATGTATGTGTAACTAGCAAGGCAAGCCCGTAAGGGCGCAGCCCAGCTTAGCATAGTCGTTTATTCAACAGAATACTATAGCACAAATGAAAAATGAAATACAGAGGCAAACCTTTAAAAATTAATTAAGATATCCTGCCAGGATTCTTTCGACTGGCAGAATTGACGAAACGGGAATCTTGGGCTATAATGGATGAAATTTGAGTATAGGAGGGCTCAGATTCCATAACATAGTTAAGCGCCATGCACCATGCTTGCCGTCCGTGAACAGCCTTGTGGCTGGGCCAGCAGGGTTAACGAGGTGGAGAGAGAATCGAATATTCGGCGGGTGCTCTCCCGTGCCGCCCGGGCATGTCATATCCTGTAAAAATATGCAGGCAACTGCAAAACAAAAGCAGGATAACCGGGCAAGGAAAATTTAAATTTCATTTCAGATTGAAGGAAAGCCATCACAAATGGGATGGACTGAAAAGAGATAGGAAAGGAGATTCCCTATGTGCGGAATTATTGGTTATACAGGTCCCCTGGAGGCAA
>CAZICB010000065.1:0-14377 GCA_964537765.1 uncultured Lachnospiraceae bacterium
TATCTTCCGATTCCAAAGACAAACAAATTAAATCCATAGGCACACCTTGTGGCTAGCCACACGCAACACTTCGATACAAGTGCAGTGGAAGCTGTGATCGATCTGGTTCTCAAATATAACCCGGATGCGATTATGGTTATTAAATCCACGATTCCGGTCGGGTATACAGAGAGCATAAGGAAAAAGACAGGCAGCAATAACATTCTGTTCAGCCCGGAATTCCTGCGGGAGTCCAAGGCACTTTACGATAATCTCTATCCGAGCCGAATTAGAGCGTAGAGAGGAGGTCTCGACAATTATGTTAACAATACTTGATCAGGAAGCTGCAACAAAGGCGATGATTGCAAACGAAAGAAAGAAAGCGGCCAGAGAAGCAAAAATCCAGACTGCTGTTGAAATGTGTCATTTAACGAGTTTAAACTTTGAGGAATTGTTATTTATAAGATGTTCGGGATTAGTCAAAATGCGGAAAGAGTGAGGCAGTATCAGGCAAGAAAGCAATCGATGGCGGATCTAAAGGAAAACTGCACAGAGGAGAATCTGTGGAAATGCATCGTTGCTTTTCAGGCATATCCATTCTACACAGCTTCCGGATTGCCATTTACCTACACCCTTAAAATTGGCAGAAATGGTGAATATACAAAAGAGTTGTTTATTGACCGGCGGGAAAACAGTAAGTCCTTGGCGTGGAGTTCCATGAAGCTTGTGTTTGAAAAAGCGGTGGAGAAGCAGGGCACGGTGTTTGAACGTCCGAAAGCAATTGCGGATGTCCGGGGCGTCAGCTACAGCTATAGCCTGCTCTGGAGGTTCGGCGTGATAAATGTTCCGGAAGATGTGGAAAAGAGGCTGAGAGGAGGCAAAGCATCTTAATAAAGGACAGGAGTTTTCTAAAAAGGAGCTGGCGCAGAAAAAGGGGGCAGGAGTATGCCCATGAGATGGCGGGGGACGTGTATTTTCTGGATAGAATATCGCCGATGGCACATTTGCTTTGAGGATAGCATCTGCACCACCGGCCGCAGCCCGCAACCGCTAGTCTTTCATCAAAATCCGCTGCGCATTGCGGTAGGTCAGATCGGCGATCTGCTCCTGGGGAAGGTGTTTATGCATCCATTCCAGGGCTTTTGTGATTTCCGGCGGGCGGAAATCCATCCGATGCATGTCCGTTCCCAAAAGCTGGATCCGTCCGTCCTGAACCTGCTTCCGGCACCAGTGGACCTCCGGGGACAGCCAAGGTCCCTCCAGACTTTCGTAATTCATCTGAAGCCAGCAGCCGCATCCGGACAGGTCCGTCAACCGCCCTTTTTCCCGAAGACATCCATAGCGCTCTATATGAGCTAAAACCGGTACATATCCGGCGCTTGTCAGTCTGCGGATTCCGCGCAGCAAGGTTTGGTAGGAAACGCCGGTATCGAATTCTACCAGGACATAACGGGTGTCTGCCAGGCAGATGCCCTGGCCCTGGTTCAGCCGTTCCGGCAGCTCTTCATGATAATAGGTTTCCTGCCCGAGATAGATCTGAAATTCCGGGTTCCATTGCCGGACCTCCTGCCGGACCTCCTCGGCCAGCTGGCGCAGGCCGGGCATTTCCCGCCGGCGGGAATAGTGGGGGGTCGCGACGACCGCCGTTATTCCCTGTTCGGCCGCCTTTTTTAAAAGCTGTATCGTTTCTTTCATGTCCCGGGAGCCATCGTCCACTCCCGGTAAAATATGTGCATGGACATCAATGATCGGTGTTTTTTCCATATGTGTTCCGCCTGCTTTTTTCTTTATTATACCTTTTTTCCTTGCTTTATCAAGCGGTTTGTCAGCGAGGTTTAAATGAAATCCAATATTTTGTTGATGCTTTTATTGATGCTATGAAGGAAATGGATTATAATATTTGATAAAAATGGGAAATGAGACAGGAGATTTCTATGGAGAAAGAAATCATGATTTTCTATATTCTGGAGCATTTGCGGGAAACGGTTTCCTACCTGCCGGCGGGGATCCTTGGCGGCGGGCTGTTTTTGGCAGGCTATTTGCCCTGGAGCAGGATGCGGCAAAGAGGGTATGAAAGAAAGAGTCTGAGAAAAGAAGGCTGGCTGGTATTTCTTTGCGCGGTCTATGTGATCGTCACGCTGATCCAGGCATTCTTCTCCCGGGAGCCGGGGTCCCGAACCGGGGTGGATATGCAGCTGTTTGCCACCTGGGGAAAGACGGCGGAGGCCCACGCCTATGTGGTTGAAAATATCTTAATGTTTATTCCCTTTGGAATGTTATTTCCTGGTCTGTTTCGCCCGCTGCGAAAGGGCTGGGTCTGCGCCGGCGTCGGCTGCGGACTCAGCATCGCGTTGGAATTTGCCCAGTGGCTGACCCAGCGGGGACATTGCCAGCTGGATGATGTGGTGATGAATACGCTGGGAGCAGGAATCGGGTGGATGATCTTTCGCTTACATTAATTTCACAGCTTTACAAAGCCGCAGAATCCGCCCGCCAAATGGCATATCTTTCAGTTCTTCCTCTGTCACCGCCCGAAGCAGGATCACCAGGATTCCATATACCGCCATGGCCAGAAAAACGCTGATCACCAGCGCCAGCGTGTTGCTGCCGGTCAGATGGTGGACGACGGCGTAGGCGCCGTAGGTCACTGCGCCCATGATCAGGGCGGCCAGAAGCGGCATCAGGAAGGTGGTGCGCACCTCCTGCTTGTAGCGTAAGGTTTTGCCGATGGAGATCCAGTTCAGGATGCAGACGACCAGTGCGAAGGTGACATTGCCGATGACCAGGCCGTATACGCCCCAGTTCAGGACGGACAGCATTACGTAGACCAGCGCTGCGTGGATCACCAGGGAGATGGCGGAGTGGGTGACGGATTTGCGCATCAGGTCAATGCCCTGCAGCACCGAGTTGGTTACGGTGGACAGAGAGAAGAATACGACTGCCGGAGCTCCCATCATCATCAGGACGGCGGGCAACTCCCGGCTGTCCCGGAACAGAAGCTGCATGATCGGTCCTGCCAGGACGCCCATGCCCACCGCGCAGGGAATGGCGATCAGCATGTTGAATTTGATGGTCAGGCGGATCTTATATTTGACCTCGCTGGAGCGTTTCATAGTCCGGGAACGCACGATACTGGGGATCATGGAGGTACCAAGGGAGGAAGCGATGGCCACGGGAACATTGGACAGCAGGCGGTATTTGCCGCTGTAAATGCCCAGCAGCGCCAGGCGCTCTTTTTCGTCCAGCCCTTTGCCGCCCATGATCAGGCCGAACATGGAGTTGTCCACTACGCCGCTGAGCTGGTAGACAAACTGGCTTAAAATAATGGGGGTCAGAGTCAGAAACAGTGCTTTGTAAATCTGCTGATAGGTTTCTTCCGGCAGTTCCTGGGGACGTGTCAGCAGCCGCGGGTGGTGCCTGCGGTAGCCCCACATGGCAAATGCCAGGACGGAAAAGGCAGCCAGGGCGCCGATGAGGGTGCCCAGGGTGGCTCCGGCCGCGCCGTAGGATGCCGGATTTTCTTTGGTGGAAAACCAGCTCATGAAAGCATAGGAAGCGGTGATGGCCACGATGGCATTGACCAGCTGCTCGATGATCTGGGACACGGAGGTGGGGATCATGTTGCCATGTCCCTGGAAATAGCCGCGGAAAACGCCCATGACGGAAAAGACAAAGATCGTGGGCGCCATGACCTTTAGGGGCAGGGCACTGCTGGGGCTGTTGAAAATATGGGTGGTGATCCAGTCTGCTCCCAGAAGCAGAATCAGGGTCATAATGCCTCCGGCAATCATGCCGAAGATCAGGCCGCAAAAAAACACCCGGTTGACATCCTGATACTGCTTTTTCACCCGGCGGGCCGCAATCAGCTTGGAAATGGCCAGGGGAAGGCTGTAGGAGGACAAAATCAGTCCCACATTGTAGATTTCATGTGCGGTATTGAAGTAACCGATGCCGTCGTCCCCAAGGGCGCGGGTGATCGGGACCTTGTACAGCAGTCCGATAAAACGGACAATGATTCCGGCAACGGCAAGAATGCTTCCTTGTACCAGGAAGTTGCCGGATTCGGAGGATTTGGTGCTGGTGGAATTATTTTTTTTGCCCAAATTCTTTTTTGTATCCATAAGAAGGCTGCTCCTTATATCTTTTGTCGGCGCGGCAGCGCAGCAAACGGCTGGCGGCGGAAATCCGTTCCTGTCCTATAGCATGCGCAGAAAAAATGCCGCGATTCCTAATTTAGTATAGCGCAAGTTCCGGGGTTAAGCAAATACTTATGTTACAAGAATCTGGAAATAAATCATAAGATGTGATACACTGTTCCCAAAAGCGGACGAACAGGAGGAAGGACAGCATGAAAAAAATCGGATTTATCGGGGTCGGCATCATGGGAAAATCCATGGTGCGCAATTTGATGAAAGCAGGTTATGAGGTGGCGATTTATACACGGACCAAGGCGAAGGTGGAGGACGTGATTGGCGAGGGCGCGCTCTGGCGCGGCACTGTGAAGGAGTGCGTGGCGGACCGGGAAGCGGTGATCAGCATTGTGGGCTATCCCAAGGACGTGGAAGAGATTTATCTGGGGGAGGACGGCATTGTGGCCAATGCTCCTGCCGGTGCTTATATCATTGACATGACCACCAGCAGCCCGAAGCTGGCGGTGAAGATTTACGAGGCTGCCAAGGCGGCAGGACTGCATGCGCTGGATGCGCCGGTGACCGGCGGAGACGGAGGCGCCAGGGCCGGGACTTTGACGATCCTGGCGGGCGGCGACCGGGAAGCTTTTGATGCCTGCCTGCCTTTGTTTGAGGCCATGGGAAAGAATATCAATTATGAAGGAAAAGCGGGCAATGGACAGCACACGAAAATGTGCAATCAGATCGCCCTTGCGGGAGCCTTGACCGGCGCTTGCGAGGCCCTGGCCTATGCCAGGGCGGTGGGCCTGGATGTGCAGACCATGCTGGACTCCATTTCCACCGGCGCGGCCGGCAGCGCCCAGATGAGCAATGTGGTTCCGCGGATTTTAAAGGACGATTACAAACCGGGATTTTTTATCAAGCACTTTATCAAGGATATGAAGCTGGCCGACGAGGAAGCGGAGGCAGTGAATCTGAAGCTGGGAACCCTGGAACATATTTTGAACATGTATCTGGAGCTGGAAGAGAAGGGCATGGGGGATCTGGGAACCCAGGCATTGATTAAATATTATCCGTGGGAGTGATGCGAGGAGGAAGAACCGCTGTGAGCAGGAACGGCCAGGCGACATGGATGTTGCAGACAAAACGGGCGGACTTCGCGGCCATTGCCCGGCGTTTTTCCATCAGTCCGGTGACGGCGCGGGTCATCCGCAACCGGGATGTGGTGGGGGAAGCGCAGATTGAACGGTATTTGCACGGCACGGTGAGAGACCTTTACGATCCGCATCTTTTAAAAGATCTGGATCTGGCCGTGGAAATCATAAAAGAAAAGATTCAGACAGGCAAACGGATCCGGATCGTGGGCGATTATGATATTGACGGCGTGTGCTCCACCTATCTGCTGTACCGCGCGCTGTCCCGCTGCGGCGGGCAGGTGGATTATCAGATTCCGGAACGGATCAAGGATGGCTACGGGATTAATGAATCCATTATCCAGAAGGCCCATGAGGATGGGATTGATACCATCCTTACCTGTGACAATGGCATCGCGGCCATATCTCAGATCCGGATGGCGAAGGAGCTGGGCATGACGGTGATTGTCACGGACCATCACGAGGTACTGCCGGACGACCAGGGAGGGGAGCAGCTTCCCCCCGCGGACGCGGTGGTGAATCCAAAGCAGAAGGACTGCCATTATCCATTTTCCGGCATCTGCGGCGGCGTGGTGGCTTATAAGCTGGTGCAGGTGCTCTACGAGGCCTTTGGCATTCCCCGGGCAGAATGGGAGGGGATGCTGGAATTTGCGGCCATTGCCACGGTGGGGGATGTGATGCGCCTGCAGGATGAAAACCGGATTCTGGTGAAATGGGGCCTGCGTCAGATTCCCCGGACCAGAAGCCTGGGGCTGAAAAAGCTGGTGGAGGCCTGCGGGCTGGATATTCAGCATATTTCCGCCTATCATGTGGGCTTTGTGATCGGCCCCTGTCTCAATGCCAGCGGCAGACTCCAGACGGCCAGGCTGGCGCTGGAGCTTTTGCTTTGCCAGGATCCGGTCCGGGCGGAAGAAATGGCAGGGCAATTGAAGCTTTTAAACGAGGAACGCAAGGACATGACCCAGGAGGGGGTGGCGGCAGCTCTGACTCAGGTGGAGGAGCGATATGCGCAGGACGACGTGCTGGTGGTGTTTCTGCCGGAATGTCATGAGTCTCTGGCGGGAATCATTGCCGGACGGGTGCGGGAGGCGTGGAACAAGCCCACCTTTGTCCTGACCCGCGGGGAGGACTGTGTGAAGGGCTCCGGCCGTTCCATCGAAGCCTATCACATGTATCAGGGGCTTTGCGGCGTTCAGGATCTGCTGCTGAAATTTGGCGGGCACCCCATGGCGGCAGGGTTCTCCCTGGAGGAAAAGGATGTGGAAGAATTCCGGAGGCGCTTAAACGAGCAGGCAAATTTAAAGCCGGAGGATTTTATCCCAAAGATCTGGATCGACGTGGCCATGCCATTGGAATACATATCGGAAGCCCTGGTGGAAGAGCTGGCCCTTTTGGAGCCCTTTGGGCAGGGCAATGAAAAGCCCCAGTTTGCCCAGAAGGATCTGCGGATCCGCGGCGCCCGGGTGCTGGGACGCAACCGGAATGTGGTCAGGCTCTCCCTGGTCACCGGGCAGGGCCTGGCGATGGAGGGCATGCTCTTTGCGGAGGGCGACGCGTTTCTGGAGGAATTGGGCGGGCGGCGAGGAATCGACGTGATATATTATCCGGACATCAACGAATATAATGGAAGACGGTCGCTGCAGATCGTGATTCGGGAATATAAGCTGCATGATTAAAAAATGGGAGCTACAGCAAAAATATGGCTGTAGTTCTCTTTTTTTTCACGGTCTGAACACAAAGTTTTGGTAAGGTAAAGAAAAACAAAGGCATTATACAAGAGGAGTATCCATATGAGAGCAGAGAGACAGATCGCGGGGATGATGGCGCTTGTCACAGCGGCATCCGCCTTTGCCGGGATGCCCGGCCTGGCATACGCGGCGGACAATAATCAGGACTACCGGCGCAAGGTGGTGGGCATTTCCGGAATTATGGCTAATGTGAGCACAAACATGGACCAGCCGGTGACCCGGGCGGAATACGCGCGTATGCTGGTGCAGGCGTCCAGCTATCGGGATTATCTGCCGGTGGCCAGCACCGTGTCGGTATATGCGGACGTGCCGATGACCCACGAATATGCCGCCAGCATCCGCGTGACGGCGGAGCAGGGCTGGATGACCGGATATCTGGGCGGACAGTTTAAGCCGGATCAGCCGGTGACCTTAAAGGAGGCGGTCCGGGGGATCTTAGCGCTGCTGGGATATACGGACGAGGACTTTTCCGGGGACGTCATCGGGGCCCGGATGAGCCTGTATTATGCCCTGGAGCTGAATGAGGAGCTGGACCGGCAGCCCACGGAGATATTGACCCGCACGGACTGTGTCAATCTGTTTTATAATTTATTGAAGACGGAGATGAAGTCCGGCGGCAAAGCCTATGCCACAGTGCTTGGCTGTGAGCTGAATTCCGACGGGGAGGTCAATCCTATGGGACTGGCGGACACCAATTTAAGCGGCCCCAAGCTGATCCCGAAGGGCCGGCACCTTGGCGATTATATCCCCTTCAATGTCCAGCAGGCCAATATTTTTGTCAACGGGGACTCCTCCAGCTATGAAGCGCTGAAATCCTATATTTCCAGCAATTATGTGGTTATTTATTATAATACCCAGGCGAAGACGGTATGGGCCTATATCGCCGACGAGGATGTGCAGACCGGGCGCTGCGCGGTGAGAGGGACCATTGAAAATATTTATTACAATTCCACGGATGTGATGACGCCTTCCTCGATCACCCTGGATGGTGACAGTACGGAGTATAAGCTGAGCAGCTCGGAGATGCAGTTTGCGTTTTCCATCTATGGGTCCCTGCGGGTGGGGGATACGGTCACGCTGATCTGTGAGAAGACGGTTAATGCCAATGAGGATGAGACCTATACGGTAGTGGATTACGTGGAGGAATAAGGAAGGGCGCGAAAAAAGCAGACAGGGAAAAGGAATATGGAGCAGAAAAAGAAACGGAAAAAGATAAACAAAAAGCAGCTTGCGGCGGGGGTTTTGGCGCTGGCATTGATCGGCGGCGGTCTGTTCTGGTATCAGAAGACGGCAAGCGCAAAAGATGCCGCGTCAAAGGCGGGGCAGGTGCGTACCTCGGCGGTGACCAGGGGGACTCTGACCTCGGAATTGACCTCGTCGGGAGTCATTTCTCCCAAAGATACCTACAGCATTACTTCCCTGGTGGAGGGCGAGGTGATCGCGGCGGAGTTTGAAGAGGGGGATCAGGTGGAGGAAGGGCAGGTGCTGTATCAGATCGATGTTTCCTCCATGGAATCGGAGTTAAGATCCGCCAATAATTCCCTGGAGCGTGCCAGCGACAGTCTGGCCCATGCCCAGGAGGAGTATCAGGATGCCCTGGCGGATTACAGCGGCAATACATATAAGTCTACCCGCACCGGATTTATCAAGGAACTGAAAATTGAGGCCGGTGACAAGGTGGGCAGCAATACGGAGCTGGCTTCCATTTATAATGACCAGACCATGAAAATCAAGGTTCCCTTTTTGTCCGGGGAGGCGGCGCTGATCGGGGCGGGAAACCAGGCGGTGCTGACGCTGGCGGACACGGAGGAGCAGCTGACCGGGGTGGTGACCTCAGTCAGCAATATGGATGAGGTTTTAAGCGGCGGCCGCATGGTCCGCTACGTGACCCTGGAGGTGGCAAATCCCGGGGGACTGACCACCTCGCACACGGCGACGGTGACGATCGGGGATTTCACCTGCAGCGCGGAAGGCGCCTTTGAGCCTTTGACGGACACGGTGATGAAAGCGGAGGTATCGGGCAATGTGGAGGTGGAAGCGCTGCTGGTGCATGAAGGAGATTTCGTGACTGTCGGCACCCCCATTTTCCGGATTGTCAGCAGCGATGTGGAGGAAATCCTGCGCACCTATAAGGATGCGGTGGATTCAGCAGAGGAAAAGCTGGAGTCGGCCCAGAGCAAGGTGGACACCACACAGGATGACTATGAAAACTATACCATCACCGCGCCCATATCCGGGCAGGTGATCAAGAAAAATATTAAGACCGGGGATAATATCAGCCGCAATTCCTCAAGCGGGGATACCACCCTGGCGGTGATTTATGATCTGTCCCAGGTGACGTTTGAGATGTCCGTGGATGAGCTGGATGTGCGCAGCGTCCAGGTGGGGCAGACGGTGCAGGTGACCGCGGACGCGGTGGAGGGAAAGACCTTCACCGGGAAGGTGACCAATATCAGCCTGGAAAGCTCCCAGTCCAATGGCGTGACCAATTATCCGGTGACCGTGACCTTGGATGAGGTGGGGGAGCTTCTTCCGGGGATGAACGTGGACGGAGTGATCATTCTGGATGAGGTCTCGGATGCCTTGATGATCCCGGTGGATGGCCTGATGCGGGGCAACCGGGTCTATGTGAAGGACGATTCCGTGACGGAGGCCCAGGGCAATGTCCCAGCCGGGTTCCGCGCGGTGGAGGTGGAGACCGGGCTGACCAACGACAGCTATGTACAGATTGTGGAGGGCCTGTCGGAGGGGGATGAGATTTATCTGGATGCTTCCTCCACCACTACCACGGTGCAGTTCCCCATGGGCCAGGGCGGAATGCCGGGCGGCATGGAAGGCGGCGGCGGCCAGAATCGAAACGGCGGCATGAATGGCGGCGGCCAGAATCGAAGCGGCGGCGGCATGAACGGCGGCGGACGGCCATAGCCGGGATGGCGGCAGCCGGCCATGTCCGGGACCGCGGCGGCATATACGGCGGAAAGAGCGGTCGGAGCGCGGGCGAGGATCGCGGCGGCAGCCGTGTGGGACTGGAAAAAGGAGAGAGAGATGGCGGAGACATTGATTGAACTGATCGATATTTCGAAAATCTACCAGATGGGCGATGAAGAGGTGCGCGCCAACGATGGAATCACCCTGACAATCTGCAAGGGGGAATTTGTGGCGATCGTGGGCAAGTCGGGGAGCGGCAAGTCAACGCTGATGAATATCATCGGAGCGCTGGACGTGCCGACCTCCGGGCGCTATTTATTAGGCGGCGAGGACGTGGACCAGATGGGGGACAATCAGCTCGCCGAGATCCGCAACCGGATGATCGGATTTATTTTTCAGCAATACAATCTGCTGCCAAAGTCCAACCTGCTGGAGAATGTGGAGCTGCCGCTGCTTTATGCCAAAGTTCCCAAGGAGGAGCGCCGCGAGCGGGCCATGGCGGCCCTGGAACGGGTGGGTCTGGCGGACAAATGGAAGAATCTGCCCCGGCAGCTGTCCGGCGGCCAGCAGCAGCGGGTGTCCATTGCCCGGGCGCTGGCGGGAAATCCTTCCCTGATTCTGGCGGATGAGCCGACCGGCGCGCTGGATTCCAAAACCAGCCGGGATGTGTTGGATTTTTTAAAGGAGCTGAACGCGGAGGGCAATACCATCGTGATGATCACCCACGACAGTTCCATTGCCATGGAGGCGAGGCGGGTGGTGCGGATCCACGATGGAAAGATTAATTTTGACGGAGATGTGAACGAGTATGCTGCAATCCTTTAAGCTGGCATTAAAAAGTATCTGGAGCAATAAAATGCGCTCTTTTTTGACCATGCTGGGCATCATCATCGGCGTGGCGTCGGTGATCATTCTGGTGAGCCTGGTCAATGCCTACATGTCCTACATGACGGAAAGCTTTGCCAGCCTTGGCACCAATCAGATCACCGTAAATCTGGTTACGCTGCCCTCCCGGTCGGTGTCTGTGGATGAAATGTATGGATTTTTTGAGGAACATACAGATGAATTCAGTTATCTCTCCCCCACTGTGAATGTGAGCGGCACGGTCAAGTACGGCAGCGATTCCATGAGCCGGACTTCCATCACCGGAGTCAGCGAGGATTATTTAAAGCTGAAGGACTGGGAGCTGGAGACAGGCCGGAATATCCAGTACGCGGACATTTCCGGGAGGCAGAAGGTGTGTGTCATCGGAGCCTATGTAGCCAGTGAGCTGTATGGCAGCATCGATAAGGCCTATGGCGAGACGATCAAGGTCAATGGCTACGCCTTTAAGATTATCGGAGTGGTTCAGCAGCAGGAGGACTCCATGGAGGACGGGGGAAGCGACGACTTTCTCTGGATGCCTTATAGCTGCGCGGTGAAAATGGCCCGAAACGCCAATATCAGCAATTATACCTTTACCATTAAAACCTTGACAAAGGCCACGGAGGATAAGGAGCTGATCGAGGATTTTCTGTATGAGAAGTTTAAGGACGAGGACCTGTATACGGTGACGGCCATGAGCGAGATGCTGGATTCACTGAATTCCATGATCGCCATGGTGTCCGCCGGGCTGGGCGGCATCGCGGGAATTTCCCTTCTGGTGGCAGGCGTCGGAGTGATGAATATTATGCTGGTTTCCGTGACGGAGCGGACCCGGGAAATCGGAATCCGCAAGGCGCTGGGAGCCAAGCAAAGCGTGATTTTGCAGCAGTTTGTGATCGAGGCGGCGGTGACCAGCTCCATCGGCGGCGTGATCGGGATTTTGCTTGGCAGTGCCGCCACCTCTGCGGCAGGGGCCCTTGCAGGTCTGAGCGCGACGCCGACGCCGTCGGCGGTGGTGATTTCCTTCAGCGTGTCCGTGGGCATCGGGCTGCTGTTTGGCTATATGCCGGCAAGGCGGGCGGCGAAGCTGAATCCCATTGACGCGCTGCGCAGTGAATAGGGAAAAGGAGGCGATGGGAGTGAAGAGACGAGATTTTCTGATTTTGTTCTGGGCGTTGTGGCTGCTGGCGGCCGCGCCCCTTCAGGTCTATGCTTCCGACAAGGCGGTGGAGACCGTTTATCTGGGCGAGCCGAAGCATGTCTGGTGGGAGACGGATACGGTGGGGAAATGGTCCTCGGTCAGCCATGCCCATGAATACCAGGTGAAGCTTTACATCGCTGACTATGTGGAGCGGGATGAGGACGACTGGCGCGGTTTCGACCCGGAGGATGAGGGCCTGGAGGCGGTGATGATGCGGCGCACCTCTGAAACCAGCTGTGACTTTACGGAATATATGAGCGATCTGCACACCTATTTCTTTGTGGTGCGGGCGACGGCCAAGGTCAGTGAGCAGGCCTACGTGGAAAACGGCGGCTGGGTGGCGTCTCCGGATATAGACTTTAGGGAAAAAGGGCTGATCGGCATTACGGAAGGAAAATGGCGCAATTACCTGGAGGGCTCCCGCTATGAGGATGGAGACGGCCAGTTTCTGCCCGGAGGCTGGCATCTGATCCGCGGGGACTGGTATCTGCTGGATGAGGATGGCTACCGTTTAAGCGGCTGGCAGCAGGTGGATGGCGCCCGGTATTACCTGGGCAGCGACGGCCGGATGGCCACAGGCTGGTTTGTCTGGGAGGATGCCTGGTATTATGCGGATAAAAGCGGCGCTATGCAGACCGGCTGGGTCATGACGGAGCCGGGAAAGTATTATTATCTGGAAGAGGATGGGCGATGGAATGGGGAGGCTGCCTCCGGAAGTCCTTGACACTCCTTTGAATTGTGTACTATAATTTACTTCAATGTAACCCCACACTAGAAAAAAGGAGATAAGTCATGGTTAATGAAGTAATGAAGTTTATCACGGAGCATGATCCGGAGGTAGGCGAAGCGATCCAGGCCGAGGCGGCACGCCAGAGACGGAATCTGGAACTGATTGCATCTGAGAATATTGTATCTGAGCCGGTGATGATGGCGATGGGTACGGTTTTGACAAATAAATACGCGGAGGGATATTCCGGAAAGCGCTATTACGGCGGCTGCGAATGCGTGGATGTGGTGGAGACCATTGCCATCGAGCGGGCGAAAAAGCTGTTTGGCTGTGACTATGCCAACGTGCAGCCCCATTCCGGCGCGCAGGCCAATATGGCGGTATTTCTGGCGATGCTGAAACCGGGAGATACCGTGCTCAGCATGAGCCTGGACCATGGCGGGCATCTGTCCCATGGCAGCCCGGTGAATTTCTCCGGACTGTATTTTCACATTGTTCCCTATGGTGTCAATGACGAGGGCTATATCGATTATGATGAGGTGGAGCGCCTGGCGATGGAGCATAAGCCGAAACTGATTCTGGCCGGCGCCAGCGCGTATGCCCGTGAGATCGATTTTAAGCGGTTCCGGGAGATTGCGGATAAGAGCGGTTCTTATTTGATGGCGGATATGGCCCACATCGCCGGACTGGTGGCGGCGGGGCTGCACCAGAGTCCGATCCCCTACGCGGACGTGGTGACCACCACCACCCACAAGACCCTGCGCGGGCCGAGAGGCGGTCTGATTCTGGCAAACAAGGAAGCTGCCGAGAAGTTTAACTTCAACAAGGCGATCTTTCCGGGGACCCAGGGCGGTCCGCTGGAGCATGTGATCGCGGCGAAGGCGGTTTGCTTTGGAGAGGCATTGAAGCCGGAGTTTAAGGAATACCAGGTACAGGTAAAGAAGAACGCGGCGGCATTGGCGGCGGCTTTAAAGGAGCAGGGCTTCCATATCCTGACCGGCGGCACGGACAACCATCTGATGCTGGTGGACCTGCGGGGCATGGATGTGTCCGGCAAGGAGCTGCAGAGGCGCTGCGATGAGGTTTATATTACGCTTAACAAGAACACGGTTCCCAACGATCCCAGAAGTCCTTTCGTGACCTCCGGTGTCCGCATCGGCACTCCGGCGATCACCTCCCGTGGACTGAAGGAAGAGGATATGCCGAAGGTCGCGGAGTGCGTATGGCTGGCAGCTACCGATTTCGAGGACAAGGCCGATTACATCCGTGCGGAAGTCACCAGGCTGTGTGAGAAATATCCCATCTATACTTGCTGACGAAAGAAAGGAACTGCCGTTTGATGGTTGTTCGCCGCGGTATATGTGGTTATACGAAATATTTGCCTGCGGCAAATATTTCGCGTAACCGGTATACCGCGGTTTTTTCTTTTTCTTTAAAACAGCAAGGAATAATAGTCTTCAAAGGTCTTTCGAACGTTTTCCACATGTTGTCGGATGCAGGTTTCCGCGGCCTGAACATCCCTGGTTTTGATTGCGTGAAGAATTCGTTTGTGTTCTTCATAGGATTGCGCGTTTCTGCCTGGAACGAGGATGGTCTTGGCATTGTATTTGCGCATCTGGCTTTTCAGGCGGATCAGCATCTCGGTA
>CAZICB010000066.1:0-14269 GCA_964537765.1 uncultured Lachnospiraceae bacterium
CCCGCTGAAAGTTAAATTTTTATGAACAACACCCGAAAAAGTTGAATAAATCAAGGGTTGGTGTTACAATATATAAGATTGACTTGGTATGCTATCAGAGCAGATATTAAAAATATAGGAGAACAATATATGAAGCTCATAGAGAAAGTATTTGGTACTCATAGCGAGCGCGAGCTGAAAATGATCTACCCCATTGTGGAAAAGATCGAAGCCATGAGGCCGAAGATGATGGAGATGACGGATGAAGCATTGAAGGACAATACCCGCATCTTCAAGGAGCGTCTTGCAAATGGTGAGACTCTGGACGATATTCTTCCGGAAGCCTTTGCGACTGTCCGGGAAGCGGCGCGAAGAGTGCTGAATATGGAGCATTATCCGGTGCAGCTGATCGGCGGTATTGTGCTGCATCAGGGACGTATCGCGGAGATGAGAACCGGTGAAGGTAAGACGTTGGTCTCCACGGCGCCTGCTTATCTGAATGCCCTGGCCGGTCACGGCGTGCACATTGTCACGGTCAATGATTACCTGGCAAAGCGAGACGCGGAGTGGATGGGACGTGTCCATGAGTTTTTGGGATTGAGCGTGGGTGTGGTTTTGAATCCCATGACCTCTGAGGAGAGAAAAAAGGCGTATGCCTGTGATATTACCTATGTGACGAATAATGAACTGGGTTTTGACTATCTTCGTGACAATATGGCAATCTATAAGGAGCAGATGGTGCTGCGGGAGTTGGATTACGCCATCATCGATGAGGTGGACTCCGTGCTGATCGATGAAGCGCGTACTCCGCTGATTATTTCCGGGCAGAGCGGGAAATCTACCAAGCTGTATGAGGTCTGCGATATTCTGGCTCATCAGCTTATCCGCGGCGAAGCGTCCGGCGAGTTCACCAAGATGAATGCCATCATGGGCGAGGACATTGTGGAGACCGGAGATTTCGTGGTCAATGAAAAGGATAAGGTGGTTAACCTGACCGAGGAAGGCGTCAAAAAAGTGGAGGATTTCTTCCATATCGAGAACCTTGCGGATCCGGAGAATCTGGAGATCCAGCACAATATCATCCTGGCGCTGCGCGCCAATAACCTGATGTTCCGGGACAAGGACTATGTGGTTAAAGATGATGAGGTCCTGATTGTCGATGAGTTCACTGGTCGTATTATGCCGGGGCGCCGTTATTCCGACGGCCTGCATCAGGCGATTGAGGCTAAGGAGCATGTGAACGTGCGCCGGGAGAGCAAGACCCTGGCCACCATCACCTTCCAGAACTTCTTCAACAAGTTCCGAAAAAAAGCCGGTATGACCGGTACGGCGCTGACTGAGGAGAAGGAGTTCCGCAATACCTACGGCATGGATGCCATCGCGATTCCGACCAATAAGCCTGTCATCCGTGTGGATCACGACGATGCGGTTTATAAAACCAAAAAAGAAAAATTCAACGCTGTTGTGGAGGAAGTGGCGGAGGCATACGAGAAGGGACAGCCGGTGCTGGTGGGTACCATCACCATCGAGACCTCCGAGATGCTCAGCAAGATGCTGCGCAAGCGCGGCATTCCCCATAAGGTATTGAACGCAAAATATCACGAGCTGGAAGCAGAGATCGTGGCAGATGCCGGTATTCACGGCGCGGTGACCATTGCCACCAACATGGCAGGCCGTGGTACGGATATTAAGCTGGACGAGGAGTCCAAGGCACTGGGCGGATTAAAGATCATCGGTACCGAGCGACATGAGGCCCGCCGCATCGATAACCAGCTGCGCGGGCGTTCCGGCCGTCAGGGAGATCCGGGGGAATCCCGCTTCTATATCTCCCTGGAGGATGACCTGATGCGCCTGTTCGGTTCCGAGCGCCTGATGAGCATGTTTGAGGCTCTGGGGGTGCCGGAGGGTGAGCAGATTGAGCACAAGATGCTTTCTAACGCCATTGAGAAGGCGCAGATGAAGATCGAGAACAATAACTATGGGATCCGTGAAAACCTGCTGAAATACGACGAGGTCAACAACGAACAGCGTGAGATCATCTACGCGGAGCGCCGCAAGGTATTGGACGGCGACAACATGCGGGATGTGATCCTGAAAATGATCACCGACATTGTTGAAAACGCGGTGGATATGTCCATCTCCGACGAACAAACGCCGGATAACTGGGATCTGGGCGAGCTAAATTCCCTGCTGCTTCCGATTATTCCCTTAAAGTCCATTAGCCTCGAAAATCATCCGGTGTCCAAGAAAAATGAGCTGACCCATATGCTGAAGGAGGAGGCCATCAAGCTTTACGAGGCCAAGGAAGCCGAATTCCCGGAGGCAGAGCAGATCCGTGAGATCGAGCGGGTGATCCTTTTGAAGGTGATCGACAACAAGTGGATGAGCCATATTGACGATATGGATCAGCTGCGCCAGGGCATTGGCCTGCAGGCGTATGGACAGCGCGACCCGGTGGTAGAGTATAAGATGAGCGCCTTTGAGATGTTTGAGGCCATGACGGCAGCCATCACCGAGGAGACCGTCCGCATCCTGTTCCATGTGCGCGTGGAGCAGAAGGTAGAGCGCGAGCCGGCAGCCAAGGTGACCGGAACCAACAAGGACACCTCCGCCGTCCAGGCTCCCAAAAAACGCGCCGTCCGGAAAATCTACCCCAACGACCCCTGCCCTTGCGGCAGCGGCAAAAAATACAAGCAATGCTGCGGCCGGAAACCGCTGGCATAATGCGGCTGTAAGGCGTGCATGCGCCCGGCTTAAAATAATAAAAATTGAAAGAAGGTGACACAATGGTAGAATTAGATCAGTTTAAGTATACCCTATCAACCTTTGAAAAACCATTAGTGGAAGTGAGGGATTCACTTTGACCTGGACAACAAGGTCAGACGAATCGACGAATTAGATAAATCCATGGAGGAGCCTGGTTTCTGGGACGACGCGGACAAATCCACCCGTCTTGTCCAGGAAGCCAAGAACCTGAAAGATACCGTGGAGTTGTACCGCAGTCTGGAGCAGCAGTACGAGGATATCCAGGTGATGATTGAAATGGGATACGAGGAAAATGACGCTTCCCTGATCCCGGAGATCCAGGAAATGCTCACAGAGTTTGAAACCAGCCTGGAGAAGCTGCGCATGAAGACTCTGCTTTCCGGCGAGTACGATAAATACAATGCCATCCTGCGGCTTAATGCCGGAGCCGGCGGCACCGAATCCTGCGACTGGTGCAGCATGCTTTACCGCATGTACTGCCGCTGGGCGGACAAAATGGGCTACAAGACCGAGGTTCTGGACTATCTGGACGGCGATGAAGCGGGAATCAAATCCGTAACCATCCAGATCAACGGAGAAAATGCCTTCGGATATTTAAAGTCCGAGCGGGGAGTTCACCGTCTGGTGCGGATTTCCCCCTTCAATGCGGCAGGCAAACGCCAGACCTCCTTTGTCTCCTGTGATGTGATGCCGGATATTGAGGAGGATCTGGATGTGGAGATCAACCAGGATGATCTGCGGATCGATACCTATCGTTCCAGCGGTGCAGGCGGCCAGCATATCAATAAAACCTCCTCCGCCATCCGCATTACCCATATCCCCACAGGAATTGTGGTGCAATGTCAGAATGAACGCTCCCAGTTTCAGAACAAGGATAAGGCAATGCAGATGCTGAAGGCAAAGCTGTATATGCTCAAGCAGCAGGAAAATGCGGAAAAGCTGTCCGACATTCGCGGCGATGTGAAGGAAAATGGCTGGGGCAGCCAGATTCGTTCCTATGTGCTGCAGCCCTATACCATGGTCAAGGATCTGCGTACCGGCGAGGAGACCGGCAATGTCACCAGCGTGCTGGACGGCGGCCTGGATCCCTTTATCGGCGCATATCTGAAATGGGTCAGTCTGGGATGTCCGGACCGGAGAACCGCCTCTGATGATTAAAAGTTTCCGATAGGCGAAAAGAAGGCGAAAAGAAGACGAAAAGAAGACGAAAAGAAGCCGGAATGTTTGCAAAAATTGCTTGCATCCCGGCTTCTTTTATGCTAATATCTTCCACATGAACACAAATGTACGCAACAGACGAATATTTTCGTACTTAGGAGAAAAACCATGCCAGAAGAGAAAAGCGAGTATTTTGTGGTAAAACAAAAAGCGGTTCCCGGGGTGCTCTTAAAGGTGGTCGAAGCGAAGCGCCTTTTGGAATCAGAACGGGTGATCACTGTTCAGGAGGCAACGGAACAGGTGGGTATCAGCCGCAGCTCTTTTTACAAATACAAGGATGACATTTTTCCCTTTTACGACAATACGAAGGGCAAGACCGTTACCTTTGTCGTCCAGATGAATGATGAACAGGGGCTTTTGTCCGTCGTGCTGCATGTTGTGGCAGTTTATAAAGCGAATATCCTTACCATCCACCAAAGCATTCCGGTGAACGGCGTGGCGACCCTGACGCTCTCCGTTGAGGTCAAGGCAGACACGGGGAATATCTCCAAAATGGTGGACGAGATCGAGGAACAGCCAGGCATTCATTATGTGAAAATCCTGGCGAGGGAATAAGGAAAAGGTGGAGCGGAAAGGATTATGATAAAAGCAGCGATCATGGGCTTTGGCACCATCGGATCAGGCGTGGCCGAGGTGCTTGAGAACAATAAAGATGAGGTGGAAAAAGCCGCCGGACAGGGCGTATCATTAAAATATGTGCTGGATGTGCGGGATTTTCCGGACAGCCCGGTGGCAAATAAGGTGATCCATGATTTTAAGATGATCGAGGAGGACAGGGAGATTCAGCTGGTAGTGGAAACCATGGGCGGACTGAATCCGGCATATCCCTTTGTGAAAGCATGTCTGCTGGCAGGCAAGCATGTGGTGACCTCCAATAAGGCTCTGGTGGCCGCCCACGGCACGGAGCTTTTGGCGATTGCCCGGGAAAAACAGGTGAATTTTTTCTTTGAGGCAAGCGTGGGAGGCGGCATCCCCATTATCCGGCCATTGTACCGCTGCCTGAAGGGAGAACAGGTGCGGGAAATCACCGGTATTTTAAACGGCACCACAAACTATATCCTGACGAAAATGGACAAGGAGGGCGCGTCCTTTGCAGGAGCATTGAAGGAAGCGCAGAATCTGGGCTATGCGGAGCGAAATCCGGAGGCTGACGTGGAAGGCTATGACACCTGCAGAAAGATTGCGATTCTGACGGCCATGGCCACCGGAAAGGAAGTCCATTACGAGGATATTTATACCGAGGGCATTACCCGGATTACGGATGTGGATTTTATCTATGCGGAAAAGCTGGGAGCTTCCGTGAAATTGTTCGGAACCAGCAGGATCGGTGCGGATCAGGTACAGTCCTTCGTGGCTCCGATCATGATCGGAAAGAGCCATCCTCTTTATGCGGTCAGCGATGTTTACAATGGTATTCTGGTGAAGGGCAACATGCTTGGCACCGTCATGTTTTATGGAAGCGGAGCCGGAAAGCTGCCTACGGCCAGCGCGGTGGTAGCGGACATCATCGAGGCGGCGCAGAATCTTGACCGGAATGTGCCCATTGGCTGGTCTGAGGAGAAGCTGGCGATCGCAGATATGGGAAATTCGGAACATCGTTACTTTGTGCGGGTCAGCGGCGATGCGGCCGCGGACGGCGCTGAGGTGGAGAAGTGTTTCGGCACGGTTCGGAGCCTGACCCTGGAAGGCAGGGATGAATTCGCATTCCTGACCGAAAAGTGCCGGGAGGCAGACTTTAAGGCGAATGCGATGGCGTTTGAGAACGGGCGTGTCCGGGCCGGCAGAGAAGGCATCCGTCAGATGATTCGCGCGGAGCTGTAAAAATACATGGAAATCAGATAAAATGAGTGAAATGAAGTAAGACGCGCCAGTGACGCGTCTTATTGCGTTTCTTATGAATGCATGTCCGCTTAATGAGGGTAAAGAGATTGTAGATTTGCCTGATATTCCTCCAGAAGCTCCCGCATCAATGCCGCGTTGGCAGGGTCATCCATCAGCTGCACGCCGTAGATCACCATGAAGCAAAGGAAAATACTGGTCAGAATCGCCGCGATGCCCAGCACAATTCCTATGATGGAGGGCGCCCGCAGGGGACGGTTCTGTTTGGAAAGATAAGCAAGCATAATAGCCACCGCTCCGAAAAAGAACTGGACAGGCGGCGAAAGACAGGATATGATCGCAATAAGCCCGAAGGCCATGCTGGAAAAGGCAAGCAGATGAAATAAATTGCCTGCCTGGTTTGGACGGGGTGATTCCATGTCAATTCCTCCGATGCAAAAGTCTTACAACCATTTATTGTAGCACGAAAGGGAAAACCGCTCAAGTACTTTTCATTTCCCGCACTTGCATAAGCTGTCGATATGAATTATAATCAAAAAGCAATGAAAAACCAAAAAACACCGGAAGAGGAATGACAGATGGATATTATCAGGCTTTTGCAGGAAGAATTGCAGATTGGTTATAAACAGGCGGAAGCCGCGGTGCAGCTGATTGATGAGGGAAATACGATCCCTTTCATTGCCCGCTACCGCAAGGAGGCCACCGGGGGCTTGAGCGACGAGATCCTGCGGAATCTGGATGAGCGGCTGCGTTATCTGCGCAGTCTGGAAGAGAAAAAGGAACAGGTGATCAACGCGATCCGGGAACAGGAAAAGCTGACGCCTGAGCTGGAGGCTCAGATCCGGGCGGCTATGACCATGGTGGCGGTGGATGATCTGTATCGCCCCTACCGTCCAAAGCGGCGGACCCGGGCAATCATTGCCAGGGAGAAGGGACTGGAGCCGCTGGCGGATCTGATTGCGCTTCAGATGATCAGGGAACCATTGGAAAATCCGGCAAAGGCATATATTTCTCAGGAAAAGGAAGTCCTGACTGTGGAGGACGCCATCGGCGGGGCGAAGGATATTCTGGCGGAACGTGTTTCGGACAATGCGGACTACCGCGCCTATATCCGCCGGGCGACCATGGAGCAGGGGGTGCTCCGTTCGTCGGCCAAGGATGAAAAGGAAACCTCCGTCTATGAAATGTACTATCATTTCGAGGAGCCGGTGAAGCGATGCGCCGGGCACCGGGTGCTTGCCATCAATCGGGGAGAGAAGGAGAAGCTTTTGACAGTCAAGGTGGAGGCGCCGGAGGAGGCCATCCTTCGCTATCTGGAAAAGCAGCTGATTACCCGGAAGAATCCATTTACCACGCCGGTTCTTCGGGAGGTGGCGGCGGACAGCTATGATCGCCTGATCGCTCCGGCCATTGAGCGGGAGATCCGCAATGAGCTGACGGAACAGGCGGAAGCAGGCGCCATCAAGGTTTTTGGCAAAAATCTGGAACAGCTTTTGATGCAGCCGCCCATCACCGGGCGGGTGGTGCTGGGCTGGGATCCGGCCTTCCGCACAGGCTGCAAGCTGGCGGTGGTGGATGAGACGGGCAAGGTGCTGGATACTACGGTGATCTATCCGACCGCGCCTCAGAATAAAGTGGCGGAAGCCAAAAACGTCCTGAAAAAGCTGATTAAAAAATACCATATTTCTCTGATTTCCGTGGGCAATGGCACCGCGTCCCGGGAATCGGAGCAGGTGATCGTGGATCTGATCCGGGAGCTGCCGGAGCAGGTGCAATATATTATTGTCAATGAGGCGGGCGCTTCCGTATATTCCGCCAGCAAGCTGGCGACAGAGGAATTTCCCCAATTTGACGTGGGACAGCGCAGCGCCGCGTCCATCGCCAGACGGCTGCAGGATCCTCTGGCGGAGCTGGTAAAAATTGATCCCAAATCCATCGGCGTGGGTCAATACCAGCACGATATGAACCAGAAAAATTTAAGTGAAGCGCTGCGGGGTGTGGTGGAAGATTGTGTCAATAAGGTGGGCGTGGATTTGAATACGGCATCCGCCTCCCTTTTAGAATATGTTTCCGGCATCACCAGGACCGTGGCGAAAAATATTGTGGCCTATCGGGAGGAAAATGGCGCCTTCAAAAGCCGCAGCCAGCTTTTGAAGGTGGCGAAGCTGGGACCCAAGGCATTTGAACAGTGCGCGGGCTTTATGCGGATCACCGGCGGGATCAATCCGCTGGACGGCACTAGCGTACATCCGGAAAGCTATGGAGCGGCCACCGCGCTTTTGGAGAAGCTGGGCTATCGCCTGGAGGCCCTTGCCGGAGGCGGTATCGCCGGCCTTGGCAAAAAAATTCCGGATTATGGGCGGCTGGCTGCGGAGCTGGAAGTCGGGGAACCGACCCTGCGGGATATTGTGAAGGAACTGGAAAAACCGGGGCGGGATCCCCGTGAGGAGATGCCAAAACCGATTCTTCGCACGGACGTTATGGAAATGAAGGATTTGAAACCGGGCATGATTTTGAAGGGAACGGTCCGTAATGTCATCGATTTCGGCGCTTTTGTGGATATCGGCGTTCATCAGGATGGTCTGGTCCATATTTCCCAGATGTCGGAAAAATTCATCAGGCATCCGCTGGAGGCAGTGCGCGTGGGCGATATTGTGGAAGTGAAGGTTTTGAGTGTGGATCCGGCGAAGAAACGGATCGCCCTGACCATGAAGCTGTAGCAGAGAGGAGCATCGGCAATGGAGCAAAGCATGAGATTTGAAATCAAGCTGACGGCAAAGGATTTATGGAGATTTTCCATGCATCATTCCAATTCAGGAATGCTGGGAGTTTTCAATGTGATCTTTACGGCAGCGGCATTATTTTTGCTGGTCACCCGCTGGAGCGTGATCGGAACCGGCCAGCGGCTGCTTTTGGTGGTCTGCGCACTGATTTTTACAGTGTGGCAGCCGATGCTTTTGTATCGGAAGGCGTGTAAACAGGCCCGCCTTCCGGCAGTGAGCCAGCCCATGTATCTGACCTTTGATCCGGAGGGAGTTCATGTGGAGCAGAACAGCCAGAACGCGGATTTTACCTGGGAGCAGGTGGGACGGATCGTGGAGCTGAAAAAAATGACAATTATTTATATGGATCGGGTTCACGCGTTTTTGCTGCCGGAACGTTTTCTGAGTGAGCGGCAGGATGCCTTTTTGGCGCTGCTGATCCAATACCTGCCCAAAGGACGGTTCAGGAGGACGCCATGGTAAAAGAGACGAACAGCCCGCAGGAAACCTTTGCACTGGGCAGGCTGCTGGGAGAACAGGCATACCAGGGGCAGATCTTTTGCCTGGACGGAGATCTGGGCGCGGGCAAAACGATTTTTGCCCAGGGCTTCGCCTCCGGTCTGGGGATCACGGAGCCGGTCAGCAGTCCGACCTTTACCATCGTGCAGCAGTACGAGGGAGGGCGTCTGCCGCTGTATCATTTTGACGTGTACCGCATCGGCGATGTCAGTGAGATGGATGAGATCGGCTATGAGGACTGTTTTTACGGCGACGGAGTCTGCCTCATCGAGTGGTCTCGGCTGATTTTGGAGATCCTGCCGGATGAGGTGGTGCGGGTCCGGATTGAGAGGGATCCGGAGAAAGGCTTTGATTACCGCAGGATTACCATAGAAGGTCTGCGGGACAGGAGAACGAAATGAAAATATTGGGGATCGAAAGCTCCTCGCTGGTGGCGTCGGCGGCGATTGTGACGGACGGTGTGACTACGGCGGAGTATACGGTGAATTTTAAAAAGACTCATTCCCAGACATTGCTTCCCATGATCGATGAAATCGTCCGGATGCTGGAGCTGGACCTGAAAACCATTGACGGGATTGCGGTTTCCGGAGGGCCCGGCTCCTTTACCGGACTGCGGATCGGATCAGCCACCGCGAAGGGGCTGGGGCTGGCGCTTGATAAGCCGCTGATTCATGTGCCGACGGTGGATGCCATGGCGTACAATCTTTATGGCGCTTCCGCATTGATCTGTCCCATGATGGATGCCAGAAGGAATCAGGTATACACGGGATTATACCGCTTTGAACGGGATTTCCAGGTGGTGAAGGCTCAGTGCGCCATGGATCTGGATGTGCTGATTCAGGAACTGAATGCCCGGGGCGAACGGGTGATTTTCCTGGGGGACGGTGTTCCGGTGTATGAGGAAAAGCTTTCGGAGAATATGACGGCGCCCTATGATCTGGCCCCGGCCCATGTGAACCGCCAGCGGGCGGCCAGCGTGGCGGCCCTGGGTGGTGTGTATTTTCAGCGCGGCATGACGGAAAGCGCCGCGGAGCACGCGCCGGATTATCTGCGCAAGGCCCAGGCAGAGCGGGAGCTGGAGGAGGCCATGCGCCAGGGAAGGATTCAGGAGCTGGCTGCCGGACATTCCGTGGGAGAAAACGCATGATCCGCCGGATGCAGCCCTCCGATCTGGAGCAGGTGGCGGAGCTGGAAAAAACGTGCTTTACGGAAAACTGGTCCTATGGGATTCTGGAAGCAGGGATTCACTGTGAATATGATGTGTATTTTGTCTGGGAGCAGGAGGAACGGATCCTGGGCTATTGTAATCTGCGTGTCCTCGCCGGGGAGGGGGAAGTCCAGCGGATTGCCGTGCTGCCCCGGTACCGCCGTTTGGGATTGGGCAGAAAAATGATGGATGCAATGCTAACTTATGCCAGCCAAAGCCGCGTCACGGCAGTAAGTCTGGAGGTGCGGGAGAGTAATCTTCCGGCCCGGAGACTTTATGAAGCCTATGGTTTTACCGCTGAGGCCGTCCGCAGGGGTTATTATCACAATCCCACGGAGGATGCGGTGATTATGTGGAAGCGGGACTTTGCGGCCGGCTAACAACATTTACCACTTAAAAAACAATAGGCGATCAAGTATAATGTAGGGGTACCCGCTTTCGGGCGCCCCTGTTGTCATATTTCGGCGTGAGGGCGCCGGAAAGAGCGGAATGGAAATGAAAGCTGGAAAGGCGGAGGAATATGAGAAAATACAAAAGTAATGGAGAGCTGGAAACTGTCATTTGCAATTGCTGCGGCAAAAAGCTGATCGTGGAGGGAGGAATTCTCCGGGAAGGCGCCATTGCGGTGGACCATGCCTGGGATTTCTTTTCGGAAAAGGACGGGGAGGTCCATCACTGGGACCTGTGTGAGGCCTGCTACGACCATCTTTTAGACACTTTTCGGATCGCGGCAGATGTGGAGGAACAGGTTGAATTCATTTGACGGGTGTGTTATTCTATTTATAATCTGTCAAATGTAGAAGTGAGGAAACCTGTGATATGTTAGATATTTGTTTGTTGGGAACCGGAGGCATGATGCCGCTGCCTTATCGCTGGCTGACAGCCATGATGGCCAGATGCGATGGCAGCAGTCTGCTGATTGATTGCGGAGAAGGTACCCAGATCGCATTGAAGGAAAAGGGCTGGAGTCCAAAGCCCATTGACGTGATTTGTTTTACCCATTATCATGCGGATCATATCAGCGGACTGCCGGGAATGCTTTTGACCATGGGCAATGCGGAGCGGACAGAGCCGGTGACCATGATCGGGCCAAAGGGTCTGGAACGGGTGGTGTCGGCATTGCGCACCATTGCGCCGGAGCTGCCCTTTTCCTTGCGCTTTATCGAATTAGAGGAGCCGCGGCAGCAGCTGAAAATTGGCCCTTACGTGATCGATGCCTACCGGGTCAATCACAATGTGACTTGCTATGGCTATACCATCTCCATCCCACGGGCGGGAAGATTTGATGTGGAGCGTGCCAGGGCGCAGAAGGTTCCCATGAAGGCCTGGAGCCGCCTGCAAAAGGGCGAGGTGCTGGAGCTGGATGGCATTACCTATACACCGGATATGGTATTGGGACCGCAGCGGCGCGGCCTGAGGGTCAGCTACTGTACGGACACCCGGCCGGTTCCGGTGATTGCGGAGTATGCGGCGGACGCGGATTTGTTTATCTGCGAGGGCATGTATGGAGAGGACGGCAAGGAGGTAAAAGCGCGGGAATACAAGCATATGACCATGTATGAGGCGGCGGGGCTGGCGGTCAAGGCGCAGCCCAGAGAAATGTGGCTGACCCATTATAGTCCGTCTCTGACTCATCCGGAGGAATTTATTGATAAGGTGCGCAGGATCTTCCCCCGCGCAAAGGCAGCCAGGGACGGCTGGACCAAGGAGCTTTTGTTTGAGGAAGAGCAGGCCGGCAAAGAATTGGCAGACGGACAGTGAGGAACGAACATGGAAAATGAGAAAAAGGATGTATTGATTCTTGCAATCGAAAGCTCCTGCGATGAGACTGCGGCCTCTGTGGTGAGAAACGGGCGGGAGGTATTGTCCAATGTGATTTCCTCTCAGATCGCCCTGCACACTCAGTTCGGAGGCGTGGTGCCAGAGATCGCTTCCCGCAAGCATATTGAAAAGATCAATCAGGTCATTACCCAGGCGCTGGAGGACGCGAAGGTTACCCTGGATGAAATCACGGCAATCGGCGTCACCTATGGGCCGGGTCTGGTGGGCGCCCTTTTGGTGGGCGTGGCGGAAGCCAAGGCGATCGCCTACGCGGCAAAAAAGCCGCTGGTGGGCGTCCATCATATTGAAGGACACGTATCTGCCAATTACATTGAAAATCCTGATCTGGAGCCGCCGTTTGTGTGTCTGATTGTGTCCGGCGGCCATACCCATCTGGTGATTGTGAAAGATTACGGAGAGTTTGAGATTATCGGGCGGACCCGGGATGATGCTGCCGGGGAAGCCTTTGACAAGGTGGCCCGAGCCGTCGGTCTGGGCTATCCCGGCGGACCGAAGATAGACAAGGCGGCAAAGGAAGGCAATCCCCACGCGGTGGAATTCCCCCGCGCCAGGGTAGAAGGCTCTCCTTATGATTTCAGCTTCAGCGGGTTAAAGTCTGCCGTGCTGAACTACATTAATCGTGCAAAGATGACCGGCGAAAAGATCTGTGTTCCGGATCTGGTTGCTTCCTTTCAGAATGCTGTGGTGGAAGCTTTGGTTGGCCGGGCGGTGCTGGCGGCGAAGGAATATGGCTATGATAAGCTGGCCATCGCAGGCGGGGTCGCTTCCAATTCCGCATTGCGGGCGGCAATGCAGGCAGCCTGCGAGAAAGAGGGCATCCGGTTCTATCATCCGTCGCCCATATTCTGTACGGACAATGCGGCGATGATCGGCGTGGCGGCTTATTACGAATACGAAAAAGGTACCCGGCATGGCTGGGATTTAAACGCGGTTCCCAATTTAAAGCTGGGGGAGCGGTAAAACGGGCGGAGGATGATGAAATGACAGGCGGCAGACGAATCGGAGCGGTGGTTCTGGCAGGAGGCCAGGGGAAACGCATGAAAAGTTCTGTACAGAAGCAGTATATGCTGCTGGAGGACCGGCCATTGATCACCTATGCCCTGGAGGCCTTTGAGGCTTCGCCGGTGGACGAGCTTGTGCTGGTGGTGGCTGCCGGAGAGACGGATTATGTGCGGCGGGAGATTTTGCCGGCATGCCGGCTTACCAGGCTGGCGGCAGTGACAGAGGGCGGAAAGGAACGTTATCATTCCGTCTATGCCGGGCTGAAAGCTCTGACGGATTGCGATTATGTGCTGATCCATGATGGGGCAAGGCCATTGGTAACCGAGGAGATCATAGAACGCACCATTGAAGGCGCAGTTCGATGGGAGGCCTGTGTGGCGGCCATGCCGGTGAAGGATACCATCAAGGTGTCCGACGATCAGGGCTGGGCGTTTGCGACGCCGGACCGGTCCCATCTGTGGCAGGTCCAGACGCCTCAGGCATTTGTCTATCCGCTGGTACTGGAAGCTTACAGGCAGATTATGGAAGATCCTGCTTTGCAGCACGGCATCACAGATGACGCCATGGTGGTGGAACGCCAGACAGGGCATCCGGTAAAGCTGGTGATGGGCAGCTATGAGAACCTGAAAATCACCACCCCGGAGGACCTGATTCTCGCCCGGGCTTTGTTGGATGCGCGGGAAAAATAAAAAATCCAAAAATCTATTGACAAACGGAATAATTTCGGGTATTATTGAAAAGCACGTTTGAGGAGAGGTATCGAAGTGGTCATAACGAGGCGGTCTTGAAAACCGTTTGTCCGCAAGGGCGCGTGGGTTCGAATCCCACCCTCTCCGCTGGACAGGCTGAAAGACCTTCCAAATTATATATAAATAACTGATGTTCAGGCATCGGTACTTTGCAGAAGTACCCAAGAGGCTGAAGGGACACCCCTGGAAAGGGTGCAGGTCGTTGATAGCGGCGCGAGGGTTCAAATCCCTCCTTCTGCGCTCCCGATAATCGGGAATGAAAACTTCAAAAAAGTTTAAAAAGTTGTTGACAAAGCGAAAACGATATGATATCCTTTAGAAGTTGTCGCTAAGAAAAGCAACAAACAAAATGAACCTTGAAAATGAAAGATTGAACAGTGTTTAAA
>CAZICB010000067.1:0-3045 GCA_964537765.1 uncultured Lachnospiraceae bacterium
TTTTTAAATAAAGCAACCCAAAACGCCGTATAATTCATCGCAAATATCGACAAGATGGGCGCATTTCCATGCCCCTTTGAATGACAATTACAGTTTAAACGCTTTAGTGGCTTTGCTCACCGTACGCATAGGAATCGAAAAAGAGCAGAATTGAGAAGCAAAAACGGGGAGATCACTCTCCCCATTCCAATCGATGCAAATGCCCCTCCAGAGTCATTTCCTCAAATCCGTTCTGGCGAAGCGCCTCATATAATACAATCGCCACGGAATTGGCCAGATTCAGGGAACGGATGTCGCCCCACATGGGAATGCGCACGCAGTTCTCCTTGTGCTGCACCAGAAGCTCCTCCGGGATGCCAGCGCTTTCCTTGCCGAACATCAGATAGCAGTCCGGCTCGTAGGATACCTCTGTGTAGACCTTCGGCGCCTTGGTGGTCGCCATATAAAGCTTTGCCCCCGGATTCCGGTCCAGAAAATCCTGAAAATCGCAATAAACGGTCACATCCAGCTTATCCCAGTAATCCAGCCCGGCGCGTTTGACCGCCTTCTCGCTCAGGCGAAAACCCAGCGGTTCAATCAGATGAAGCCTGGTATTGGTCGCCACACAGGTGCGGCCGATGTTTCCGGTATTCAGCGGTATCTCCGGCTCATATAGTACAATGTTCATATTCCTGTCTCCAAACTTTCCGGCCTTATCCCAGCCCCGAAGCATTCTTACATTTCTCCGGCTACTCGCTTATGCCGTCCAGACGGTTGATAAAACGCTCAATTCTGCCCAGCGCTTCCTTTAAGCTCTTCAAAGAATAGGCATAGGAAATCCGCAGATAGCCTTCTCCGCTGTCGCCAAAGGCCGTGCCCGGAACCACCGCCACCTTTTCCTCCTGCAGCAGGCGGGTGGCAAACTCGTCGGAGGTCATGCCAAAGCGTTTGATGCTGGGAAACATATAAAAAGCTCCCTGCGGTTCAAAGCAATCCAGCCTCATTTCCGCCAAAGCATGCATCAGATAGCGGCGGCGCTGGTCGTAGGACTCCCGCATATGCTGGACATCCTCATCGCCGGCGCGCAGCGCATCCACAGCCGCGTACTGGCTGGTGGTTGGCGCGCACATGATGGCATACTGATGAATCTTCAGCATCTGCTTCAAAATCAGTCCCGGCGCGCAAGCGTAGCCCAGACGCCAGCCGGTCATGGCATAGGATTTGGAAAAGCCATTGATCAGCACGGTCCGTTCCTTCATCCCCGGCAGGGACGCGATGGAAACATGCCGGTCCACACCGTAAGTAAGCTCCGAATAAATCTCATCGGAAAGAACAAACAGATCATATTTCTCCACAAGCTCCGCGATCTTTTCCAGATCCTCCCGTTCCATAATGGCCCCGGTAGGATTGTTGGGGAACGGCAGCACCAGAAGCTTGGTCTTCGGCGTGATTTTCTCCTCCAGCTTCTCCGGAGTCAGGCGGAAACGATCCTTCTCCTCCAGCTTAATGATCACCGGAACGCCTCCCGCAAGCAAAGCACAGGGCACATAGGACACATAGCTGGGCTGGGGAATCAGCACCTCATCCCCGGGATTCAGCATCGCCCGCATGGCAATATCGATGGCCTCGCTGCCGCCCACGGTCACCAGGATCTCTGTGTCAGGATCATAAATCACATCACATCTACGCTTCAGATAATGATGGATCTCCAGCTTCAATTCCTTTAAGCCTGCATTGGAGGTATAAAAGGTACGCCCCTTTTCCAGGGAATAAATGCCCTCCTCGCGGATGTGCCACGGCGTGTCAAAATCCGGCTCGCCCACACCCAGGGAAATCGCATCCTTCATTTCACTTACAATATCAAAAAATTTGCGGATTCCGGAGGGCGGAATCTGCACAATGGTATCAGATAATGGGTTTCTCACGGCGTAATCAGCATCCTTTCATCCTGGATCTCGTCGCAAAGCACGGTACCGTGATCCTTGTATTTTTTCAAAACGAAATGAGTCGCTGTGCTTAAGACAGAATCCAGCGGAGCCAGCTTGTCCGATACAAACTGGGCAACCTGCCGCATGGTTTTGCCCTCAATGATTACGGTAAAATCAAAGGCGCCGGACATGAGATAGACCGCATTTACCTCACTGTACTGATAGATACGCTCAGCCAGCTTATCAAAGCCCATTCCCCGCTGCGGGGTGACCTTTACCTCAATCAGTGCCACAACCTTCTCCTCGCTGGTATTTTCCCAATTGATCAGCGTATGATAACCGCAGATAATGTGTTCTTTCTCCATCTCGGCAATCTCATTGGCGACCGCGGCTTCACTCTCTCCCAAAAGAATCGCCAGGTCTTTAATGTCGATTCTGCTGTTTTTTTCGATAACTGCCAAAATTTTCTCTCTCATGATGATTGCCTCCTTATAATTTTTTTCAATTCGTCCCTCCGGGGACGTTCTAAATATCCTCTGCTTTCCGCAAGAATAATCTCTCTGCCATTGCCGGAAGTGACGCTGCCGATCACCGCCGACGGGATCCCCTCTCCATTCAGACGGCGCACCAGCCGTCCGCCATTATAAGACGACAGCAGATAACAGTCCGCGGAGTAAAGACGGTAGGGATTCAACTCCAGACGTTCACAGACCTCGATCGTCTCCTGTCTGAGCGGGATATCCCGCAGAACAAACTCCACTCCCAGCTCATAGGCTCCGGAAAAATTCCAGATCGCCGCCAAAATTCCGCCCTCGCCCACTGCTTCCGCATCTGTAATGTCCGGGTCCGTAAATCTGCCTGTCCGCAAATCCGGTATATGTACTGCCCGATTCTCCGAGAGAGTCCAATCCAGATAATCCTCGGAAAACCACGGGCGCAGCAGCTCTCTCTTTTCTTTTATGATCTTCATGGTTCCGGCGAGGCCTGCATAGCCGGCCGCCACCAGATCCTGCCCCGCCTTCATCCGCCCGGTATTGTCCCGCTCGATTTTATGCATCATGGCTTATTCTCCGCCTGCCTGCTGTCCCGCATCCGGCGCCGGCTGTGGTTCCGGGGATGGAGCAGGCGCCTGCTCCGG
>CAZICB010000067.1:3145-14192 GCA_964537765.1 uncultured Lachnospiraceae bacterium
GTCCCGCATCCGGCGCCGGCTGTGGTTCCGGGGATGGAGCAGGCGCCTGCTCCGGAATAGCGGCGGCCTCTGATGCTGCCGGCGCATCTGGCTGTGCCGCGCCATCCTCTGCGGCGGCGGGATTTCCTGCTCCAGACTGATCCGCCTCTGCCGGATTGCCTGCCCCATCCTGGGCCGCATCGTATCCGGCCGTCAAGTTCTCCGCATCTGCCTGAGCCGCCGCATTCTCCGCATCTGCCTGATTTTCCCCGGCCTGCGGCGCTGCGCCCGCGCCTGACTGTCCGCCGGTCACACCCGGTCCGCCATAGATGCCTTCCACTATGGACGGCTGACTCTCCTCGGCCTCATTGTTCTCCGGAGTCTCTGCCTCCGCAAGCTCTGCCGGTGCTGCCGGTGCCGACGGCTGAACCGACGGTCCCACCATCACGATCGCCTTGGAAGCCCGATAGGTATCCTCGTGTAAAAGCGTGCGCTCCGTTTCCTTGCCATCCACCGTCACCACCTTCCACAGGCGGGACTGGAGCCCGCGATGCGCGGACTGAACCTGCCGTCTGGCTCCCGGCGCCATGGACGCGTCCACCCGCTCCTCCGGAG
Organism: uncultured Lachnospiraceae bacterium; assembly: GCA_964537765.1. Taxonomy (GTDB): domain Bacteria; phylum Bacillota; class Clostridia; order Lachnospirales; family Lachnospiraceae; genus Brotaphodocola. The sequence goes on from CAZICB010000067.1 coordinate 3,740, forward strand.
CGCCCGGGTCGATGGTCCGCAAGGTCTCCGACACATATTCCACGGTCCTGTTTTCGGGACGTGTCTCTTTGCCGTAAATCGTAAAGGTCAGCGTTTTTCCGGATGTGCCGCCCTCCACGTAAATTGGCGTGCTGTAATTATTCGTAATCTTGATATCCTTATAGGTCCCGGCGATGGCCGCGTCCATAGACGGCTTTACATAAGTCACAATCATGGAATGATTCTGCCGCTGGGTGATTTCCAGCTCCGCCTTCAATGCCGCATTATACAGGGTCGTAGCAATCTGGCACACACCTCCGCCAATACTGTCTACCACCTGACCGTTTTCATAGGCCGCCGCCGTGTAATAACCGTTTTCCGTGGTAAAGGGCTGCAGGCACTCATATCCGGACAGCGTATCGCCCGGCATCAGAATCCGACCATTGATCTTCGCCGCGCCATTCTCCAGATTTTTGGAGCGGGCCGCTCCGCTGCTGCTAAAATCCGTGGTGAAGGTTCCCAGCACATCCTGAATCCCGGCCAGGTCCTCCTCTTTTATCCGCGGTTCCTGCTCGGTCACCACTGCCGTCACCTGGATCATTTCTCCGCCGCTTTCCGCCAAAGCCTGGCTCACCGCCGCGGCCGTCGCGGAAATATCCACGGTCTTTCCCGGAACTCCCGGCGTAACCGTAAAGGTATCCCCTTCACGACTTAAGAACGCATCCACCGGCTCCTGCAACAGCCCGACACAATTATCCTTGACAAAAGCTTCCAGCTTTTCTTCGTCCACGCTGGCTTCCACATCGATGTGCACCGGATTCTTTTCCAGATCCTTCTGCCCCATATAGCGCTCAACCAGATTGCCGTTTAGCGCATGCTGCGCGGCTTCTTTCACCGCATCCTGATTCTTCCAGACATAGCCCAGCCCGGCGGCGTCGGTCTCTACCTGATTGCCCTCCACATCCAAAAGGATCCGGCTCTTTCCAAGATCTCCCATCTGTTCCGCCACCAGGGCCTCTGCTTCCGATTCCGTCATGCCGCCCAGGCTGACATCTCCCACATAGATTCCATCCGGAAAACGGACCTCTTTTGCATAAGCCGGCACTGCCATCAGTATCCCCGCCGTCAACGCGGCAGCCAGCATGCCCGCTATCCTCCGCTTTTCCATAATCATCCTCCTGATTTTCCGACCGGCATGGTTACCTCATGCCATAATCGCGCTCAGTACCACCGGCACGATCATGGCCACTACTAAAATCACCACGATAATCGTGCTGACGATCTTTCTTATTTTATTATTATTCATGTTCATCATAATTAGTCGTCTCCTTTTCATTTTTTGTATAAACGGCTATGCTAAGCTCGGCCGCGCCCTGATGGGCTTGATTTTTGGGCTTTCATGATAATCTTCCATACTGTGAAATGATTTTATCCTTGATCCGGGATACCTCATTCCGGCTAAGAGCGTCAATTTGCACAAGTATATCTATTTTATGATATTTTACTAAATCCCGCAAGCCCTGTTTTTGCTTTTCTGTAGCGGGCTGTTCTTTTTTCACCTTGTAAATCAACGTTTTTCCGGAAAATGCCTCCGGACAGTCCTCCCCATGTCTTTGTCCCGCGCTCCCTTCTGACTGCCCGCTATGCCAGACGCACCTGCGCCGCATTGTGGGTCAATGGATCCTTTTTCCGGTAATCAAACAGCCAGATTTCTCCGGACCGCATTACCTCCACATGCACCTGACTTCCCAGGCTGCGAAGCTCCGGCGCCAGCCCACGGATCTGATCCTTATAAGGCGTCTGATCCAATGCAAAGCCCGGACGGCTTTTGGCATTTTCCCGAAGGTACAGATCCCGCATCAAGGCATCCTCCACCGGCGCCATTTCCCCGCCGTCAAATAATTCTCCGGCAAACGCATGCAGAATCTCGTACCGGGCCAGACGGCTGTGATTCAAGCCGCTAAGACCCCTGCGGTCATAAAATCCGGCCAGGGCCTCAAACATGCCGAAGGCATCTGCAAATTTGAACTCCAAAAGCTTCAGCACCGTGGAAAACTGGCCGCTATTATAATAGACCTCCACCATATCCTCCACCCCCTTGAGCTTCAACACATCCTCATAGGGCAGCCACCGGGTGGACAATACCTCATAGGGCGGAAGCTGCCGGAATTTCAAATCATAGCGATCCGCCGCCCCGTACATATAGGAACCCTTTAAGACCTTCAAAAATCCCAGCTGCAGCTGTTCCGGCTCCATGGCATAAACCTCATTGAAGGACCGGCGAAAGCTATCATAATCCTCATAGGGCAGGCCCGCGATCAGATCCAAATGCTGATGAACATTATGTCCGGCATTGATCCTGGCAACCACCTGTTTTACCCGTTCCAGATCCATCTTCCTATGGATTTCCTCAATGGTCCGTGGATTGGTACTCTGCACTCCGATCTCCAGCTGAATCAGTCCTGGCCGCATTTGTCCGATCAAAAGCAGCGCTTCCTCATCCAGCAGATCCGCCGCCACCTCAAAATGGAAATTGGTAATGCCATTGTCCCGCTCCTTAATAAAGGTCCAGATGGCCATGGCGTGAGATTTTTTACAGTTAAAGGTCCGGTCCACAAACTTCACCTGAGGCACCTTCCGGTCCAGGAAAAACTGCAGTTCCTGCTTTACCAGCTCCAGATCCCGAAACCGCACTGACTTATCGATGGAGGACAGGCAATAGCTGCAGGAAAAGGGGCAGCCGCGGCTGCTCTCATAATAAACAATCCGGTTCTCAAAGCCGTCCAGATTCGGATACAAAAAAGGGATCCGGCTCATGTCCATCACTGGGCGGACCGGATTATCCCCGATCGCTCCATCCGCAGACCGCCAGGTCAGGCCGGCAATGCCGGAAAGCTGCTGCCGAAAGGTTTCCAGCCTATGAGCCGCATACATCTGCTGCTCCTCCCTCCGGTCATCCCTGCCTGCCGGCGGCTCCTGCTGCCGGCGGGCAGGAGAGCTGACGCCTGCAGCCCTTTCTGCGCTGCGCACACTCTGCCCCAGCGCCTGATAGCACCGCATCAGTCCGGCAAAGGTTTCCTCCCCTTCTCCCTTCATCACGCCCAGAACCTCCGGCTCCCGGGCCAGAAGCTGCGGCGCGTCGAAGGACACCTCCGGTCCGCCCAGCCAAATATCCGTCTCCGGCAGCACCTTATGCAGGTCGCGGATCAGCTCCATCACATAACGCACGTTCCAGATATAGCAGGAAATTCCCAGGATTTCCGGCCTTCTGCGGTAAATATCCTCCAAAATCCGCTCCATCTGGTTATTGATCGTATATTCCGCGATCTCTACCTGCACGTAAGGGAGGTCTGTCCCTCGCGGTTCCAAACCTCCCTGCTGCTCGGCATATATTTTCAAGCTGTACACTCCCGGATTGGAGTGAATGTATTTTGCGTTAATCGCCACCAATAAGCATTTCATAGTCTACACATCAATCTCAAGCTTTCTTCCGGTTTTCTCGTACTGATAATAACGGACTCCCGCCGCATTCAGCATCCGCTTGGATGCCCGCACAGAAGGAGAATCCGGATACTTGTCTTCCTTGTAGATCACCGTCTTGATCCCCGCCTGAATGATCGCCTTGGCGCACTCATTGCACGGGAACAGAGTCACATAAAGCTTGCTTCCCTCCAGGCTGCCGCCCCGATAATTCAGGATCGCATTCAGCTCACTGTGGGTCACATACAGATACTTGGTGCTGTACGGATCCGAGTGATCGTCCTGAGGCTCCCGCGCCCAGGGAAACTCATCATCCGAACACCCTTTGGGGAATCCATTATACCCCATAGACAGGATTTTATTGTCACCGCTGACAATGCAGGCGCCCACCTGCGTGTTGGGGTCCTTAGACCGCTTTCCGGAAAGGTCCGCCACGCCCATAAAATATTCGTCCCAGGAGATATAGCCGGTACGCTTTTTGGTAATGTCCATCTGATTCCCTCCATTCACAAACGTTCACAAGCTCCCTCAGACTCTCTTGCGCTCATTATATCATGAACTTCGTTCATGATCAACATTCGCCGTTCGCCGTGAGTGAGCAAGCTCCCTCAGGCTCTCTTGCGCTCATGGTATCATATCCACTATGGAAAAAGCAACTGATCCGGCCGTCACGGGATCCAGATTCCGCCCTCTCCCACATAGTATCCGTCCGGTGTCCGGGTGTTGGCTAAAAGGGCGCCGTCAGCGCCGCAGAAATACCAATTCCCGTTCTGCTGGATCCAGCCGTAGCGGATATATCCGGATTCATTGAAGCAATACCAGAGATCATCGATGCACTGCCAGCAATTTCGGGGATAAGTGCCGTCGGCGAATTGATACCACCAGCCATACTGATCCAGGCACCAATGATTGCCAGAAGCTGTGGTCACGCCAGGGCCGCTGACGCCATAGCCGCCATTACTGACGCCAGGCCCATACTGCCCGCTGTACACCCCCTGCGTGATCACGGAGGCGTTTCCGGGATAACACCCGCTTCCGGGATAATATCCGCCGCCGGGCACGCCCGGCCCATGGTTCACATCCTGGCAGGAGTCATAACGACTGCCGCCTAAGTCCTCCGCCTCGGAGGAGGTCACATACCACTCATAGGAGCTGGCCCAGGGACCCCGTGTGGTCCCCTGCCCGGTAGCGCGCACCTCAAAGTAATAATCCCCCTTGCGGGTGATGCTTGACTCAAACTCATAATAATGATCCTTTGTGGTATGGGTGGAACCTACGGAGCTGCCGTTGCGGAACAGACGCACCTGATAATACCTGGCATTTTCATTGCTGTCCCAGCGGGCTGTCCCGTCCGATTCATCCCAGGTAAGACCGGTCACCGTCAGGGCCTCGTCGGTCTCCTCCGCCGCCCAGACCACTCCCGGCATATCCGCCGCAAACATCATTCCTCCGGCGGCCGCAGCATCCGGCGGCTGATTTCCGGCATCCATATCGCCGCCCCAGGCAGCCAGTAGCGCTGCCAGGCAGCAGATTCCTGCCCATCGGGCAGCCCTTCTCCTGATTCTCATATTGCATCCTCCTCTTCCATCTCCGGATCAGCTCTGCCTCCCCTCTCCATTCACCTTTGGCTCAGGGATTTGCCGCTGCACGCGGCAGGGAAAAAATAAACTCGGAACCGACCCCTTCCGTACTGATCACATCGATGTTTTCCCCGTGTGCCTGGATCACTTCCTTCACTATCGACAACCCCAGACCGGTGCCCTTTTTATCCTTGCCTCTGGACAGATCCGTCTTATAGAAACGTTCAAAAACTTTTTTCAGGCTATCCTTTGGAATCCCGATTCCCGTATCCTTCACCGAGACAAAAACCTTTTCATAGCGAGTGGAGGTCTGAATAAAAATCGTGGAATCCGGATGGCTGAACTTAATGGCATTGTCAATCAGATTATACAGCACCTGCTGAATCTTGCCAAGATCCGCGTACACCATCTGGATATTGTCGGAAAATGTCAAATCAAAATTGATATTTTTCTGTTCGCAGGTCCCCTCAAAGGATGCCGCCGTATCCTTGATCACCCGGTTAATGTCAAAATTGCTGCGGGACAGATAGCCCTTGCTGTCCAGGGAATTCAAGGTCAGCATACTCTGGGTCAGCTTATTAAGCCTTTCCGTCTCGGCAATCACCCGGGTCAGATATTTTTCATGCATCTCCGGCGGGATCGTACCGTCAATAATCGCCTCCAGATACCCCTTGATGGAGGTCAGCGGAGAGCGGAAATCATGAGAAACATTGGCCACAAAGGTTCGCTGATACTCTTCCATTTTATTAATCTCATCGGACATATAATTCAAGGTTGCCGCCAGATACCCCATCTCGTCATGGGTTTTCACATCGATCTGATAATCCAGATTGCCCGCCGCGTATTCATTGGCTCCCTCTGTAATCTTTTTCAGCGGAATATACACCGTCCATGCAAATACCAACAAAATAATCAGAGACAGGACAAAAACAATGGCGGACGTAATGTAAACCACATTTAATGCCTGATTACTGTCCTCCAGCACCCGGTTCATGGGCAGATGCACCAGCACATAGCCATAGGTATTGTAATTGCCGGTGATGGGGGCAGATACGCTCAGCACATCATAGGGAAACTGCCCGAAATAATTGCCGATGCTGTAGGAGCTGCTGCCGGCAGCCGTGGGATCAAAACCCTCGATCATCGTCCCGGTTTTCGTCAGTCCGCTGCTGTCCACCACGATCATTCCCTGCCGGTTGACCACCCAAATCTCCGCCCGCAGAAATTCCGCCACCGCCCGCAGCTGGGGATAGGCTGAACTGAGATCCTGCCGTTTGCCCTGGTAAAAGCTGCTGTATTCTGAGGCAATCAGATTCGCCTCATCGTACAGGGTCTCCGTCTGCGCCTCCACCAGATGCCCGTACATCATACGGGACGAAACCGTGGCTATGGCCGCGAAGCTTAAAAGTCCGAATACCAGATAGCCCAAAAGGAATTTTATATATAAGGAATGTTTCATTTCGTTTCTATTCGATCCAGGCGCCGTCACCGCCCACATAATTTCCGTCCGGAGTCCGGGCATTTACCAGCATAGCGCCGCTGCTTTCACAATAATACCACTTGCCGTCCGACAAAATCCAGCCATACCTCAGATATCCGCTCTCATTGAAGCAATACCATTGACCGTCAACGAGCACCCAGGCATTTGTCGGATAGGTATCATCCTCCATCTGAAGCCACCAGCCATACTGATCCTGCTGCCATATATCCCTGCTGCCGGTAGTGACTGCCCTTTCATAGACAGAAATCCCATCCTCGTCGGACGCTTTGGAACGGGATTTGGAAGAGCTGGATTTGGACGAGCTGGAGGAACTGGATGAGCTGGAGGAACCGGGGCCATCATCCGAGTCGTCATCATCATCGTCATCATCGTCCCAATCATCATCATCGTCGTCATCGTCGTCCCAATCATCATCATCGTCGTCGTCATAAAAATCCTCATCGCTGTAATCTCCCTCTTGCGGCGTAGATGAGGTGTTGGATGGATTATACTCCTTATCGTCCTCGTCATCCTCGTCGTATTCGGATGCTCCCAGCTCTCCGGATGAGGATACCCGAAGCTTTCCCGATGTCGTCCACTCGCCTTTGGCGGAACCGCTGCCCACAGCGCGAACCTTGAAATAATAGCTTCCGCTCTGTTTCATCAGGCCGGAAAAATTGTAAGAGGTATCGGAGGAGGAGCGGATCGTCTCGGTACCCACCAGGGTGCTTCCCCTATACAGCCGCACCTCATAGCCCATAGCGTCGGGAACCCGCTCCCAGCGGGCAGTGCCGCTTGACGTATCCCAACTCACATCGTCGATGTCCAGGTCTTCTTCATCCAGGGCATCCAGCTTCACCACAAGCACCAGCTCGGAATTGTCCTCCTGGCGTTTCGCGGACACGAATTCCACATCCTCGCCGTAGAAATGGAACATGCTCTCCTTTGCGCTGGAAAAATAATAATCTTCATCCGCGTACAGATAAATCTCCAGCTTGGGACGCGCGCCGCCGGCCCAGACGCCGGACGCGTTGAGCACCTCGACGCCGCCAACGCTGTACTCGTCATCCTCCGTGTCCACATCCACTTCGCAGCTGCTGCTTCCGGTAGTGATTTCCGAATCAAAGCTCAGACTGATGGAATCGATGGCCTCCCGATCCTCATCCGCCAGAGCCGTACCGCCTGCCGCCAGAGCAATCCCCAGCGCGAGAAACGCTGCCATGGCAAATCTTATTTTTTTACTATTCATATATGAACCCTCCTATTCATTATCTCTACCTAGATTATACCGAATTCTTCCAGATGAAACAATTGTTCAACCCGTCCGAAAATATTACAATTTTCTAAACATTTCCGTTTTCGCCCTTTTTTGACGGGTGCAAAACCGTCACGCCTGCCAGCGCCGCCTGCGGATGCGGATGTACGCTGCCTGTTGGATGTGGATAATATTTTTATTCTTTGCCGCTGCCGCAACGTATAACGCTTGCTATTGCGAACCCATTCATGATACAATTGCCTTACCCGGAAAGGAGAAACGCCTATATGATAAAAAAATTACCGGTTGGCATTGAAAGCTTTGAGAAACTGATCAGAGAAAATTTTTACTATGTGGATAAGACCATGCTGATTGCGGAACTTCTGCAAAGATGGGGCGAGGTGAATCTATTCACGCGGCCGAGGCGTTTTGGCAAATCCCTCAACATGAGTATGCTGAGAGCCTTCTTTGAAATCGGAACGGATAGCAGCCTGTTTGACGGCCTGGATATTTCGCGTGAAAAAGCGCTGTGCGAAGCTTACATGGGCAAATTCCCGGTAGTGTCTGTCACGATGAAAAGTGTGGAGGGCTCGAATTATCAGGAAGCATGCGAAGCCCTGCGCTATGTGATTGGCCTGGAGGCTTCGAGATTCCAGTTTCTGATGGACAGCCAGGCTTTGACAGAATATGACAAGAATATGTACCGTTCCCTGGTCGCTGTAGGAAACCAGGGCAATTTTTCCATGAATGAAGACGTTCTCCTGATGAGCCTGAAAACGCTCTCCCGACTGCTTTTTAAACATTTTGGCCGTGGCGTAATCCTTCTGATTGATGAATATGATGTGCCGCTTGACAAAGCCTTCCAGTCCGGATACTATGACAAAATGACCTCATTGATCCGAAATTTATTCGGGAATGCGCTGAAAACCAATGAGGCTCTGAAATTTGCCGTGCTGACCGGATGCCTGCGCATCTCAAAAGAAAGCATTTTTACCGGCCTCAACAACTTTAAAATCCATACGATCACGGATGTTCGGTATGACGAATATTTTGGATTTACGGAAGGCAACGTCGAAGAACTCCTGGAATTCTACGGTCTTGGCGGGCATGCCGCGGAAATAAAAGAATGGTACGACGGTTACCGGTTCGGAAATGTTTCCGTATACTGCCCATGGGATGTGATCAATTATTGCGACGCCCTGCTTGCCGCTAAGGGGACGAAAACGATCCCACAGAATTATTGGGCCAACACCAGCGGGAACGCGATGGTGCGCCGTTTCATCGACCTCGCGGGCAAACAGACAAAAACGGAAATCGAACAGCTGATTGCGGGCGGCAGTCTTCTGAAACCGATCAATCAGGAACTGACCTATGGCGAACTGGACGACTCCGTCGAAAACCTCTGGAGCGTTCTTTTCTCCGCGGGATACCTGACCACGAAGGGGCAAACGCTGCACCCTGATGGAAGCCGTCAATATCGCCTGGTAATTCCAAATCGTGAAATACGCTCCCTTTTTGTAAGCCAGATCCAGAACTGGTTCATGGATGCCTCCCGAGGGGATTCCGAAAAGCTTCACCGTTTTTGCCGGGCTTTTCCCGATGGGGATGCCAGAACTGCCGAGGAAATATTAAACGGATACCTATGGAATTCCATTAGCATCCGGGACACCGCATCCGGAAAAGAAAGAAAGGAACATTTTTACCACGGAATGCTTTTAGGCCTTTTCCAATATGAAAGCGCTTGGGAAATCCACTCCAATGCAGAATCCGGGGAGGGCTACAGCGATATTTTGATAAAGACTCCGGAACGGATCGGCGTTGTCATCGAAGTGAAGTACGCGCCCGACCACAAGCTGGAGACCTGGTGTCGGAAAGCCCTGGCCCAAATAGAAGAGAAGCGCTATGACGCTAGTCTCATTGACGACGGTATGAAGAAAATTTTGAAATACGGGGTCGCGTTTTATAAGAAGGATTGCATGGTGGTGAAGGGGTAACCACACTCCCATATCAAAAACGGGGACCGCACCTTAAAAACTCAATACTTTAGCGCACAACCCGCGCTCTAAAAGCGGTTAATGCGGCGATGGTCGATACCTATTGGAATATCGGCAAAGAAATATACGAGATTTGCGGCGAGAATGACCGTGCGGCTTATGGGAAACAAGTGCTGAAATATATTTCTGAAAGGCTGACAGCAGAGTTTGGAAGAGGGTTCGATATCAGCAATCTAAGAAACATGAGGCGATTTTATTTGACATTTCCAAAACAGGACGCACTGCGTCCTGAATTGAGTTGGACGCATTATCGTCTTATAATGCGTGTCCCAGATGAGAGAGCACGTTCCTTTTATGCGGAAGAGGCAGTCAAATCCGCATGGATCGTCCGCCAGCTGCAGCGGCAGATTGATACTCTATATTATCAACGGATTTTAGCAAGCAGGGACAAGGAATCTGTGGCGGCAGAAATTCAAACGACGGTGCCGAAAACGGAGTATGAAAAAATCATAACAGGCAAATCTATGCGGCGAAGTATATGCCAACGGTTGAGGAACTGAGACATGAGCTGAATTTAGAGGATTTTGAGAATGGGAGGAATTTTCAATGGCAAAACGCGGAAAGAGTATCAATTTATTTTTGATGGATGGGGATGCCAGCGGACGCATAAAGTGTACCCTTGCCA
>CAZICB010000068.1:0-13873 GCA_964537765.1 uncultured Lachnospiraceae bacterium
AGTTATTGAGGAAGATTATAAATCACGTATTAAGGAGGAGATGAGCATGACACAGATTGAGCAAATGATTTTTAATGACGGAGTGGAGGAAGGCTTCCGGACCGGGCGAAGCAAAGGTCGGAGTGAAGGTCGGAGCGAGGGCCTTAACGAAGGCAAACAGGAAAAGGCCCATTTTACAGCGCAGAACCTGTACGCGAAGGGCTTTACCGTGGCAGAAACCGCGGAGGCTGTCGGGGAGGCGTGCGCCCTGGTTTCGGAGTGGTATGCGGAGTGGGAAAGAAAAAAAGTGTACACCTAGGTTCCACCATTGTTAAATTCCTAACTTTCAAGCTTTTCCAAGGATTTTCCAGAAATTTACAGTGAAATTTTAGAAAAAAACGGAACCTTGGTTCCGGAGTAACCCCTTAAATTTTGATTGACAGTTTAAGGGGTTTTTTCTATAATGCAATCATAATTAGCCGAAGGTAACTCGGCTTTCTTTTTGAACCAGAAGTTAGTTTTTGCTAACTACAGGGAAGGATACCAAACGATCAGGATACGAATAGGAATGGAGAGGAAAACATGAGTCTGGAAAAGAAAATGAGACAGTTTCAGAAAGAATGGAAGCAGGGAAAGCACAGAGGGAAGGCCGTGGCGGTCGGCGCCTGTGTGGCGGTGATTTGCGTAGCAGCGCTCGGCACGTATTTTTGGAAGGGCGAGGAGGCGGAAAAGGAGATTGACAGCCTGCGCCAGATCCGTCAGGAGGCGGCCGCGGCGGACGAAAAGGAGGACGGAGAGATCCTATCCATCGCCAGTCGGCAGGTGAAGGATGAGTACCAGGAGCTGTTTTTGCAGAACCCGGATCTGATCGGTTGGCTGACCATCGAAGGCACTAAGATCGATTATCCGGTGATGTGGACTCCGGAGGACCCGGATTATTACAGCAACCGGGGCTTTGACAAGGAGGAAAGCCAGAACGGTCTGCTGTTTTTGGATGCCGCCTCCAATATCAATGAATACGGCGGCAATCTGATTGTCTACGGCCACAATATGAAAAACGGCTCTATGTTTGCGGACCTGCTGAATTATGAAAAGGAAACGTTTTGGGAGGAGCACAAGGAAATCCTGTTTGACACGCTGTATGAGAGCCGGGTATATGAGATCACGGCGGTGGCAAAGGAAAGCGATGTGGACGAGCTGCCCTTTGAATTTACCAACGCAGATGAGGTGTCCGCCAAATCCGCCATCCGGAAAATGGAGGAGAAGGCCTTGTATGATACCGGGGTTCAGATGCGGTACGGAGATGATTTTTTGACGTTGGCAACCTGCGATTACAGCGAGGATGACGGCAGGCTGGTGGTTATGGCAAAGAGGGTTCGGTAAATGAAGCGATATGAAGAACTGAGTATGAAAAGTGAACGATCTGCCGGGAAACCGGAATGCATGAAAAGGAAACGATTCGCCGGAAAACCGGGCGGAAGGGGCCTGCGGCCCGCGGCGGCAGCCGTCCTGATGGGCATGTCGGTGGTTTGTGCAAATGCGGTCCCGGCAGCAGGGCTGGCGGCGGCATTTTCCCTGTCCTGCGCGCAGACTGCCTGGGCAGTGGAAGCCGGGACCTACCTGGTGACGGTCAGTCCCAGCTATACAGATCCGGAGACCGGAAAGATCGAGGATCCGGGCAATAACGAAGCCATCGGCCAGGGCATGACCCAGAAGCTGTGCGGCCCCCAGGGGCTTTTGGAGGTGGATGCTTCCGGAAATATGTACCTGACCGTGCGGTATTATTTGAGCCAGTTTGTCAGTGATGTCAGCTTTGAGGAACGCAGCGGCGGCTCCTACCAGTCCTGCCCTTACGAGAAAATGCAGGTGAAGGATCCGGTAAGCGGAGCGGCTAATCTGGATGATAAATACGGCTACACCGATTACCGGATTCCCATTCAAAGTCTGAGCTCCGTATTCCGGGGCAAGGCGTACATAGAGCCTATGGGCAGAAACGTTGTCTACTTTTTCCAGGCGTCTTCCCCGGTTCCGGGAAGCGGGGATTTTGTAGCTACGGTTCAGACAGAGGCGCAGCCGGCGGCGGAGTCCTGGCAGGAGGGCGGAGCTTCGGCGGGAGAGTCCTGGCAGGAGGGCGGAACTTCGGCGGGAGAGTCCTGGCAGGAAGCCGGAGCTCCGGCAGCGGAAGACTGGCAGGAGTACGGCTCCCAGACGCGGGAGTCCTGGCAGGAGGCCGGAGCCTCGGCGGAGGAAGGCTGGCAGGGAGCCGACCCGGAATTTGCGGAAAGCCGGGGGTCTGAGTCCCAGACGGCAAGAACTGCCAAAAGCAAAACGTCGTCCGGCCTGGATGACGGCATCAACGGAAGCGGAGATGCGGATGCGCCGGTAACCGGGATTCCTCAAAAGCCCGGGAGGACCGCGAGGGAAACGGCGGCAGCTTTGGATGATACAGAGAAGGGGGCTTTGGCAGCCGGCGGCCGGTCTGATTCCGACGGCGCGGACGAGAATTATTCCTTAAAGACGGATTATGATTTATCCCAGGCTCCCTTGGACGAGGCCAGGGAGCTGGCCGCCCCGGTTCTGGAGGAGGCCGTGGGCATCACCCAGATCGTGGGCAGCCTGCCTGCGGTCCAGGCGGACGATAGCGGCAAGCCGGCGGCGCGGCAGAATACAAACCGGACAGTGATGCTGGTCCTTTTAGGGATTTCGGCGGTGCTGGCAGCGCGGCTGGCGGCGGCGCTTTTAGCGGTAAAGCGGCCAAAGCGGACAGAAACAGACAGCCAGGCCGAAAGCACAGCGCAAGCAGCCGCAGCAAACCAGGCCGAAACCGCAGCGCAGATGACAGCAGCATCAAGCCAAAAAGAAAGGCAGGAACCCGAATCATGATGCCGAAAAATACAAAGCTTAACCAAAATTTCAAACAGACATTCCAACAGAAATTCAGGCAAAGCCTGAAATACACCGGCCTGCTGGCGGCCGTCCTGGTTTTGACGGCCTGCGTGGATCAGAGCGGGGCGGGAGCCGCCAGGGAGGCGGCCCTGGACGCGGACAGCCTGCGGATCGTGGCTACCAGCCCGGCGACGGTGGACATCCTGGCGAGGCTGGATTTGGACCTGGTGGGGGTGCCGGATTCCTCCCTGTCGGTGATTCCCTCCCGCTACGACGATGCGGTGCGGGTCGGCACCGCCATGGCGCCGGATATGGAGATTGTGAAAACCCTGGCGCCGGATGTGGTGATCGGCCCCGCCTCCCTTCAAAGCGACCTGGCGCCTAAGCTGGAGGCCGCAGGTCTTTCCGGGATTTTTCTGAATCTGGAAAGCGTGGAGGGCATGTACAAGGGCGTGAAGGAGCTGGGAGAGCTGTTTGGGCGGCAGCAGGAGGCCCGGCAGCTGGTGGACGAATTTTCCGCCTTCTACTATCTGTACAGCCAGAAAAATACGGACAAGGGAAGTCCCACGGTGTTGGTGCTGATGGGCCTGCCCGGCTCCTACGTGGTGGCCACCGGGGAAAGCTATGTGGGAAGCCTGGTCCGGCTGGCAGGCGGGAGCAATGTCTACGAGGATGAGGAAAAGGATTTCATCACCGCGAACACAGAGGACATGATGGAGCGGGATCCGGACATCATCCTCTGCGCGGCGCATGCGATGCCGGAGGACGTGGTGCAGATGTTTCATGAAGAATTTGAAACCAATGATATTTGGAAGCACTTCCGGGCGGTGGAGGACGGCTGCGTGTACGACCTCCCCTATGACCAGTTCGGAATGAGCGCCAAATTCAATTACCCGGAGGCGCTGGAAACGCTCCAGCCCCTCTTATACGGAGAGGAGGATTAGAGACATGACAGAAAAGAAAAAGCCTGTGGCATTTTCCTTTCTGGTGCTGACGGTGCTGCTGGCTGCCACGGCCTATATCGCAGTCAATACCGGAAGTATCCACCTCTCCATGAGGCAGCTTGTCCGCGGCCTGTTTGTGGCCTATGACCCGGATGTGGCAACGGTGTATGACCTGCGGTTTCCGCGCATTGTCATTGCCCTTTTGGGCGGCGCGGCCTTGTCCGTGTCCGGTGTGCTGTTTCAGGCATGCATGAAAAATCCCATCGCGGACCCGGGAGTGATCGGAGTCAGCTCCGGGGCGAGCTTCGTCGCGGTGCTGATTGCGGGAATCTTTCCCAGACTGTACTTTTTGACGCCGCTGATGGCGTTTGCAGGCGGCATCCTGGCATGCGGCCTGGTGTATGCATTGGCATTTAAAAACGGCTTGAACCCCCTGCGGGTGATTTTGGTGGGCGTGGCCGTCAACGCAGTATTTACCGGTCTGACCCAGGCCTTCAACTCCATGACCGGAGGAAACCTAAGCGGCGTGGCCAGCATCGCCAACGCCAGCATTTCCCAGAAAACCTGGGATGATGTCTATATCCTTACCGGCTATGTGGTCCTGGGATTGGTGCTGGCTGTGATGTCCTATTATCAATGCGATCTGCTCTCCCTCAGCGACCAGACGGCCCGGGGACTGGGGATCAATGTAGCCGCCACCCGGATCCTGGTATCCCTGATAGCAGTGGTCCTGGCCAGCATTTCCACGGCGGAGATGGGCGTGGTGTCCTTCATCGGGCTGATCGTGCCTCATATCGCAAGGATCCTGGTAGGGTCCCGGCACCAGGTGCTGATTCCCTTCTCCATGCTGGGCGGCGCCTTCCTGATGCTTTTGGCGGATACCCTGGGGCGGACCATCGCGGCGCCTTACGAAATTTCTGCATCCATCCTCCTGTCCATCGTGGGTGGACCGATGCTGATTGTGCTGATCCGGAGGAGTGATAAGACGTATGGCGTGTAGGGGTGAAATGCTGGAGACATCTGGCCAGGACACGGTCCGGCTGTCGGACCGTAAGGGGAATGGCGCAGGTTTTGATGTCCTGTACAGCAGGCAAAGCCGCCATGCCGGAAAGCGCCGGACTTTTGGAGTTTAAGCTATGGATGGGCAGAGGAGGGCCAAAAGCCAGCCCGCCGCCCGAGAATATTTCTCAATAAAACTCCGCATTGCTGCATCGATATGGCAAAAAACGGGCTAAAAATGGAAAAAAATGAAGAATCGCCATTTTTTGGCGGAATGCTGTAAGGATGCCGCATTTTTGACGCTTGGTTTGTTTGAGTTGTCTGGATAAAATAGGGTTCAGGAAACGGGTTAGCTGGGGGATAACTCCTCCGGCGCTGGTTATCCCGACCGGAAGGAGCAGCAAAATGATGGAACATTTAGAAAAAAAAGAGATGAGGAAACCGGATGGCGAAGCCGCCGGGCCTGCGGTGATGCAGGTGAGGGGCCTGACCTTTTCCTACGACGGAGCTGCAAGGGTCCTGGAGAACCTGGACCTGGATGTGGCGGAGGGCAGGATCACCGTGCTTCTGGGGGCCAATGGCTGCGGCAAAAGCACCCTGTTTAAACTGATGACGAAAAGCCTGTTCCCGGATGAGGGAACCGTCACTCTGGAGGGAAGGGACATCGACGAGCTGGGGCTGAAGGAATTTGCCAGGAATGTGGCCATCGTCCATCAGAACAATACGGCGCCGCCGGATCTGACGGTGGAAACCCTGGTGGGCTACGGCAGGACCCCTTACCTGTCCGCCTTCCAGACGGCGGGGAGCCAGGAGGATGAGGAGGCCATCCGCTGGGCGATGGAGGTCACCAACGTGACGAAGCACCGGAAGCGCCCGGTATCAGAGCTGTCCGGCGGCCAGCGGCAGCGGGTCTGGATCGCCATGGCCCTGGCCATGAAGACCTCGATTCTGTTTCTGGACGAGCCCACCTCCTTTCTGGACATCCGCTACCAGATCCAGATATTGAAGCTGGTGCGGCGGCTGAACCGGGAATACGGGATCACCATCATCATGGTGCTCCACGACATAAACCAGGCCATGGAATACGCCGACGTGCTGGTGGGCATGAAGGGCGGCCGGATCGTGGTGGAGGGAAATCCCCGGGATGTGATCGATTCGGATGTGCTTCATGACCTGTACGGGATCCGGCTTCCGGTGGTGCAGGTGGAGGGAAAGAAGGTGGTGCTGACGGTCTGAGAAATAAGGAAACAGGGGAAATGAGTATATCCGCGCAAAGACGCAGGAGGGAAAGTATGAAAGAGACGTTGATTTTATACGAGGGAAAATACGGCCACTCGAAAAAGACCGCAGAGCTTTTGCAGGGCATGCTGGAAAATTCCCTCTGCTGCCCGGCGGCACAGGCCCCGGAAAGCCTGCTGGGGGTGAAAAACCTGATCCTGGTGGTAGGATTTCTGGCCTACGACACCGCAAGGCTTTTGAAGCCGTATCTGAGAGCCCATCAGCCGGAGCTGGCGGGCAGGAGGATCTACTTCGTGGGCGTAGGCCTGGCGAAGCAGGCTCTACCGGCCTTTCAGAAGCTGGTGGAGGAGCCCATGGGGCGGACCGCAGACGGAAGCTGGTTCGTCATGGGCGGCTATCGGGCGGCGGATCTGGACCCGGAGGACCGGAGACTTCTGGAGGAATTCTGGGGGAAGAAGGGACAGGCCGTGACGGATAAGCTGTACTTCCGGGAGACGGAGGTACAGGCGGCAGGAAAGGAGCTGATGAGCCTGATCGGCGGGGCATAAGGCCGCCGGAAGGGCTCCAGTGATAAATGCCTGCCCTGATCCTGACAGGAGAGGGGCAGGAAAAACGGAAGCATGGAGGCCGGTGGGGCGCAGGGGATCAAACGCCGATACGAAAGAACATGGACCGTCTGCCCGGTTTCGACGGGAACAGGGCAGGCAAAAGGGCGGTGCGGACGGAAGGAAATGCCGGGCTTCCGGCTGCAGGCCCCGCTTTTTAGAGAATGCCGATGCATATGCAAAGAATTACGGAATTCTGCGGCAGGAATCCAAAGGCAAACGAACCAATTCCGGCAAATAATTCAACACCCCGGGAAAATGGGGAGAAAAGGAGATTAAGATGAAACAGATTAAGAAAATGGTAGCACTGGTAGTGGCAGTTATGATGATGGCAGCGATGTCCCTGACCGCGTTTGCGACAACTCAGCAGTATTATTTCTACACCGATGAGGAAGGCACCACGCCGTCCAACATGGGACACGGATGCATCGAAGAGTATGATGTAAATAGTGATGGCACAGTCACTCTGTATCTGGCTTCCGAGACCTACACCCGCAATAACGTGACCTATAAGGGCTACATCTCCGAGCTGACAGCCAATGGAAAGACCGAAACCGATCTGAGAGCCGGCGATGAGTTTACCTTCACGCCTGCCGGTCAGGTAACCCCTGTACAGTTCGTGATTTCTATGTATGACGTGACTAATCCGGGTACTGTAATCAAGCATCCGGTAATGTCCGGCTACCTGAAGCTGAATGCGGTCCAGTAAACAATATCCAGGGGGAAGTGTGAAATGTGGAATCGTCTGAAGAAAGCGGTGCTGCCGGTCCTGGCAGCGGCGCTTGTGCTCACGGTTCCCCTGGAGGGGAGGATCCTCGCTGCCGAAAGCAACGAAGATCTTTCCCCTTTCGGGGAAAGATCCTCCTGCATGGTGCCGATTACGGCTTGTAAGGCTACAGATTGGGAAGTTGATGGCTTTTTTCAGTCATCAACTTCCCGTATGCAGATCAACCGGTACGCGCTGGTGGAGACGGAGGAGGCGGGATACCGGGTCACCCTCCAGTTTCATGGCTATGGCGCCTTTGACATGATCCAGCTGGTGGGGCCGGAGCAGGTAAAAGCCATAAAGAAAAACTATGATACTCCGAAGGAGTTTCCCTTCGGGACCTTCAATGCCCCGGAGACCTATTTTAACCAGGAGATGGCCGATTACGACATAGAGCACGGGTATATTTCCGGGGAGGTCAATGACTACTACTGGCCGGAGGATGCATATGAGATCCGGCAGGGGGAGGATGCCGAGCTGGGAACCGGTTATCTGTCCTTCCATCTGGACAGCCTGGAGGATCAGGTGCTTTTGAAGGCATATTCCTCCCTGTATACGAGCAGCCGAGGAGGCTCCAAGGAAACCTCCACGGTGATCGGGCTATCGGCGGAGGACGCGGAGGAGCTTTTGGAAGTGCCGGAGACCGGAAGCGCAGTCAAGGGCTATTTTTGGACCAACTATGCGAAACAATATTTTTACAGTACACAGAGGGAAAATCTGGCCGCAGAGTACCAGTTTATGAACGGACTTTTCGAGAAGGAAGTGGAGGTATCTGTGGATGGGACCGGGCAGGTCAAGGCAGTGCTTCGCGTGGCGGAGCAGGAGGATGATCCGGTCACCTACGTCGGTGTGATGCGAAGCCGCCAGGTGGATGTCGATTCGGAATATCCCCAACAGGCTCTGCTGGAGTATGATGAGGCGGTATTTGAGCCGGTCTATGACGCGGCCTCCGGCCTGGTCACGATGGACGTGGAGGATTTGGTTTTCGGCTCCTGGATCCAGGTCCGTACGGAAAGCATGGACGCATCCAATGAGGAACTGCAGAATTCCAATAAAACGGAGCTGATGAAAAAGAGCCAGACGAAAATGGCCTGGGGCTGCCTTCATCTGAGAAACGACGTGGTCTTAGATAAGGCGTTCACCAAAACCAGCAACGGGGCAGTGCTCTACACTTCTACTATGAGCCTGCCGGAGGATTGCGTTTTTACCTACGAAAAGATTGACGAGAGCGAGTCAAAGCTCTATGAGGGCTATGTGGAAAATGTCCGCTTATTCGCCAAGGACGAGAACAGCTACCAGTATTGGAGAGTATCGCTGACCGACGGGGCAGGCCAGGAGCTGACACCCCTTTATCCGGTGACGCTTGTTCTGCCGGTTCCGGTGGATATGCCCACGGAAAATTTGACGATTGCGATTGATGATAACACGAGATATACCTATGGGGGCACGGTTCTGGGGACCCTGGATGAGTCCGCCAGGACCCTTACCATCAGCCCGGATGTAGATAAGGTCAACGCGGAATATATTTTTATTGACCGGGGGGAGATCGTTCAGCGCAGTGAGCTTGATGAGCTGGAGGAAGGCGTCTATCAGGCCCACGGGACCGTTTCCCATTACGGAAACCTGTATGCTCCCAGTATGAGCAACGGCGCCTTGCGGAATGGAACCGTGTGGCTGGAGGTGCTGGAAAAGGGAAAGGAGTATCGGGTTTATCTGGACATGCAAAGGGTGCTGGTGTCCGGCGCGGAGGGCTATATGTCGGGAGCGAACTACTACGACGGCGGAAAAATCTCCACCAAGACCAGCTTTACTATTCTGGGCTACCAGTCCGACGGAGATAATCTGCTGATCGACGCCATGGCAAAGGGAGACCGGCTTCATTACCTGAAACGGATCTCCATGCCTTTGACTACGCCCATGAGCGACGGCAGCTATCTGATCAGCTTTATCGTACCGATCATGGACGGCTTTGCCGGGACACCGGGAGACGGAAACGCGGAGGCCTCCGCCCGTCTGCGGCTGATCTCCGGCAGCCTGGAAAAAGTGGATGAGAATCCCCTGGCCGGATATGATAAGACCATCCTGATGGCGGTAATCGATGAGGCAGGCTGGCATTTGGAAACCATGGAGGCCGGCACGGAGCGTGACACCCTGGCTGCAGCCATAGAGGAGGCCAAGGAGATCTACGGCCAGGATCCGTCGGAGGAGCTGATTTTGTCGGCGGCGGCAAAGCTGCGTCAGGCGCTGGAGGCCGCAGGCGGCGGCCAGACCGGAAACGATCAGCTGCTTTCGGATGGCTATTACCTGGTTCCGGTCCGGGTTTACGGAGCGGATTCCGATACCGAGTCTTCGAGAAAGGGTTACTTTGGAGAGTATGCCTATGTGAAGGTAAGCGGCACGGACATGGAGGTGCAGCTGGATGTCCAGGCGGATGACGGAGATTATATCACAGAGCTTTATTATGTGGAAAATGTCCAGGAGGCCATGAAGCAGGCGGAGGCCGTGACCGGTGAGGACGGCTATCCCCTATCCTTCTGTTTGTCACGCGGCTATACGGAGGATCGTCTGCAGCTCTTCTTCAATACTCCAAGATATGGCTACGGAACCTATGTAGACCTGGAGCTGGAGCTTTCCTATGCCCAAAAGGTGACGGCGTCGGATGAGATGGTGGAGGATCTGCGCAGGGCTTTGGCGGAGGCGGCGGCTTTGGACGCGGCCGACTATACGGAAAGCAGCTATCAGGCTTTATGCAATGTTATTGCAGATATTAATGTGGTGCTGGATGCCACGGAAAATTTCACCTACGATCTGGTGAGCGGGCAGCGGGAGAAGCTGGAGACGGCCGTCGCCGGACTGGTATCCGTAGCGGAGCTAAGGAGCCTGGTGGAGCAGGCGGAGGGCTATTCCGCCGACGATTACCGGGAAGGCTCCTATGAGAAGCTGCAGGCGGCGCTGGAGGAAGCGCGGTCCGTGCTTGAAAACGGGGCTGCCTCCCAGGAGGAGGTGGACGGCCAGACAGCGGCTTTGAAGGCGGCCATCCGGCAGACCCTTCCGGTGAATCAGTTCTCGGACGGCAGATATGAGGTTCCCTTTGAGGTCTACAATCCATATGTGGCGGATTTGCCCGTATACGATTATATCAAGGCCCTGATTGAAAGCGTGGAACTGGAAGTGAGCGGGGAGCAGATGACCGTGTACCTGAATCTCCGGAAAAACGATAGCGGAGCCTATGTCATCGATGAAATAAGATACCAGCCGGGAGGAGATTATAATCTTAGCTGGAGAAAGTGTACGAAGGCTACGTCAACGGAAAAGGATGATGACGGAAACCTGATCCAGTCGGGTTTTCAGCTGGATTACACGGAAGACATGCTTCTGTTTATTGAAAGAGATGCGCTCGCGGATTGCAGCTTCTGGCTGGACCTGGATTTCGACAATGCCCAGGTAGTGAAGTTAAAGGGCGATTACACGGCCCTGACCCAGGCGGTGGCGGATGCGAAGACCTATGTGGCGGAGAACTACACAGCCAGCTCCTATCAGGCGCTGACGGATGCCATCGCGGCGGCGGAGGCATTGCTTGCTACGTCTAGTGCGGAGCAGGAGGAACTGGATGCCCAGGCAGCGCTGCTGAACGCGGCCGTGGAGGGTCTGGTGACCTTGGGAAATCCCCAGGAGTTAAAGCCCCTGCTTTCGGAGGCCGGGAAGCTGCTTGAGGATACGGGAATCTATACCCAGGCTTCTCTGGCCGTGCTTAAGAAGGCGGTGGCTGCGGCGGAGGCCGCGATTGCGGATCCGTCAGATCTGGGAGATGCGGACATCGAAGCCCTGAAGGAAGGGCTTGCGGAGGCTATAGCCGCCCTGGAGGAAAAAACACTGACCGAGGGCAGCTATCAGATTTCCGTAAAGGTCTATGAGGCGGATACCGATCAGGAATCTGCGTACAATGTGCATTTCAAAAATGCGCAGCTTCTCATCAGCGGAAGCCAAATGGAGGTGACGCTGAATACGGAGGAAGCGGACGGGCATTTTATTGCAGAGCTGGGCTATGAGAAAGACGGAAAATTCCAGGCTGCGGACGAAGGTCCGGAGAGCTCTCATTCCTTTGTCTTTACTGCGGAGTACACGGAGGAGCGGCTGCCCCTTTATCTGCTGATGGATGGCGGGGAAAGCCGGATCTATGTGGATCTGGAGCTGGACCTTGGAAACGCGTGGACTCCGGAGGCCTCCCAAGAGGAGACGGCGGCGCTGCTTGCCAGACTGGAGGAAGCAAAGGGCCTGGCGGCGGAGGACTATACCACAGATTCCTATGAAGCCTTGACTGCCGTGATCGCCAGAATAGAGGCAAAGCTGGAAGAAAATAAGGACGGCTATACCGGCAACCTGATTCAGTCTTTGTCGAAGAAGCTGGAGACGGCCATGGCCGGGCTGGTATCCGTAGCGGAGCTTAGGAGCCTGGTGGAGCAGGCGGAGGGCTATTCCGCCGACGATTACCGGGAAGAGTCCTATGAGAAGCTGCAGGCGGCGCTGGAGGAAGCGTGGTCCGTGCTTGAAAACGGGGCTGCCTCCCAGGAGGAGGTGGACGGCCAGACAGCGGCTTTGAAGGCGGCCATCCGGCAGACCCTTCCGGTGAATCAGTTCTCGGACGGCAGATATGAGGTTCCCTTTGAGGTCTACAATCCATATGTGGCGGATTTGCCCGTATACGATTATATCAAGGCCCTGATTGAAAGCGTGGAACTGGAAGTGAGCGGGGAGCAGATGACCGTGTACCTGAATCTCCGGAAAAACGATAGCGGAGCCTATGTCATCGATGAAATAAGATACCAGCCGGGAGGAGATTATAATCTTAGCTGGAGAAAGTGTACGAAGGCTACGTCAACGGAAAAGGATGATGACGGAAACCTGATCCAGTCGGGTTTTCAGCTGGATTACACGGAAGACATGCTTCTGTTTATTGAAAGAGATGCGCTCGCGGATTGCAGCTTCTGGCTGGACCTGGATTTCGACAATGCCCAGGTAGTGAAGTTAAAGGGCGATTACACGGCCCTGACCCAGGCGGTGGCGGATGCGAAGACCTATGTGGCGGAGAGCTACACAGCCAGCTCCTACCAGGCGCTGACGGATGCCATCGCGGCGGCGGAGGCATTGCTTGCCACGTCCAATGCGGAGCAGGAGGAGCTGGATGCCCAGGCAGCGCTGCTGAACACGGCAGTGGAGGGCCTGGTGACCCGCGGTGATACCACCCTGCTTGCCGGAAAGCTGGAGGAAATCGATGCCCTGGATGCGGAGACCTATACGGCCACCAGCTGGAGCAGGCTGCAGGCGAGAGCCGGGGAGGCCCAGGAGGCCCTTCTGGTACCCGAGGAGCTTTCCGCAGAAAGGTCAGAGACCCTGCTGGCGTCCCTGACAGAGGGCGTGGAGCTTCTGGTACGCAGAGGAGATACGGCAAAGCTTTCTGAAAAGCTGGATCAGGCGGAGGAGCTTTCCGAGACCGATTATACGGCGGACAGCTGGGCAGCACTGGAAAGCGCCTGCCGGGAGGCAGAGGCGGTTCTGGAGCGTGCCGATGATGTGTCAGAGTCGGAAGCGCAGGCAGCCCTGGAGGCCCTGCAGACGGCCCTGAACGAGCTGGAGAAACGGGGAGATGTCTCCGATTTGAAGCTTTTGTTGGCCGATGCGGAAAAGAGGCTGGAGGAGACCGGCACCTACACGGCAGAATCCCTGGCGGTGCTGGCCGAAGCGGCAGACGCTGCGGAGGAAGCTTTAAAGGACAGCGAGAATCTGACCGTCTCTCAGGTGGATGCTCTGGAGAGCAGCCTGCAGGAGGCTTTGAATGGCCTGGTGAAGGCAGAAGTCGAATCCAAGGCCCGTCAGGCGCTGGGAGAGTATCTGGAAACCTGTGATTATGCCCGGGAGGATTATACCGAGGACAGCTTTGGAGACTACCAGGAGGCTTTGGCCTATGCGGAGGAAATCTATGAGCAGACGGGCCTGGCCGACAAGGATTATCAGGCGGCTTTGACTCAGCTGAAGGCGGCGGTTCTGGCGCTGGAGGAAAGAAGCGAGACCGAAGCGGCATTAAAGGAGCTTTACGAGCTTTTGGAGCAGCTGGAGAATGAAATCGGATACGATGGCTCCGGCTATGAGCAGACCAGCTGGGAGGCTTATCAGGCAGCCCTTTCCATGGCGGACATTGAGGACTACTATTGCCTGTCAGAGGAGCAGATCTATGCGCAGATGGCATGGATGAAGACAGAGGCGAACGCCCTGGTGAAGCTGGAGGATCTGCAGACCACTGCCAGCACCACATCCCTGTCATCTTATAAGGTCGCTACTTTGAGTCTGGCGGACCTGGATGAGGAGGAGCTGGAGGAGGCGGAAACCGCCGGCGAGACCGAGCTGATCTATGATCTGGAAACCGAAACGAAGACTCCGTCTGCGGTAGATTTGTCAGA
>CAZICB010000069.1:0-12800 GCA_964537765.1 uncultured Lachnospiraceae bacterium
ATTTCAGAAATTGGTCGGAGTCATGACCTTTCCGGCGAGGATTTCCTCATAATCCTTCAGGTTTCGCTCCAGAAGCCGCGGAGTGTCCAGGCCATAAGGACAATGGGACATGCACTGGTTGCAATGGAGGCAGTCCTTGATCTTCATCATCTTCGCCTGTCCCTCCTCAGACAGATGCTTGGCGCTAGGGGAGCGGCGCAGCAGCAGAGACATGCGGGCACAGTTATTGATTTCAATGCCCACCGGGCACGGCATACAGTAGCCGCAGCCCCGGCAGAAGCTGCCGGAAAGCATATCCCGGTCTTTTTCGATCAGCTGACGGATTTCGGGAGTCATGACCGGGGGCTGGGAGATGTAGCTTAAAAATTCTTCCAGCTCATGCTCCTTTTGAATGCCCCAGATGGGGAGCACGTTGTCATACTGGTCCGCGAAGGCATAGGCCGCGGCGGAGTTATTGATCAGGCCGCCGGACAGGGATTTCATGGCAATAAAGCCCATGTTATTTTCTTTGCAGGACTGCACCAGATGAATGTCCTTTTCACTGCTCAGATAGCAGAACGGAAACTGCAGGGTGTCGTACAGACCGGAGTCGATGGCCTCCTGGGCAACCGCAAGCCGGTGGTTGGTGATGCTGATAAAGCGGATCTTGCCCTGCTCCTTCGCCTTCAGTGCCGCTTCGTAAAGCCCGGTGCCGTCCTCCGGCTTCGGGCAGAAGGATGGATTGTGAAACTGGTAAATATCGATGCAGTCGGTCTTTAACAGCCGCAGGCTGGTCTCCAGATCCTTCCAGAAGCCCTCGGCATTCTTTGCCATGGTCTTGGTGGCAAGATAAAAGTGATTGCGGACATCACTCAGAGCGTAGCCGATCTTTTCCTCACTGTCGGAATAGGCCCGCGCTGTATCAAAAAAATTGATCCCACCGTCGTAGGCCCTTCGCAGAAGGCGGGCGGCGTCTTCCCTGGAAACACGCTGGATCGGCAGGGCGCCGAAGCCGTTTTTATTGACCGTGATTCCGGTCCTTCCCAATGTTACAGTAGTCATGGCAGAAATCTCCTTCCTTGAATAGCGGTTATTGGATATATTGTATAGGAAACGTCGCGAAGAGTAAAGTGGCAAAAATAAAATTCACTGAGCAGAATAAAAAATCCTTAATGAGAAAAAACAACCGAAAAGATACTTGCAAAAATCGTTAGCTTGTGCTAACATATACTCAGTTAGCAAAACCTAACTACATGTGAATATTCTATACATTTCGATTGCCTCATTTGACCCGTGTGGCAATGACTCAACTCCTATGAAGGACCCGCCCGCCCCGCAAGCCTGGGCGGGTTTTTCAGTTCCATAAACTTTTAAAAGCCTTCAAAAAGGCGACGGGACGCGTCACCGGCGCGTCTTAGCGCGTCCTGATGAAAGTGAAAAGCCGCCTTTCCCCCACAGAAAGCGGCTTTTCGGTCACGATCACAAACCGTTACACTATAAAGTTCATGCTTGGTATCCCCATACCAAATAAAGAAGATAAGTAACACGCTGTGTTTCTTACATGGTTAAATATACCATTTTTTTTCAGTTTCGTCAATGAGAATTGTGCAAAATGGAATAAAAAATGCGAAAAGGCACATACTGTCTATGAATAATTTGACAATCCATGGCCGGAGGTGTGCAAGATGACATTTTCAAAAGCATTGACGAAAAATGTGGAACATGTAAAAAAGGTTTTGCAGATGGATAAGAATTTTGATGTGGTGCTGCGCAATTTGCAGATCGGAGGGCGGGATGCCGCCCTGTTTTTCGTTGACGGATTTACCAAGGATGAGGTGCTCTTAAAGCTGATCCAGGGTTGGACCGCCCTGAAACCGGAGTCCATGCCGCCGGATGCGGAGACCTTCTCCAGAAAATATCTTCCCTACGGGGAGGTGGGCCTGATAACGCAGGAGGATGAGATGGTGGTTCAGCTGCTGATGGGCGCCTCCTGCGTGTTGATTGATGGATATGATCACTGCCTGACCATCGACTGTCGGACCTATCCTGCCAGGGGTGTGGATGAGCCGGAAAAGGACAAAGTGATGCGGGGCTCGCGGGATGGCTTTGTGGAAACGCTGATTTTCAATACGGCGCTGATCCGCAGGCGGATCCGGGATCCCAGGCTGAGTATGGAGATTCTCAATGCTGGAGAAAGTTCCCATACTGACATTGCCATCTGCTATATGGAGGGGCGGCAGGACGCGGAATTGCTGAAAAAAATCAAAAACCGCATCAAGAGCCTGCATGTGGACGCATTAACCATGAACCAGGAAAGCCTGGCGGAAGCGATTTATCCCCACAAATGGTACAACCCCTTCCCGAAATTCAAATTTTCCGAGCGGCCGGACACGGCCGCGGCGTGTATTCTGGAGGGTAATATTGTGATTTTGGTGGACAATTCCCCGGCGGCGATGATTCTGCCCTCGTCGGTGTTTGACATCATCGAGGAGGCGGACGATTATTATTTTCCGCCGATCACCGGCACCTATCTGCGGCTTTCCAGAATGGCCGCGGCGGTGCTGAGTCTGCTTCTGACGCCCACCTGGCTGCTTCTGATGCTGAATCCTCAGCGGATTCCCAGGGGGCTGGAGTTTATCAAGCTGTCGGACCCGTCCTTCGTGCCCCTGATCTATCAGCTTTTGATCCTGGAATTTGCCATCGATGGACTGCGGCTGGCGGCCATCAATACGCCCAATATGCTGACCACCCCTTTAAGCGTTATCGCCGGAATTGTGCTGGGCGAATACTCGGTGAAATCCGGGTGGTTCAACAGCGAAACCATGCTGTATATGGCGTTTGTCACAGTGGAAAACTACAGCCAGTCCAGCTTTGAACTGGGCTACGCGCTGAAATTCATGCGGGTGCTGATGCTGATTCTGACGGCGGCGTTCTACGGCTGGGGCTATGCGGCGGGGCTAGCGCTTTCCGTGTGCGCCATTGTATTTAATAAGACCATCGCCGGAAAGAGCTACATTTATCCGCTGATCCCCTTCCGGTTTAGCGAGCTGAAAAAGCGGTTTTTGCGAGGACGGCTGCCCGTGGGGGAAAAATAGCTCCCAAAATCCGTCGGGAAATCTCCCAAAATCCGTCGGAAAATCTCCTTGTAAATTGTGAAACCCTATTGTACTATAAAGGTAAAACAAAGTGCGGCCATAATGAAAAGGAGAAAAAGGATATGATGCCAAAGGATCCGGTGATGCTGCTCAGCTATTTAAATACCCAGCTGAGGGATTTTTATGGAAGTCTGGAGGAGCTGTGCGGCGCTTTGGACGCAGACCGCAGCTCGCTTGAGGAGAAGCTGGCGGCCATCGATTATCATTACGATCCTGAGAAAAATCAATTTATTTAAAGGGTTTGACGAATGAACCGCGCCGGGGCCGCGCAAACTATCCCCATGAGCAGATTAAAAGAATTTCCATTAAATTTTTGCAAATGCGGGATCGCCGGCTGGTGCCTGGAGGTGATGTTCACCTCCATGGAATCCATTATGGCCCGGGACTGGCGACTGATGGGACAGACCTCCCTTTTGATGTTTCCCATCTACGGCATGGGCGCCCTGCTGGCTCCCATCGGAAAGGCGGTGGATCGTTGGATCGGCAGCCAGCCCTTGCGCGGCACGGACCAATATGTGCGTCATGGAATGCTGTATATGGTGCTGATTTTTACGGCGGAATACATTTCCGGCGCATGGCTGAAGACGCGGGGCATGTGCCCCTGGGACTATTCCGGAAGGCAGTCCAACATCAACGGGCTGATCCGTCTGGATTTTGCGCCGCTGTGGTTCGCCACCGGGCTGCTCTTTGAGCGGATTACAAAAACAAAAAAAGAAAACGGGGGAAGTAACCAATGATAAGATTAATAGCGGTAGCGGTCATTCTGGGGGGATTTCTGGTATTCAGCTATCCGGTGCTTTTGAAGGAGAAAAAGGCGGCGCTGGAGGATCCGGTGCGTCAGCAGATCCATTCCCAGGGGATTGTGAAGGGAATTTTGAGCCTGCTTTTTAAGGCCACCGGCTCCACATTGACCGTAAAGGGGCTGGAAAGGATCCCGGATCAGGCCGTGCTTTACGTGGGGAATCATCAGAGCTATTTTGATATTCTGGCAGGCTATATGACCGTGCCGGGACTCACCGGCTTTGTGGCGAAAAAGGAGATGGCCTCCTGGCCATTGATTTCCCAGTGGATGGAGCTGATCAACTGTCTGTTTCTGGACCGGAAGGACATTAAAGAGGGGTTAAAAACCATTCTCAAGGCCATTGAGAAGATCCGGGGCGGCGTCTCCATCTGGATTTTCCCGGAGGGCACCCGCAATGAAAACGAGGACAGTCTGGAACTGATGCCCTTCCATGAAGGCAGCTTAAAGATCGCGGATAAATCCGGCTGCCCTGTGGTTCCGGTGGCGATCACCGGCACCCCGGAAATTTTTGAAAAGCATTTTCCCTGGATCCGCCCGGCCCAGGTGACCATCGAATACGGGGAACCATTTTACATAAAAGAGCTTCCGGCGGAATACCGGAAACGTCCGGGGGCTTACACCCGGGAGCGGATTATCGAAATGCTGAAAAAGGAACAGGAAGCGAGGAGAATATAGAGCAATGGATTTGTCGGAATATAGAAAGCAGCTGGATGACATCGATCGCCAGCTGGTGGAATTATTTGAAAAACGGATGGAAGTGAGCGGAAGGATCGCCGACTATAAGGCGGAGAATCAGATTCCTGTCTATGATGCCGCCCGGGAGCGGCAGAAGCTGGACGCGGTGGAGCAGCTGGCGACGGAAGCCTACAGCAAGGCGTCGGTGCGGGATCTGTTCGAACAGATCATGGCCATCAGCCGCCGGGTTCAGTATGTGAAGCTTGCCGGTCAGGGCCGGGGGGTGGATCTGGGCTTTGAAAAGATTCCGGAGCTTCCCATGAAGGACGTAAAGGTGGTTTATCAGGGCGTGGAGGGTTCCTACGGCCATGCGGCGACTTTGCGGTATTTTGGCGATCAGGCAGACATTTACCATGTGCTGACCTTTGAAGAAGCCATGCAGGAGGTTCAGGAAGGCAGAGCGGATTATGCGGTGCTGCCCATCGAAAATTCTTCCGCAGGCGCGGTGACGGACAATTATGATCTGCTGCTGAAATATCACAATTACATCGTGGCGGAGATCTTCCTTCCGGTCAGCCATGCGCTGCTGACAAGGCAGGAGGCGGACATCAGCCAGATACGGACCGTATTTTCTCATCCCCAGGGCTTAATGCAATGCTCCGATTTTCTCAACGCCCAGAAGGAGTGGAAGCAGGTCAGCCTGGTAAACACGGCGGTGGCAGCCAGGAAGGTGATGGAGGACGGGGATCCCACCCAGGCGGCGGTAGCCAGCGAAATCGCCGGAAAGCTCTACGGATTGAAGGTTTTGCGCTCTTCCATCCAGAATAATAAGCAAAATACCACCCGCTTCATGATCCTTTCCAGAAGACCGGTATACCGGGCGGACGCTTCCAGAATCAGCATCTGTTTCGAACTGCCCCATCGCTGCGGCACCCTTTATAACATGCTGGGACATTTTATTTTCAATGACGTAAACATGGTGATGATCCAGTCCCGTCCCGTGGCGGGCAGGAATTGGGAGTACCGCTTCTTTATCGATATCGAGGGGAATTTAGAGGACGCGGGGATTCAAAACGCCCTGAGTGGTATTGCGGCAGAGGCGCGAAATCTGCGGATATTTGGCAATTACTAAGCGGTTTATCCGGAACCGTCCCGCTAGGCGCGGCATGGCCGGTAAACCGCGTTTTATCATAGGGGAAGGAGGGCTGGGAATGACACACATATTTGCGGCGATCGATGTGGGATCGTTTGATCTGGAGCTGGGGATCTACGAGATATCCTCGAAGTTCGGCATCAGACAGATTGATCACGTGAAGCACAGGATCGCGCTGGGAAAGGACACCTTCAATGATGGCAAGATCAGTTATCCGCTGGTGGAAGAACTGTGCGAGGTGCTGGAGGATTTTTCCAGGATCATGAAGGGGTATCAGGCGGAGGATTACCGGGCCTATGCCACCACCGCCATGCGGGAAGCCGGCAACAGCAGGATCGTGCTGGATCACATCCGGGTGCGGACCGGGATCGACGTACAGCTGATCAGCAATTCCGAACAGCGCTTTATCAGCTATAAAGCCCTGGGCGGCAAAGACATGGAATTCCAGAACATTGTCCAGAGTGGAACGGCGATTGTGGACGTGGGGTTTGGCAGTCTGCAGGTTTCTTTGTTTGACAAGGACGCCCTTTTGTCCACCCAGAATCTGCCACTGGGCGTACTGCGCCTGCGGGAGTCCATGTCCCTGGTAAAGGCGACCGCGCAGCAGGAGCAGGGCCTGATCCGGGACATTATCGACAATGAGCTGGTGACTTACCGGAAAATATATTTGAAGGACCGCACAATTAAAAACCTGGTGGGTATCGGCGAGCCCATCGTGACCATGTGCTATGAGATGGAGGGCAGAACCAGGCAGAAAAACTGGATTTCCGCGGAGGAATTTAATCAGTTTTTCGAGAAGCTGTGCAGCATGAATTTAGACCAGCTCGAGGAGCGCTTTGACATCAACGCGGAGTACGCCACGCTTCTGTTTCCCACGGCGGCAATCCTGAAACGGATGCTGGAGATCACCGGCGCGGAGGCCATGTGGGTGCCGGGGATCCGCATGGGCGACGGCATCGCGGCGGAGTACGCCCAGGAAAAAAAGCTTCTGCGGTTCAGCCATGATTTTGTCAATGACATCATTGTCACCGCCCGCAACATGGCGAAGCGGTATAAATGCCATATGTCCCATGTACAGGCGGTGGAGGTGGAGGCCCTGCAGGTATTTGACAGCCTGAAAAAATACCATGGGCTGGGAGAGCGGGAGCGGCTGCTTTTGCAGATCGCGTCTGTGCTTCACTCCTGCGGCAAGTTCGTGACCATGCGGGACGCCAACAACTGCGCTTACAATATTATCATGTCCACGGAAATCATCGGCCTGTCCCACCTGGAACGGGAGATTGTGGCCAATGTGGTCCGTTACCATGTGTCCCCCTTTAAATACAATGAGGTGAAAATCGAGGCGGATGCTTTCCGCAGCACGCGCCTGGCAAATCCGGACAATCTGACCATGACCATCGCCAAGCTGACGGCAATTCTGCGGCTGGCAAATTCCATGGACCGCGGGCATAAGGGGAAGCTTTTGGATTGTAAAATGGCAGTCAGAGGCAAGCAGCTGGTCATCACCACCGATTATGACGGGGATGTGCTGCTAGAGAGCATTTCCATCGCCCAGAAATGTGATTTCTTCGAGGAAATATTTGGCATCCGGCCCATTCTGAAACAGAAAAGGAAGGTGTAAGCTATGGCAGAGACAGAAAACATGTATACCAATCCGAAAAATTATGTGAACCGCGAGCTGAGCTGGCTGGAGTTCGATTATCGGATTTTGAACGAAGCCCGGGACAAAACCATTCCGCTGTTTGAACGGCTGAAATTTTTGAGCATCACCGCGTCCAATCTGGATGAGTTTTTCATGGTCCGGGTGGCTTCCTTAAAGGATCAGGTCCATGCCAAATACCGGAAGCTGGATATTGCTGGCTTAAAGCCGGAGGAGCAGCTGGAGATGATCGCCGCGAAGACCCACGATCTGGTGGATTTGCAGTATTCCACCTACAATCGTTCCCTGCTTCCGGCGCTGGAAGTCCAGGGCCTGAAACTTGTTTACGGGCATGAGGATTTAAGCGAGGCGGACGGCGCTTACGTGGACCGCTATTTCAAGGATACGGTTTATCCGGTGCTGACGCCCATGGCGGTGGATTCCTCCCGCCCCTTCCCCCTGATCCGCAATAAATCTTTGAATATTGCGGCGCTGGTGCAGAAAAAGGATGAGGATGAGGAGCTGGAATTTGCCATGGTGCAGGTCCCGTCGGTGCTGCCGCGGATCGTGGAGCTTCCCCGGGCGGAAGATGGCACCCGCAAGGTGATCCTGCTGGAGGAGATCATCGAGCGAAACATGAAGGAATTGTTTCTCAATTACAAGATCGTGACAGCCCATCCCTTCCGGATCATGCGCAACGCGGACTTCGCGCTGGACGAGGAGGAAGCCAGCGATCTGCTGGAGGAGATCCAAAAACAGCTAAAAAAGCGCCAGTGGGGCGAGGTGATCCGCATGGAAGTGGAAGAGAAGGTGGACAAGCGGCTTTTGAAGCTTTTAAAAAAGGAAATGCAGGTGGGCGCTGAGGATATTTATGAGATCAGCGGTCCGCTGGATCTGACCTTCCTGATGAAGCTGTACGGCATGGAAGGTTTTGACCATTTAAAAACGCCGGTCTACACGCCCCAGATGGTTCCCGCGTTGATGAATGAGGATGATATTTTTACCAATATCCGCAAAGGAGATATCCTTCTGCATCATCCCTATCAGACCTTTGATCCGGTGGTGAATTTCGTGCGCACGGCGGCCAAGGATCCGGATGTGCTGGCCATCAAGCAGACCCTGTACCGTGTCAGCGGCCATTCGCCCATCGTGGCGGCGCTGGCTGAGGCGGCGGAGCGGGGCAAGCAGGTATCCGTTCTGGTGGAGCTGAAAGCGCGTTTTGATGAGGAAAATAATATTAACTGGGCGAAAAAGCTGGAGAAGGCCGGCTGCCACGTGATTTACGGCCTGATGGGCTTAAAGACCCACTGCAAGATCACCCTGGTGGTGCGCCGGGAGGAGGACGGCATCCGCCGCTATGTCCATCTGGGAACCGGAAACTACAACGATTCCACGGCGAGGTTGTATACGGATTGCGGCCTGATGACCTGCCATCCCAAGATCGGTGAGGACGCCACGGCAGTATTTAACATGCTGTCCGGTTATTCGGAGCCGCCGACTTGGAATAAGCTGTCTCTGGCGCCTTTGTGGCTGCGGGGCAAATTTGTGAAGATGATCCGTCGGGAGACGGAAAACGCGAGGAAGGGCAGGAACGCCCATATTATGGCGAAGATGAATTCTCTTTGTGACAAGGAGATCATCGCGGCCCTATACGAGGCGTCCTGCGCCGGAGTGAAGGTGGAGCTGGTGGTCCGGGGCATTTGCTGTCTGAAGGCAGGGGTGCCGGAATTAAGCGAAAATATCAGCGTTCATTCCATCGTGGGAAATTTCCTGGAGCATGCGCGGATTTTCTATTTTGAAAATGACGGCAGCCCGGAGGTTTACATGGGCAGCGCGGACTGGATGCCCCGGAACCTGGATAAGCGTGTGGAGATCCTGTTCCCGGTGGAGGATCCGGAGCTGAAAAATCAGGTGATCCATATTTTACGGGTACAGCTGGAGGACAATGTGAAAGCCCATATTCTGCAGCCGGACGGCACCTATGGAAAGATCGACAAGCGGGGCAAGCAGCTGGTGATGGCGCAGCGGCAGTTCTGCGAGGAGGCCATCGCCATGGCAAAGCAGCATGTAGAAAGCACCGATGTGCATAAGACGAGAATCTTTGTGCCGGCGGAGGCGGAGTAACCGTCAGGGAGAGTTCGATCCGGCATCCGGGAGGGCGGTTCTTCCCCGGATGAAGGCTTACGTTTCTCCTTTCGTGTCAAAAATCGTCAGCAGAATTTCCAGCATATATTTCATGGGCGCGGACAGCACGATATTCTTTGGGTAGGCCGCCACGATGTAGAAGGTCTGGGGCGGCTCCAGAGGGTATGTGCGGAAGGTGTCCTCCTGCTGGATAGAATAGTTAGGCAGGAACGCGTTCCCGAGGTTTTTGTTCAGCATATAACGCTTGCTTTCGTTATCCCCGATTTCACAGAGGATCCGCGGCCGGATGTCCATGGCGGCCAGCGCCCGGTCCTCGATTTCCCGGGAATAGGTGTGAGGCGGGCTGAGAATGAAATAGTCGTCCTTTAAGCAGTCATAGCTCTGCGAGAAGGGCGATTTTTCTTCGTTTGCCGGATGGGTGGCCGGGAGGGAGAGCAGGATATGATTCCGGGAAAGGGGCAGATATTCCAGGACGCTGTGCTGCAGGGTGGGTGTCAGAAGCACGGCGATATCCAGCCGGCCCATGATCAGATCCTCCTTGGCGGCCACGGAGTTGGTCCGTTTGGAGGACAGCTCGATATCGGGATAGGCGGCCCGGAAGCGGGGGACGCATTCCAGAGCGTGGGAGGTGGCGCAGCCGAAGCGGATAGCGTCCCGGCTGCGCCGGCTCATGCCGGCCAGCTGCTTTAATGCCTCCTGCTTGATTTGCAGGATGGAGCGGCCGCCATTGATGTAAACGCGGCCGGCGTCGGTGATGGCAAGCCCGGCGTTTTCCCGCCGGAAAAGCTCGGCGCCCACTTCCTCCTCCAGCTTTTTTAAACGCTGGCTTAAAGCCGGCTGGGAGAGAAACAGCTTTTCGGCTGCCTTATTCAGGCTGTGTTCTTCCGCGATCGCGATCATATATTCGATGATTCTGGTATCCATTACCATAGCAGACATCCCCCTTTTTCTTCAGATAAATACATCCCGGGCGGCTTCCGGGAAATGAAATTCCTCCAAAAGCTCCTTTGCCAGCGGCGTCGGGTGATACCGGTAATGGGGATTGGTATAATCGGACGCGCAGAACAAAGCGACCAGGTAGCGCTCCTCCTCGGAGAGCGGCCTGCTTTTGGGCAGCATCGTGGAAACGTGGGTATAATAATTCGGGCGCAGGGAGAAATAAACCAGGTTCGGATGAGGCTCGATGAAGGAGTGGGACAGCAGGCACACGCCGCTGCCGCTGATGGCCATATTTTTCAGCACCAGGTTGTTGTTGGAACGGTAGATGACCGTGGGGTTCATATTCGCCTGCTTGAAAATATTTTGCGCCAGCCGGTAGATGGTGGAGCCGTCCCCGCCTAAAATAAACGGCGTGTCCTGAAACTGGCGGATATCGATGGAGGTCAGCCGGGATAAATCCTTGCTGGCCAGGGGCGCCAGCGGGTGAAAGGAGGGGACGAACAGGATCAGGTCCTCCACATAAGCGGAGGCGAAGTCCAGCTCCGGATCCTCGTCCGGGTCGATACAGGTGCCCAGCGCCAGATTGACCGTCTGGTTGATCACCGACTGGCGCAGCTGGGCATTGTACTGCTCGGAAATCACCAGATCTGTGTAGGGATAGCGCTTCCGGAAAACCGGGAAGATCTGCGCGACCTTGATCGCGCCCCGCAGCGGCGTCACGCCGATGGTCAGGGTATGGTTCATCTCCTGCCGCCCAGTCAGGGAGGCGATGGTCTGATAGGTCTGATCCTTCACGGAGATGATCCGGCGGGCGGCGTCCGCGTAGATCCTCCCCGCGGGGGTGAGATAAAGCTTTTTCTTATAACGAAGAAATAGCTCCGTTCCCAGTTCATCCTCCAGCTCAGACAAATGTTTGCTTAACGCGGGCTGGGATACGCCCAGCTGTGCGGATGCGGCGGAAAGACTTTCATTTTCGGCGATCGCCAGGATGTAAGAGAGTTGTTTGGTATTCATCGCGTCCTCCGGAATATAACTTTTGCTTATAGGATATATAATATTATCCTGTTTGTCAAATGGTTTTTCCGGTATTAGAATGAAATCATCAGGAGGAACGAAATAACGTTCCCGCAAAAAAAGGAGGATGTAAGAAATGAAGAAAAAACTCAGCGTGATTCTGGCGGCAGCCCTGGCAGCTATGTCCCTGGCGGCATGTTCCAGCGACAGTGAGACGGCGACCACAGCCGCGGCGCAGACCCAGGCCAAGGCCGAGGGGGAAGCGGCAGCAGCTTCGACTGAGGGCGCTGGCTGGAAATCCGGCGACACCGTCTATGTGGACGTCCCGGCGAAGGCAGGCGGCGGCACCGATTTGTATACCCGTTATCTGACCCAGGCGCTCGGCGAGGTTTGCCCGGGAGTGAATTTTGTTGTCACCAACTATGATACCAGCGAAGTGGGCATGGAGCATGTGAAGAACGCGGATCCGGACGGCCTGACCCTGGGCACCTGCCACGGCGGCGCGATCGTCCAGTATCTCAGCGGCTCCTCTGAGGTGAACATTATGGAAGACCTGAAGGTGGTCGGCATTCTGAACCAGGGCGGTCCCCAGGCGATCATCGCAAATCCGGACGCTCCGTACAAGAACTTTAACGAGCTGGCGGAATACATCAAGGCAAACCCGGGCGACGTGGTGATCGGCTGCTCCCTGGGCGGCACGACTCAGGTAATCTTTACCGCCCTGATCGAGGAACTGGTGGGCGACACCTCCATGGTGAACATGGTACAGTGCTCTTCTGAGGCGGACAAGCTGACCAACGTGGCATCCGGCGCGATCAATATCGCCAACTGTTCCGTTCCCAACGCCCAGTCCTATCTGGCGGACAGCAAGCTGACTGTCCTTGGCACGCTGGGACCGAAGGTCGCCACCCTGGAGAACATGGAAGAGCTGGTGGGAACCGAGCTGGATCCCTCCTTTGCTACCACGCAGGAGCAGAATGTGAGCTGCACCTGGGATTCCAACTATTATGTGCTGGCCCCGAAGGATACGCCGGATGAGGTATGCGAGGCGATCAACGAGGCGATGATGAAGGCAAGCGATGTACAGTCCTTCATCGACGGAAACAAGCAGATGGCTACCTACATCGGCGCGGTGGATTACGCGACTTCCCAGCAGATGCTGGCGGATGAGTGGCAGATGCAGGATGAGCTGCTCACCTCCATGGGTCTGAAGATCCGTTAATCATGACGTTTTCTGGTCATTCATATTGGAAATTGGAAAAAGGTCCGTCTGTCTTAGCAGACAGGCGGGCTTTTTGT
>CAZICB010000070.1:0-12601 GCA_964537765.1 uncultured Lachnospiraceae bacterium
CCCATATTTAATACTCGTAATCCTCAAAAAGTGTATAATCAATCTCGATTCCATCTATAATGTACCTTTGATTTTAGCACACTATCAGTAAATTTACCACAAGAAATAAGGAGCATAGCTGCCGCCATGCTCCACATTCAAATGTCCGTTATTCGAACTCAATCGTAGCCGGCGGCTTCCCCGTGCAGTCATACAGCACCCGGTTCACGTGCTTCACTTCGTTGACAATCCGGCTGGATACCTTTCCCAGTACTTCCCACGGCAGCTCTGCAAATTCTGCGGTCATAAAGTCAATGGTATTCACCGCTCGGAGCGCCACCGCGTAATCGTAGGTCCGCTCATCGCCCATGACACCCACGGATCTCATATTCGTCAGAGCCGCAAAGTACTGGCCGATGCTGCGATCCAGGCCTGCCTTGGCGATCTCCTCGCGATAGATCGCGTCAGCATCCTGAATCATCTTCACCTTCTCAGCGGTCACCTCACCGACGATGCGGATGCCCAGCCCCGGGCCCGGGAAGGGCTGACGGTAAACCAGCTTTTCGGGGATGCCCAGCTCCAGTCCTGCCTTGCGAACCTCGTCCTTGAACAGGTCGCGGAGCGGCTCGATGATCTCCTTAAAATCCACATAGTCCGGCAAGCCGCCTACGTTGTGGTGGGATTTGATCACTGCGGATTCTCCGCCAAGGCCGCTTTCCACCACATCCGGATAGATGGTGCCCTGCACCAGGAAATCGACGGCGCCAATCTTCTTTGCTTCCTCCTCGAATACGCGGATGAATTCCTCACCGATGATCTTGCGCTTGCGCTCCGGCTCCTCCACACCCTTCAGCTTCGCGTAAAAACGCTCCTGGGCATTGACACGGATGAAATTCAGGTTATAGGGGCCATCGGGTCCGAATACCTCTTCCACCTCATCGCCTTCATTTTTGCGCAGCAGGCCATGGTCTACAAACACACAGGTCAGCTGATCGCCCACCGCCTTTGACAGCATCACAGCTGCCACGGAGGAATCCACGCCGCCGGACAGGGCGCAGAGCACCTTGCCCTTGCCTACCTTCCGGCGGATTGCCTGGATAGTATTCTCCACAAAAGCATCCATCTTCCAGTCGCCGGCGCAGCCGCAGACCTCATAAACGAAGTTCGAGAGCATCTTGGTGCCCTCTACCGTGTGCAGCACCTCCGGGTGGAACTGGATCGCATAAAGCTTTCGCTCTACACATTGGACCGCCGCCACCGGACAGTCGTTGGTATGGGCAATGATCTCAAAGCCTGGCGCGGCCTGTTCGATATAATCATTGTGGCTCATCCAGCAGATCGTCTTTTCGGAAACGTTGCCGAAAAGACAGCTGGACTGGTCCACGGTCACCTCAATTTTGCCATATTCCCGAACCGGAGCCTTGCAGACATGTCCGCCCAGCACATGCATCATCAGCTGAGCGCCATAACACAGCCCCAGCACCGGAATACCCAGCTGGAACAGCTCAGGGCTGGCAGTAGGAGCGCCCTCTTCATAGCAGCTGTTGGGGCCGCCTGTCAGGATAATGCCCTTGGGGTTCATCTCTTTAATCTTCTCAAGATCTGTCTTATAAGAATAAATTTCACAATACACGTGGCATTCACGTACCCGGCGCGCCACCAGCTGGTTGTACTGCCCGCCGAAGTCGATTACGATAATCTTCTCTCTGCTCACGGTTCTTCCTCCTGTATGATAGAATGTCAAATCTTTTTCAACATATTATACTCAATTTAAATCAGATATACAAGCTCAAATTATCAAGGACATTTTAACAAAGTCACAATGTGGAAAAAAATGTAAATATATTTTAAAGGTTTCTTATGGTTCCCGTTATTGCCATCCACTTTAGAAACTGTTATCCTTAAGTTAATCAATATTTTGGGAGGTATATTATATTTATGAAGAAAGAGAAATGGCACCGCCGCCTGTTCCCCATCCTGGCTGCGGCAGCACTTTGCGCCATGCTGACCGCCTGCGGCAGCGGAAACGGTATCTTTGGAGCCAAATCCACGACCGTGGCAGAAACCGCGGCCGGCGGCGTACAAATGAATCGCATGCCGTCCTCTCATGCAATGAAGGCCGAAGAGGGCCTTTCCGACATGGCTGCGGAAACTAACGGCACGGATTCCGGCCTGACTTCCTCCACGCAGATCCAGCCGGTGCCCACGGGGCGCAAACTGATCCGCACCGTCCATCTGTCTGTGGAGACCATGGAATTTGACCAGCTGATCGGCAATATCAATCAGGCGGTCAGCGACGCCGGCGGATACATGGAGTCCTCCGATGTGTCCGGCACCAGCATTTCCGATTCCCTTGGACGCCGCTATGCCTATCTGACCGTGCGCGTTCCTGCTGACAAGCTGGATCATTTCATTAGCCTGGTGGGCGAGCAGAGCAATATCACCAGCAAATCAGAAACTACTCAGGATGTGACCTTGCAGTACTCCGACATAGAAAGCCGCAAAAAATCCTTGCTGATCGAGCAGGACCGGCTCTGGGAGCTTTTGGAAAAGGCGGACACCATGGAGTCCATCATCGCCCTGGAGGATCGCCTGTCGGAAATCCGCTACCAGCTGGAATCCTTCGAGTCTCAGCTGCGCACCTACGACAATCAGGTGGACTATAGCACCGTTTATATCAATATTGATGAGGTAAAGGTCCTGACCCCCACCTCCCCGGATTCCGTCGGCACCCGCATCCAGAAGGGCTTCCAGCGCAATTTGGAGACGGTTTGCGACAACATCGTAAATTTCTTTGTCTGGTTCCTGTCCAGCCTGCCGTCCCTGGCTATGCTGGCCGTGATTGTGATTCTGATAGCCGTGATTCTCCGGATGATGCTCCGGTTCCTTCGCGGGCGCAAAACACGCCGCCATGCGGACAAAGCTTCGTCCAACAGCCAGGCTTCCCCAGACAGCGCCTCCGATGAGGCCGCGTCCTCTTCTCAGACTGGATCCCGGAAGCATTTCCCCTGGTCTGCGAAGAAATAAGAAACGAAGAAATAAGAACTCTTATAGAAACCCCCATGCGCTTTGAGCATACCACTGCGATTGCCTTTTATTCTCCCCGCCGGAATCTGCGGATTTCCTCCGCCAGATTCCGGACATTCTCGAAAAAAGAATCAAACGCTCCATATTCCCACAGCCGGATCACCAGGATTCCCAAAGGCACCGCCAAAATCATCCCGGAAATGCCCCGTATCTTAAATCCCAGATAGAGCAGGAACAAGGTAATCAACGGATTTAATCCCATGGAGTCCCCCACCAGCTTGGGCTGGATCACCTGACGGATCACCTGGCTTAGCACGTACAGAAGCGCCAGTCCTGCCGCCAGGGCATATTCGCCGGAAAGCAGTTTAAAAACAGCCCAGGGAATCAGCACGGTTCCCGTTCCGAGAAGAGGCAAAAAATCCAACATGGCAATGGCGATGGCCAAAAGCACTGCATAGCGGACTCCCAGAATCAAAAAACCCGCCAGCAAAATCAGTGACACCACAAACATGATCTTAAACTGTGCCAGGAAATAACCGCAGATCACAGAACGCAATTCTCCCCGAAGCCGTTTCAGATAGATCCCGCCGCCATTGGGAAAATGCCGGCGGACAAA
Source organism: uncultured Lachnospiraceae bacterium (assembly GCA_964537765.1). GTDB lineage: Bacteria > Bacillota > Clostridia > Lachnospirales > Lachnospiraceae > Brotaphodocola. The sequence continues at coordinate 3,623 of CAZICB010000070.1, forward strand.
GGCGAGAATCTGGTCCTGGTCCGCAATAAAGAAATAGGAAGACAGGATCGTCACGATCACATTGACCATCACATTGGGAATGCTTTTTGCCACACTTCCCGCCGCCTCCACAGTCGGCGACGCCACCTTTTCCACCAGGACATTCAAGGACTGCCCCAGGCTTCCCATCAGCTTCTGACCGTTCTGCTGCATATTGCCTGGAAGCAAACTGTCCAGATAATCAAAATGATCAAACAGCTCCTCCATCTCTGCCATCATCAGATCATACATTCCCGGAAGCTCCCGCACCAGCCCCACTACCTGTGCGGCCAGCCAGACAATCAGAAAATATCCGGCTCCGATCACCAGAGCCAGCACCAGCACAACCACCAGCATAGAACCGTGTTTGCGGACGATTTTCAGCTTCCGCTCCAAAAACTTTACCAATGGATTCGCGATCATCGCGATGATCCAGCCGATGACAAAGGGCAGAAAATATTTCAAAAGTCTGGGCAGAATCAGGCATATGATCCCCGCCCAAAAAAGCGGCACCACAATATTCAATACCATCTGCAGATATTTTCTCAAATTTTCCATCCTTACGTTATTATCCACAGCCCTCCACGCTTCGTAGCCTTACTTCAAAAATTTCTCAAGAAATTGATACAATATTTCCATCTCCTCATCTGTCCCGATGGTGATTCTCAGATAATTATCCAGGCGAGGTTTTTTGAAATACCGCACATAGATCTGCTCCCGTCTCAGTGCCTCAAAAAGCTCCTCCGCCGGAACCCGCTCGTGGGTGACAAACAAAAAGTTGGACATGGAATCCGGGAAGGTAAAGCCCAGCTCCCCAAGGCGAAGCTTCGCCTGCTCTCTAGTGCGGACGATCTTCTGCACCGTCTCCTCAAAATATGCCTTATCCTTCACCGCTTCCACTCCCAAAATCAGGGACGGCATATTCATGGTATAGGAATTGTAAGAATACTTTACGTCATGTAAGGCTTTGATCAGCTCCGGACTGCCGATGGCATAGCCGATCCGCATACCTGCCATGGAACGGGCCTTACTGAAGGTCTGCACCACCAGCAGGTTTTCATACCGGTCCAAAAGCTCCAGGGCAGATCTGCCGCCAAAATCAATATATGCCTCATCCACAATCACGATCACATCCGGATTGTGGCGAATGATGTCTTCCACTGCATCCAGCCCCAAAAGCAGCCCGGTGGGTGCATTGGGATTGGGGAAAATAATGCCCCCGTTTTCCCGGTAATAATCCTCCGGATGGATCCGGAACTGCTCATCCAGCGCCGGCGTCTCATAGGGAATCCGGAAAAGCCGCGCCCACACCTCATAGAAGGAATAGCTGATGTCTGGGAAAAGAACCGGCTTGTCGGAATTAAAAAAGGTCAGAAACGCCATTGCAATCACATCATCGGAGCCAACCCCCACAAATACCTGGTCCCTGCCCACGCCGTAGTACTGTGCCAGACTGTCCGCCAGACCGGAGGCCGCCGGGTCCGGGTATTTGCGGAAAAGGTCATAATCCATCTCCTGCAAGGCCCTCGCCACTCCCGGCGCCGGCGGATACGGATTTTCGTTGGTATTCAGTTTGATCAGGCGGCTGCCTGTCGGCTGATCGCCGGGCACATAAGGTATCACTCTGCGAAGCTTGTCTTCCCACGGTTTCATGATTGGTCCTCCCTGTTGTCAAAGTTATCTTCGATGTTCATTGATACTATAATACGCAGCCATTACCCCAGTCAGGATAAAATAAAACCAGGTAGTCGTATTGCTGAACCAGGTGGTAAAAAATGACAGCACCAGATATACCGCAATCTGTGCATACAATAAATATCCCATCGGATTTTGCATTTCCCGCAGCTTCAACACCAGCAGATAGGCCACAAATCCCAGCAGACAGGAAAATACCAGAACACCGATCCACCCGAAATCATAATAGGCGTCGTAAAACATGGTCAGTGTGGTCAGCTCCTTTTTGTCCACATAAATTGGGAAATTAATCAGCTGGGGGAAGAAAAATTTCAATCCGGTCAACGCCCAGAGCGGGAACAGTCCCTTCATGCCAAAGCTGTGCTTCGGCAAAACCTCCACCATGCAGTTGAAATTGTCATAATTGTTAGCAATATACATGTAGGGCTGAGTGATAAAAATCGGCATCTTTGCTGACTTCATCTCAAAGATCCCATTCAAATAGGCCACATCATGACTTCTGGCCACCGTCAGAATCAGGTATACCGGAATCAACACAACCAAAAGCCCCAGCAGATACGCCGGATGGAAAATCTTCTGCAAAGAAATATAAGTCACCGCCGCCAGCACCACCGCAAACACAAACTGGAACCGGGATACGCAAAGCACCGGAATCAATAATGCGATCAAAGTCATCACCAACGCCAGGATCATCCTGCGCTCACTGCCGCTGCCATGCTCCATATGAAAATACAGCACAGTCAAGGACGGCACCAATACACAGGAAACCGTAATATAATGAATACCCGTCAAATGGAACTCCGAATAGGCATGGGGCACCCCCCGTACCAGAAGAGGTACATAACCCAGCACCACCGCCTCCGCCACAAACGCTGTCAGTGAAACGGCCGTCAGCGCGCAAATCATATGGAACACGGGAATCGGGTTGCCGGAAAAGCTTCTCCATCTGCCATAATTATCATGTCCCGTGCCATAAATCCTGGACAATACCTCAAACACCAGCCAGAACCCCACAAAAGCCAGGGCCAGGCAGATCCAGGTCATTACCGTCCAATCACTTTGCAGACGACTGAGCTTCAGGCAGGAGATGCCCTGTCCGCCCACCCAGAAAAGGCCAAACAGTCCCCGCAAATGAATCAGATTCCGGGAACTGCGGTAATCACGGATATACAGCCACGCTGCCGCCAGAAGAAGCGCCAGTCCGGACAGATAATAATGCTCTCCCCGCGCCAAGAAAAAGCTTGCCAGATAACAGATCAGATAAACAACCATGCATCTCTCCATCCTATCCTTCGTGATAGGCTGCCGCAGGCAGGCGGCAGCCCTGCATGTGGATACGCTCTGAAACGCTTATGCCTGCTCAGCGACAAACGCTTTCATATATGCTTCCACTTCTTTTGCCGTAGCAAAACTCATTGCCTTGTCTGCAACGGCCTGCAGCTCGGCAACGCTGTAATTGGTCACCAGCTTTCTGGAGTACAGAATCGCGGACGCGCTCATACTGAACTCATTTAAGCCAAATGCCAGCAGCAGCGGAATCATCATCGGATCGCTGGCTGCCTCGCCGCACATGCCGACCATGATGCCTGCTTCCCGTGCGCAGGTGATTACATGCTTGATGCTGCGCAGAACAGCCGGGTTGAAGGTGGAATATAAATAAGAAATCTTTTCATTTCCACGGTCCACGGACATGGTGTACTGGGTCAGATCATTGGTACCGATGCTGAAGAAATCCACCTCCTTGGCAAATACGTCCGCCATCAGGGACGCGGCCGCAGTCTCCACCATGATACCTACCTGCAGATCTTTATTGTAAGCAATGCCCTTCCGATCCAGCTCTGCCTTCAATTCCTCGATCAAAGCCCTGGCTTCCCGGTACTCATCCAGACAGGTTACCATGGGGATCATGATCTTGATGTTGCCATATGCGCTTGCACGCAGCAATGCACGCAGCTGGGGTTTGTAAATGTCTTCCTTGCGATCCAGGCACAGACGGATCGCACGATAGCCCAGGAACGGGTTCTCATCCTTCTGAAGTCCCATATACGGGATTTCCTTATCTCCGCCGATGTCCAGGGTACGGATAATCACCGGCTTGCCGGCCAGAGTCTCCGCTACTTTCTTATATGCCTCGAACTGCTCCTCCTCGGTGGGCATCGCGTCCCGGTCCATAAATAAGAACTCAGTGCGGAACAGGCCCACGCCTTCACCGTCATACTGCAATACCTTCTCCACATCCTCCGGCTTGCCAATATTGGCCACGATCTCTACCTTCACTCCGTCTTTGGTGATGGAGGGTTTGCCGATGTACTGCTCCAGTTCCTTTTTCTCCTTCAGGAACTTGTCCCGTTTTGCCGTATAATCCGCCAATATTGCATCATCCGGATTTACGTAGACAACGCCCTCGGAACCATCCAGCACTACCGTATCGCCATTTTTCACCTGGCTCATGAAACCACCCACCGCAACCACCGCCGGAATCTCCAGCGCTCTTGCCAGAATGGCACTGTGGGAGGTTTTGCCGCCCAGCTCCGTCACAATACCGGTCACGTTCGCCGGATTGATTCCTGCCGTCATGGACGGCGTCAAATCCTTGGCAATCAGAATACTTCCTGCCGGAAGAGACGCAATATCCACGGATGCCACGCCCAGCAGCATTTTCTGCATCCGGGTCTTGATATCGCGCATATCCGTCGCGCGCTGCTGCATCAGCTCATCATCCATGGAAGCAAATACATCCGCATACATATTGCAGACCATTTCAATGGCATACTCACCGCACATGTTCTGTCCGGAAATGGTATTCTCGATCTCACCGGTCAGCATGGGATCCATCAACAGCATCAAATGTCCCTGCATGATCTCCGCTTCCTTCTCCCCTACTCTGGTCGCAAGATCCGCTGCCAGCTTTTCGGTTTCCTCCATGGTCTGAGCAAGCGCCCCCTTAAAACGCTCTACCTCAGCAGCCGCATCTGCTACAGTTTCCTGCTTGATCACCAGCTCGGCCTCTTCCACAATTACGGCTTTTCCGATACCGATTCCTGATGACGCGTTCGTTCCCTTAAACATAAACAACATCCTCCTTATTAATTATTATAGAAAACACCCGGTCATACCGCATGTGTTTCATCGTACTTTATTCGCCCAGACCGCTCTCCACAATTTCAATCATGGCTGCCAAAGCTTCTTCCTCGTCCGGTCCCTCACAGATAAACTCCACCTCATCGCCGCTTTTGATACACGCTCCCAGAACACTCAGCACACTTTTTGCGTTTGTCAAGGTATTTCTGGACTGAAACTTAATGGAAGACTGATACTTGATTGCCTCGTTGCAAAGCACTCCGGTAGGTCTCAAATGAAGACCGGAAGCATTTTTGATCACTACTTTTGCCTTTACCACACTATCCCTCTTTCCTTACTGACTCTCCCCGCTGCCTGCCGGAGAAGAAGACTCCTCAACGGTCTGGTGCGTTTCCTGCACTGTGCCTCCTGCCTCAATCGCCTCATCGGACAGCTCATCGGCTTTCCGGGATTCTTCCATGGAGGAGTCCGGCTCCTGCGGCTGTGTGGCAGGCTCCTGCGGCGCTTCCAGCACTCCCGTGCGCATCAAAACCTCCACCTGGAAATCCTCATGTCCCAGAATTGTGAAACCATCGCTCTTGCCAAAGGTCATCCAGCCCTCGTTCATGCCTGGCGTCATATCCGACACATCAACCGTTACATCCAGATCCGCCGCCGTCAAAGTATCCAGCTCCTCCCGAAGGCCCTGAACCATAACGCTTACCCGGCTGGGGCGGAAATCATAGACATAACGGTCCTGCTCTCCTTCCAGTTTCACGTCATTTTCTGTCACTGGCAGCGCTCTGGTCACCAGCTTTTCCACCACCATGCAGATCTCCACTACAGGCGATTCTGATTCCGCCAGGCGGATACCCTCCGGCAGATATTTCGTCAGATCCACCTGCACCGTCTTATTCTCACTGGCTCCGCTCAGATCCAGCTCCGAAGCCGGAATGGTTATCTTGTTGACCGATGCCAGATTGGATTTTAAGCCAATCACCGACACATTTTTCCGGCTGCTCTCGATCCCCACATACTGGTAGCCGGATGCCACATTCCCGGTTACCTCAAAGTCTAACGGAAGCTCCTTGACCTTATTGATCACCACTTCATAGCTGATTTCCTCCGGGCTCACCTCTACCTGGCTGCTCGGCTCGAAACGATTGCCATTGGCATCATAGAAAATCGGGGCTGCCACGCCCTTCACATTGCTGCTGCTTCCCGCAATGTTGATCTCAATACCCACAGCGCTCACCTGTCCTACCTTGGACACCGGCCCCTGAAGGGTCACATATTCCGGCGACAGAGACAGGCCATCCGAAGCATAGCCGGATTCCGTCTCCCCCACCTGTTCTGCCAGCAGATCAAAACGCTTCGTCTGCAGGTCCTCTGTATCCACATGAACGACGCCCGGCTTTGCCGTTGCATTCATGATAATATCTTTATTATTCAGCACTTCAACCTGTACCGGAACCGATCCGGTCACACTGTATAACTGGGACAAGTCAATGTAGGCACGGAAATCGGAGGCGCTTACCTTGAAAGCGTCCCGCGTCCGCACATCGTAGACAACCGTCACCGTCTCCTTGCCGGTAATCTCATAGGTCTTTTCTGCCGAGGTCAGAACACTGTCATTGACAATGTTCACCGCCACCTCCTTGCTGCGGCTGACCTCCGGATTGGACACATTGACCACCACAAACCAGATCACAAATGCCAAAAAGATAGAAAGAATTTTCAATCCCAGATTATTGAGCAGCTTTTCTTTCATTCTTCTTTCTTCCCTTCCAAATTTTAAAGCGATTTCCGCCGGTCTCTTCCTGTTTCTTTAAGTGCTCCAGCGCCTTGCGCAGCCCTTCCGCATCGCTGACTCTGCGCAGCTCTCCGCCTTCCACCACCGACACCCGGCCGGTCTCCTCGGATACCACCACAGTAATACTGTCTGTCACCTCGCTGATGCCCACCGCGGCGCGATGCCGGGTGCCCAGCTCCTTGCTGATCATCATATTGTCCGAAAGCGGCAGATAACAGGTGGCCGCCGTCACCCGGTTTCCCCGGATCACTACCGCGCCGTCATGGAGCGGTGTATTATGCTCAAAAATATTGATCAGAAGCTGACTGCTTACCAGACCATTGATCTCGATTCCTGTCCGCTCCGTCTCCTTTAAGGACACGGAACGCTCAATCACCATCAAAGCCCCGGTCTTCACCTTCGCCATCTCAAAGGTCGCCTTGACAATCTCATTGATCGTGCGGTCATTGAAGGCCTGGTTTTCCTTGCTGTCGTCAAAGGTCAGAATATCCGTCAGAAGATTCCGGCTTCCCAGCTGCTCCAGTGCCTTGCGCAGCTCCGGCTGAAAAATGATAATCAACGCCGTCACCGCAATGGTCATCATTTTTTCCAGAATCCAGAGAATGGTATCCAGATGAAGGATCGCCGCCAGAATGGAAAAGGATGCGATCATCGCCAGACCCTTAAGCAGCGTCCAGGCTCTGGTATTCATGATCCACACCAGAATCTCGTAGACCAAATATGCAATGATAATAATTTCAATAACATTTGTAAATGTAATCCTGGGCAGTCCGGACATCAGACTCCGAAGCCAATCGGCCATATCCCGTGTATTACCCACTCCCCCGGAAAGAACCATACTACTTCCTCACTTTCCCTCTTTCCTCTATCTTTTTTTGTTCCCGGTGTTTCCGTTTGGGATTGTTCATCCTTTGAACCTGGACATCCGGCTTGGAAACCGCCACCTTGGGAACCGCCTTCACATAATATACATAATCATCATCCTCATACTGCAGATACTCCGTGCGGCTGTAATCCACCGCAAACACGAAGAAATGATACAGTCCCGCCAGCACCAGCGAAATCATAACGCCGATGAGGATATCCGGAATCTCAGCTGTCACGCCAAACAGGAAATTACCCGCCAGGACTACGCCAAGCTGCCCTAAGATACCGGCCACAATGGCCAGGATCCAGGCATAGTCCACAGACAGCGTCCGCACCATATAAACCAGCAGAATCCCCACCGCGCATGCCGCCACAAAAACAAAAATTTCCCTGTTTGCCAGCAGTGCATTCATCATCTGCACATACTTCTGGGTAATATCCACGGAAGCATCATTGGTAAGCACTCCCGCATTCTGCTTCACATAAGCCATAATATAATATATGACCACACCACAGCTCACCGGAACTGCGGAAAGCAGCCTGCCAGAAAGTCCTGCCAGAATCGGGATCACATAAGGCACCCGGAAAATAAATGCGATGGGAGTCAGGATCAGCCAATAGCTGTCTCCGGGCTGAAATCCATAATACAGAAGGGCCACCAACAGCAGCAAAATCCCTACCATCAGCGTCATCTCAAAGGAGACTGCATAAATATGCGCCAGCATCACGCCTGCCAGCACAAAGCTGATGGCGCTGTAGGGAAGGAACGCGCAGGCTGCTGCGATACCCGCGATCAAAATCGGATGATTTAATTCCTTACAAAAGCCCAGATTCTGATTCAGGAGAAGCACAGCCGCCAGCGCCAGAAAAAACTTCATCAACGCATGTACCACCGGCGCAAATCTGCCATATATGGATTTCAGACTTTCCTTAAGTACGAGAAACACCATCATGACGGCTTCCCTCCTTTGTCAGTTCTTTTGATTTATTCTGAAATTCATACCGTTTTTCCAGCCTTTTCAGCTTTGCCACATATACCTTCATCCCCCGTTTGGCATACTCGTAACGTTTCCGGTACACCAGCCAGGTGATCACCAGATAAGCCGCAAGTCCTGCCAGATAAATCAAAACCGCATACCTGCCCAAGGATATCATCCGGTCCACACGAAATGCGTCCAACAACCCTTCAATATTATAAAGCGCCCATAAGAGCACGCATAACAAAAAGCTCACCGTATAATAAAAGAAAGAACGGAACATACGGCTGCTAATATAATCCCCACGGAAATAACGGCTGACAGGAAAGATCTTCTTGCCCTCCCGCTTTTCAAACATGGCGATCCCTGTCATCAGCTTAATCTTATCTTCGTTTAACATATCCAAGTCCTGTCATTCAAATATGATCATCTCATAATAGATCAATTTCGTAGATTACAAGCAAAGCTTGTGATCGGCTCTCTTGCGCTCATTGTATCACAGTTGCCGCTCCACTAAGCTCGCGCCGCGCCTTCGGCTTGCGCTCTCTA
>CAZICB010000071.1:0-10481 GCA_964537765.1 uncultured Lachnospiraceae bacterium
ATTGTAAAGAAAAATATGATATCCTTTGAAAATTTTCACCTTCACTAATTTTCACTTTCGTGCCTGGCTGCGGCGCCAAGAAAACGCGATGAGACGCGTCACAGGCGCGTCTCATCGCATTCCTCCTCAAGCCAGCGATCCCATGGGATCCCACGGCTCCAGCTCAATAGGCTCCTGAGACAGAGCCTCTTTTAATTCCTCAGGCAGATATTTTTTTCGGATTACCGCCTGATAGGTATAAGAGTCAAACCATTTGTCGCTCGCCACGAAATACCCTTTTTGTCCGGCTTCTTCCCCCCAGCTGTTTTCAATCTTCCAGCGGTTCGGCTTTCCGTCTTCCCCAAAATTCACCCCGGCAATCACCATGGCATGGTTCATGGCGCTGTCGCGAAAATCCAGCCCTTCTTCCTTGGTCAGGCCAAACTTCATCCCGCCCAGCGCCTCCCCGTAGCGGTAGGTGTCCGGATCCCAGATGCCCTGCTTGCGGTCGCCATATTTGGAGCAGTCGCTGCCGAACCACACGGTTTCACCGTCCTTTAACTGGCTGACCACCAGATCCTTGAAGGTATCCATGGGCACATTCAGGTGACAGATGCTTCCCTCCACCACATTGCCCAGATATTTCACCGTAAAGGTCCGGCCATAGGGCTTATCCCTGGTGGGAGCATTGATAATGCTGACGTATTCATCCAGATCCACTCCTACATACTTTTCATAAAAGCTGCTGGGCGTCATATGCCGATCGCAATGCCAGGCATTTTCCTTATCCCGATACTCAAAATCAAAAACGTCCGCCGGTTTTCCAAAACAGATGCACAGCGCCCGGTACATTTCCTTGAGCATCTCTTCCTTGCGCGGCTGCGGATCCTCTCCCGCCGCCGCCAGCTTTCTCAGCTCGATGGCATCCTCCCGCAGCTTCCTGTTAATCATGCGGTTCATGGTCTTGGTGGAGGAGGACTGGAAGGTTTCCGGCATGGCGCTGATGGGCACAACCCCGTATTTCTTCACCAAGGAGACGATCATATCCCACTGCCCGCCGTCGCTGACTCCCTGCATAATCCAGTCCAACGTGCGGTCGCCTACCGGAAGCCCGGCGCTGTCGATAGCCGCTTCCAGAAAATAATTGATTTTTTCGAATTTGTCCCAAAACGCGATATAATTCTGAGACAGCTCGATCCGCTCGACGTTACAGTTTTTTGCCGCCGCCTGGCGCAGCACATTCATAGCCGCGAAAATCCAGCATCGTCCGCTGGACTTCTGCGAGGTCACCGTAGTGCTGTTCAGATCAATAGAAAATGTCATGTTCAGTTTTCTTGCTGCCTCTCCGTCAAATGCCGCGTCCGTCAGCTCGGCCTTGGACACCGCATATGTCATTGCTTTGCTGAGACGGTCCGCGTCGTACTCCTTCGCGCATGCTTCAATCAGCTGCCTGGTAATCGGTTTTGCCTGTTTCATTTCTTCTTCCGTTCCTTCTTTCTTTTTTGTCCCTACCATTGTAGCATATCACGACATCATCTTCAAACCATTGAAAGAAAAACTTTTATATCATTCCTTTAAACTATAGTTTTAATGAAAATAATGAATTTTACAAATACTTCCCTCTCCGCTATAATGAAACTATCAAAAACGGTACCGCAAACACCCGCCAGCTTGGCCAGGCTGCCGGAAAAACCATAGGAGGTATTTGATATGTATATGGAAGAAAGCGATGCTTTCCGCCTTCCTGTCATGCTCATGCGCGGCGGAACCAGTAAAGGGGTGTTTATTCTGGAGGACATGCTCCCTGAGAACCATGAAGAATGGGATTCTCTGCTGCTGTCCCTGATGGGCAGCCCGGACAAAAAACAGATCGACGGTCTCGGCGGCTCCCAGTCGGTGACCAGCAAAGTGGCCATCGTGAAAAAATCGTCCCGCCCGGACGCGGATGTGGATTACACCTTCGCCCAGGTGTCCGTCGATAAACCAATCGTAAGCTACAAAGGAAACTGCGGAAATATTTCTTCCGCTGTGGGGCCCTTCGCCATCGAGCGCGGTCTGGTGGAGGCAAAGGAGGGGAACACGCCCATCCGGATCTTCAACACCAACACCGGAAAAATTATTATTGCAGACATCCGGACAAGTCATGGCAGGGTGGAATATCAAGGTGGGTTTTCCATCGCCGGAGTGCCTGGAACCGCGGCTCCAATCCGTCTGACCTTCACAGAACCGGCCGGCACGCTGGGAAAAGGGCTTTTGCCCACCGGAAACGCTGTGGATGTCCTCGATGTCCCCGGCTTCGGTTCGATTCCGGTTTCCATCGTCGATGCCGCAAACCCGTTGGTATTCGCAAAAGCGCAGGATTTGGGCCTGTCCGGCACGGAGCTTCCGGAAGAGCTGAACGCCCGTTCCGATAAGTTGGAACTTCTGGAACGGGTACGCGGGATGGCTGCCGTGAAGCTCGGCCTGATTTCCGATTTCAGCTGTTCCGCCTGGGAGACTCCCGGAATCCCGAAAATGACCTTTGTCTCAGAACCGGAATCCTATCTGACTTCCGATGGAAGAGAAATAAAAAAAGAAAGCATCGACCTGCTTTCCCGAATGATGTCCATGCAAAAACCTCATCCCAATTACGCCATGACTGGAGCCATGTGTACGGCTGCAGCCGCGGTGATACCTGGAAGCATCGTAAATCAGGTTCTGCCGCTGCAGACCGATCCAAAATCCATCCGTATCGGGCATCCAGGAGGCATCCTAGAATGCGGGGTGAATTATCACACGGACTCCACGCAGAGTCACCCGCTTCCCTGCATTGACAGCACCTATGGCTTCCGCACGGCCAACCTTCTTTTGGAAGGCACAGCACGTATTCAAAAAAGGAGATGAAGATTATGAGCTTTTCCGTAATTTCCCTGATTGTATTAGTAGTTGTCGTCGCAATCGGCTTTATCAAAAAAGTAAACCTTGGCTTTCTTTCTCTGGGCGCCGCCTATTTCCTTGGAATCGCGGGCGGCCTGAGCGCCAAGCAAATTGCCTCCGGTTTTGACAGCTCGATGTTCGTCACCCTGGTGGGCGTCACCTTCCTGTTTGGCATGGCTTCCAACAATGGAACCCTGGATCTGTTTTCCAAAAAGATCGTTGCCCTGGTGGGAAAACACACCGTCCTGATCCCGATCCTGATGTTTTTCCTTTCCGCCTTCATTTCAGCCATCGGTCCGGGACATATCGCAGCGGGCATCCTGATGACCACCTTCGCCATGTACCTGGCTTTTGAGATGAAGATCAACCCCATGTCCACGGCCCTGTACGCGAAGCTGGGCGCCAACGCCGGCTGCGCCTCCGTCCTCTCTATCACCGGCATCCTGGCAAAGAATCTGTCCGAGCCTCTGGGCTACAGTGGATTCGGCCTGCACCTGTTTTTGTCCACCCTGCTTTCCGGCTTCTGTTTCACCATGATCCTTTATATCGCCTACAAGGGCTACAAGGTTCATGCGGATAATCCCTTAAAGCTGTCGGAGATCCCAAAATTCAACCGGGATCAGCTTTGCACCATTACAGCCATCATTGTCATGGTCATCTGCTGCATCGGCTTTAAGCTGGACACCGGACTGTTTGCCTTCGCCGCTGCCGCCGTCCTGATCCTTTTGGGGTGCGCTGATGAGAAAAAAGCCATTCGCGGTATCCCCTGGGGAACCCTGGTTTTCATCTGCGGCGTAGGCGCTCTGATCAATGTGATTGAAAAGCTTGGAGGCATTGACCTGATCTCCGGCTGCCTCACCGGCCTGATGAGCGCCCGCACCGCAGCGCCGATCCTGGCCGCCACCTCCGGCATCCTTTCCTGGGTAAGCTCTACCACAGGAGTCGTCATGCCTACGCTCTACCCGGTGGCCGCCGGCGTGTGCGATACCTTCGGCAGCGGTGTCAATTATGTGGAGCTGATCTCCGCGATCACAGCGACTTCTTTCGCGGCCGCCATCAGCCCCTTATCCACCGGCGGAGCCATCATCATGTCCTCCTACTCCGCGGCCAAGGAAACCTCCACGGAGGAAATGAACAAAATGTTCCGGACCCTGTTCCTGCTCTCCGTCGGAAATGTATGCCTGAATGTCGTGCTGGCAGCTCTCGGCGTGTTCCAGCTGGGCGGTCTGTTTTACTAAGGTCAGGTAAAATTCTTTACGATGGAAATGTACTCCCGGGCATGATAGGGCAGGTAGCTGCCTCTGCGGAACGCGGCGACAAAATCTACATAGGTGCTGGGGTTCCCCACGGAAAAACAGGCCACCTGCTCCGCGGCGTGAATGTGCTTTAAATGGGTTTCCGTCACAAAGCTGCATCCATAACCCTTAGCGACCAATTCCACCGTTGCGGGAATATTGCTGGTCTGCAGCTTGATTTCAGGCACAAACCCCAATTCCTTAAACAGCCGATCCGTAATCTGGCGGGTCCGCTGCCCCGCCATCAACAGAATAAAGGGATCTTTCTCAAGCAGGTGAAGATCCAACCACAATCGGCGGCATCCCTCCTTCGGGATGCCGCTTCCTGCAAGACGATGTTCTTTGGGAAGGATCAGAAGCAATTCCTCATGGCTGATGATGTCATAATCCACATCCGGGCTTTTCACCGGGAGATTAAAGAAGGCCAGGTCCGCCTCCCCGCTCAGCAGCATCCCCTCCAGCAGGCTGGAATGGGCTTCCAGGATATCCAGCCGGACATTGGGATAGCGTTCATTGAAAACCGGCAGCGTGCAGGGCAGCATATAGGTTCCCCGCATGGTCGGAAACGCGATTTTCAGCGAACCTTCCTGATTCCTGATAATGTCGCCCATCTCCTGATCCAGTTCTTTTTTCAGGTTCAGTATTTCCGAGGCGCGTTTCACATACCGCTCCCCCGCGTAAGTCAGAACAAACCGATGCCCCAACTTCTGAAACAGCTTCTGCCCGAGATCCCGCTCCAGGTTCTGCAGGAATTTCGTCAAAGTAGGCTGACTGACAAACAGCGAATCCGCTGCCTTGGTGATATTCTGATACTTTGCGATCGCAAGCACGTAAGACAAATCTTTAAAATCCATTTACTCCATCACAACCTTATAATTTTTTTCAAACCCTTCGATTCCCACAGGCAATTTTTTTATCATACACTGGCCCACTCCTTTCCTGCGATGTGTCGCCTGATGCATTTCAGGGGCTTGCTTTTTGGCATGCTCATACTCAACGCCAGTTTTCATCCATCTCGTCCTTCAGGCAGCAAAACATTGGATAAAATTTCCCCTTCACCGCATTGATGATATCCAAGGCCACTGCCTGGTTATAGGCATGTGCCACGTTATTTCGTGCCTGCAGAGCTCCCAGCCATAAATCCTCATCCTTCACCATTCCCGTCTGAAATGCTGATTTAATGATCATCTTCGGAGAACCTGTCTTCCCTTCCGGCGCACCATTTTCCTCCAGCAGTTCTTTCATTGCCTTCCAGGCCTGCTCAAAGCAGATCTCATACAAAGCCACCAGCCCTGTCAAAACCACATTTTCATAAGGTTCCTCGTATTGATAAATATCCTTCAGGTTATTCAATGACAAGCAAAATTTATCGTATGCTTTCATAAATCAACACCCCCTCCCGCTGAATTGCATCCAGCAATTCCTCCTGTACGGAATGATCCAGATCCACCACATCAAATTTCAACAACGTGGATGTCTCCTCCTCCACATCCAGGGCAAAGCGGGCAATGTCACCGCCAGATACCGCCAGATCAATATCGCTAACCTGCCGGTAATCTCCCCTGGCTCTGGATCCAAACAATATCACCCGAGCCAGATGATACTTCTTCGCCAATTCCTTAATTTCCGCCAAAACCTGCGGCCTGATTCCGGTTTCAAGCATATCAAAATTCCTCGTTTTTGTCATTTGCTATAACATTATAACTTCCCCCATGATTTTCGTCAACTACTCTCTGACGACCCGAAATGTAAACCGAAATGTGTGCGTTAGAACTCACGGGCAATGTCAAAAAGGGGATGCCTCACGGCATCCCCCGCAACATATTCCAACGGATTCCATTTTACAGATGCAGTACCCGATCCCGGATCTCCTGGGTGCGTCCCTGGTTCCAGAACTGGGTCCCGATATAGCCGCAGGTACGGCGTGCCACGGATAAACTATCCTGGTTTCGGTTTCCGCAGTTGGGGCATTCCCACACCAGCTTGCCGGACTCGTCCTCTACGATCTTGATCTCGCCGTCGAAGCCACAGCACTCGCAATAATCGCTCTTTGTGTTCAGCTCCGCGTACATGATATTGTCATAGATGAACTGCATGACCTCCAGCACCGCCGGAATATTATTCTGCATATTAGGCACTTCCACATAGCTGATGGCTCCGCCCGGAGACAGCTTCTGAAAATCCGACTCGAATTTCAGCTTGGAGAAAGCATCGATCTCCTCCGTCACGTGGATGTGGTAGCTGTTGGTGATGTAATTCTTATCGGTAACGCCCGGGATGATGCCGAAACGCTTCTGCAGACATTTGGCAAACTTATAGGTGGTGGACTCCAATGGCGTACCATATACCGAATAGCTGATATGCTCCGCTGCCTTCCACTCCGCGCACTTGTCGTTAAGCCGCTGCATCACGGCCAGGGCGAACTCCTTCGCCTCCGGATCAGTATGGGGCTTGCCCATCATCCGCATGGTCATCTCACAAAGCCCGGCATAACCCAGGGAAATGGTGGAATACCCGTCATACAGCAGCGGGTCGATCACCTGTCCCTTTTCCAGGCGGGCCAACGCTCCATTCTGCCACAAAATCGGCGCCACGTCCGACGGAGTGCCCTTCAGCCGCTCATGGCGGCAGCGCAGTGCCCGGTGGCACAGCTCCAGACGTTCATCCAGAAGCTTCCAGAATGTGTCCATATCTCCTTCCGCGGAGCAGGCCACATCCACCAGATTCAACGTCACCACACCCTGGTTGAAACGGCCGTAGAATTTATGATTGCCGTTTTTGTCCCGCTGGGAATCCTCCACCGTCAGGAAGGAACGGCAGCCCATGCAAGGATATACTTCACCCTTCTTTAATTCCTTCATCACCTTGGCGGAAATATAGTCCGGCACCATGCGCTTGGCGGTGCACTGGGCGGCCAGCTTAGTCAGCTCCCAATACTTGGTGCCCTCTCGCACATTGTCCTCATCCAGCACGTAGATCAGCTTCGGGAACGCCGGAGTGATCCAGACGCCCTTTTTATTCTTCACACCCTGCATTCTCTGGCGCAGCACTTCCTCAATGATCATCGCCAGGTCATCCCGGGTCTGTCCCTCCGGAACCTCATCCAGATACATAAATACCGTTACAAAGGGCGCCTGTCCATTACAGGTCATCAAAGTGATCAGCTGATACTGGATCGTCTGGATACCACGGGTGATCTCATCCTTCAGCTGCGCATCAGTCATCTTCTGAATAATCCGCTCATCCAGGGATTCGCCCAGCTCCTTGCGCAGTTCAATAATGGTGGAACGGATCTTCTGCCGGCTCACCTCCACGAAGGGCGCCAGATGAGATAAGGTAAAGGTCTGGCCGCCATACTGATTGCTGGCCACCTGGGCCACAATCTGGGTGGTGATGTTGCATGCCGTATAGAAGGAATGGGGCTTTTCGATCATCGTCTCGCTGATCACCGTGCCATGCTGAAGCATATCCTCCAGGTCGATCAGGTCACAATTGTGCTCCCTCTGGGCAAAATAATCGGAATCGTGGAAGTGGATCACGCCCTCCTTGTGGGCGCGCACCACATCTTCCGGCAGCAGCAGACGCATGGTCAGATCCTTGCTGACCTCGCCTGCCATATAGTCACGCTGAGTAGAATTGATCACCGGATTCTTATTGGAATTCTCCTGCTTCACTTCCTCATTGGCACGGTCAATCAAAGTCAGGATCTCATTATCCGTGGTGTTGGACTTGCGGGCCAGCTCCCGGCGGAAGCGGTAGCGGACATACTTCTGGGCCACCTCATAGCCCCGCATCTCCATAATGCCCTTCTCCACCATGTCCTGGATATCCTCCACATTCACCGCGTGGGAACGCTCCTGCAGCTGTTTTTCAATGGTTTCCGCAATGGCTTCGATCTGATAAGGATTCAGCTGATGGATCTTCTGAATCTCATTGTTTGCTTTCTGGATCGCATTTTTGATCTTATCTATCTCAAAAACAACCTCTTCACCGTTTCTTTTAATAACCTTTAACAACATCCTATCCCTCCTAAAGACTGTCTCCCAAAACCCAATAACTTGTTTTCTCTCTGCGTAAAAAACACAACATATAGTGCACAATATCTATTATAGCACCTTACAAGGAGAATGCAAGAGGAACCTTCAGAAAGATTGAAAATAAATCTTTAAGTTTTTGCCTGTCATACCTCAATCAGCTCATATTCCCTGCTGCCCAGGCCGATCTTTTCCGCGTGCTCCAGACAGGTTCTCCACTCGGATTCCGGCGCGGAATTGGTAAAGTGATCATGATGGTCATGGAAATAAGGATCCGCCAGATGATCGCTCAATTGACTGTGGGGCATGGGCACAGCCGCCAGGCAGGCATCCACGCAGGCCTGATCCAACGCCAGCGGGTCAAAGGACGCGAACATACCGATATTGGGCAGAATCGGCGCGTCATTCTCCCCATGGCAGTCGCAGTTGGGGGAAACATCCACAATCAGGGACACATGGAAGCAGGGACGTCCGTCCACCACCGCCTTGGCATACTCTGCCATCCTGCAGTTTAATACCGAGTTCGCATGGTCATTGTCAAACGCAATCGCGTCAAAATTGCAGGCGCCCAGGCAGCGCCCGCAGCCCACGCAATGCTCCTGATCCACATGCATCTTCCGGGCCTCTGCATCAAACACCAGTCCCTGGTTGGCACATTCCTTCTGGCATTTCCGGCATCCCCGGCACAGCTCTGCCGTAATGTGAGGCTTGCCGCTGCTGTGCTGCTCCGTCTTTCCGGCCCGGGACCCACAGCCCATACCGATGTTTTTGATCGTGCCGCCAAAGCCGGTCATCTCATGGCCCTTAAAATGGGTCAGGCTGATGAACACATCCGCATCCATGACTGCGCGGCCAATCTTCGCTTCCTTTACATATTCACCGCCCACCACCGGAACGGCCACGTCATCCGTGCCCTTTAGGCCGTCGCCGATCAGAATCGGGCAGCCTACGGTCAAAGGCGTAAAGCCATTCTGCCAGGCGCACTCCAGATGCTCCAGGGCATTTTTCCGGCTGCCGGGGTACATGGTGTTGCAGTCCGTCAAAAACGGCTTTCCCCCCAGTTCCTTCACCAGATCTGCCACGGCCCGGGCATAATTCGGGCGCAGAAAGCTGATATTTCCCAACTCACCAAAATGCATCTTGATGGCCACAAATTTGCCATCCATATCAATCTCACCGATACCGGCTTTTTTCATCATCTTCTGCAGCTTCGTGGGAAGCCCGTCGCCAAACGCCACCGTGCGGAAATTCGTAAAAAAGACCCTTGATTTTTCCATGAGAAATTCTCTCCTCCTTTTCATCTCTCCAAATCGAAAACCAAGATTCATTATCCCACAAAAGCCCCCTCCCCGTCAATCCCATCTGCGAAAGAAATGCAGCCTGACTGAATTATTTCATTCAGTAATAAATCTGTAAGAGAAAGTTTCGCTTTTCGGAATGGAAATATCAGGGATGATCTGCTATACTGTCCTTGCGCCAGACATCTGGCTGACAAAATAATAAAGGAGAATGATCATGAAAAAATGGAATTATACAGCATTGACAGCTGCCTGCCTTTGCGGGCTGATGGCGATTGGAGCCGCAGGCTGCGCTTTCGCCAAATCCCCGGTGATTGAAGCCGGAAGCGGTCAGGCGGCGGAAACGGAAGCCGCGAGCGAAACTAACACCGAGGCTGCCGCCGATCCAATCATCGAAATCGAACCGGAGGAGGAATCTGCCCCGGAAGAATTCCTGGCGGAAACATTTGCCATCTGGGGACCGGTCCTTTGGGTGGAGGACAATCAGATCTCCATTGACAATCAGTCCGGATTATCCAGCCAGGGAGAGGTCGTCCTGAATATCAGCCCGGAAGCTACCTACGTCCTGGATGGGATCAATGGCTACCCGGTAGAACTTTCCGAAATCAAGAAAGGCGAGGTCATCTACGCCTACATCGGACCAGCCATGACCATGAGTCTTCCGCCTCAGACCTTTGCACATGCCGTGATCTGTCAGATTCCTCAGGATGCCGCCGCTGCCCAGTATGTCACGGTCAAAGACATAGAGCAGCAGAGCGATGAAAGCTATATCCTGACCGCTGCGGACGGCGCCCGGTACCAGGTTCCCGCAGACTGCCAGATCCTGCCCTACCTGACCCGCAACCTTGTCACGCTCTCCGACGTACACTCCGGCAGCCGCTGCCTGATCTGGAGCAACGACGGCGAAACTCTGGATAAAATTGTTCTGTTCGCGGACTAAAATTCATGGTATACTTTCT
>CAZICB010000071.1:10581-12385 GCA_964537765.1 uncultured Lachnospiraceae bacterium
TATCACCTGGCTGGGACACGCCTGCTTTAAGGTGGAATCCAACGGCTACAGCATCGTCCTGGATCCTTACGCAGACCAGTCTGTCCCTGGCTTTGCCAACATCCGGGAACATGCCAATCAGGTGCTCTGCAGCCACGGCCACACGGACCACAATTTTACGAAAGGCGTGACCCTGGAGACAAATGGCGCTTCTCCCTTCACGATCACCACCCTGGATACCTTCCACGACGACCAGCGGGGCGCTCTCCGCGGCGCCAACCGGATCCACATTCTGGACAATGGCTCCCTGCGGGTTGCCCATTTAGGAGACCTGGGCTGTGAGCTGGAGCCGGAACAGAAGGAAGCCTTGAAAGGGCTGGACGCGGTGATGATCCCCATCGGCGGCTATTACACCATCGATGCTGCTCAGGCTAAACGCCTGACCGATGAGATTTGTCCAAAGGTCATCATCCCCATGCACTATCGCAGCGACACCTTCGGCTACGATGTGCTGGGCACGGCAGATGCCTTCACAGACCAGTGTGAGGTGGTCGTGGAGTACCCGGGCAATACCCTGGAGATCACTCCGGACACCGAACCCCATACTGCCCTGCTGCGCTATCTTCCGGCAGAATAGGCAGAATAGCCCTAACGATATTCCTTTTTCATGGAGAAGCCGCGTCCCCGCACTTCGCTGACGCGGCTGACCACCATAAAGCTCTCCGGATCAATCTGACGGATGATCCGCTCCACTCCCGGCAGCTCCCGGTTAGAAATCACACTGAAAATCATTTGAGTCTCCTGGTCCAGATAGCCGGTTCTGGCGGAAACCATGGTCACACCCCGGTCCAGCTGTTTTAAAATCGCTTTCCGGATTTCCTCCGGCTTCTGGCTCACCACCTTCACCTCGGTACGGGTCGTACCCATCAGCAGCAGCTTATCCAGCACAATGGTATAAACCAGAATCAGCACAATGCCGTACAGCACCTTTTCCGGCGAATTATAAAACACCTGCGCTGCCAGAATGCAGAAATCAAAGACATACATGCTGGCGGACACGGGAATCCCCATGTATTTATTCAGTACCAGCGGCGGAATATCCATGCCGCCTGTGGAGGCGCCAAAGCGGATCACGATTCCCAAAGCCGCCCCGATTCCCAAGCCGGAAAACAAGGTACACAACAAAATATCCCGGGTCACCACCACATCCCCTAAAATCTGATCAAGCAGTCCCAGCGCCAGGGGATATACAAAGGTACTCACCACCGTCGTGACCGCAAAGGCCTGTCCCAAAAGCACATACCCCACAATCAACATTGCCACATTGAACATCAGCACAAACGCTGGCACCGGAAGCCCGCACGCATGATTGATTGCCAGGGCAATGCCGGTGGTGCCTCCGGTGATCAGCCCGGCCGGGAGCAGAAACAGCTTCACTGCCAGGGCATAAAGCATATTCCCCAGCACCACCATCACCAGCATCAGCACACCACGAATTACCTTTGATTCTCTTTCCATCCTGAAATCCTCCTAAACTGTAAAACGCCTTACCGGCGCGTTTTCAACCTGCTTAAAAAAGAATCCTGCTTTGCAGGATTCTCCGCCTGCGGCGGGGCTGCAAAGCGGCCATCTTCCATTCCGCCGCAGTGCGATCCCCGCGGAGCGTTTTTGTATCATGGGAAACGGAGTTTCCTATGATACAAAAAAATCCACGTTTGTCAGAGATTTTCCCTAACAAACGTGGATCAAGGCTTCGCCTAATACCCTTTTATTATATGTAATTTTCCGAAGAAAATCAAGCCATTTGTCCAAGAAGATAATTGAC
>CAZICB010000072.1:0-12018 GCA_964537765.1 uncultured Lachnospiraceae bacterium
TTTAACATATTATTCACTGTATAGGAAGAAAAACTTTACAAAAGATTGGTCATGCTCTTCAAGCTGATCGCCAATGTGGATGTATTATGAAGCAGCGCCGAGGTGGCAGGCGCGATCACGCCGCCTACGCCCAAAAGGATCAGCCCCAGGTTAAAGCCAATGACAAGCCGGTAGTTGCCGTTGATCCGCCGTATCAGGCAATTGCTCAAAAGCTTCAGGGTCACGATTTCATAAAGATCATTCTCGGAGATGGTAATATCCGCGATCTCCCGGGCGATTTCCGCGCCCTCGCTGATGGCGATGCCCACATCGGCCGCCGACAGCGCCGGAGAATCGTTGATGCCGTCGCCGATCATGATTACCTTCCGTCCCTTGGCCTTCTCCTGCTCCACAAACCGAGCCTTATCCTCCGGCAGCACCTCCGAATAATACTCGTCCACGCCTACCTTCCGGGCGATGGCCCGGGCCGTCCGTTCACTGTCCCCGGTCATCATAACCATCTTGGAAATGCCGCAGCCGCGCAGGGAATTGATCACCGCCTCGGCCTCTTCCCGCAAAGGATCCTCAATACACACCACCGCCGCCAGACGTCCGGCAATGGCCAGATACAGATGGGAATATTCCTCCGAAAGAGCATCAAACCGCTCCTGCTCTCCCTCCGGAATGACACACCCCTCATCTTCAAATACGAAATGCTGGCTGCCGATAATCACCCGCTGGTCATTGATATAGGTGGCAATGCCATGAGCCACGATATAATCCACCTTCGAATGCATTTCCTCATGGATCAGATTCCGGCGGATGGATTCCCGCACCACAGCGTTGGCCATGGAATGAGGGAAATGCTCCTCCAGACAGGCCGCGATCCGCAGCATTTCATCCTTATCCCGTCCTTCAAAGGTCACCACATCCACCACCGAAGGCTCCGCCTTGGTCAGGGTTCCGGTTTTGTCGAAAACAATCGTATCCGCTTCCGCCACCGCCTCCAGGAACTTGCCGCCTTTGATTGTAATGTGGTGAACACTGGCTTCCCGGATGGCGGAAAGCACAGCCAACGGCATGGACAGCTTCAGGGCACAGGAGAAATCCACCATCAGGATGGACAATGCCTTGGTCACATTGCGGGTCAGAAGCCAGGTCAACGCCGTGCCGCCCAGGCTCCAGGGAACCAGCGCATCCGCCAGGCTGGAGGCCTTCCCCTCCACCGAGGATTTCAGCTTTTCCGACTCCTCAATCATGGTCACGATCCGCTCATACCGGGTCGTCCCCGCCGCTTTCTTCACACAAATGGTAAGCGATCCTTCTTCAATGGCGGTTCCCGCATACACATAGGAGCCCTGCTCCTTGCGCACCGGAACCGATTCTCCGGTCATGGATGCCTGGTTGACCATGGCCTCCCCGTCCATAACCTCTCCGTCGAGCGGAATCAGCGTGCCCACATGGACCACAATCTGATCGCCTTCCCGAATGCCGGACACAGGTACCAGAATCTCTGTGTTCTCTTTCCGTACCCAGACCTTTCCCACATTCAAGGACATGCTCCGCGCCAGGTCCCCCACAGATTTTTTGTGGGTCCATTCTTCCAAAAGTTCTCCCACGCCCAGCAAAAACATCACCGAACCGGCTGTGTCATGATCTCCCCGCAGCAGAGACACGGCAATGGCGGTCGCATCCAGCACCTCCACCTCCAGCCGTCTGCGGGCAAGGCAGCATAGCCCCCGCCACACATATTTCCCGGCCAAAAGCAGGTTGATGGCGGCCCGCACAGGCGGCGGCAGAAACACCTTTTTTGCCAGATGGAGCAGAGTCTTTCCAATGAGTTTTTCCTTATACTCCTGGTTTAACTGTCGGCCGCTGTTTTTCGGAACCACTTCCTCCAAATGCTCATCCCGGCCCCCGTATGCTAAAATGGCGCTGATCAGAGACTGCCGGCTGCCTTCATAGCAAATAACCGCATCGGCGGTCCGCTCATAAACCTTTGCCCTGGTAACTCCGTCCAATCCTGCCAGATACCAGGCAAACACATCCGCATCCCGCAGGGACATGCTGTCCTTCTGGATCACATGGATACGCATCCGCCCCGGGATTTCGTGCTTTATCACAAATTTCATGCTTGTAAAACCTCCACGATTTCCGTTTCTATCTTCCAATTTCCATCTTCCAAACGGAAACGCGATGAGACGCGTCACTGGCGCGTCTCACTGCATTCTGATGAAGAAGGGTGCTGCCAAACAGGACAGCCTCCGCCCCATTTTGCAGCACCCACCTGCCTTATTCTTTTATCAGATAGCTGCTTTCTCAGTTTCCGCCTCAGCTGCATCCTCAAATACTTCCTGTTCTGCCCTGCGGCTGTTGATGGCCTTTGCCTCTGCCAGAATATCTTCTGCATTTTCCTGGATATTGGTTGCGGTGGTCATCACACACTCCTTCGCCCGAAGACCTGCCGCCACACAGTTTACATAGCATTTCTTCGCATCACTGCTGCCAAGCAGCTTTACGCCGGCTGTGCCAAACAGCACGCCGCCTGCAAAAGCCGCCACTTGTTTCCATTTCATACAACTCAAGCATTCCAACATCTGTCATTCCTCCTTATTTGTGCTTGTATCCGGTATATAATGTCATGGCCAGACAAAAAATCATGGCCCATGCCCAAAAACGATGCTGCTTCATGGAATCCAATCACTCCTTTTTTCCGTGAATTTGCAGTAACAATTGCTCTTGAAAGGATACTAACACCCACCCCCAAGGTTAGTCAAAGCCAACATAGCTTATCGATAAATTTTATCAACAAGCATTAAACCGGCTTCGGAGAATTGAAAAAGTCGTAAGTACCCCGGGCGACCAGCTTCCCGTCTTCCCCATAAATATCGGCCTGAATAAATCCGATATGGTGCCCGAGCTTGGCAACCCTTGCTTCGCAGATAATATGTTCCGCGCTCCCTACGCTGTTGATAAACTGCATGTTTCCGTTGACTGTGGGACCATATCCGCCTACAGTCATATAGGCGATCCCACTGGTCAGATCCGCCATATGGTACAGCAGTCCGCCATAGACAATCCCAAGCGAATTTTTATGATTGGGCTTTACGGTCAGCTCCGCCCGGGCGAAGCCATTGCCTGTCTCCAGAAAACGAATATCCGTGTTCTCCTCCGAATTGGCAATCGCCGCATCCACAACCATTCTCGTCTGCTCATCCATCCTTTACTCCTCCACCAGCGCCACCGATTCTCCGTCTGCGCAAATCTGCTCAAACTGGCCGTCCGCAATCCGATACGCCCGCCCATACAAGGTTTCCCGGCCGTTCTCACACAGCACATAGCTGCCGTCTGGCAGCACCAAAAACTCATGGCCGAAGCTGTCCGGAAGCCAGATTTCGCTCACGATGTCCAGCCCGTCCAGTTCCTCCTCCTTCACCTTATCATAATGAGGCAGCACCTGGATGTCTGTCAGTCCCAGGCCCGGAAAGAACTTTTCGTAATCCGGGTCAAAGGTTTCCCCCGGCTCCTCCGGCGGCGCGTAAACCTCATCGGCACAGTTCATGGTGCCGGCGCTGATGCCGATCACCACGCCGGAAAACTCCTCCATCAGCCGACGCAGCTCAATCCACTGGAAAAAATCATTCTGAGTCGGCACATGACCGCCGCCCAGAATGATCACATTGCTCTCCGACACCCACTCATCGGCATAGGCCATGGTGCGGCTATCCAAAAGCTCCATCTCCTCCACCGGCAGCCCGCTCTCGGAAAATACGGTCTCCAGGTAGTTCATCATCTCCTCATTGCGCTCCTCCTCATCCGGCGCTGCCGAAACTACCAGCACACGGGCATCCTCCGGCCATACCTGGGCCACATTCTCCAAAAACCGGTTCTTTTGCGTAAAAGGTCCGGTCACCCACTCGTCCTCGAACTGATAGGAATCATCCGGGCTGCTGGTCAGAAAAATCACTTTATTGTCTTGATTCATATCCTTTCACCTCGTTTATATTCATTCACCGGGTCAGCTCTCCAAAATCAATTTCCAGACCTTCGAAGATCCCCACGGCTACATTCACCATTAAAATATACACGGTTTCATAGGTAAAGTCAAATCTATGATACAAAAAAGACGGCGCACCGCGTGGAAATCCATCTTCCACACGATACGCCGCCTGTCCTTTCCTGATCCCCGGTGCGCCGCTGCACACCGGGCGCGCTTTCCCAGGAATGTTCCCCAAAACGCCATAAATTTTTACAGGTTCTCTTCCAAAAATCCGCTCAGGACGGCAAGCGCTTCCGCCTCCTGTTCGCCCTCTGTCCGAAGAATCATTTCATCCCCGACGTTCAATTCCAGCCACATCACCTCAAGGGCCTGCTTGGCATCCGCCTCCTTACCATTCCCCGCGACGGTGATCCTGCAAGGAAAGGAACGTGCCTTACTCACAAACAATCCCGCGGGTCTGGCGTGCATTCCAAGCTCATCTCTGATCGTATAACGAAATTCCTTCATATTCCCTCATGATTCAAATAAAGCGGCCCCATTGGTTTCAATAACATGTTTATACCAATAGAAAGATTTTTTCCTGTAGCGTTTATACGTACCCTTTCCGTAGTCGTCCGCGTCCACGTAGACGAAGCCGTAACGCTTGCTCATCTGCTTGGTGCTTTCAGACACCAGGTCGACGCAGGCCCAGGAGGTATAGCCTAAAAGCTCCACCCCATCCTCATGGATGGCATCATACATGGCCTTAAAATGTTCCTTATAGTATTCGATATGATAATCGTCGTTTACCGTGTAGGAACCGTTTCCATCCTCCACAAGCTCTTCCTTCGCCCCCAGCCCGTTCTCAACGATGAATAAGGGTTTCCGATACCGGTCATACAGATCCACCAGGGAAATCCGAAGCCCGGTCGGGTCAATCTGCCATCCCCATTCGCTGGTGGGCAGATAGGGATTCTTGATGGCGGTGATCGTATTTCCGGCGGTCGTGGCAAGCCCCTCCGTATTCTTCGCGACACAGCTTGACATGTAGTAGGAGAAGGAGATGAAGTCCACCGGATACTTCTTCATGTACTCCAGATCTTCTTTTTCCATGACGATGTTCAGGCCATGATTGCGAAAACGCGCCAAAAGATAGGCCGGATATTCGCCAAACACCTGGGTATCGCTATAACAATAGATGGCCCGCATCCGCTGCTGCGCCTCCAGCACGTCCTCCGGTTTGCAGGAGTAGGGATAATAGGTGAGCTTTGTCAGCATGCAGCCCACCTGAGATCCTGGGATGATCTCATGGCAGAGCTTCGTGGCCAGTGCGCTGGCCACAAACTGATGGTGCATCGACTGGAAGATCACTTCCTCCCAGTTTTTGTCGGCAAACCGATCCCGGATCAGGCCGCCCGTGGTGAAGGGATGGCGGATCATGCTGTCCACCTCATTGAAGGTCAGCCAGTATTTGACCTTGTCCTTATACCGCCTGCAGATCGTCTCCACAAACCTGCAGAAGAAATCGATGGTTTTTCGATTGTACCAGCAGTCATATTTCAGAACCAGATTCAGCGGCGGCTCATAGTGGGACATGGTGACCAGCGGTTCTATGCCGTATTTTCTGCACTCGTCAAACACCGCGTCGTAAAACCGGAGCCCCTCCTCATTGGGCTGTTCATCGTCGCCATTTGGGAAGATCCGTGACCAGGCGATACTCATCCGGAACACCTTAAAGCCCATCTCCGCCATCAACCCGATATCCTCTTTGTAATGGGAATAAAACTCGCTGCCATGGCGTTTGGGATAATTCACCATATCCTCCGGATGCTCCATGGCCTCCTTCACGGCTTCGCTTGTAACCTCATTATGCTTCTCATAATTAGTGACATCCACGTCAAAATAAGCCCGTGCGCAGTCGGAAACGCTCCAGCCCTTTCCGCCTTGTCCGAAACCGCCCTCATACTGATTTGCCGCCGTAGCTCCGCCCCACAGAAATCCTTCCGGAAATCTTTTTTCTTCCATTTAGTTCCTCCAGGTTAATCCTCCAAGCACTCTCCGTTTGTTTCAACTACATGCTTAAACCACTCATAAGAATCCTTCTTCGACCGTTCCAGTGTACCGGTCCCGTCATTGAAACGATCCACATAGACGAAGCCGTAACGCTTTTTCATCTCACCGGTTCCTGCTGAAACCACGTCGATGGGACCCCAATACAGATATCCCATCAGATCACAGCCGTCCAGAATCGCCTCATGCACCTGAACCAGATGATCCCGCACATACTTGCGGCGGAAATCATCCGCGATCCTTCCGTTTTCATCCGGATGCTCATCCAGGCCGATGCCGTTTTCCACAATAAACAGCGGAAGCCCATACTCGTCGTTTAACACGTTGCAGACATACCGGATCCCCTTCGGGTCGATGGGCCAGCGCCAGGGCGCCGGAGAACAGCCCTCCAGATACGGATTCTCCACACCTGCGGCGCCGCCGGTATCCACCGTGATGGAACCGTCGGATTTGAACACCGCGCTTCTATAATAACTGAAGGCGATATAATCCACCGTATTGTTCCGAATCAGTTCCAGATCGCCTTCCCGCATCACCGGTTCTTCCTGATTTTCCCTCCAGATCCGCTTTACATAGCCAGGATAAGCGCCTTTGCACATCACGTCAAGGAACAGCTTCTGTTTTCTCTGGAACTGGAGCGTTCCGAACACATCGTCCGGATTACAGCTGTAGGGATACGTAGCCATCGAGGACAAGGACAGCATGCATCCGATCCGGGCATCCGGATCGATCCGGTGACAGGCCTCCACCGTCTTCGCGTTGGCCACAAAAATATAATGGGCCGCCTGATAGATCTCCTTGTCCGTCAGATCCGCATTGGGCCTGCTGGTATCCTTGGGATCGATCTTTAACAATCCTCCGGCCGCGAAGGGCATCCGGAAAATATTATTGATCTCATTAAAGGTCATATAATATTTCACTTTCCCTTTGTAGCGGTTGAACACGACCGTCACGTAATTCATCCAGAAGCCGATCAGCTTCTCGCTGAGCCAACCGCCATATTCAGTCAGCAGATGCAGCGGAGTCTCATAGTGGGAAAGTGTGATCACCGGCTCCATGCCCAGCCGATGCATCTCGTCAAATAAATCGTCGTAGAATTTAAGTCCCGCCTCATTAGGCTCTGTCTCATCCCCGTTTGGGAAGATCCTGCCCCAGGAAATACTGGTGCGAAACGCATTGAAACCCATGCCGGCCATGAGCGCCAGATCGCCTTTGTACCTGTGATAGAAATCGATCCCTTCATGGCTTAAATATACTTTATTGGGGTCAAATGCCGGCTCCCATTTTTTTGTCGTTTCATTCCACTTCAGATCCGGCTGATTGGCAATCCCGACCATCACATCGGTCACATTCAACTGTTTGCCATCCTCCAGATACGCGCCCTCCAGCTGGTTTGCGGCCACCGCGCCGCCCCATAAAAAGCCTTTCGGAAAACTCATTCTGATACCTCCAATCTGTAGGCTCTATTTATTGATCTTCTGTCCTTTGGCGACTTCCCCATAGTCGATAAAATGAATCTCTCTATCGGCGGATCCGGTCACGATCAGCATGGTCGTCATATCGTAACTGGCTTTCAATTTCTTTAAATCCACCTTTACAAGAGGCGTTCCCGCAGTAACCTCCTGACCCTGCTGCGCGAGAACCTGAAAGCCGTCCCCGTTGCTGTTTACGGTATTGATCCCGATATGAATCAGCAGTTCCACCCCGTCCTTCATCGCCAGGCCAAAGGCATGCCCGGTGGGAAAGGCAGCCGCCAAAGTGCCGTTACAGGGCGCGTAGATCACGTCCCCCTTCAATTCAAACGCGACTCCGTCGCCCATCATTTTCTGGGCAAATACTTCATCCTTCACTTCCTCTAATGGAATCATCTTCCCGTCCGCGACTGCAACGATATCCTCATCGGATACCTGGATGGGAAGAGCCTGAACCGGCTCTTCCTTCTTCTTCAAAAATGAAAACATATCCTTTCTTCCTCCTCGATCACTCCGTAAAATCGTATTTTGTCTGAATCTATTTGTTATCTCCCCTCAGAAACAAAAGCCAGATCTATTTTTTCTTCGCCGGTTTCTCCTCAATACCGAGCACAAAGGTAATCGCCGCAGATGACACGATGGCTACCGCGATTCCTATAAACATCGCCCACGCGGTCTCCATAAACATCGGGGCTACCGCAAGCAGATTGGAATATCCCATCACAACTGCTTTGGCTCCGAGCAAAGCTGCCACTACACCGCCGATGGCAGCGCCTCCCATCACGCCAAACATCGGTTTCCGATATTTCAGGTTGCAGCCGTAAATAGCCGGCTCCGTGACTCCTGCCACGATCGCGCCCACCGCCAGGGACAGGCACTCGGAACGGAACTCTTTATCTTTTGTTCTCAGCGCAACGCCCAGGCAGGCGCCGCCCTCGGATACATTGTGCAGCACGAACGCGGGACGGATCACGGCGTCGTAGCCAATGCTCTCAAGGTTCTGTACCATAAAGGGTGACAATGCCGTATGCATCCCGGCCATGATCATCCACGGCAGGCACATCGCAAGAACCGCAACCGCGATAAACGGAATCTTGTCGCCCAGGAACAGGAAGATGCCTGAGATCGCGTCACCAACGTAACGTCCCGCCGGTCCGATAATGGAGAAGGCCAGCGCTCCTGTGATCAGGATGGTGCCGGAACCGACCAGCAGGGATTTGATGATCCCGGGGATGATCTTGTTCAGGAATTTTTCAATATAATAAGCCACGATCGGGATCAAAAGCGCCGGCAGAAGCTGCCCATTGTAGGTGATCAGTCTGCACGGAAGGCCGAATACGGTGATCGCCGTCCCCTCTGATACGGCTGACACCCATTCGGTCGTCAACAGCGCGGAGGTAACCACCATCGCGTAAATCTCGGTGCCTCCCAGCTTTTTCGCCGCGCCGTAGGATACAAATACAGGCATAAAATAGAAGGGCGCATTGGCCACCCAGCCCAGAACCATATTGGTTGTTGTGCTTGAGAATGCCGGCCACACGTAGGGGATCAGCATCAGAATTACCTTCAGGATACCACCCGCAACCAGTCCAGGCACCAGGGGCGTCACAGACGCCTGCACATAGCCCAAAATGATATTGGGGATACTCTGCTTTCCCGCAGGCGCGGCGTCCAGGTTCTCATCGATGGCGGCCTCCTGCTTGAAATCGTTCTGCTTTACAATCTGCTCAAAAACCGGAAGCAGATTGGCTCCCAGAATGACTTGGAGCTGCCCGCCGGAATAGATACATCCAAGAACCCCCTTAATATCCTTGATCGATTCCTGATCCGCCTTGCCAATGTCCTTCACCACGAATCTCGCCCTTGTCATACAATGTGCCACGGAACTTACATTTTCCGGGCCGCCGACATATTTTACGATCTCGGCCGCGCATGCTTCTGCATCAAACTTTGCCATAACGCTTTTCTCCTTTTTTTAATTTTGTAATACCCTGAGGATGTGAAGGATCAGATAGACCCGTTCCGCACCGTCCAGTTCATAGTCATAGTTTTCCTTCAGATATGCCTTGATGTTGGTGAGGCATTTGTTTATCTGAGCAAACTGTTCGTCCTTCTCATCGAACAATGCCGTGCCGAACTGATCGTCCCACACTTCATGGTCGATGACAACCCGCTTCATAAAATACTTCAGATGAATCACAAGCCGCGAGTAGCTTTGTGTCTCTTCATTTAATTTTCTGCCCGTGGTGGTTTCAATGATTTTTAAAATTTCATTGGTCCCCTTGAGTATGGTGTTGGTATCGCTTGCATCATTGTTCGGCTCCGCATTGATCAGATGGAAAGCGATGGGAGCCGCCTCATAGGGCTGCAGTTCGATGTGATAAAAATCATTAATCATTTTTACCGCTTCCAGCCCGGCCTCGTATTCCTCCCGGTACAGACGCCGGATCTCCTCCCTCATGAGAGGCACCCGCTGTTCCCCGTTTTTAATCTGCTGAACAGCGAAGTGAATGTGATCCGCCAATGCAAGCACCAGTCCGTCGCTTAGCTTCTGTCCCAATGCCTTCTCGGAATACGCGATGATCTTTTCCGTCAGTTGAAAACATTCGAAAGGGATCTCTGCCGCCAGCTGTTTGAAACGGTTTTCAAACGCATTATTACGTAATTCGTATACCTTCAGTATCTTCTTTGGATCGACAATATCCCTGATATGTTTTTTAAATCCAACGCCAGAACCCATGATTATGATTTCCCGTTTTTTCTCATCCTGGGAAATCACCACATTGTTATTCAATATCTTTTTTATCACATAAAAATGCTCTGGCATGTCTTAACCTTTCTTTCTAGAAGCTCAAATCCTCACCATTCGTCCGGCATACTTTCTTCATCCATTCAAAGGATTTTTTCCTGCTTCTCTTTCCTGTCCCGTTTCCTTTATCATCAAGATCCACGTATACGAATCCATATCGTTTTTTCATCTCGCCGGTACTCAAAGATACCAGATCCGTGTTTCCCCACATGGTATAGCCGAGCAGCGGAACCTTGTCCACATTGACCGCTTTTTTCATCTCCTCAAAATGCTGCGCAAGGTATTTGATCCGGTAGTCATCGTCCACCGTCCCGTCTTCCTTCATGACATCCACCTCGCCGAGCCCATTCTCAACCACAAACAGCGGCTTCTGATAGCGGTCATACAGCTCATTTAAGGTATAGCGAAGGCCGACCGGATCTATGGGCCATCCCCATTTCGTGCTCTCAAGATATGGATTGGGATCGCCTCCCAGAAGCCCCATAGCCCAGGTAAGCTTCGTATTCCTGGAGATCGTCATAGAGCGATAATAGCTGAAGGTAACCATATCAATGGGACCTTCCGCGAGGATTTTGTCATCCTCCGGTTCTTTTTTTAGGATAACCCCGCGCTCCCTGAAAAATTCATCCGTATAATTGGGATAATAGCCTCTGGCCATGACATCCGCGAACCACAGATTGTTGCGGCGCTTGATGTAGCTTGCCATAATGTCATCTGGATGACAGGTGGCCGGGTACATCTGGCTCAAAGCATACATGGTCCCCACCATATTCTCCGGGTCGATCTCATGGGCAAGCTTGACCACCTTGGCGCTCGCCACAAACATATGATGCTTTGCCTGATATACGGTCTGGTCATCCTGCTTGTGGGTGCCGATCTGCGCGTACCCGCTGACCGCATTGATTTCATTGAAGGTCAGCCAGTATTTGCATCTTCCCTTGTACCGTTTGAGGACTGTGACCGCATACCGGACATAGCAGTCGATCACATGTCTGGAGGACCATCCGTCATAGGTCTTCGCCAGATAATCCGGAAGCTCGTCGTGGCAAATGGTGATCAGCGGCTGAATGTGATATTTTTCCAGCTCTGTGATCACATCGTCGTAAAATTTCAGCCCCTCCTCATTGGGAGTCAGCTCATCCCCGGTCGGGAAAATACGCGGCCAGCAGATCGAGAAACGAAACACATTGAATCCCATCTCCCCCATAAGCGCGATGTCTTCTTTATAATGATGATAAAAATCCACCGCCTTGTGGCTTGGATAATAAACATCATCATAAAGCTCGGCCTCCGCCCCATCGGGAAATCCTTCTCTTGTGGGCACCTCTCCTCTGGAACCGTCCGCGAGCCTGAGTGAAATCATCCTCGGTCTTTCCAGATTCCCGTCGGTCTCAAAATCGTGGGTGGACAATCCCTTCCCGCCTTCGTCGAATCCGCCCTCGTACTGGAAGTCAGCTGTCGCGCCGCCCCACAAGAACCCTTCTGTAAATCCTGCCATAAATCCCCCTCCTTTTATTAATAAAAAAAGAGGCAGTACATTCAGAAAGATTTGATGAAATCTTCCTAAAGGTATTGCCCCATTATTCCCTTTGGGTAACAAACCGCCGTTATTTTATTTTTATGTCACCTATTTCTTGTACAATATTACTATACAAGGTTTTTTTGCTTCTGTCAATATAGAATATTTGTGATCTCTTTATTCGCGAGTA
>CAZICB010000073.1:0-11652 GCA_964537765.1 uncultured Lachnospiraceae bacterium
GCATGATTTTATACAAGGGAGGGCGTAGGTATGAATATCAGGGAAACACGGGAAGCCTGGGAAGCGGAGTATTTAAGCCCCTATGCATCCTTAAGCCGGAACACCCGGGGGCGGGACATCCCGGAGGAGCTGTGCGACATCCGGCCGGAGTACCAGCGGGACCGGGACCGGATTCTGCATTGCAAGGCATTCCGCCGTTTAAAGCATAAAACCCAGGTATTTCTGGCGCCGGAGGGAGACCATTATCGGACCCGCCTGACCCACACCCTGGAGGTGGCGCAGATTGCCCGCACCATCGCCCGCTCCCTGCGGCTCAATGAGGACCTGACGGAGGCCATCGCCCTGGGCCATGACCTGGGCCATACCCCCTTCGGACATTCCGGAGAGCGGATTCTGGACGAGCTTTGTCCCGATGGCTTTGCCCATTATAAGCAGAGTGTACGGGTGGTGGAAGTCCTGGAAAAGGACGGCCAGGGCTTAAACCTTACCTGGGAAGTCCGGGACGGGATTCTGAACCACCGGACCAGCGGCCACCCCTCCACTCTGGAGGGCGGCATTGTCCGCTTGTCGGACAAGATAGCATACATAAACCATGATATTGACGACGCCATCCGCGCGCGGATTTTTCAGGAGCAGGAGATTCCGGAAAAGTACACCTCCGTGTTGGGCCACAGCGTGCGGGAACGTCTGAATAATATGATACACGATATGATTTTCCACAGTATGGACCGCCCCCAGGTGGGCATGTCGCCGGGGATGGAGGAAGCCATGCTGGGGCTGCGCTCCTGGCTGTTTGAAAATGTATATATGAATGAGATTCCGAAGGCGGAGGAGAGCAAGGCCCAGCAGATGATCGCATCCCTGTACCGCTACTACATGGAGCATGTGATCGAGCTGCCGGAGGAGTATCTGATTTTGATGGCGCAGAATGGGGAAAAAAAGGAGCGGGTGGTGTGCGATTACATCGCGGGCATGAGCGACAGCTATGCCACCGCCAGGTTTGTGGATTTGTTTGTGCCGAAGGCATGGAAGGGCTGACGGAGGGGGGATTGCATGTATTATCCGGAAGAAGTGATTGAAGACGTTCGCACACGCAACGATATTGTGGATGTGATTTCAGGATATGTGAAGCTGCAGAAGAAGGGCAGCAATTATTTCGGGCTTTGTCCTTTTCACAATGAAAAATCGCCTTCGTTTTCCGTGTCCTCCCAGAAACAGATGTATTATTGTTTCGGATGCGGGGCCGGAGGAAACGTGATTACCTTTATCATGGAGTATGAAAACTTCACGTTTCCGGAGGCGTTGAAGGTACTGGCGGACCGGGCAGGCATTCGGCTGCCGGAGGTGGAGTATTCCAGGGAGGAGCGGGCGAAGGCGGACAAGCGGTCCACCCTTTTGGAGATCAATAAGGTGGCGGCCAATTATTTTTATTATCAGCTTCACCAGCCCCAGGGGAAAATCGGATATGATTATTTCAAAAAACGGGCTTTGAGCGATGATACCATCCGCCGCTTTGGACTGGGCTATGCCAATAAAACCAGCAATGATTTATATCAATATCTGCGATCCAAGGGCTATGGAGATGAGATCTTAAAGGAAAGCGGCCTGGTGACTATAGAGGAGCGGGGCACCTATGACAAGTTCTGGAACCGGGTCATGTTTCCGATTCTGGATGTGAATAACCGGGTGATCGGCTTTGGCGGCCGGGTGATGGGGGACGGGACCCCGAAATATTTAAATTCTCCGGAGACCCTGGTCTTTGATAAAAGCCGCAATCTTTACGGCCTGAATTATGCGCGGACCAGCCGGGAAAAATATATGCTGATCTGCGAGGGATATATGGATGTGATCGCCATGCACCAGGCGGGCTTTACCAATGCGGTGGCCTCCCTGGGCACCGCCTTTACCAGCCAGCACGCCACCCTTTTGAAACGCTATACGGACCAGGTAGTGCTGACCTACGACAGCGATGGCGCAGGGGTAAAGGCAGCCCTGCGGGCGATCCCGATCTTAAAGGAGGTGGGGATCTCGGCTAAGGTGATCAATATGCGTCCCTACAAGGATCCGGATGAATTTATCAAGAATCTGGGGGCAGATGCTTTCCGGGAGCGGATTGCCGAGGCTCAGAACAGCTTTCTTTTTGAGATCGATGTGCTGAAACGGGATTACCAGCTGGAGGACCCGGAGCAGAAGACCCGCTTTTATAATGCGGCCGCCCGAAAGCTTTTAAGCTTTGCGGAGCCGCTGGAACGGGACAATTACATCCAGGCGGTGTCCAGGGAGCATAGGATTCCCTATGAGGATCTGCGCAGACTGGTGAACCGGCTGGGAAATCAGCTGGGGCCGTCGGCGGCGCGGGAGCAGTCCTATGCCTCGGAGGCGTCCCAGAAGAAAAAGGACAAGGATGACGGGATTCGCAAGTCCCAGCGGCTTTTGCTTACCTGGCTCATCGAACGTCCGGAATTATTTGACAAGATCGAGGGCATCGTGGGGGCGGAGGATTTTGTGGAGCCTTTGTACCGCCAGGTGGCGGAGATGGTATTTGCGGAGCATCAGGCAGGAAAGATGAATCCCGCCGGGATCCTGAATCATTTTATCAATGATGAAGAACAATACAAGGAGGTGGCAGCGCTGTTTCACGCCAGCCTGAAGGAATCCCTGAATAATGAGGAGCAGAAGAAGGCATTTGCGGACACGGTTTATCGGGTAAAGAAAAACAGCCTGGATGAAGCCAGCCGCAATGCCACGGATATTGTACAGCTTCAGCGCATTATCCGGGAGCAGGCGGCGCTTAAGACGCTTCGGATCACAATTGATTAGCCTTTGGGCTCCACAAGAAAGGGCGGGTTAAATATGGAAGAACGCACACAGACATTTGAGGATAAACTGATCTTACTTTTGGAGAAAGCGAAAAAAAGAAAGAACGTGCTGGAAAACCGGGAAATTCTGGATGCGTTCCGGGGAGAAATTCTGGATCCGGAAAAGCTGGATAAAATTTACGATTTTCTGGATGGAAATAAGGTAGACGTTTTGCGAGTCGGTGACGATTATGATATTGACCCGGATATGTTTTCGGAGGAGGACTTGGGAGATGAGGACAGGATCAATATGGAAGAGATTGATCTGTCCGCTCCGGAGGGAGTAAACGTCGCGGATCCGGTCCGTATGTATTTAAAGGAAATCGGCAAGATCCCGCTTTTGAGCACGGAGGAGGAGATTGCCCTGGCCAAGCGGATCGAGCTGGGGGATCATGAGGCCAAAAAACAGCTTGCGGAGGCAAACCTGCGGTTGGTGGTCAGCATCGCCAAACGTTACGGAGGGCGGGGCATGCAGTTTCTGGATCTGATCCAGGAGGGAAATCTGGGGCTGATCAAGGCGGTGGAGAAATTTGACTACCGGAAGGGCTATAAATTCAGCACCTATGCCACCTGGTGGATCCGACAGGCAATCACCCGTTCCATCGCTGATCAGGCCCGTACCATCCGCATTCCGGTCCATATGGTGGAGACCATCAACCGGCTGATCCGCACCTCCAGACAGCTGGTGCAGGAGCTGGGGCGGGAGCCGACGGATGCGGAGCTGGCCGAGAGGATGGAGCTTCCGGTCAGCCGGATTCATGAGATCCAGAAAATAGCCCAGGATCCGGTATCCCTGGAGACGCCAGTGGGTGAGGAGGATGACAGCCATCTGGGAGATTTTTTGCAGGATGACCAGGTGGCGGTTCCTGCGGATCAGGCGGCCTTTACATTGCTCCATGAGCAGCTGATGGAGATTCTGGATACTTTAAGCGAGCGGGAACAGAAGGTGCTGCGTCTGCGGTTTGGCCTGGATGACGGAAGAAGCCGGACTCTGGAGGAGGTGGGAAAGGAATTCCATGTGACCAGAGAACGGATCCGGCAGATCGAGGCGAAGGCGCTGCGCAAGCTGCGCCATCCCAGCCGCAGCAGGAAATTGAAGGATTATTTAGATTAAAAAAGACAGGGACATACCAATGAAGTTATCAAAGCGATTGGAAGCCATCGCTTCCATGGTTCCCCGGCTGGGGCCAGGAAGCTGTGTGGCGGATGTGGGGACGGATCACGGCTTTGTCCCCATTTGGCTGCTGCAGCGGGGGATCTGTGAGCGGGCGCTTGCCATGGATGTGAGGAAGGGACCTTTGCAGCGGGCAAAGGAGCATATTGCACAATACGGACTGGAGGGGCAGATTGAGACCCGCTTAAGTGACGGGCTTTTAAGGCTTTATCCCGGCGAGGCGCAGGCGGTGGTCATCGCCGGGATGGGCGGAGAGCTGATGCTGCGGATTTTAAGGGACGGCAGCAGGGTGCGGGACAGCATTGCCCATTGGATTTTGTCGCCCCAGTCGGAACTATCTCTGTTCCGTCACGGTCTGGAGGAGCTGGGTATTGCGATTGTGGAAGAAACCATGGTCTGCGAGGACGGCAAATATTATCCGGTGATTCATGGAGTGCCGGGGACCATGCATTATGAGCGGGAATATCAATACCGCTACGGAGACTGCCTGATCCGGCAGAAATCCCCGGTTTTGCGGGAGCTTCTGGAGCGGGAGATCGCCCAGTACCGGAAGATTTTCGAGGGGCTGGACGGGCAGGAGGGGGACAGCGCCAGAAAACGCTGTCAGGAAATCCGGCAGGAATTAAAGGAGATGGAGGAAGCATATGATGCAATGCAGGGAGCTGATTGAGAAACTGGAGGCGCTGGCGCCGGTGGAGTATGCCTGTGAGTGGGATAACCCTGGGCTTTTGGTGGGCTGGATGGATCAGGAGATCAGCCGGGTGCTGGTTGCCCTGGATGCCACCGATGAGGTGATCGACCAGGCGGCCAGGCTGCAGGCAGACATGATTTTGACCCATCATCCGCTGATTTTCAAGCCCTTAAAGAAGATCAATGACCAGAATTTTATCAGCAGGCGGGTGCTGCGGCTTGCTGAAAGCGGGATCGCTTATTATGCCATGCATACCAATTTTGACATTGCACCGGGCTGCATGGCGGATCTGGCCGCTAAGCGGCTGGGCTTTCAGGATGGAGTGCCCTTGGAGGTAACCGGGGAGACCGATGGGAAGCCCTTCGGGATCGGTAAGATCGGCACCCTGCCGGAAAAGCTGACCCTCGAGGCGCTTGCCAGACAGGTGAAGGAGCGGTTTGAGATTCCCTTTGTGACGGTTTACGGCATGGATGCGGTGACGGAGCCGGTCAGCCGGATCGCGGTATCGCCGGGATCGGGAGGCAGTATGATCGGGGCGGCAATCGCATCCGGTGTGCAGGTGTTGGTGACTGGAGATATTGGACATCATGATGGTATCGACGCGGCGGCCAATCATCTGGCGGTGATTGACGCGGGACATTACGGGCTGGAGCATATTTTCATTCCCTTTATGAAGGAATATGTGGAGCAGGTATCCGGCGGGAGCCTGGCGGTTTTTGCGGCCAGGCCGGCATTCCCGGAACGCGTCGTTTAGCAGGAAAGGAGCATGTGTGAGGATTGTAGTAGACGGAAAAGAGCGGGAGTATGCTCCAGGCACGAAGCTTTTGGACGTGGCAAAGGACGTGCAGGCGGATTACCCCTATGAGATTTTGCTGGCAATGGTAAATGGAAGGCTGCGGGAGCTTCACAAGGAGACGGAGGCGGACAGTCAGATCCATTTTCTGACGGCGGCAGACAAACCGGGCCGGACGGCGTACCAGAGGAGCGCGGTGCTTCTGATGCTGAAGGCATTTTATGAAGTGGTGGGCGCGGAGCACATCACCAAGCTGGTGGTGGATTTTTCCCTGGGAGATGGTCTCTTTGTCGAAACCAGAGGCGATTTTCTCCTGACTCAGTGGCTATTAGAGCAGGTGAAGGCGAAGATGAGGGACTACGTGGAGGCAAAGCTTCCGATCATGAAGCGGAATGTCCACACGGATGAGGCGATTGAACGGTTCCACAGGCACGGGATGTTTGATAAGGAACGGCTGTTCCGGTTCCGTCGGGTTTCCCGGGTGAACATTTACAGCATTGGCGGCTTTGAGGATTATTATTACGGATATATGGTTCCGGACACCGGGTATCTCCGGTATTTTGACCTGCAATGCTATCATGACGGTGTGCTTTTGCTGCTGCCGGGAGCAGAAGATCCGGAGCATGTCTCCCCGATCCCGGACCGGGAGCGAATTTTCCAGGTGCTTCGGGAAACCGGTGAGTGGGGCGAGAATCTGCAGGTTTCCAATGTGGCCTGCTTAAACGAGAAGATCGTAGAAGGAAAGATGAACGAGCTGATTCTGATTCAGGAAGCCCTGATGGAGAAAAAGCTGGGAGACATTGCGGAGATGATCGCCGACCGTCCGGACAAAAAGCTGGTGATGATTGCCGGTCCTTCCTCCTCGGGAAAGACCACCTTCTCTCACCGGCTGTCCATTCAGCTGCAGGCCAAGGGGCTGATTCCCCATCCCATTGCGGTGGACAATTACTTTATCAACCGTTCCGACACCCCCCGGGATGCCCAGGGCAATTACAATTATGAATGCCTGGAGGCTTTGGATGTGGAACAGTTTAACCGGGATATGTCGGATTTGCTGGCAGGGAAAACCGTGCGGATGCCCACCTACAATTTTATCACCGGGGAGCGGGAGTACAAGGGAGATACCCTGACCATGGGGGCGGATGATATTCTGGTGATCGAGGGCATCCATTGCCTCAATGAGGCTTTGTCCTACAGCCTTCCAAAGGAAAACAAATTTAAAATTTATATCAGCGCCCTGACCCAGTTAAACATTGATGAACATAATCGGATATCCACCACCGATGGACGGCTGATCCGCCGGATTGTACGGGATGCCCGGACCCGGGGTACCTCTGCCCAGCGGACCATCCGTATGTGGCCTTCGGTTCGGCAGGGGGAGGAGGAAAACATTTTTCCTTTCCAGGAGGAAGCGGATGTGATTTTCAATTCAGCACTTGTGTATGAACTGGCGGTGCTGAAGCAATATGCGGAGCCCGCGCTGTTCGGGGTTCCCGCGGACAGCGCGGAATATCTGGAGGCAAAGAGGCTCTTGAAGTTCCTGGATTATTTTCTGGGAGTCAGCAGCGAGGATATCCCGAATAATTCCATTCTCAGGGAGTTTATCGGCGGCAGCTGTTTTAAGGTTTAAGCGGGCGTGTATTGCGTATCAATAAAGTGGAGGTGCTTAGGGGCAGGTAAGTCTGACCGCTCAGATAATTGGCCTTTTCATAACATTTGATTATCAGACTCATTCACAAATAGAAATTTTACTTATCCTCCGATGTTCCTTTATAATGGTAACAACTTATTTTAGGAGGGGTTACACATGGAAAACGTGGAAAAAGCAAAGGAAGCTTTCGGCGCATTGATTGAGTCGGAGTTTCAGCGGATTGAGCGGATGAAAGCGGATCGGGAGGTCAAGGATTTTTCCAGTCTTGACAAGATTGTGATCGGCGTCCTTCCCGGTGACGGGATCGGGCCGATCATCATGGAGCAGGCACTGCGGGTGCTGGATATCCTGATGGAGAAGGAGATCGCCGAAGGCAAGGTGGAGGTCCGCGTCATTGAGGGCATGACCATCGAGAACCGGGCGGCAAAGCTGGAGAGTCTGCCGGCGGAGGTTTTCGAGGAGGTCAAAAAGTGCGATGTGATTCTGAAAGGGCCGATGGTTACTCCGAGAGCCGGAGATCCCTGGCCAAATCTGGTATCGGCAAACAGTCTGCTGCGCCGGGGCCTGGAGCTGTTCGCGGCAGTGCGTCCCATCAAAATTCCGGATAAGGGCATTGACTGGACCTTTTTCCGGGAAAATATCGAGGGCGAATACATCTGGGGCAATAAGGGCATCCAGGTGGACGAGGACCTGGCGGTGGATTTCAAGGTCCAGACGGCTCAGGGGACAGAGCGGATCGCCAGACAGGCATTTGAGTTTGCCAGAAAGAACGGCAAGAAAAATGTAACCATCGTCACCAAGGCCAATATTGTGAAGCTGGCCGACGGAAACTTTATCAAAGGCGTGCGCAAGGTGGGCGAGGAATATCCTGAGATCCAGATCCAGGAGCGGTTGGTGGACGCCATGTGCGCCAAGATGCTAGATCCGGAATTTAACGCCGGCATTGAGGTAGTGGTGCTGCCGAACCTGTACGGGGACATCGTGACCGATGTAGCAGCTGAGTATCAGGGAGGCTTAGGCACAGCATCCTCCTCCAACATCGGAAATAAATACGCCATGTTTGAGGCCATCCACGGGACAGCGCCTTACCTGATGAGCCATGGCCGGGGCGAGTACGCGGATCCCAGCTCCCTGATTCGTGCGGTTGGCATGATGCTGGGACATATCGGCTATGTAGACCGGAAGGAGAAATTGGAGAAGGCGATGGAGATCTGTACAGTGTCCGAGCGCAGGGTGGTGCTGACCACGTTTACGCAGGATGCCAGCACGAAGGAATTCACCGATTATATCATTGAGACGATCCAATCATTGTAAACACGAACCACAGCAGGGGAAGCGCGACAGCGCGGAGCCATCCGTGGGGCTTTCATGTATGCTGATGTCTGCGTCAGCAGACATGTCTGTTTACTATGAAAGCCCAAGAATCAAGCCCGTAAGGGCGCAGCCGAGCTTAGCATAGCCATTTTTGCATCATGCACAGGAGGATATTTGATGGAACTACGACAATTTACTTATGTGAATATGGTGGCTGAATGCGGAAGCTTCACGAAAGCGGCGAGCAAGCTGTTCATCAGCCAGCCGGCGCTGAGTAACTATATCAATAAGGTGGAGGAGGAACTGGGGGTCCGGCTGTTTGACCGTTCAGCCAATCCTCTGATTCTGACCTACGCCGGGGAGCAGTATTTGAAGAGAACGCGGGTGATTCTGTCCCAAATCGAAGACATGGATCGGGAAATGCGGGATATTACCCACCATATGCACGGGCGGCTGCGGCTGGGATTTCCAAATGAGCGGATCATCTACATGCTGCCTTTGATTCTTGCGCCCATGAAAAAACGATATCCCGAGATCGAGGTGGAGGTGACCAACGCGCCGGGGAACCGCCTGGTGGAGGAGCTACGTACCGGGAATGTAGATTTTGTGTTTTTGCCAACCTGGACGAAACAGAAGGATATCACCGCAGTGACAGTGGCCACGGAGGAGCTGGTACTGGTGGCGGCAAAAGGATATTTGCGGGAGGAGCATTTCCTGGACTGGGACGGGCGGGTGGTAAATTGGCGGGAGGTCGCGAAGCTTCCCTTTATCACGCTGAAAAAGGGACATGCTTTGCGCTCCAGTGTGGACGTATTGTTTAAAAATGCTGGGATCAAGCCGGATTTTGTGCTGGAATCCCGCAGTAACCTGTTGTCCTGCCGTCTGGCAGCCCAGGGGCTGGGCGTGGCGGTGGTGCCGGAGATCACGATCCGGTTATTGAAGGAAAATATGGAAGCGGAAACCTACCATCTGTCGGATCCGCCGGTGACCTGGGAGGTATCCGCCTTGTACCGGGAAGGCTGTTACATCGGGGAGGTGGAGCAGGCTCTGCTGGATATTACCCGGGAAATCATGAAACATTCCTAGATAATCGGCCATTTCATAATATTTGATTATCAGACTCATTCACAAATAGAAATTTTACTTATCCTCTGAAACCCCCTTATAATGATAGCAGCTTATCAAATAAGGGGGTTATTTTTATGGGTAAGAATCTTACCAGAAAGATCCTGGAGGCTCATCTGGCCAAGCCGTCTCAGATGATTCCTGGAGAGGAAATCTTTGTCAAGGTGGATCAAACGCTCACCCACGACATCAACGCGGTGATGACTTATCTGGCCTTTGAGGCAGTGGGGCTTAGCCGGACTCAGGTGGAGTGCAGCGTCAGCTATCTGGATCACAACCTGCTGTATCTGGACAACAAAACTCCGGACGATCACATTTATCTGCAGTCTGTGGCGGAGAAATACGGCGTCTATGTGTCCCGTCCGGGCAATGGTATCTGCCATGCGGTCCATGTGGCCCGTTTTGGGAAACCGGGCAAGCTGTCCATGGGCGGCGACAGCCATACGCCCCACGGCGGCGCCATCGGCATGCTTTGCATCGGCGTGGGCGGCATGGACGTGGCGACCGCTATGACTGGAGTGCCCATGCGGCTGAAAATGCCGAAGGTGGTGAAGGTGAACCTGACCGGGGAGCTAAAGCCAGGCGTCAACGCCAAGGAGATCATCCTGGAAATGCTGCGCCGGGTCGGCATCAAGGGCGGACTGGGAAAGGTCTTTGAGTATGTGGGACCGGGCGCGGAAGGGCTGGATGTGTCCCAGCGGGTGACCGTCACCAATATGGGCGCGGAGATGGGAGCCACCACCTCCATTTTTCCGGCGGATGATCAGGTCCGGAGGTTTTTGAAGGCTCAGCAGCGGGAAGAGGATTATGTGGAGCTTCTGCCGGATGCGGATGCGGAGTACGATGAGGAGATGAAGCTGGATTTAAGCGCTCTCACGCCTTTATGCGCTTGCCCTCATCAGCCGGACAATGTAAAGCATCTGGAGGAGGTGGAGAAAAAACCGGTTCAGCAGGTATTTATCGGGAGCTGTACCAATACCAGCTATTCCGATATCGCGAAGGCGGCCCTGGTGTTTAAAGGCCATCATGTGAATGAGCATGTAAGCTGCACCTGTGGCATCTCCTCCAAGCAAATTTACACTCAGCTGATGCGGGACGGTTACATTGAGATGCTGCTGGACGCGGGAGTGCGGATGCTGGAGCTGTCCTGCGGTCCCTGCTGTGCGATCGGCCAGTCCCCGGCTACCAAGGGCGTGGCGGTTCGCACTTCCAACCGGAACTTCAAGGGACGGGCGGGCAACCCGACGGCGGAGATTTACCTGGTCAGCCCGGAGAGCGCGGCGGCCACGGCCATCGTGGGCACCTTTGCAGGCGCTGAGGAGATCATGGGAGAGGAGATCGGCCTGCTGGCGCAGGTTCATGAGCCGGAGAGCTATCCCATCGAAGATTCCATGCTTATAAAGCCTCTGCCTGAGGAAGCAGCAAAAAAGGTGGAGATCGTCCGCGGACCAAACATCCAGCCTCTTCCGGTGCCGGAGCCGCCCCTTCAGCATCTGCGGGTGCCGGTCAGCCTAAAGACGGTGGATAATATCTCCACGGATGATATTACCCCGGCCAGCGCGGAGTTTTCCAGCATGCGCTCCAACATCCCCTTAATGTCCAAATATTGCTACCATCGTTACGACCCGGAATTTTCCGAGCGTGCGAAAAAGATGGGCCAGTCGATCATCATCGGCGGCGAGAATTACGGACAGGGATCTTCCAGAGAACACGCGGCTATCAATCCCATGTATCTGGGCGTGCGAGCCGTCATCGCAAAAAGCATTGCGCGGATTCACAAGGGGAATCTGGTGAACCACGGCGTTATCCCGATGATTTTCGAGAATCCGGCGGATTACGACAAGCTG
Source organism: uncultured Lachnospiraceae bacterium (assembly GCA_964537765.1). GTDB lineage: Bacteria > Bacillota > Clostridia > Lachnospirales > Lachnospiraceae > Brotaphodocola. The sequence continues at coordinate 11,454 of CAZICB010000073.1, forward strand.
GAGATGGGAGATGAACTGGAGATCGATCATCTGCTGGATCAGATGCAGACGAGGGTTGTGGAAATACGGGATTTGACAAAGGGCGTGTCCTTCAAGGCAAAGCTGGAGCTATCCGACAGCGAGTTGGAGGTCATTTCCTGCGGAGGACAGCTGCGCTATCTGAAAAAACAACTTGCTGAAGGAAAGTAGGGGAAATTGA
>CAZICB010000074.1:0-11620 GCA_964537765.1 uncultured Lachnospiraceae bacterium
CCCAGCCTGTCCGGCCCTTGTTTTTCCCGCCTGACCGGTTCTTGACTGTGAATTTTCTATGTGTTAAACTGTCCTCAAAAGGATAGGGGGAAACTGTCATGGAAAAAATCGCAAGCTTTACCGTCAATCATTTGTGCCTGATGCCGGGCGTATATGTGTCGCGCAAGGACACCGTCGGGCAGGAAGTGCTGACCACCTTCGATCTGCGCATGACCGCCCCGAACCGGGAGCCGGTTATGAACACAGCCGAGATGCACACCATCGAGCACCTGGGGGCCACCTATCTGCGAAATGCGGAGAATATCAAGGACAAGGTTATCTATTTCGGACCTATGGGCTGCCGCACCGGCTTTTATCTGATTCTGGCAGGAGACTATACCTCTCAGGAGGCGCTGCCCATCGTGACCGCGGCCTTTGAATTTATCCGGGACTTTGAAGGGGATGTCCCGGGGGCTGCCGCCCGGGACTGCGGCAACTATCTGGACATGAACCTGCCCATGGCAAAGTATCTGGCGAAGCAGTATCTGGACCGGGCGCTTACCTGCGCCGGACCAAAGAATCTGAACTATCCGGAATAAAGGCGCAAAAAAGAGACTGGAAAAGCGCGAAGCCTCGAACTTCTCCAGTCTCTTTTTTATCAGAACGCAGTGAGACGCGTCTCATCACATTACAAATCGTCTGATCAGGTGATCGGCGCCGGGTTGAAGATACACATGTCGTTGTGGAAGCCGTGCTGGTCGCTGTAGGGCTCTTTTACACCGCTGGCCACATCCAGAATCATATCAAAGATCTCCTGGCCTACATCCGCGATGGTCGCCTCGCCGGTAGCCACCGCGCCGGCGGAAATGTCAATCAGGTCGAACCAATGATTCTTCATTTCATTGCGGCTGCAGACCTTGATCACCGGGCTGATTTCCAGTCCGTAAGGAGTGCCCCGCCCGGTCATGAATACCTGCAGGCCGATGCCGCTGGCTACCTGGCAGGGTCCGCAGACAATGTCGCTGGCCGGAGTAGCCGCATAGATCAGACCATGCTTGGTCGGCTTCTCGGCCGGAGAAAGTACCTCCACGATCTGGCTGGTGCCGCTCTTGGCGATGCTGCCCATGGCCTTCTCCACGATGTTTGCCAGGCCGCCCGCCTTATTGCCGGGAGTCGGGTTGGCATCTCTTCCTACGCCGCCGTTTGCCAGATAATCATCGTACCACTTCATCTCCTCTGCCAGACGGTCACGGGTGTGGGCGTCCGGGCAGCGGGCTGCCAGCATATGTACGCCATCGCGAACCTCGGTGACCTCACTGAACATGACCGTAGCGCCGCCGCGCACCAGCATGTCCGCCGCGTAGCCGGCGCTGGGATTCGCGGAGATTCCGGAAAAGGCGTCGCTGCCGCCGCACTGCATGCCGATCAGCAGGTCGCTTAAAGGAAGCTCCTCACGGTGACGCAGATTCAACTTCTGCAGCTTTTTCTCCGCCATCTCCATAATCGCGTTCATCATGGCGTCATGTCCCGCGTAATCCTGCAGAGTCAGGACGTTCTCCGGGGTAATGTCCTCCGGCGGAAGCACCCGGTCATAGGTCAGCTTCTCGCAGCCCAGCCCCACTACCATGATCTCGCCGCCGAAGTTGGGATGACGGATCACATTGGTGATCGCGCGAATCGGAATATAAGCCAGCGGCGCGTTGATGGCCACGCCGCATCCGTAGGGATGGGTCACCGCCACTACGCCGTCCACATTTGGATATTTGGGCAGAAGCTCTTTTTTGATCCGCTCCACAGCCACCTTCAAAACGCCGGCCGCGCATTGAACAGTGGTGACGATTCCCAGCAGGTTTCTGGTGCCCGCGGGGCCTTCCGCATTGCGATAACCCATCCAGGTGGTCCTGGTGGGCATCGGCAGGTCTTCCATCGGAACCAGGTTGGTGCCGTATTCCATATTGTCCACGGACGGGCTCTCCGGAAGCTCCAGCATATGCTCATTGATCCAGTCGCCCTTTTTGATGTCATGGATGGCATACCCCAATACCACGCCATAACGGATGATCTCGCCGCCCGCCGGGATATCGCACAGCGCAATCTTATGTGCCTGCGGAATATCCTGATTGGTCACCAGACCTTCCATGACCTCCGTTCCGGCTTTTAAGTCCGTAACGGCGACAACCACGTTGTCCTGGTCCTTGATTTTCACGTACAAACGTGCCATAAGTCTCCTCCTTTTACTTGACCCTTATTGATGATTTCATTATAATACAGCCAAAGAAATAAGTAAAATAAATTAATTTTAAAACCCGCAGGGAATCGATCCGCCAGGCTAAACCGTTTTTGGAAGCGCGACCGGGGTCACCAGATTTCCCTTCTCATCGAACTCCAGCCCGGCCGGCTCGTCCAGGGCTTCCACGCCCGGATATTTTCCGGCCTTCACGTCCTCATAGTAAGCCTCGGAGAGCATGATCTCGCCGATGTGAAGGCTGTTCTGGATGCGGACCACGCGGACATGGTCCTGATCGATTTTATTGCAGGTGCGGATGCAGATCTGGATGGCCTCCTTGTCCGTGGCCACGATACAGGGAATCCGCGCGGACGCCAGCACCGTGCTGGTGATGCAATTTGGATACATTTTCTCCACGTCCATCTCGTCAAAAATCTTTTTGGTGATGGCGGAAGCAAGGCCGCAGCCCAAAGCATTGCCATGGGACTCTTCGCTTAAATTCAAAAAGCAGGTCCGCTGCACCTGAATACCGCCGGAAGCATAAGGGGTGGAAAAGGTTCCGGTAATATTGGGATCCACGCCGGTGCCGCTGAAATTCTTTCCCACCTTATCAACCACCAGCACATCGCCCTCGCCCACGATCAGCTTCGGCATATTGCCAAAGGCGAACTTCAAAAGCTCCGGTTCCCGGGTCAGAATGTCCTTTGCCAGGATGGCTTCGATTCTGCAGGTCTCATCATAGGCGTTCTCGATACAGGGAATAGCAAAGAGAATCTTTGCCTTCTCCAGCACCACCTTCGCCATGGTCGGAATATTTTTCGCAATCACATCCATACCGTCGGAATGCACCAGGGACGCGCCCGCCTGCTTGCCCAGGCCGACGGTCATCATCTTGCAGGGGCCGCTCTCGTAAGGACCGCGGAAGGCATTGTGAGGCTTTAAACGGCAGGACACGATAATGCCGTCCGCCTCGTAGGCGTTTTTGTCCAGATATACCGTCTTTCCCCGCTCGGAAACGCCCAGCTCCACCACCTCCATGGAGGATTTGATGGGGCAGCCCATGGTCTCCGGGGTAATGTTATAGCCGGCCAGAATCTCCAGCTGGCCCTCCGCGGTAGCGCCGCCATGGCTGCCCATGGCCGGAACGATAAAGGGCCTGGCTCCCCGGGATTTGCAAAAATCCACCACTGCCTTGGTGATAATGTCCACGTTGCGGATGCCCCGGCTGCCCGCGGTGATGGCGATCCTCATGCCAGGCTGAATCAGAGACGCGAACTGCTCCTGTCCCATCTGCTCAAATACCACATCCGGGATCTCCTCCGGAGTGATCACGTCTCTCGGGAAAGTCTGCCGCGCGCGAAACATTTTCGGAATGGGAATGTCTCTCAGAAGCTTCGACACCACGCCGTCATTTTTGATTTCGTTCATATTGCGTTCCCCCTTTAACATTCCTGTTTTGCCTGCGTTCTTTGTTTGCGCTCTTTTTCAGGAATCAATTTTCTGATAGCTTTATTATAGCAAGGTTCTTATTTTTAGTAAATTTAAAATATCTTTTGTTCATTTCATTTATTCTAAATTAATCCTTGCGCTCCCATCCTCCAGGCAGTATAATCTATAACAAACGTCAAATAAATGTTCCTTTTGCTATAGCCCCTCCGGGGGACGCTAGCTATCAAATTCAGGGAGGACGCTTATGAATCTGAAAGAAATTGAATACATCGTGACCATCGCCGATGAGGGAAATCTGACCCGGGCCGCGGAGAAACTGTTTATCACCCCCTCCGCCCTGACTCAGCAGCTGGTTCATCTGGAAAAGGATATCGGCATGCCTTTATTTATCCGATCACGCAACGGATGGACACCCACGGACGCAGGAGAGATTTACTTAAAAACAGCCCGAAAGATGCTGAATATGAAACGGGAAACCTACAAACAGCTTCAGGATATAGCCCAGATCCAGAAGGGCATTCTCGCCGTAGGGTTTCCTCCGGACCGGGGCGCTTCCATGTTTACCGCGGTCTATCCGGCATTTCATAAGGAATATCCCAACATCCGGGTCAATGTCTACGAAACCAGCGTCCGCAGGCAGCAGCAGATGATTGCCCAGGGGGAATTGGATATTGGCTTTCTGACCCTCTGCGACTACCAGATGACCGACGACAAGCATATCCTTATCAGCACCGAGGAACTTTTGCTGGCGGTCCCGTCGATCCATCCTCTATGTGCAAACACCGATCCCGCGCCGAGCGGGGAATATCCGGAAATCCAGCTGGAACTTTTCCGTCATGAGCCCTTTGCCCGGATGTATAAGGAATCCACCGTCCGCAGCCTTTCCGACAGCATTTTCCAGCAGGCAGGCTTTTCGCCCACGGTCCTGTTTGAAACCTCCAGCTTCCGCACTATCCTGAAAATGATTCACGCCAACCTGTGCTGCGGCCTGGTACCCAGCGTTTACGCAAAGACTGCGCCATCCAATGTCACCTTCTTTTCCCTGCCCACCCATCCCACCAGGAATCTCGCGGCCAGCTACAAGAAAGGCAGCTACTTAAGCCTCCCCGCACGTTACTTTATTCATCTTGCCTCCGAATATTGGAGATAGAACCGGACGTTGCGCCCCGCCGGGAAGGGGTCTTTGCCGCAAGCCTTCTGAAAATGCGTGTCAGCATGAACACCGCCGCGGCAGACATGACAATCTCAGCCGTCATCTGCGCGTAGGCCAGGCCGTACAGAGGCATCAGGCGATTCAAAATATACAAGGCCGGTATCTCCAGCACAATTTTCCGCAAAACCGCAAATGCCAGCGCATTCCGCCCCAGGCCCAGGGCCTGAAACACGCCCACAGCCAGAAAATCCATGCACAAAAACGGACCGCCCAGACAAAGCCCGCGCATAAAGCGGATCCCATAGGCCACGATCTGCTCATTGTCCATAAACGCCCGGACCATTCCTCCTGCCCCCATATAGTAAACGACCGCGATGGCGATCAAAAACGGCAGCAGGGACTTGACCACAAACAGGACCGACTCCTTCATCCGCTTATAATTCCCGCTGGAATAATTGTAGCTGACCAGGGGCATCACGCCCTGGGTATAGCCCAGGGCCACCTGCATGGGCACCATACAGATCTTCTGGGTAATGCCATAGGCCGCCACCGCGTTTGCCCCATATACCGACGCGAAATTGTTGAGGATCGTCATTCCGGTCACGTTCAGCAAATTCTGGATGGACGCGGGGACGCCGACGCCGCAGACTCCCAGCACCACCTGCCGGCGCAGGCTGAATTTCCGCGGGTCTACACAGACAAAGGTGGTCCCGCGGCGCACATAAAGCAGCACAAAAAAGTACAGGCAGGCCACACAGTTGGACAAAAAGGTGGCCAGCCCCGCGCCTGCCGCCCCCATATTCAGCCCCCTTGGCAGGATGAAAATCGGATCCAGGATCATATTCAAAATACAGCCGCTCATGGTGCCGATGCTGGCATGGAGCGACGCTCCCTCCGAACGGACCATGTAGGCCATCACAACATTGAGAATCGCCGGAACCGCTCCGCACATGACTGTCCAGCGCAGATATTGATAAGTCGCCTCCCGGGTGGTATCATCCGCTCCCAGAATCGTCAGCAGACTGCCGGAAAATACGGTACACAACAGGGAAAAAATCATCCCGCTGAACACGGCACAGTAAAAACCGAAGGCAGAGCTTCGCCTCACCAGATCATAATCCTTGCCGCCCAGAGCGCGGCTCATCATACTGGAGCTGCCCACGCCAAAAAGATTGTTTACCGCATTGAAGGCAAGCAGCACCGGAGCGGCCAAGGCTACCGCCGCGTTCTGAACCGGATTGTTGATCATGCCTACGAAATAGGTGTCCGCCATGTTGTAAATGACCATCACCAGGGAACTCAATACCGTCGGCACCGCCAGCTGGATCACCGCTTTCGGGACCGGCGTCCGTTCAAATAATGCCGCCTTCTGATTTACTTCCATTCAAATACACACCTTTCTCCGCAACAAATGTATATCCTTTATTTTATCACTGTCCGGAATAAAAGGCAATGCGGCGAGACGCTTCGCCCGGCGCGGTTCACTGCATTCTGATGAACCAAAAAAGGATCTCCGCCCGAAGACCCTTTTTCAGATGATACCTATAGCTTTGTCTACTTCTTCATGTCCATTCCGACCTTGATCATGCGGAACAGGCGGTCCGCCGCGTTGGCGTAAAGCTCCTCCGCGCGATCCAGCGCCTCCTCGATCTCCATAGCTCCGTTGATGGTCGGGATAATGCTTTCCACGCCAAACTCGTAGATCTTATCCGCGCCGGTTCCCATGCCGCCCACGATAGCCACTGCCGGGATCCCCTTCTTTTTGCAGCGCATACCGATGCCGCTGGGCACCTTGCCGAAGGCTGACTGCCAGTCGATCCGGCCCTCGCCGGTGATTACCAGGTCCACGCCCTCCAGAAGGCCGTCAAAATCAATCAGATCCAGCACGGTTTCGATGCCGGATTTTAAATTTGCGTGAAGGAATCCGCACAAAGCCGCTCCCAGTCCGCCTGCCGCGCCCGCGCCGGCGATGGCATCCACATCTTTTCCCAGAGTTTCCTTTACCACAGCCGCGTAGTGCTTCATATCCGCTTCCAGCTTGTCCAGAATCTCCGGAGTGCCGCCCTTCTGTTTGCCGAAGGTGTAGGTAGCGCCGTCCGGTCCGGTCAGCGGGTTGGTCACGTCGCACATCACCGTGATTTGGGCCTCCGCGACTGCCGGATGCAGGCCGCCAAGATCGATCCTTGCTACCTTGCCTAAGTCAGAGCCGAAGCCGGAAAGCTCTTTGCCTTCCGCGTCCAGAAATCTGATCCCAAGGGCAATCATGGCGCCCATGCCGCCGTCATTGGTAGCGCTGCCTCCGATGGCGATGGACAGCTTGCGGATGCCGTGATCCAGTGCGTCCTTGATCAGCTCACCGGTGCCATAGGTGGTGGTATTTAACGGATTGCGTTTCTCTGCCGGAACCATGGGAAGGCCGGAAGCCGCCGCCATCTCGATGATCGCGGAGTCGCCGCCAAATACACCGTAGGTGGCGGTGGTCTCCTCCATCAGGGGTCCATGGACCGGAACCTTTTTGATCTCACCCTTGGTCACCGCGATCACCGCATCCACGGTACCTTCCCCGCCGTCGGCTACCGGCACGCCATTGGTCTCGCAGCCCGGGAAAATCTTGTCGGCGGAAGCATTTAACAGCTTGATAATCTGCTCAGAGGTCAAAGTTCCTTTAAACGAATCCGAAGCAAATAAAAATTTCATAAGCCCTCCTTACAAGCGATCAGATCAGGCCAGCATTCTTCATCTCTGCTTTGATCTTGTCCAGTACCTTGCCCTCCGGAGTCGGCAGGTTCGGGGTGTAGGGAAGACCAATCTCGCGGCCGCGCAGATTTGCCATATCCTTGGCTGCCACCGGGAAGCTTGCGCCATCCATGGACAGACGAACCGGATTCAGCTTGAACTGCGCCTCCAGGGAACCCTGGATATCGCCGGCCACATATTTTTTGTAAATGTCGGTGATCAGCTCCGGCATAAAGTTGCCCGCGGTGCATACGCCGCCCACCGCGCCGTGGCACAGGGAAGCGAACAGCAGGGTGTCCTTGCCGCCGAATACCTTGAAGTTTACATCGCGGTTTCTGCGGATGAACTCGGCAGTCTGGGTCATATCGCCGCTGGTATCCTTCATGCCCACGATGTTTGCCACCTCATGGGCCAGTCTCTCCACCAGATTGCCGGACAGCGTGTAACCCACACGGCCCGGGTTATTGTACAGCAGCACCGGGGTCTCCGGAATCGCCTCCGCGATGGTCTTGAAATGCAGGAAAAGCTCATCCTCGGTGGGCTTTAAGAACATGGGCTGCAGGATGGATACGCCGTTTGCGCCGGCTGCCACTGCCATCTTTGCCAGACGGATGCATTTTTTGGTGCTGATCGCGCCCATGCCGAAGTATACCGGGACTCTGCCAGCCGCCTGATCGATCATGATCTTTAAGCCGCGCTCCATCTCATCCTCTTCGATCATGTAGAACTCGCCGTTGCTGCCGAACGCCAGGATGCCGTCCAGGCCGCCGTCGATCACATAATCCACCTGCTCTCTCAGTTTCTGCTCGTCGATCATCTCATTCTCGTCAATGGGGGTGATGATCGGCACTACAACACCTTTGATAAAATCTGTATTCATATTTTTCCCTCTCCTTTATCCGACACGCGCCGCATAGGGATCACCCAGGCGGTCTCATGCGGCGTGGTCAGTTTTTTATTTTTCTTTATTTCTCCACGGTAACGCCAGCGATCTTCTCATAGTACTTCACGATGCTGGAATGATCCTCTTTCTCGCAGCCCTCAGATTTCAAAAACTGCATAACCTCCATCAGCTGCGCGGTCAGGGGAGCCGGAGAACTGATGGCATGCGCCGCGTTCAGGGCATTGTTCAGATCCTTGATGTGCAGCTCGATGCGGAAGCCCGGCTTGAAGTTGCGCTCAAGCATCATCGGAGCCTTGGCATCCATAACGGTAGATCCTGCCAGACCGCCGCGGATCGCCTGATATACCAGTTCCGGATCGGTGCCGGCCTTCTTCGCGAAGGTCAGAGCCTCAGATACGGCCGCGATGTTGATGGCAACTACCATCTGGTTCGCCAGCTTCGCGACATTGCCGGAACCCAGCTCGCCAACGTATACGACAGAGCCGGCCATAACCATCAGCATATCATAGTACTTGTCGAACAGCTCTTTCTTGCCGCCGCACATCACCGACAGGGTGCCGTCGATGGCCTTCGGCTCGCCGCCGGATACCGGGCAGTCCAGCATCTCGATGCCGTACTTCGCGCACTCAGCGCCGATCGCCTTGCTCTCGGTTGGGTCGATGGAGCTCATATCGATCAGAACCAGACCCGGCTTCGCGCCTTCCGCGACGCCGTCCTTGCCCAGAACTGCCGCTCTTACATGGGGAGAATTGGGAACCATGGTGATCACGACATCAACCTGGGAAGCGACCTCCTTGCCGCTCGCTGCCGCTTTAGCGCCGCAGGATACCAGATCCGCCACCGCATCTTTATTAAAGTCAAATACAATCAGCTCGTAGCCTGCCTTCACCAGGTTCTTTGCCATCGGACGTCCCATAATGCCTAATCCAATAAATCCAACTTTCATTGCTTTTTACCTCGCCTTTCTTAATTTGAGATGTTTTCCCTCCGATTCTTCCCGGAAGGAAAGATTGTCTGTTGCTTATGTCTGAATTATAGCCGGGATCCTCCTTTCCGACAATGGACGGATTTCACGAATTCCTGTGACTTTTTTATGCAGGAGCCACAATGTTTCATATTATTTTCACATTTATTTCATTTTCGTTTCGTTTTATTTCACTCTATTCCCCACTTTTTCATATGACGCCACAGGGTCACCTTGCTGATGCCCAGCTCCGCCGCCGTTTTTTCCCGATTGCCTCCATTTCTGTCCAGTGCCTCCGCCAGACGCTGTGCCTCTTTTGAAGACCGGCCTGTCCCGACCGCTTCCGCCGGGACGTCGGATGCCGTCTGGCCGCTCTCCCACTCTCCCGGTTCCTCCGGATACAGCTCCCGCAGCAATTTTCTCACCGCAATCTCATCCAAGGATCGCTTTCCAGCGGTCAAAATCAGCCGGTCGCAGAAGCTTTCGATCTGGAGCAGATTGCCATGCCAGGGATATTCCATCAGGATCTCCCTGGCTCCCCCGGTCAACACATGGAATCTGCCATAGCGTTCACAGCATTCCCGCATGGTATCTTCAATTTTCCTCTGCAAATCTTCCTTCCGGTCCCGCAAAGAAGGCACGGACAGTTCCAGCCCGGACAGCAGGTAGTACAAATCCTGCCGCAGCCTTCCTTCCTTTAATAAGGGAAGCAAGGAACGACGGACGGTCGCCATTACCCGCACATCCACTTTTCTGAGCTGGGCAATATCGGCTCCATGCAGCACGTGAAAACGGATCAGCTGATAAAGCCGGTATTGATTGGCCGCTGTCAATTCCTCCACATCCTGGAGCAGCAATGTACCGCCCTGGGACTGCATGACTGCTCCCCGCTCGCCGAAAATCATGCTGCGCTGATCCTCGTCAGACAGACCGGAGCAGGGCACGTCCAAAAAGGATCCGCTGCCGCGCCTGCTGCTGTTGTGGATACATTCCGCCAGCATCCGCTTCTCCGTGCCGGCCTCCCCCATCAACACCACCGGCTGCTCCGACAAGGCATAAAGCTTTGCCAGGCGGACGCATTCCTGCATGGCCTTCGACTGCTGCAAAATATCAGAAAACTGAATGAGCGGCGGCAGACCCGCCGACCTTTCCTGTTCTGTTTTATTGCCGGATACGGGCCTTTTGGCTATCCGGTGACAGGTAATAATCGCACCGTCCACCCGGTCCTCATAGCGAATCGGCGCCATCACCGCGAACACGGACACCTGATTCCACTCCAGGAACATGGAGTACTCATTGCCTTCCTTCAGCACCTGGTGCAAAGCATTTTCCCCGATCTGGGGAATCGCTTTCGAAACCGGCATTCCCTTCAGTTGATCCTGTTTTTTCCCCAGGATGTCCTCCATCAGGGGATTCACCGCAGTCACTATGCCGTCTCCATCCAGACGGATGATGCCATTGAAAGAATAATCCAGCAGGGTTTCCATCTGCGCTGTCGTCTTTTTCTCCGCGTCCATGGCGTATTCCATCCGCTCCGCCATGGCAAAGGCCTGACGCAGAGAGTCCTCCGTCATGGACTGAAACAGAGAGGGAATTCCGTTCCCAGCCGCGATGGAAACTACCGTATCGCCGCCGATCATCAGATCCACGCCGTCTTCTACCGCGATTTGCGCCGCCTGGGGAAGCTCAGAACCCTGCCTGACAAAATAGGTTCGCAGCTCGATTCCATACAGTTCGTCAAAAAAGGACATGTCGCAGAACATGTTTTTAAAGCCGACCACCGCGATCACCGGCTTTGGCTTCTTCACAATCTGCTTTGCCTTCATGACCAGCAGCGCCATTTCCTGGGCAGTCAGCACGATCTCCACCACCGGGATATTCGTGTACTGCTTAATCAGAGACGCCTGCAGGCCGCGCGCAATGATGATGGTAGCGCCGTCAGCGATGGACTGCCTGGCCTCCACCACCGCGGATTCTGTGCTGATGACCTTCATCTCATGAATCCGGAATTTCTTTCCCTGTAAAATATTGTGTGCCTGGTGGAGCATCTCCTCCCGGGGTACCAGCAGCGCAATCTTGCCCATAATCCACACCTCTCCTGTTATCTAAAAAAAATCCACCATAACTCCGCAGTGCAGCTCGAAAAACCTTCGGTTTTCGTGGATATTTTACCATATTCCTTTTCCGGCGGCAAGCCAAAAGCCCCCG
>CAZICB010000075.1:0-2197 GCA_964537765.1 uncultured Lachnospiraceae bacterium
AGCACGTTGGTGAACTCCCGGTCCTTCAGCTCGCCGGTAAAGTCCACGGCGTCGCATCTGCCATACCAGGGTTCAATGCAGAGGAAGGGGGCATTTTTGCCCTCCGGGGACCAGATGGCGAACAGGGGCGTGTCAAAGCGCATGGTTATCATCCGTTTGCCGGAGGGATCCTCCAGACCCACTTCTCCGGTCTGCTTGCCTTCGATCATGTAGGTGCAGCGGTCGAAAAAGTCCGGGGTGATCACAGCCCGGTGATCGTTCAGCGGCAGAACCAGATCCTCCCGCAGGGCAAGACCGGTATCAACAGTATTTCCATGATGATGGACCTCATTAAGGCCGCCGAAGTAGAGGCGGTAGCCGGATTTATCCGGTTCCCCGTGAATGGGGCATAAAAATGCCGGATGAGCGCCGATGGAGAAGTACAGAGGCTGATCCGCGGGATTTTCCACCTGCCAGGAGACCTTTAGCTCCTGTCCTTCCAGCTGGTAGCTGATTTTCAAAATAAAGGGGAAGGGGTATTTGGCCAGCGTTTCCTCTGTGGAAGCCAGGGAAAAATGCAATTCAGAAGCAGTCTGAGCCTCCAGGGTATGCTCCATATCCCTGGCAAACCCGTGCTGCCCCATAGGATAAGCCTTGCCGTCCACAATAAATTCTTTGTTTTTCAGACTGCCCACGAAGGGGAACAGCACCGGGGAGGTCCGTCCCCAGTATTTTTTGTCGGCATACCACATATACTCCCGGTTTTCTGCCTGATTGCGCACCGATTTTAATTCGGCGCCGAAGGAATCCACTTCCACCCGCAAAATGTCATTTTCTAAAACGTATCTCATAAAGCCTCCTTTGCTGGATTAGCATGAAACTTGGCGAAGCCGAGCCGTCAGGGCGCGGCCGAGCTTAGCGTTACTGAGCTGATGCTTGTTTTTGGTTTTGGTACAGCGAGATGGCCTCGCTCACATTCTTTGCCTTGCCGTCACGGATCAGGGCGCTTAAATCCACGATCTTTACAGGATCCAGAAATTCCTTCCCAAGATAGGTGGCATAATGATTTGTCACATAAAGGGTGCGGGTCTTGACCTGCTGCCGGGTCTCCTTCAGCTGGGCGACGGTCTGCTGGTACTCTGCTTCCAGCTGATCCAGCCGGTCCTTATGGTTATGCTCAATCTCGTCGGTAAGGATGGTTTTGGTTACGTTTTCAAAGGTATTCAATGCGTCCTTTTTCTGGTCCGCGACCGTATCCAGCTCCTGATGCAGCTGGGAAATCTCATCGTCGTATTTTTCCAGATTGTACTGGGACTCGTTGCGGTCCTTCTGGATGGTTGCCGTGATTGCGCGGATTTTTTTATTGTTGCTGTAGATCTGGTCCAGGATGGCGCGGCCCTTTTTTAGGGTCTCCAGATGCGGCATTTTGGTTTTGTTGCTGATTAAAATATAGGCGCCGGCAAAGACCAGGATGTCCACGACATAGATCAGCGCCAGATAAAGGGACTTGCGTTCCGGAATCAGCATATAGACGCCGAAGGGGAGCGCCAGAAAGACAAGCAAAATACATCCGAACAGGGTCAGATATTCCTTGCCGAAATGGGGCATAAACAGACTGTAATAAAAACGATTGCGGCAGATCAGAGGAGCGCCGCTTCCCTTGAACAGGGTTTTCAGCTGCGATTGCAGCTCCCGGTTATGCTCGTGCAGCTCGGAGGTCTCTTCCGCGATCCGGTCCTTCATGCACTGGTTTTTGGCTTTTTCCCGCTTATTCCGTTCCTTTTTCAGCTTTTCCTGTACCTTGCCAAGCTCTGTTTCATAGCTGCTGTCAATCTCTGTCCTGCGGTTTTTGATGGTCTGCTGGATGGTGTCGAGCACCAGTTTTTTTTCTGAGGAAAGAGTTTTTTCCAGTTTCTTTTCTTCCTGTTCCAGCCGGGCTTCCTGATCCCGCAGCAGGGAAAGCTCGTCCAGCGCGTCTTTCGCTTCGTTTAGAAACGCCAGGCATTCTTCTGTGGTCTGAGCCATAATCGTCCTCCTTCGCAAGTATATCACCGTATTTTGTTTGTCCGCTGCCAAATAAATTCTATCCCTAGTTTACTACAGATTTTCATTGTTCACAAGGGGCATGTGCGGCGGAAATTCTTTTGAATTGCCGGAATGATGTCTTTTTTGTCCGGGAAAAGCCGACTTTACATCGTTCCGGAAATCAGGTATACTA
>CAZICB010000075.1:2297-4235 GCA_964537765.1 uncultured Lachnospiraceae bacterium
ATGTTTCGTATGTGGGGGAAAATATGGAAAAACCATCATATGCTGCGGGATACGGTGATCTGTATGACCGATTACAGTCTTTCCCGTACTGCCATGGTTTTTCAGTCCCTGGATGATATTTGCTATGAATTTGATCTGGGAAAGCCGATTTGGCTGGATGTGAATATTTCCGAGTTTCAGCGTGTCGCTAAGACCCGCTTTACCCAGGACAGCTTTATCGAGCATATTGATTTTGATTATCTGGAGATCCAGGTGATTGAGGAATAAAAGTATAAATTTTATCGCCCCTGCCTATAATAGGAATAACAAAAATGAGTACAGGCGGGATGGAATGAAGACAAGGTGGCGCAGACCATGGAAACGGAGCGGAGAAATTTATTATTTTGATTCGGATCAGGCAGCGGATGTGGAAGTTTGCGGGCAGATGCTGCGGGAGATGATCGGGGAGATCAGCCGGGAGGAAGGGAAAAACGGGGTCCTGGTTCTCTGTATTGGGACGGACCGTTCTACCGGGGACAGCCTGGGTCCGCTGATCGGCTATAAATTAAAAGAAGGCCGGGTGAAGCAAATCCAGATCATGGGGACCCTGGAGCGCCCGGTGCATGCCATGAATCTGGCTCAGTCCATGGAGCTGGTGCGGCTGTATTATCCCAATCATGTGATTGTGGCGGTGGATGCGTCCGTGGGCAGCCAGGATCATGTGGGCTGTATTACCTTGGGGAAGGGAGCCCTGCGCCCGGGGCTTGGCGTTTGCAAGGATTTGCAGGAGGTGGGAGATATTTTCATCACGGGAATTGTGGGCGGATACGGGAATTATGATCCGCTGATGCTGCAGAGCGTGCGGCTGTCTGTGGTGATGAAAATGGCGGATTATATCTGCAAAAGTGTGTTTCTTGTCGAACAGTTTTTGGACCGGGCGGCCCTGGTTTGACAAAATCGGCGGGCGGTTTGTGGTATACTTTGCCCATTGAATCATAGGTCAAAAGAAAGGAATGACGAGGTGAGACGATGGGAGAAGTATATAATCCGTATCCCAGGCTGCCGAAAAACATCCGGCAGATCGGAGATCGGGACCAGATTTTAAAATTATATGTGGAGGATTATGTCAATACATATTTAAAGCGTTTATATCCGGCCGGTGGACAAGATCTGCGGGTCGGTCTTTTGCTGGGGGAGGTCCGCAGCCAGGACGGCGAAGAGTATCTGTTTGTGGACGGAGCCATGGAGATGGACGGCGTAGCCCGGTCCGGCGAGCAGGTGGAGTTTACGGAAAGTGCCTGGAAGACGGCCTATCAGGTGATGGAGCAAAGCTTTCCGCGGCGCAGTGTGCTGGGGTGGTTTTTGTGCGGCACGCCTTCCTCCGCGTTAAGCCCGCTGAACTACTGGAAGCAGCACAGCCGTTATTTTTCCGGCAAAAATCAGCTGATGTATTTGAATGCCGGGCTGGAAGGGGAAGAAGCGGTTTATATGGCGTCGGCCGACGGCTTTTATAAGCTGCGTGGCTACTATATTTATTATGAGCGGAATCAGATGATGCAGGACTATATGGTGTCCCGCAAGGACGCCCGCCGGGTGGAGTCCGGCGCCCGGGATGCCATTATCCAGGATTTCCGGTACAAGATGGATGAGAACCGGCAGGTGGCCAGAAAACGCCGGTCCACGGCGGGGGTGCTGGGGATGGCCTGCGGGGCCTTGTCGGTGCTGGTGCTGGCAGGCGGCGTGGTGATGTTAAACAACTATCATAAGATGAAGGAAATGGAGTCGGTCATTGTGTCGGCGCTGCCGGAGGGAACGGCCCGGGGATGGAGCAGTTATCTGAGCAAGGGCGGAGCCGAAGGCCCGGATGCTAAGGAGGACGAGCTGCCCTTTGAGGAGATTCCTGGCGAGGTTTATCCCACGAGGGCGGATATTGTGATCGAGACCGGCGAGGCTGCAGAG
>CAZICB010000075.1:4335-8040 GCA_964537765.1 uncultured Lachnospiraceae bacterium
ACGGCGAAGACAAAGGCTGACGGCGCTGCCGCGGCAGTCATGACCGCCGATGAGCTGCGCCTTCGGGATGAAAAACGGAAAGCCCGAGAGCAGCGAAAGGCGGAGCAGGCACAGAAGCAGGAGGAACGAAAAAAGCTGGAAGAGGAGCGGCGCCGTCAGGCTCAGGAAAAACGCGAGGCAGAGGAAAAACGTCGTCAGGAAGCACGGCAGAAAAAAGAAGCGGAGGTGCGCAAAAAGGCGGAAAAACGCCGCCAGGAGCAGGAAAACCAGAAACTCCGTGAAGAAAGAAACGCCCGCTATCGGTATTACGATTATCCGGCAATTTTAAATTCCATGTCTATTCCTGATGGAGTATTGGAAAAGGGGAAACAGCTTGCCGAACAGAACCTGTTGACCGTGGAACAGGTTTCTGCCTTATTTGATCGCACAAATGGCGAGCCTGCCGGAGAAATAAGGGCATCCGCCACAGTGCGCAGGAACGTTTTTCCTGTGCAGATTATTTTTTCCAGGAACAAGGTGCTGCAGAGATCCTGTGATTGTCCGGAATGCCGGCGGGATTATTCCCGCATATATGGCAAGTACTGCACCTGCGAGTATCTTGCCGCCGCCATGTGGAAGCTGAAGGAATACCTGGATGCCCATACCTTAAATGATGCGACAGATTACCGTGGGTCGCAGCTGCTATCCTCCTTCCGGTCAATGCGGGGCACAGCCGCCATACCGGGAGAAACAGACGGCGAAGGTTCCATGCAGCTGGTTCCCCGGATGATACAAAAAAACGGCACTCTCAGACTTTCCTTCAAGGTCGGGACGGACAAGCTTTTTGTCATAAAAGACCTGAAAGAATTTTGCCGCCATGTGCGTGTCGGGGACAATGTCGTATATGGATCAAAGACAGAGTTGAACCATAACCTGTCCAATTTTAGTGAAGAAGGCAGACGATGGTTCCAATTTCTCTCCAGGATCGAGCAGGATGACAGGCAGCAGCAATGGATCAACAGCGAGGAGGGAACGTACGAGGTTGATACTGCCTTGAAAAATACAGTGCCGCTGGTCGGCTGGCGTCTGGATGATTTTTACCGGGAGCTGGGGAACCAGGCGGTAGACTATGAAGACCGGGATGGAGAAAACATAAAGAAGCTCGCAGTGACCTGTGGGAAGGGAGTACCGAAAGGGGAAATGACCATCCGTGTCTGCCAGATCAACTCCGAAAAGAATTCGGATGCAGTCTTTCATGGAATCACGGTGCGCGGCACCCTTCCAAAGCTGTATTTCGGCGCGGAAGCCGTTTATTACATGGATGAAAACCATTTCTGCAGGGCCGATGATTCCTTTCGTCTTGCGCTGCGCCCGCTGGAATGGCTGGGCGGCGAGCTTTCCGAGATTAGCTTCCGGGTAGGCCGCAACCATTTGTCGGATTTTTATTATAAGATGTACCCGGAACTGGAAAAAATATATACCATCAGCGAAGAACAGTCGGAGAAGGTGCGCATCTACCTGCCGCCTCAGGCTCAATTCCGATTTTATCTGGATGTGGAAGGAAACACGGTTCTTTGCCGTCCCAAGGTCCATTACGAGGAAAAAGAATACAGCCTTCTTGACATTCTGAGAAAAAAACAGGAGGAGTTCGTTGAGCTGCAGCGGGATGCAGATGCGGAAACAGAAGCATTTTTCCATTTGCAGAAGTGGATTCCGTATATCGATAAAGCCCAGGATCTGATGTTCATCGACGGCGAGGAGCAGGAAGAACAGATGCTTCGCATGCTGGAATCCGGCGCGGATGATCTGATGCAGCTGGGAGAAGTATTCGCCACACAGAGCTTCCGCCACAAACAGGATATCCGCGTCATCAGTCTTTCCGTGGGTGTCTCCGTGTCCGGCGGTCTTCTGGATCTGGATATCACTACGGAAGACGTATCCCGCCAAGAGCTTCTCGACATGTTGGGCGCGTATCGGAGAAAAAAGAAATATTACCGCCTGAAAAATGGCTCCTATGTCAATATGGACAGCTCCGCCATGGCGATGCTTGCCGAGCTGACCGACGCCATGCACATCCTGCCCAAGGATTTCCTGAAAGGAAAGCTCCACATTCCTGTATACCGTACTCTGTATCTGGATCAGATGCTGGAGGAGCACAACGACGTATACAACCGCCGGGATGTTCATTTCCGCCGGATTGTAAAAAGCTTCAAAACTGTCAGCGAGGCGGATTTTGAGGTTCCGGAAAGTCTTGTAAAAATCATGCGCGGATATCAGAAAAACGGCTACCAGTGGCTCAGAACACTGGACAGCTGGGGATTCGGCGGAATCCTTGCCGATGATATGGGACTGGGAAAGACGCTGCAGATTATTTCTGTCCTGTTGGCATCAAAGCTGGAGCAGATGCCGGGAGAGGGCAGCGCTAATCTGTCTCTGATTGTTACCCCGGCCTCGCTGGTATTCAACTGGGGCGAAGAGCTGAGGCGGTTCGCTCCGCAGCTGAACGTCCGGCTGGTGACAGGGACACAGGGAGAGCGGCAGTCGCTGCTGGAGGAAATCGAGGCTTGCCTGCAGGGAAGGCGGCAGGAGCCGGAAATGCCGGATGTTCTGGTGACTTCCTATGACCTTCTGAAACGCGATGCGGCATATTATGAAAATATCTCCTTCCGTTATCAGATCATTGACGAAGCTCAGTATATCAAGAATCATACTACCGCGGCCGCCAAAGCAGTGAAGGTCATCCACAGTCAGACCCGCTATGCTCTGACCGGCACGCCGATTGAAAACCGGCTCAGTGAGCTGTGGAGCATTTTCGATTACCTGATGCCGGGATTTCTCTATACCTATGAAGCATTTCGCAGAGAAATCGAGACGCCTGTCGTAAAAGGGCAGAATGAAGATGCCATGAAGCGCTTGCAGAAGATGACCGGACCTTTTATTCTCCGACGCTTAAAGGGACAGGTGCTGAAGGATCTTCCGGATAAGCTGGAGGAAAATTATTATGTCAATTTTGAAGGCGATCAAAGAAAGCTTTACGATGCTCAGCTGACTCACATAAAAGAGATCCTGACGAACCAGGATGATTCCGAATTTAACAGAAGCCGGATGCAGCTTTTGGCGGAGATCACCAGGCTGCGTCAGGTCTGCTGCGATCCGTCCCTCTGCTTCGAAAACTATCGCGGAGACGCCGCCAAGTCCGATACCTGTCTGGAGCTGGTAAAAAGCGCTGTTGACGGCGGACACCGGATCCTGCTCTTTTCCCAGTTCACCTCCATGCTGGCGATCCTCAGCAAACGGCTGAACGAGGAAAAGATCTCCCATTATACGATTACCGGCGACACGCCGAAGGAAGAACGTCTGCGGCTGGTGAAACAGTTTAATGAGGGGGACACGCCTCTGTTTCTGATTTCGCTGAAGGCCGGCGGCGTAGGCTTAAACCTGACCGGCGCGGATGTGGTGATCCATTATGATCCATGGTGGAACGTTGCAGCGCAGAACCAGGCGACCGACCGTGCCCATCGCATTGGCCAGACGCGCACCGTTATTGTATACCGCCTGATTGCAAAAGACACGATCGAAGAGAAAATTCAGGAGCTGCAGGAGAAAAAACGCAGCCTTGCGGAACAGGTCATCGGCGGCGAAGGGGCGCGGCTGGGAAGTATGAGCAGGGAAGAACTGTTGGAATTACTGGAAGTATAGCAGGGCGCGAAGCAATGCGTTATACTA
>CAZICB010000075.1:8140-11496 GCA_964537765.1 uncultured Lachnospiraceae bacterium
TTTAGGAGATGAGATACCATGAGTGATATGAGCTTCATGAGCAGGGAAAGTAAAAAAAGACAGCTGCGCCGCGGTATGATCTCTTCAGATATTGGACAAACTATCCCCCGGGAATCGATGGCCGAGGACAGCGAGGAAATCGTGGAGCGGGCGCATCGGCACGTGTACAGAAAGCGCCTGCTGGTGTTTGTGGGGCTGATCATTCTGGCGGGCGGCTGTGTGGGCGGCTGGTTTCTTTATCAGCGCAATTATCGCTACACCAGCTATGAGACTTCCTGGGAAATCCCGGTCAATGAAGGAAGCCTGGTGGGTTATGAAAGCTTTGGAAGCAATATATTAAAATATACCAGGGACGGCGCGTCCTACATCGATAACCGGGGAAAGAATATCTGGACAGAAAGCTATGAGATGAAAGCGCCCTTCGCCGCGGTCAATGGAGATTACACGGCCATTGCGGACCGCCAGGGAAACAGCATTTATATTTGCAATGTGGACGGCAAGCAGGGGGAGGCCACCACGGTTCTTCCCATCAGCAAGGTGGCGGTTTCCGGGACAGGCATAGTGGCGGCGGTGCTGGAGGATGCCGCTTCCAGTTATATTTATTTTTTCAAGAAGGATGGAAGCATTCTGGACATCATTATCAAAAGTAATATGTCGGGAAATGGTTATCCTTTGGATATTTCCTTTTCGGAGGATGGAACCCAGCTGATCAGCTCCTATGTGTATCTGACAGGCGGAGAGATGAAAAGCCGGGTGGTGTTTTATGATTTTTCCGAGATTGGCAAAAATGTTTCCGACCGCGTGGTGGGAGGATTTGAGGATCCCTTTGTAAACACCATGGTGCCCAGGATCATCCATATGGAGGATCCCTATTCCTGCGCGTTTTCCGGAAATGGCCTGGTGTTCTTTTCCTCGAAGAACCAGGCTTCCCCGCAGATGGTGGCTCAGGTGTCCCTGGCGGAGGAGACGATCGAAAGCATTTGCTATTCCAATGAGTACGCGGCGGTGATTGTGCGCAATAATACGGGAGAGTACGCCAATCGTCTGGAGGTCTATCGTGCCGACGGAAGCCACGTGATGAGCAAAGATTTTACCTATGAATATACAAATGCAGATATTGACGGCGACCTGATA
The DNA here is from genome assembly GCA_964537765.1 of uncultured Lachnospiraceae bacterium. Classification (GTDB taxonomy): domain Bacteria; phylum Bacillota; class Clostridia; order Lachnospirales; family Lachnospiraceae; genus Brotaphodocola. Next base: position 9,275 of record CAZICB010000075.1, read on the forward strand.
ATTCTGTATAATGAAAACTCGTGCAGGATCTTTAATATGGCTGGCGTGGAAAAGCTGTATGCCCAGTTTGATTTCTCCGTATTGAAGATCCGCAGGGGACGATTCCCAAATACATTGGTTTTGACAGGGCCGCAGCAGATGCGGGAGATTAAGTTAAGATAAATAAACCACAGGAGGACGTACCAATGAGTAACATCGATGAGATGTCAGTTAATGCAATCCGCGTATTGTCTGCTGATGCAATCCAGAAAGCGAATTCCGGCCATCCGGGACTGCCGCTGGGATGTGCACCCATGGCATATGAATTATGGATGAATCACATGAACCATAATCCGGCTGATCCGGATTGGGCGAACCGGGATCGGTTTATCCTTTCCGGCGGCCATGGTTCCATGCTGCTTTATTCTTTGCTTCATTTGTTTGGCTATGGCAATCTTTCCAAGGAGGACCTGATGGACTTCCGCCAGCTGGGCTCAAAGACTCCGGGTCATCCGGAATATGGCAATACCGTAGGCGTGGAGGCGACGACAGGTCCGCTGGGCGCGGGCATGGCTATGGCGGTGGGCATGGCCATCGCGGAGAGCCATATGGCGTCTGTATTCAATAAAGAGAATTATCCGGTGGTAGACCATTATATTTATGCGTTGGGCGGAGACGGCTGCATGATGGAGGGGATTTCCTCCGAGGCCTTTTCCCTGGCGGGAAGCCTGGGTCTGGACAAGCTGATCGTCCTTTATGATTCGAATCGGATTACGATTGAGGGGAGCACGGAACTGACCTTTACGGAGAATGTGGCGAAGCGTATGGAGGCATTTGGCTTCCAGACCTTGTATGTGGAGGATGGCAATGACCTGGAGGCCATCGGCAGAGCCATCGAGGAAGCGAAGGCGGACACCGTTCGTCCGTCCTTCATCACGATCCGCACGGAGATCGGATATGGCTGTCCGGCTAAGCAGGGAAAGGCAAGCGCCCACGGCGAGCCTCTGGGCGTGGAGAATGTGGCGGCTCTGCGAAAGAATCTGGGCTGGCCCAGCGATGAGGCGTTTTATGTTCCGGCTGAGGTTTATGAGCATTTTGCAAAAGCAGCCTGGGAGAAGGCGGAGATGGAAGCCGCCTGGAATGTGATGTTTGCCGCTTATTGTGAAGAATATCCGGAGATGGAAGCACTCTGGAATCAATATATGGGAAGCAAGGATGAGGAGATCGCGAAGCAGCTTTGGGAGGACGAGGAGTTCTGGGCGAGAGGCACCAAGGCGGAAGCGACCAGAAGCATTTCCGGCAGACTGCTGAACCGGCTAAAGGATGTGATGCCGAACCTGATGGGCGGCTCCGCGGATTTAGGCCCGTCCAATAAGACCGAGATGAAGGGCGAGGGCGATTTCTCCAGGGACAATCGCAGCGGAAGAAATATGCATTTTGGTGTCCGTGAGCTGGCCATGACCGGAATAGGAAACGGGATCCAGCTGTATGGCGGCATGCGTGCGTATGTGGCAACCTTCTTTGTGTTCAGCGATTACACCAAGCCCATGGCACGCCTGTCCGCGCTGATGAAGGTGCCGCTGACGTTCGTGTTCAGCCATGACAGTATCGGGGTTGGCGAGGACGGCCCGACCCATGAGCCGGTTGAGCAGATGGCAACCTTCCGCGCCCTGCCTGATTTCCATGTGATCCGTCCCTGTGACAGCGTGGAGACGGCGGCTGCCTGGTACAGTGCCGTCACTTCCAAAAAGACGCCGACGGCCCTGATTCTGTCCAGACAGAACCTGGAGCCGGTGGCAGGCACCAGCCGCGATGCGCTGAAGGGCGCTTATGTGCTGGATGACTGCGCAGGAACCCCGGATCTGATCCTGATAGCATCCGGCTCCGAGGTGGCGCTTACGGTGAAGGCAAAGGAGATCCTGGAGCAGGAGGGCAGAAAGGTCCGCGTCGTATCCATGCCGAGCATGGAGCTGTTCGAGGAGCAGACGCCGGAATACAGGGAGTCCGTACTTCCCAAGTCTGTCCGCAGGCGTGTGGCAGTGGAGGCGCTCAGCGGCTTTGGCTGGGACAAATATGTGGGCCTGGACGGAGCGCGTGTCACTATGGAGGGCTTCGGGGCCAGCGCCCCGGGCAGTGTCCTGTTTAAACATTTTGGATTTACACCGGAGCATGTGGCGGAGGTCGCACGCTCACTGTAGACGGTTGGAGAGAGATCGCGGCGGCGGGCTGCGGTCTCTTTTTTT
>CAZICB010000076.1:0-11263 GCA_964537765.1 uncultured Lachnospiraceae bacterium
TGCCTGGATTATGAGTGGGTGTATGATTTCCCGGTGCCGGAGCACTTTGTCATTTACCGGATTTTGAAGTATTTCCATCTGCAATACAGCAGCCTGATGAAGCAGTTAAGCCTGGAGGGGCTTTTGACGGCATTTGGCATTACCGGAAAGCTGGCGGACGTGTATGAGAAGATGGAGGTCAGCTTCCAGAAATATGTGCACGGAGAAAACCAGAAGCTTTATCTGGAAAATTATCTGTTTGATTCCAAGGGCCTCATGGAAATGCGGCAGACGGAAAGCGATTTGGCCCGTGCCAGAGAGCGGGTGGAGCAGATGAAGCTGCACCTGCGGGAGAAGGATGTGACCATCCGCAAAATTACCGAGGTCCAGCGGCTGACCAACAACCATGTGACGAATCTGGAGGCGATGATCCGGGATTTGCGCCATGAGATCGATGAGATGGGCAAGACATTGACCTATCTCAATGGCCATGAGGCGCTGATTTTTAAGGCACGGAGGAGGCTGGGAGATCAGTTTAATAAAAAATATCCCCGCGGCTCCCTGGAGCGGAAGCGCCTGAAATATAAAAAGGACGCGCTCCTCCACCCCATTCGCAGCCGGAAGCTGTACGGCACGGAGGAAGGCCGGAATCTTTTAAAGGGGGATTTTGAAATCGGTGATATTTACCGGGAGCATGGGAAGCTGCACTTTGCGCAGCCGGACCACCCGAAGGTATCCATCGTGATTCCGGTATACAACCAGATCCATTATACCTACGCCTGCCTGGTGTCCATCCTGGAGCACACCAGGGATGTGAGCTACGAGGTGATCATCGCGGACGATGTGTCCACCGATGCCACGGAGCATCTGTCCGAGTTTGCCGAAGGGCTGGTGATCTGCCGCAACAGCGCCAACCAGGGCTTTTTGCGCAATTGCAACAACGCGGCGCGCCAGGCAAAGGGCGAATATGTGATGTTCTTAAACAATGACACCCAGGTGACGCCGGGGTGGCTCAGCTCCCTGGTGACTCTGATTGAATCCGACGAGAGCATCGGCATGGTGGGCTCCAAGCTGGTTTATCCGGACGGACGGCTGCAGGAGGCCGGCGGCATTATCTGGAGCGACGGCTCCGGCTGGAACTACGGGCGGCTGGACGACCCGGATAAGCCGGAATACAATTATGTCAAGGATGTGGATTATATTTCCGGCGCGGCGATCCTGCTTTCCAGCAGGCTGTGGAACCAGATCGGCGGCTTTGATACCCGCTTCGCTCCTGCCTACTGTGAGGATTCGGACCTGGCATTCGAGGTCCGCAAGGCGGGATACCGGGTGGTGTACCAGCCCTTGTCAAAGGTGATTCATTTCGAGGGCGTGTCCAACGGCACCGATGTGCAGGGCGCCGGCCTGAAACGCTACCAGGTGGCTAATTCCAAAAAACTGAAGGAAAAGTGGGCAAAGGAGCTTGAAAAGCAGTGTGAGAACAACGGAAACCCCGATCCCTTCCGGGCCAGAGAGCGCAGCATGGGCAAAAAGATCATCCTGGTGGTGGATCACTATGTGCCTACCTACGACAAGGACGCCGGCTCGAAGACCACCTTCCAGTATTTGAAAATGTTTTTGCAAAAGGGGTATGTGGTAAAGTTCCTGGGGGACAATTTCATGCATGAGGAGCCCTATTCCACTGCACTACAGCAGATGGGCATCGAGATCCTTTACGGGCCGGAATACCAGGTGAAGATCTGGGATTGGCTGCGGGATCACGGGGACGACATCGCGGTGGCTTACTTAAACCGCCCCCACATCGCGACCAAATATATCGATTATATTCTGGATAATACCGACATCAAGGTGATTTATTACGGACACGACCTGCATTTTTTGCGGGAGGGCCGGGAGTATCAGCTGACCGGGGATCCGAAAAAACGGGAGGAGGCGGAGTACTGGAAATCCATCGAGCTCTCCCTGATGAGCAAGGCGGCGGTGTCCTACTATCCTTCCTATATTGAGCGGGACGCGATCCACGAGATCGATCCGACCATCCCGGTGAAGGATATCACGGCTTACGTGTTTGAGCAGTTTAAGGACGATATCCAGGAGGACTTTGCCCGGCGGGAGGGGCTGCTGTTTGTGGGCGGCTTCGCGCATCCGCCGAACGCGGACGCGGTGCTTTGGTTTGCCCGGGAGGTTTATCCGTTGATCCGGCAAAACATGGAGGCTGCCGGAGCGCAGCCGCCGAAGTTTTATGTGGTGGGTTCCAAGGTGACTGAGGAGATCCAGGCGCTGGAGCAGCCGGACAATGGCATCGTGATCAAAGGCTTTGTCTCCGAGGAGGAGCTTACCCGTCTTTACGCCCAGTGCAAGATTGTGGTGGTGCCGCTGCGCTACGGCGCCGGAGTCAAGGGAAAGGTGGTGGAAGCCATCTACAATGGCGCGCCCATCGTCACCACCTCCATCGGAGCGGAGGGCATTCCGCAGGTGGAGGATGTGCTGATCGTGGAGGACGGGCCGGAGCGTTTCGCGGATGCGACGGTACGCCTGTACCAGGATGAGGAAGCATGCAAAGCTTTGTGCCGCAAGACCCAGAGCTATATCCGGGAGCATTTCAGCGTGGACGCGGCCTGGAAGGTGATAGAAGAGGACTTCTCGTGAAGGCAAACGCCCGCGATGCGTTTCACCACATTAAATTATGGAAAAAAAACATTGCATCATTCATTGATGCATGATAGAATAAAGATCGATCAATAGAAGAAAAATAAGGTTTTTTGAGGGGAAATGAAAAAGGGTTATGGTGAAATACAATGGAAAAAGAAATGAATGGCATGATCAGAATGATGAGATTAATCTTTTAGAAATATTAATGGCATTGAAAAGACGATTGTGGATGATCGTGCTGGTTGCCATCCTTGGCGGCGGAATCGCTGGGGCGTTCAGCAAATTCGCTCTGACTCCCCAGTATACATCCACAGCCATGGTTTACATATTGTCCAAGGAGACGACACTCACTTCCCTGGCAGATCTGCAGATCGGCAGTCAGCTGACCAAGGACTACAAGGTTATCGTAACCAGCCGTCCGGTGCTGGAGGATGTGATCCGGGCGCTGAAGCTGAATATGACTCATAGAGCATTGAAGTCAAAAATCACGATTGAAAATCAGCAGGATACCCGTATTTTATCCATCACGGTGCAGGATCCGGATCCCCAGATGGCAAAGGATATCGTGGACACGGTGGCGGATACGGCGTCCCAGTATATCGGGGATATTATGGAGATGGTTCCGCCGAAGATGATTGAGTCCGGCGAAGTTTCCTACGAGCAGTCCAGCCCAAACAATAAAAAGAATGCCTTGACGGGTGCCATGGCCGGGGCGATCCTGGTATGCGGTCTGATCACGCTCGAGGTGATTCTGAATGATACCATCCGCAATGAAGAGGATGTGGAGAAATATCTTGGCTTGACGGTTCTGGCAGCAGTTCCGGAACGGGAGGCCGGACTGGTCGAAGACAAGGAAGCTATGGCAAAGAACAAATCAGACAGGCGCAGAAAGAAATCGATGAGGCGGGAGAAATCATGAGCAATCCGGTATTGGAATTAAAACGTGAAGTGAAGGATGACTACAATTATAACGAAGCCATCAAAACCCTGAGGACCAACATTCAGTTCTGCGGCAGCAGTATCCAGGCGATTCTTTTTACCAGCGCCCTTCCGGACGAGGGAAAAAGTGACGTCTCTTTTACCCTGGCGGAGTCCTTTGCCCAGATCGGCAAAAAGACGGTGATGATTGACGCGGATATCCGGAAATCGGTTTTGATTTCCCGCTATCATCTGGAAAAAGAGGTCGGTGGGTTGTCCCAGTATCTGAGCGGTCAGAAGGAGCTGGACGAAATCCTTTACGATACCAGTGTGGAAAATTTGAGCGTTATTTTCGCCGGCCCCTATTCACCAAATCCCGCGGAGCTTTTAGAGGAAGCATTTTTTGAGAAAATGATGAAGCGGCTGCGGGCGGACTATGATTATATTATTATCGACACGCCGCCGATCGCGAATCTGATTGACGGAGCCATCGTGGCGCAGCATTGTGATGGCGTGGTGCTGATTATCGAAAGCGGCGCCATCAGCTACCGCCTGGAGCAAAAGGTGAAAAGCCAGCTGGAGAAGACAGGGTGCAGGATTCTGGGCGTGGTTTTGAATAAGATTGACATCCATGCGGAGGGCTATTACGGAAGATACGGCAAGTATGGAAAGTACGCCAAATATGGAAAGTACGGGAAGTATGGCAAATATGCCAAATACAGCAAATACGACCGGTACGAAAATGAAAAAGAAACATGATAAATTGGCTGAGAACCCATAGAAATAAAATTCGATATTATATCATTGGGCTGGTTTTCGTCAGCCTGCTGATCGGCGGCTGGTATGGAGTGAGGCTTTATGAAGAACGCAAAGCCACGGAGGCCATGATTGCCCAGCGCAATGCGAGACGGGAAGCGATGTCAACGTCCGCCGCCGCAGAGGAGGCCGCGGCAAATGATTCCGGCATACCGGATTTTTCCGAGGATCAGGTGGTTTTTCAGGATAAAGGCTATCGGCGCAGCCAATACGTCAAAGCAATTCTTTGTATGGGAGTCGACCGCAGCGACAAGATGAATGAAAAACGGGAGTTGGGCGAGGCGGGCCAGGCAGACGGTGTTTTCCTGATTGCGCAGGATACCGCCAGAAATACCCTGAAAATCTTGATGATTCCACGGGACAGCATGACGGAAGTGACGGCCCTGAATCCGGACGGTTCCGTCCGGGGACTGGAACGGGATCATCTTTTGATGGCGTACGCCTACGGGGATGGGCAGGAGGAAAGCTGCAAAAACATGCGCGAGTCCACCTCCCGGCTGCTGAGCGGACTGCCGATTGACTATTATCTGGCAGTGGATACCAGTGTGATTGGAACCCTCAATGATATGGTTGGCGGTGTGACGGTCACGATTCCCACCAGCGGCATGGAGAAGGCAGATCCTTCCTTTGTGCTGGGTGCGCAGGTGACGCTGAAAGGACAGCAGGCAGAACGCTTTGTTCGTTACCGGGATATTGAACGGGACAATTCCGCACTGTTCCGCATGGATCAGCATCAGGAATATATTATGCAGTTTTTTCAGGCGGTCAAACGGAAATCCGCGGAGGACAGCCAGATCGTTCCCCGTTTGTTTGAAAGCATTCAGGACTATATGGTGACGGATATGGCCAAGGACCAGTATCTGAAAATTGCCGTGGATGCGCTGAATGCGGGCGGTTTTGAAAAAGAAGATTTTTACACGCTTCCCGGTTCCGGGGTGACGACGGAGGTTTACGATGAATATTATGCGGATCCTCAGGGCGTCGCCAAGGTAGTTTTAAACCTGTTTTACCGGGAAGAAGATTGATCGATTCCATTTGCAATAAACGGCCTGGCAGCAGACTGCTTATTGAATATATTTTGTGAAAGGAGAGAAGCACCCATGAAAAAGTGTATCAAAGCGATAGCATTGGCAGCAGTTCTGGTTGCCATGCCGCTTGCTGCATTTGCAGCAGGCAGCAAGACCTACGACGATGACAGTGACAGCACCAGCTCAAGCAGCATTACCTATGGCGGCGGAGTCAGCAGTGAAGGAACTGTTACGGCAGGTATCGGTCAGGTGGTAAGCACTACACAACAGAATGTAGTCGAAACTGTGACCGATTCACAGGTGATTGTAAACGCAGATGGTTCCAAAGTGGAGGTCGTACAGGTGACTGCCACATCAGAAAGCGTTTATACCGGCCTGGTAAAGGCGGAGAGTGATTCAAACGTCTCGCTGGCGACTGGCGAGGCGAAGACTGCTGGCCTTCCGGCGGAAACCGTTGCTGTGATTGAAGCGGTAGATAGCGGAAATCTCGCGGCGGTTCCTGGAGTGGATACCATCGGAAAGACCGCTTATGGTGTTTCCGCAGCAGTCAGAGCTGAGGAAGGCAACAAGCTGGTCACTCTGTATGTTTCTGATCTGCCGGCTGGCAGCACCGCACAGATTCTGTTCTACAACAACAGTACCGGTACCTGGACTGTGATCAGCGCGACGGTGAATCCGGAAGGCAACCGGGTCACCTTCATTGCACCGTATTCGGGTACTGCTATAGTGATTGCCTGATTGCGGAAAGAAGGCGTACTGAAGTATAAAGAGACCGACAGTGCCTTTTTGTGACACTGTCCGGTTTCCTTTATCAGAATGCAGTGTGACGCGTCGGTGACGCGTTTCACCACGTTAACCATGCAGCAAGGGGAGAGTATCGAAAATGTACCGTAAGAAGAGCAGAGGCTGGACCAAGCATATGGATTTTATGCTCTGGGATTTTGCATGTTTGTATTTGTCCTTTTTTCTGGTCTATTGTGTGCGCAACCGATCCGTAAATCTGTTTGAAAATCCGCTGTATCGCCGAATGGCACTGGTTCTTTTTTGCGCGCAGATTTTAGTAAGTGTATTTTGCAGCACATTCAAAAACGTATTGAAACGAGGATATTATCAGGAAATGGTTGCGACGTTCCGGCATCTTTTCCTGATTACCATGTTTGCTATATTCTATCTTTTTATGGCCCAGGAGGGGAATTCCTACTCCCGCCTGGTTCTGGTGTTTACCGGCGTTGTTGATTTTTTTATCAGCTATCTGGTCCGGTGCCTTTGGAAAAGACATATTTTGAAAAGAAATCTGGCCGGCGGTGACCGTTCGCTTCTGATCCTTACCAGCCAGGCCATGCTGAATGTTGTGGTTCAGAATATCAGAAAGAATAATTATGAAAAGTTCAATCTGGCCGGAGTGGCATTGATGGATGTGGATATGACCGGCCGGATCATAGACGGGGTTTCTGTGGTAGCCGATGCGGACACGGTGCTGGAGTATGTTTGCCGCGAGTGGGTGGATGAGGTTTTTGTAAGCTTGCCGAAGGAAATGCCTTTGCCGGAGAAATTGATCAATAAATTGATCGAGGCAGGTGTAACAGTTCACTTGGAACTGATGTGCGTCCATGATCTGGAAGGCAAAAAGCAGAGCGTGGAGCGCCTGGGCAGCTACACCGTGCTGACCAGCAGCATCAATATGGCGACTGCGAATGAATTGTTCTATAAGCGGGTCCTTGATATTTTGGGTGGTCTGGTTGGATGCTTTCTGACCGGAGTCCTCTTTATTTTCGTGGCTCCTATGATTTATATCAAATCACCGGGACCGATTTTTTTTTCTCAGATTCGCGTGGGAAAGAACGGGAGAAAGTTTAAGATCTACAAATTCCGCAGCATGTATATGGACGCGGAACAGCGCAAGAAAGAGCTGATGGAGCAGAATCGCGTCGAAGGCGGTCTGATGTTTAAAATGGACAATGATCCGCGGATCATTGGCGGAAAAAATGGTATCGGCGGGATCATCCGCAGATTTTCCATCGATGAATTTCCACAGTTCTGGAATGTTTTAAAGGGCGACATGAGTCTGGTGGGCACTCGCCCGCCGACGGTGGATGAATGGGAAAAATACGACCTTCATCATCGAACGCGGCTTGCGATCAAACCGGGAATCACCGGGATGTGGCAGGTGGGCGGCCGCAGCAAAATTACAGATTTTGATCAGGTGGTGGAGTTGGATAAGTATTATATTGTGAATTGGAGTATGGCGCTGGATTTGAAGATTCTGTTCAAGACCGTGATGGTGGTGCTGGGGCAGGACGGATCCATGTAAAAAGGGAAAAAACTGTTTTTGCAGAATCGTCGCTTTGCCGCGTTCTGGCGAATACAGTTGTCATAAAGGATTGTCACTCACAGAATGACAGGCTGTGGGATGGCGAAGCCATCCCCAAAAGCAGGAAGGCAGTGAAACAGCAAATATGTGGTATGCGATTCAAGTCGTTACCGGAAGTGAAAAGCAGACTGCGACCATGTGCCGCACAATCGTAGACGAAAGAATTCTGCAGGGAATCTTTTCACCGGAAATCGAAATCATGAAGAAATACCAGGGGGCTTGGCACAAGGAAACATGCCTGATGTTCCCTGGTTATCTTTTTGTCATTACCGATCAGCCGGAGCAGCTTTATCTGGAGCTAAGTCGTGTCCCGAAGCTGACAAAGCTTTTGGGGACGGGACAGGAGACGGTGGAGCTGGCTGATGAGGAGGTTGCCTTTTTGCAAAGGGTACTGAACCCGGAGCATGTGGCAGAAATGTCCCTGGGATTTGTGGAGGGCGATCAGCTGACCATCCAGTCCGGACCGATGAAGGGGCTGGAGGGACTGGTCAGAAAAATCGACCGGCATAAACGGAAAGCAGTTTTGGCGGTGGAAATGTTTGGGAGAGTTGTGGAGGTTGAGATGGGGGTTGAGGTTGTGAGGAAGCAATGAAATATAGATGGAATTCGGACGAGGAATAAACGAGATGATGAAACGCAAAATAATAAAAATATTGTTTGTTACAGTTGCCATATCTACTATCAGCGTATTTTCGATTTTGGCAGATGATGGATGGCAGCAAGCAGAAGACGGTCAATGGTCTTACATAAAAGATGACAAAAAAATTACAAACCGCTGGATTACCGATGATGGAGGCAACAAAAAGTTTGTCAACAACGAAAGTGTCTTAGTCACATCAAACTGGGTGAATTATCAAAATGAGCGGTATTATGTTAACGAAGAGGGAATTTGCCTGGAAAATCAGTGGTTCTCCATCACCTCTACCCCGACCCAGCCTCACATCAAAGCAACCACCACATGGTACTATGCCGGTGAGGAGGGAAAGATTTACCGGAATGGCTGGTACACTATTAATGGCGGTCAGTACTATTTCAACAATGGCGGGGCCGCTCCCCGGGATGCTGTAGCTACAGTTGAGGGAAAGAAATATTACATAAAGGCAGAGACCGGTCTGGAACATTCCGGCTGGTTCTGTATTGAATCAACGGATTCAAAAGGCAATCCTGTGTACACCTGGCGTTATGCAGCTGAAGACGGAGTCCTTCTGACTGGTGACAGCACTGACCTTTCCCAGGGTTTTAAGACCCTTGACAATGAAACCTACTATTTCGATGCCAATGGCACCAATTACCGGAAGCGCTGGTTTACCGTAAATGATATCAAATACTATGCTGATGAAGAAGGAATTGTAAGGCAGCCCGGTTGGTTTTCCATATCCGGTGTTAATGGCCAGGGAGTGGGATATACAAACTGGTATTATGTAAGCAATGACGGCAGCATGCTACAGAACGGATTCCATGAAATTGATGGAAAGACATACTATTTTGATGTCAATGGTGTCAACTACCGGAAGCGCTGGTTGGTCAGTGCGGAAAAATACCGCTGGTATTTCAATGAAGACGGCGAAATGATGGTGGATACCTGGTTCAATCTTTCAACTGTCAATGCGAATACTGGTGTGACTACGGACCACTGGTATTATGCCGGTTCCGACGGGCAGGTCCTGAGAGACGGACTTTATGAAGTAAACGGGAAGCACTATTATTTTGACATTAACGGCAACATGGCCCAGAAGCGCTGGCTCACAGACAAGAAAAAACGGAGAATGTATGCAGATGAAGACGGTGTGGTAGCTGTCTCTGACTGGTTTTCCATTTCCGGTGTCAATTCTGTAAATGAACCATATACTTATTGGTATTACGCCGATGAAACCGGTTATATTCTCACAGATAACGTTTACACCATTAACGGAAAAGAATATCTTTTCAATGCCAATGGTATCATGTTTACCGGTTTTAAAAAGAGTTCCGCCGGGACATATACCCACTATGATGAAACAACCGGAGAAAAGAGCTATGGCTGGCAGTGGATTCATATTCCGGCCAGCTGGCAGAACGGTGAAGCGGCAGGGAATTATATTAAATACTACGGTAAAGATGCATACTTCTACTTTGATCCGGACACCGGGAATATGTATGCCAGTACTGCAGGGACCTATAGTGAAGTTACAATTGACGGCAGGAAATACTGTGTGGACAAACTCGGTATTATACAAAGAGGATGGGCAAAGCTGAGGGATGCAACCCCTGAAATCACCGGCTACGGTTATTACATGCCAAAAGCGCAGGATGGCCTGCTGCAGGGGGAACGGGCTGCCAATATCTGGGTGAAAACCCAGGGGGCGCAGACAATTACCGGCGATCTTTCAGAAACCTGGTATTACTTTGATGAAAATGGCCTTACTCCCCGGGGAAGCAAGGGAAAGCTTGCATTTAAGGAAATCGATGGATACCTGTATGCCTTTAATTTCTTTGGCCGGACAGTATCCGGTTTCGTCGAGTCAAGAAACAAAGACATTTATTACTTTGACGTCAACAACCGCAATGCCGCAGCGACCGGTCAGACCCAGGCGGATGACGGTACTGGGATGACGGATTATCTGTTTGACAGCTCCGGAAAGGCAGTCACCGGGATATCTGGCGGAAAACTTTATTACAAAGGGAAAATCCAGAAAGCGGATGCAGGTGAACAATACGCCGTAATCCGTTTCGCAAATGAAGAAAACAGCAACCGGGACAGATTTTATCTGGTAGATAACTATGGTACTGTTATAAAAGCCCGGACAGTAACAGATACTGCTGGAAATGAGATCACCTCCGATAATAACGGCCTTGTTTCAGGAAAAGCAGGCATTGCCAGAACGGCCGCTGGACCTGCTGCTACCACCTGGGATGATGAATCTGACATTTAAATGATATAAAACCTGAAAGCTTTCTGAAAACTTTCGCAGAAAATGACTTGCTATTCAGGCTGCCGCATGGTAGCATGAAAATATAATAGGTTTAGTGTGTCATTTGACGAATTTCTTTTGAGGACGGTAAGGAATAGAAGGAATCCAATTGCAGGATTTGATGAGCAAAAGAGGAGTAAGGTAATCATGAGAAAAATAGCAGTCGCCGGAACGGGATATGTAGGCTTATCCATCGCCACTTTATTATCACAGCATAATGAGGTAGTCGCTGTGGATATCGTGCCGGAGAAGGTTGAAAAGATAAATAACAGAATTTCTCCGATCCAGGATGAATACATAGAAAAGTTTCTGGAGGCGGACAAGAGAGGCACTAAACATCTCAACCTGACTGCCACACTGGATGCCCGGAAAGCCTATTCTTCCGCCGACTTCGTGGTGATCGCCGCTCCGACCAATTACGATTCCCACACGCAGCATTTTGATACGACTGCTGTGGAAGCTGTGATCGAGTTGGTTCTCAAATATAATCCTGATGCTGTGATGGTTATCAAGTCCACCATTCCTGTGGGGTACACGGAAAGCATAAG
>CAZICB010000077.1:0-5131 GCA_964537765.1 uncultured Lachnospiraceae bacterium
CTCTCCAGGGCATTTCTCTGCCCGCCCGGGATGATGAGAAGCTGCAGCGCCTGCTGTCCCTGCCCCCGGACTGCGAAAGCCTGGATGATTTCCTGCGCTGCTTTGCCCTGCCTCTGACTCTTTTACAAACCAGGGAGGGCATCAGCGAGGCCGTCTATCTGGTCCAGGAGATGCTTCTTGGCCAGGGCGTGGTGTACGCAGAGCTTCGTTTCGCCCCCCAGCTGCACCGGGAGCGGGGACTTAATCAGCGGCAGGTAATCGAGGCGGCCCTGGAAGGACTGCGCCGCTCCTCCCTGCCCTGCGGACTGATTCTCTGCTGTATGCGGGGCGACGCCTCCGTCATGGAGGCAAATCAGGAGACCGTAGAGCTGGCGCGGGAATTTCTGACCGGACACGATGGAGTCGTCGCCCTGGATCTGGCCGGCGCCGAAGGTCTCTTTCCCACTCGGGATTACGAAAACCTCTTCCGCCTGGCAGATGCCTGGGGGATTCCCTTCACCATCCACGCCGGGGAAGCCGCCGGCCCGGAAAGTGTCCGCTGCGCCATCGAGCTGGGCGCCCGGCGGATCGGCCACGGCGTCCGCGCCGCCCAGGACTTAAAGCTGCTGCGTCTGATCCGGGAACGGAACATTTGCCTGGAGCTTTGCCCCACCAGCAACCGCCAGACCCGGGCGGTGGAGGACATGAACCGCTACCCATTGAGAGAATTCCTCGCCCAGGGCATTTCCGTCACCATCAATACCGACGATATGGCCATCTGCCGTACCACCATGGCGGAGGAATTTTCCTACATCCGAAACCATTTCGGCATCACCGCCGCGGAGGAGGCCCTGCTGTACCAAAACGCCGTGCAGGCGGCCTTTACCGACGAGGCGACAAAAAAACGTCTGCTGAAGCTTTTGTAGGCTCCAACAGGCGTCCTTCCATCGTGAGTCTTCCATCATGAGATTTCTTTTTCCGGCGGAAAATGGCAAAATCCTACAATTTCCTACAATTTCCTACAATTGTAGCTTTCCCCAAATCGCTTGCCGCATAATAGAAAATATGCCATTATTTTTATATATTTCAAACAAGGAGGAATTCTCATGAGAAAATTTTTTCACGTAATGGCGGCTGCAGCCGCAGCCCTGACCCTTTCCCTGTCTTCCAGCCTGGCCGCATGGGCCGGCGTCTGGCAATTCGACGGGCCGGAAAACTGGCAGTGGAAATATGTGGAGGATGACGGCAGCCTGACCACCAGCACCTGGAAGGAAATCGACGGCTCCTGGTATCATTTCGATGCTGACGGCTACCTGGATACCGGAATCCGGTATTTTGACAATGATTATCCCAATTATTACTACATGAATGATACGGACGGTCCCGACATCGGAAAGATGATGACCTCCGGCCAGTGGGAATACGGCTACATCCAGGAGGACGGCTTATTCCACTGCTACTACCCCAATTACGCCGATCCGTTTACGGCCTCCGGGGAGATTCTCCTCTATGACCCGGGCACCTTTGACGAGAGCACCCAATTCAGTGCAGTCGTAGGCGTAAGCACCCGGGATTGGTACAATCAGCTGTTCGTGGAACTTGAGAGCATGCTGAATTGGGAGGTTCCCGAGTGGCAGAGCGTAGAGCGCCAGTTCCAGCTTCCGGATAACTGGAGAGATGAATGTCCGCTGCCCTTCCTGGATACTATGATCGGCTATTCCATCGGCTCCACCACCCTGGGCTTAAGCGATGCAATACGTTCCTATCAGTGGAATCTGGTGGACGGCAACACGCTGACCGTACAGGCCTATTATTACTTCCCGGAGCAATATTAATTTTCAAATAGCATACAAAAAGGAGAGCGGCTGCAGACCTTTGCAGTCACTCTCCTTTTTGCTGTATCTGCCGAAGCACTGCCTGCGCCGGATTTCCCGGCCAGGCTATGCCATCTGTTTTTCCAGCCGCTCCTGCAGCTCCAAAATTTTCTGATACAACTCCTGGCTGAATTTTCCGGCATTCTGTTCCTTTGCCTTCTCCAAAAATCCCAGAGACTGTACCGGATATTCCCGTTCCATATGCTCCGCCAGCTTCAGGCTTGCCTGAGCGGAGCCTGCGATGGACGCCTGGGTCATGGCCGTAAACCAACGATCCCCGTCCGGCCAGATGCCAGACGGACTGTAAAAATACTCCGCCAGCTTTCGGTAGCCATCGGGATAATGCAAAGCAGCGGCACGTTCCCACATGTTCTTTGCCGACAAATAATCTCCCCTTGCAAAATCAATGCGGGCCACCTGGTCCAAAGCCCATGTATTATCCTTTTTTGCCGCCTCCATCCAATAGTACCGG
This sequence comes from uncultured Lachnospiraceae bacterium, assembly GCA_964537765.1. Lineage (GTDB taxonomy): Bacteria > Bacillota > Clostridia > Lachnospirales > Lachnospiraceae > Brotaphodocola. The sequence goes on from CAZICB010000077.1 coordinate 2,326, forward strand.
GCATCCCGGGGACCATCAAATCCGAAATCCTCCCCAAGAAACGGAAGCACTTGCTCCAGATACCGTTCGTTTTCAAAAAAGGCTCCCAGATTTGAATAAGCGTAAACCCATCCCTTCCGGCTGGAACGGTCAAAATACCGGAGCGCAGCGGCAAAATGCTCCAGCATTTCCCTTTGCTCCTGCTGCGTCCGCTCCGTCTTTTCCAAAAGCCGGTCTCCCCTTCGCTTTTCCAGATTTCCCAATCCATTGATCGCCGGAGCATATTCGGCCTCCTGGCAGATTTTCAGATAATGAACTGCCTGGCGGCTGCTCTCCTCCTCCGACAGCTCCGGGAAAAAACCATTTAAAAGCATGTAGCCCATGGACCAGCTTGCAGACAAGCTGTGGGGAACACAGTCCGCCGCATATTGAAAATACCGGACCGCCATCCGGTAATCCTGGGGTACCCGATAGATTCCGTCGCTGCCGTCGCCCTCGTTGGTCACAATGTACTCCGCCCCGTAGTAATACTGGGTTCCCAGCTCCTCCGCCGCAAAAACATTGGTATCGGCCAGGCGCTTCAGATCCAGAAAGCGGTCCATATTTCTGGAGCCATGACTATTCACCACCAGCTCCCACTCCTGCCTCTGGGCAGCTTCGTCAATCTGCATGACCGGACTTTCCTTTGGAAAGGAGCTGTCCACAATACGGAATAAATGGGCTCTGACTGTCTCATATATAATCTGCGCCATCACCTCCGGGTTCAGCTGCTCTGTCTCCTCCAACGTCTGGGAAATCCCTTGTCCGTCTCCCAGCTCCCGCTTCATTGCCTGCAAAAGCTCTCTCAAATCCTCCGGGAGCAGCCGGACCTCCGGCCTCCTGCGAAGCCAGAAAAACTGAACCACCGTCTGCAGCCGTTTCTGAATCACCTCCCGCCCGTTTGCCACCAGATAATGCTCCTGATGCAGCTGGGGAATCGGATAATCCGGATGATTATTGATATGCTTGCCGATATTTGCCGTATCTCCGTCCAGAGACTTGGTGACAATATAGAGGAGCTGCTGATATAAAGGAGCGGAAAGGGGAAGCTTTGAAAGCTCCTCCCGGTAAATCAGCGTGCGGATCTGTTCACACAAGCTGTCCGGACAAATATTTTTTTGTGTAAACGCAAACAAGGCATGATAAAATACCACCTGATTGGGAAACAGCCTCTTCCCCTTGCCGGAAAGCAGCCCTGCCAGCCTGCGCAATATGGTCCTTTGTTTCATTATTTGGTTCCTCCTGCCCAAATCCTCCTGATGTCTGTTATCCTCATCATACCATCCGGCAAAAAAACGTCTGCTGAAGCTTTTGCAGGCTCCGGCAGGCGTTTGTCCGTCATAATATTTATTTTTCCAGCGGAAAATGGCAAAATACCTTCCGGTTCCCCACCTCTTTGCAGGGCGGTACCTGGCTGCTGCAAATTTCCTTCGCGTAAGGGCAGCGGGTATGGAACCGGCAGCCAGAGGGTGGATTTACCGGAGAGGGGATCTCACCGGAAAGCAGCTCTTTGTCCTCGCAGCGCAGCTTCGGATCCGCCTTGGGGATCGCGTTCAGCAAAAATCTGGTATACGGATGCAGCGGCTTTTCATACAGACTATCCGTATCGCCGATCTCACAGATCATGCCCAAAAACATCACGCAAACCCGGTCCGCGATGAATTTCACCACGCTTAAATCATGGGAAATAAACAGGTAGGTCAGATGATACTCCTCCTGCAGATCCTTCAAAAGGTTCAGCACCTGGGACTGGATGGACACATCCAGCGCCGACACCGGCTCGTCGCAGATAATCAGCCTCGGATTCAAAGCAATGGCCCGGGCAATGCCGATTCTCTGGCGCTGTCCGCCGGAAAACTGATGGGGATAACGGTTGTAGAACTCCTGCTGGATGCCCACTTCCTTCATCAGCTCCCGCACCCGGGCTTCCAATTCCTTTTTGTCCGTGAGGCCGTAGGTGACCAGCGGCTCTCCGATAATCTCCCGCACGTTCATGCGGGGATTTAAGGATGCGTAAGGATCCTGGAAAATAATCTGCATCTGTCTGCGGTAATCCGCAAACTCCGCTTCCTTCATCCCGACAATGTTCTTTCCTTCAAATTCAATCTCGCCGGAGGTAGGCTCCAAAAGCCGGATCAGAGTCCGGCCCAGGGTGCTTTTTCCGCAGCCGGATTCTCCCACCAACGCCAGGGTTTCTCCCTCGAAAATCTCCAGATTTACATTGGACACCGCATGAACCACCACCGGTTTTTTTCTGGTGCCGCCGATGGGAAATTCCTTCACCAGATTTTTTGCCGACAAAAGAACCTTCTTATTCTCCATCTGACTGCACCTCGCTTTCGTACTTAAAGCACCGGACACTGTGTCCGTCCGACGTCTGGTAAAGCGCCGGCTTCTCGCCAAAGCAGCGCCGGGATGCCTGGTCACAGCGGGTACAGAAATTGCAGCCCTTGGGCAGATGCAGAAGGTTCGGCACCACACCCTCAATGGTATACAGCCGGTCCGCCTTCTCATCCAGCTTTGGGATAGATTTCAAAAGTCCCTGGGTATAGGGATGCCTGGTCTTTTCAAACAGCTCGAAGGTCTCCGCCTGCTCCATCACCTTTCCGGCGTACATGACATATACATAATCACAGATCTCCGCCACCACACCCATATTGTGGGTGATCAGGATGATAGAAGTGCCCCGCTCCGCGCACAGCCGCTTCATTAGCCGCAGGATCTGCGCCTCGATAGTCACATCCAGCGCCGTGGTCGGCTCATCGGCGATCATCACCTTGGGGCGGCA
>CAZICB010000077.1:5231-9334 GCA_964537765.1 uncultured Lachnospiraceae bacterium
GACATGGCTGTCATGCTCTTCCCGCATCCGGACTCCCCTACGATACCGATAATTTTTCCGGCAGGGACCTGGATGCTTACGCCGTCCACCGCCGGGACCTCCCCCTTCGCCGTAAAGAAGTGGGATTTCAGATTTCTGATATCAAGAATGATGTTCTCGCTCATCTGCCTCTCCTCCTTTACTGCTCCTTCAGGTACGGATCCAGCACGTCGCGCAGTCCGTCACCCAGGAAGTTAAATGCAAGCACCACGACCATGATTGCCACGCTGGGCGCGATGGACAGCCACGGCTCGCTGAACAGATATTTTTTGCCGCGGACCACCATCAGGCCCCAGCTGGCGGACGGCGGCTGAGCGCCGATGCCTAAAAAGCTTAAGGAAGCCTCTGACAGGATCGCGGACGGAATATTCAAAGTAAATAATACGATCAGGGACGGCAGACAATTGGGCAAAATATGCCGGAACATGATCGTCCATTTTTTGACGCCGATGGACCTGGCCGCCTCCACGTACTCCTTTTCTTTCAGAGATAAGGTCTGGGAGCGGACAATCCGCGCCGTGCTCGCCCAGTTTACCAGGCTCAATGCAATGAAAATATTGATCAGGCCGCCGCCCATGGTGTACATAACCACCATAGCCAAAAGCAGGGACGGGAACGCCAGCATCACGTCCGCCAGACGCATGATGATAAAATCGATCTTGCCGCCGTAAAAGCCCGCGCACAGACCAAGGACCGTGCCAATAATCATGGAGATCAGCGTCGGTACCAGACCGATGGTCAGAGAAATCCGCGCCCCGAAGATAATCCGGCTCAGCACATCGCGCCCCAGCTCATCGGTGCCCAGCCAATGGGCGGCGCTGGGATGCTGAAGACGGTCTGTCAGGCTCTGCTTTAAATGGTCATAAGGCGCCACTGCGGGCGCGAAAACCGCGATCAAAATCATCAGGAGAATCAGTACCGCGGAAAATGCAGCCAGCTTATTCTGGCGAACCAGAGTTTTTATTTTGTCCAGCCAGGTATCGGACTCGCCGATCTGGGAAGCAGTATCCTCATCGGCGCGGAAATCCTCTGCGAATTTTCCGCTCCCCGTCTCTGCCTGGGCAGCCTCATGCTCTGGCAATAAATCATTTCTGTCGTGAATCATCTTACGCGCCCTCCCTGATCCGTGGATCTAATACATTATACAGCAGGTCCGCAACCAGGTTTCCCAGGATAATCAGCGCCGTTGTAAAGATAACGGTCCCCTGCAAAAGAGGCATATCCCGGGTCTCGATGGCATTGACAGCCAGACGGCCGATGCCCGGCACGCCGAACACACTCTCCGTCAGCACGGCGCCGGACAGCATGCTGGAAATCTGAAGCGCCATCATGGTCACCACCGGAAGCATGGCATTTTTCAAGGCGTGTCCGATGATTACCCCGTGTTCCCGCAGCCCCTTGGCACGGGCGGTGCGGATAAAATCATTCTGCATGATCTCGACCAGGTTGGAACGGGTCATACGGGCAATACTCCCCGCTGAGTTCCACCCCAGCACAATGGCAGGGAGGACCATGGCCCGGAAAGAATCAAAACCGGAGACCGGAAACCATTTCAGCTTAAACGCGAAAACATATTGCAATACCAAAGCCGTCATAAATACCGGCATGGACACTCCCATCAGGGCACAGCCCATAAACAGGCGATCCAGCAGGCGATTCTGTCGGATCGCCGCGATAATGCCCGCCGCAATGCCGATCACCCAGGCGACGATCGCCGCCAGGACAGACAGTTTCACCGTAGTCGGGAACGCGTCCAGAATGATCTTCGTCACATTGCGGTTCAGACGATAGGAAGTACCGAAATCTCCCCGCAGGGCGTCCGCCACATATTTGAAAAACTGGACATAGAGCGGCTGATCCAGCCCCATTTCCTTGCTGATTTTTTCAATGACCACCGGATTGACATGCTCGCCCATCATGGTGGTGACCGGATCTCCCGGCACAATCCGCAGCATGATAAAGATAATCAGCACCACGCCGATCAGCACCGGGATCGATACTGCAATTCGTTTCAGGATTTTAACTAACACTTGGGTTCCCCTTCCTTTGTTCTGTCCATCGCCCTTACCACCGGGAAAAACGCCGCTGAAGCGTTTCCGGTATCCTGACACACGAACAGATGCCGCAAAACCATAGCATTCTGCGGCATCTCTCCGGTTTACATATGCTTTAAATTATTCGCTTAAAGAAATACCATTAAAGAACTGGTCGCCAATGCCGCTCCATACCGGGACAAAGTTCTGCACGCGCTTGCTCACCGCAAACAGGTGCGCCCTGGAATACATGGGAGCCCAGGCCGCGTCCTCGTGGATGATCTTCTCCTCAAGGGCCTGATACTCCGCGATGCGCTCATCCTCATTGACGATGGCGCGGGCGGCCGCCACACGATCCATCACCGCGGTGTCCGGATAGTTGATGGAACGAAGCTTGGTCTTCTCCGCGTTTCCGAAGAAGGTATAGATAAAGTTGTCCGGATCGTTGAAATCCGCGGTCCATGTGGCCAGGAAAGAGCCGAGCTCCCCGGACTTACGGGTCTCCAGCCAAGTCGCCTCATCATAGTTTTTGATCTCAGCGTCGATGCCCACCAGGGCCAGCTGCTCCTTGATGATTTCCAGCGCCATGGTGACGGTATCGGAAGCGGAAGCGTCCGCCGCCAGTTCCATGGTAAAGCCATCCGCGTAGCCGGCCTCGGCCAGCAGAGCCTTCGCGCCCTCCGGATCGTACTCGATCACGGTCTGATTCTCATTGAAACCGATCAGGCCATGGGGGAAAATGCCGTACTCGACCTGTCCCCGCCCTTCGTAAAGGGCATCCAGAATCGCCTGCTTGTCGACGGCCATCTGAACCGCCTTGCGGACCTTCACATCCTGGAATGGCTCAATATTCTCGTTCATAGTCAGATAAGAGATTCCCACACGGTTGCCGGAGACAATCTGATCCGGATAGGAATCGATCAGACGGTCGATGGCGTCAGTCACGTAATCCAGATCCATAATATCGATCTCGCCGCTCTCATACATCATGGTCTGAGTCTCCGTGTCCGGAATGATCTTGATCACCACACCCGGAAGGGTCGGCTCACCTGCCCAGTAATCATCATTTTTCACCAGGGTAATATGATCATTATAGCTCCACTCGGTGAATACGAAAGGACCGGTACCTACAGTCACGCCGGGATCCAGGCCGAACTGATCACCTGCTGCCTCGGTGGCTTCACTGTCATAGATGGATACGCCTGGAGTGGAAATACAAGCCAGGAAAGCCGCGAACGGTTCCTTCAAGGTGACCTTGATGGTATAATCATCGACTACCTCCACGCCCTCAAGCTCCGTGGCGGAACCCTCCAGCAGCTCATCCGAACCCTTGATCTGGTCGAGAAACTCGGTGTTTACGGTGCCCTGCGCGGTGAACATGCGGTTAAAGGTATATGCCACATCCTCAGCGGTAAAATCATTGCCATTGTGGAACTTAACGCCCTCCCTCAGATGGAAGGTGTACTCCAGGCCGTCATCGGTGATGTCCCAGGACTCGGCAAGGCTGGGGACGATGCTGGAATTTCCCGCGTCATCTACCTGGATTTCCACCAGGCGGTCATAGATATTCATCGGAATCTCATAGTCCTTGGAAGTCTTCTGTACATCGGCAGTCTGAATATCCGCATTCAGCACTGCGTTCAAAAATCCCGCGGTATCTGCGCCGGTACCTGCTGCTACGGTCTCCGCTGCCGAAGAATCACCGGACGGCGCCGCTGTGGTGCTGCCGGAATCACTTCCGCCGCAGCCTGTCATCGCCATACTTGCCGCAAGCACAGCTGCCAGAACCAAACTGAAACGTTTCTTCATAATTGCTCCTCCTCTTTTTCGGGCCCGGCGGTGAAGCGATACGAAATATGAAAAAAGGCGCACTCGCCTTGGGGATGCGCCATCGCAAATCACAACTGGGTCTTCATTTATATTTTAACACTATAGCACATAGAAGCAGGATTTTCAACCCTTTTTTCCGGTTTCCTCCCATATTTCCATCCACTCCAGGCAGCATTCATGCCAAAATTCCCACGCCGCATC
>CAZICB010000077.1:9434-11168 GCA_964537765.1 uncultured Lachnospiraceae bacterium
GCACTTCTCCTCCAGACGGGCATACTGCTGCGCCGCCGGCTCCAGCTTCTCCCGGGCCAGCCGCAGCTTCCAGTCCAGATAAGCCTCCTCCGTTGAAATCTCCCGCAGCCGGTGCCGCTCTGCCTTGGGCACTGCCCGCAGCCCGGCAATCAGCGCCTGATCCTCCGCCTTCACCTGGGCGGCGATGGAACCGCCCTCCTGCTCCCTGCGGCTTCGCTCCAGATAATGCTCATATCCGAAGGGATAATAAAGGGCCGACTGATTTTCAAAAATCAACACCGACTGAGCCACCTGGCGGATAAAATAACGGTCATGGGACACGAACAAAATCGTCCCGGTATAAGCCTGGAATGCCGACTCCAGTGTCTCCTTGGCCTGCACATCCATATGGTTGGTGGGCTCGTCCAAAACCAGGAAATTGGGACGGCTCTGCAAAAGCTCCGCCAACACCAGCCGTGCTTTCTCGCCGCCGGATAAATCGCTGACCCGCCGCGCCGCCTCCCTGCCGCCGAACAGGAACTGTCCCAGAATCCCGCGCGCCTCCTTCTGGGTCAGCGCCGGGAACAGATCATGGAAATGCTCCAACACCGTTTTTTCCGACTGAAGCTCTGCCGAATGCTGGTCAAAATAGCCGATGGTCACCTGATTGCCCAGCTGACACTCCCCACCCAGCGCGGGGATCAAGCCTGACACCGTCTTTAAAAAGGTGGACTTTCCCGCTCCGTTGGGCCCGATCAGCCCGATCTTCTGCCCTCGCCGGATCCGCAGGGACAATTCCAAAAGGCAATGGTCATAACCGATTTTTAAATGCTCCGCCCCCAGCACCCACTTGCTTCCAAACACCAGGGGGTTGATCTCTCCGGCAAACAGCTGTACGTCGTCGGCTTCCGGCTTTTCCACCAGCTCCATCCGCTCGATCTGCTTTTTCTTTGCCCGGGCAAATGCCGCCTTGGCAGGCTTATGCTTAAACCGCTCAATCACCTCATTCAGCCGGGCCAGCTCCTGCTGCTGCTGCTCATAGCGCTTCTGCTGCCCGGCCAGCAGCCTGCGCTTCTCCTGGCGATACTGGGTATAATTCCCCACATAACGGGTCAGCCTTTTCCCGCCCACCTCATAGACAAGCTCCGCCACCTGGTCCAGAAAAAACCGGTCATGGGACACCATCACCACCGCATGGTCATACTCCCGCAGATACTGCTCCAGCCACTGGCAGGCAGCAATATCCAGATGATTGGTGGGCTCATCCAAAAGCAAAATGTCCGGTTTTTTCAGCAGCAGCCGGATAAAGCCGATCTTCGTCTGTTCTCCGCCGGAGAAGGTTTTCAGCTTCCGCCCTTTCTCCTCCTTGGCAAAACCAAAGCCGGTAAACAGACGGTCATACTCCCGCTCATACTCAAACCGCTCCCGCTCAAAGGTATCCTTCGCCGGACAATCCGTCAAAAGCTCCTCCTCCACCGTCCGCTCCGGGTCCGGAAAGACCTGCTGCCCCAGCATCCCCACGGTCACCTGCCGGGACAATAAAATCCCCGGCCCCTGCCGCTTATCGTCCCGGTCCAGGGAAAGCTCCCCGGCAATCAGCCTTAACAGCGTGGTCTTTCCGGCGCCGTTTTGCCCCACCACCGCGATCTTTTCCCTGCCCTTAATCTCAAAATTAATATGTGACAGAATCAGCTTCCCGCCCAGGGAAACACTGCCATCCTGAATTTGATATAACATAACATTCTAACCCTTTTT
>CAZICB010000078.1:0-10922 GCA_964537765.1 uncultured Lachnospiraceae bacterium
GGTCATGTCGCTTAAACGGCCGGTCAGAGAGCGGATGGTCATCAGGTCCGTCAAAGTCTGGGTGGGGTGCTGGTGTCCGCCGTCGCCTGCATTGATCACCGGAATCCGGGATGCCAGGGACGCGACCAGCGCGGCGCCCTCTTTGGGATGACGCATGGCGGCAATGTCCGCGTAGCAGGAAATGGTGCGGATGGTGTCGGATACGCTTTCACCCTTTGCCGCTGAGCTGGAATTGGCCGAAGAAAAACCAAGTACACTGCCGCCGAGACTTAGCATCGCGGATTCAAAACTAAGTCGGGTTCTGGTACTTGGTTCATAAAATAAGGTTGCCAGCTTTTTTCCCTCACAAACGTGAGCATATTTTGGAAGATTCTGTTCAATATCGGATGCCAACGTCAAAAGCTGGTCGATCTCCTCCACAGAAAAATCCAATGGATTCAGCATGTGTCTCATAGCAAATCTCCTCATATAATAAGTTTGTCTTCATGTTCGAAAGCTATTATAGCGAATTCCTTCCAAGATTACCAGCCCTTTTTCAAAAAAATTATCCGGATTATTCGGGATTATTCGTAATGAATGATTAAGATAAAAGTACGTGCTATGGGAAACAGAATGTGCTATACTGTTTGCAGAATCTTCATTGAATCAGGAAGTGATCCGGGAGCAGATATGAACGAAGATCGTAAGCCCATGATCCAGGTGAAAAACCTGTATAAAATATACCGGGTGGGCACTAACAAGGTGTACGCTTTAAACGGTGTGGATTTTACCATGTACCAGGGGGAGTTTTGCGCCATCGTGGGTCCCTCCGGTTCCGGAAAGTCCACCCTTTTAAACATGCTGGCAGGTCTGGAAAAGCCTACCAGGGGCGAGATTGTCATAGCCGGAAAGCACATGGAGAAGCTGACGGAAAACCAGCTGGTGGCATTCCGGCGGGAGAATGTAGGCTTTATCTTCCAGGCTTACAACCTGATCAAAACCTTAAACGCGTTGGAGAATGTGGCCCTGCCTCTGGCCTTTCAGGGAGTGCCCAAAAAGGCGCGCATGGAGAGGGCTAAAAAATATTTAAAGCTTGTGGGACTGGAAAAGCAGATGAAACATATGGCCAATGCCATGTCCGGAGGGCAGCAGCAGCGTGTGGGCATCGCCCGGGCGCTGGTGGTAAAGCCGAAGATCATCTTTGCGGATGAGCCAACGGGAAACCTGGATTCCAAAACCAGCATGGAGGTGCTGGAGCTGATGCGGCGGATTGTGCGGGAGCAGAGCCAGACGCTGGTGATGGTTACCCATGATAATCACCTGGCCTCCTACGCGGACCGCCAGTTCCATATTGTGGACGGGAAGATTACGAAGATTGAAGAGCGAAAGACGCCGCCGGAGGAGAAAGCGGCAGCTGTGGAACAGATAGAGGAAGAAAACATATGAATCGGCTGAAACGTTTTTTGATAATCATGATGGCGGTGGTTCTGATGATCGGAGCCGTTCCCCTGCCGGGAGATCTGACTGCCTGGGCTTATGAGGTGGAGATTGTCGCCGATAAGATCCCCCGCGGCAAGACCGGAAAAAGGCTGTCCATTTCTTTTCAGATCCGCAACCGTGACAATGACAGGATGGAAAATCTGTCCATCGGTTTTGACACCAGCGGCGGCGAGATCTGGGACGAGGATGAGGAGGATCGCACGTATGGATATTCCTTTCCTTTTGAGGTGACGGAGAGTCTGCCGACCACAGATAATCCGAAGTCCGTGGGCGCCTTAAACAAAGAAAAAACCGTTTCCATCTCCGGCGTGGTCCGCCGGGATCTGTCTGACGGATATTATAAGGCCCCTGTGGTGGTGTTGGCACAGGACGGCAGCTGGCTGGGAACAGCGGATCTGACGATCTGGGTCACCCGGAGTACCACCAGCGACGATGATGATGAAGACGAGAATAAAACTTATGATTTCGTCCTGGGCGAAGGGCAGAGCACGCCGGACGGTACCTATCCTTATGTGCTGAATTTTGCGTTGAACCTGCGCAATAACAGTCCGGGCGCCGTATACAATGTGAAGGCAAGCATGGTGATGGACGCGGACACGGATAAGTTTCCCTTCGAGATCAATGACGCCAATTATGACCAGATGTTTGAGAAAATCGACAAGGATGAGACGGTGGAGCTGGGCTACAGCTTTGCCATCCGGGAGGATGCCTACAGCGGCTATTATCCCATTACCATGAAGATATATTATTCCGATGATTCCAACGGAGAGGAACTGGAAACCTTTGAGACATCCTTTTTCGTGCGGATCCACAATAAAGATAAAGAGGACGAATACGGGGAGTTCAATGAGCATGACCGTGAGCGCGCAAGGCTTGTGGTGGACAGCTTTACCACCGAGCCGGCCGAGATTATTGCCGGACAGCAGTTCGACCTGATTCTGCACATGAAAAATGCCTCCAATTCCATCTCGGCCACCAATATCCTCTTTTCCATGGAATCGGAGAAGGTTTCCGACAGCGCGGTATTCACCACGGAATCCGGCTCTTCCTCAGTGGCCATGGATTCCCTGCGGCCGGGGGAGGTCAAAGACATCCGGCTGCGGCTGCTTTCCAAGGCGGGGGTGGACCAGCGTTCCTATGCCTTGACCATCAAGGCAAAGTACGACAGTCCGGAATTTAAAAACGCGGAGGAAAACATGTTGGTGGATATTCTGGTCAGGCAGATCCCGCGTCTGAATACAGGCGCCTTTGAGATCATGCCGGATTCCATCAGCGTAGGCGACGAGTCCAATGTGATGTTCCCCATCAATAATACGGGCAAGGTGACCCTTTACAATGTAATGGCGAAATTTGAGGCGGATTCCATCCAGACGACGGATACCTATGTGGGCAATATTAAGCCGGGGGAGACCGGAAATGTGGATTGCATGATTGTCGGCGCGGCGCCTACCATGGATGACGGAAAGATAAAGGTCATCATCAGCTATGAGGATGAAAACGGCGAAGTGTCCGCCGAGGAAAAGGAGATGACCTTGTTTGTCAGCGAAGCTTATGATCCTCTTGAGGATATGAATATGGAAGATTTTGATAATTCTCCCATGGAGGAACCGGGATTTCTGGAAAAGCATCAAGCGCAGCTTCTGCCGGCGGCGCTGGCGGTGATTGCCATTCTGACTGTGGTTCTCGTGGTTCTGGCTGTGAAACATAAAAAGCTGAAGGCCAGTCAAAAAGAGGTTGAAGATGATGAGATTTCCTGATATGCTTGGGATGAGCCTGAATAGCCTTCGCCGTAGGAAACTGCGGACGGCATTGACGGTTCTGGGGGTGCTCATCGGCACGGCGTCCATCGTCGTGATGGTTTCCCTGGGCATCGGCCTGAATGAATTGAATCGGGAGCTGATCGAATCTTACGGCAGCCTGACTGCCATCGAGGTGTATGGGAATGATTATTACTGGGATGACAGCGGCAGTTCCGATCCGAATTACCTGACTGACGAGGTGGCGGCGCAGGTGAGCCGGATGGATCATGTGACCAGCGTCTATCCCTTGCTGCAGATCAATGTGATCTTTATCCAGGGGAAATATTCGACCAATATGGGCCTTACAGGAGCGCCCAGGGGTTATCTGGAGCAGATCCCCCTGGGGCAGGGACAGCTTCCGCTAAAGGACAGCAAGGATCTGCAGCTGATTTTCGGCAATTCGGTGCTCCGTTGGTTTTCTGATGGAAAGCACTATTTCTGGGAGACCGGCGAGCTGCCGGACGTGGATTTGATGGGGCGTCCCATGTTTGTGATATTCGACACGGACGCCTACTATCAGTCTCAGTCCCCCCAGGAGGGTCAGGCGGTAAAGGCGCCGAAAAAATACCTGATCCCCACAGCGGGGGTGGTGGAGGGGGATGTGGATTCCTACAATGAATACGCCTATTCGGTTTATGCGGACCTGGACCTTTTGAAAGCCCAGTTAAAGCGGGTATTCAGGAAAAATCCCATTCCCGGGCAGCCCACGAACAAAAAGGGGAAACCTTTTTCCTATTTTGTATACAACAATATGATTGTCAACGTTGACAAGATCGAGCATGTGGAGGAGGTTCAGAAGGCCCTGACAGACATGGGATATCAGGCCTCCAGCCGGGCGGACTGGATGGAACAGTCGGAGAAGCAGTCGAGCATGATCCAGGCGGTGCTGGGCGGGATCGGGGCCGTCTCCCTTTTCGTGGCGGCCATCGGCATCGCCAACACCATGATGATGTCCATCTACGAACGCACCCGGGAGATCGGCGTGATGAAGGTTTTGGGCTGCGACATGGGCGCTATCCGCGATATGTTTCTGATGGAGTCCGGATTTATCGGACTTCTGGGCGGCGCAAGCGGAGTTCTGTTCAGCTACGCGGTTTCCATGGCTATGAACCATTTATTAAATGTGGGTCAGTCCCTGACCGGCATGGCGGGGGATATTTCCCGGATCCCTTTGTGGCTGTCCGCAATGGCGATCATCTTTGCCATTCTGGTGGGAATGGCGGCAGGATTTTTCCCGGCTTTGCGTGCCATGAGGCTTAGTCCGCTGGCCGCGATCCGGAATGAATAAAATAATAAAAAAGAAAGGGGAATTCGTATGTCGACAAGAGCAGAATTAAAAGGACGGGCGAAAAAGGGGCTCCGGAATTATTATTGGGCTGCCTTTCTGGCATGCCTGATCACAGGGATTTTCGGGGGAAATGTTTTCCAGAGTGGGAGCGGCGCGACCGGCTACTTTCAGAATCAGGATGCTGTGACGGGGGGAAGCGAAGGCTTTCTGCCCAAATTCAGCGGGGTGTCTCCCGGGATCCTGCTTGCCCTGCTGGGAATTCTCGCGACCGCGATCCTGATAATATGGGCGCTGTCCTTTGTGCTGAGCACCTTCGTGGGCAATGTGGTTCAGGTGGGCTGCTGCAGGTATTTTGTGGAAAGCCAAGAACAAAAATCTTCCGCCGGGATTGGAAAGCTGTTTTCCTGCTTTAAAGGGGGCAACTATCTGAACGTGGTGAAGGTTATGTTCATGAGGGGATTGTATGAATTCCTCTGGAGCCTTCTTCTGATCATACCGGGCATCATCAAGTCTTATGAGTATTATCTGGTACCTTATCTTCTTGCGGAAAAGCCGGATATGGACTATCGGGAGGCGCTGCGCACCAGCAAGGAGATGATGGACGGCCATAAATGGCGGACCTTCGTGCTGGAATTGTCCTTTTTAGGCTGGGATTTTCTGGGCATCATGCTGTGCGTCGTCGGCGATCTGTTTGTGGTGCCATACAAATCCGCGACCTACGCGGAGCTTTATCTGGATCTGTGCCGGGAGAGATCCGGCCAGTCTGTCGAAATTTAAAAAGGAGAGAGGAACATGAATCGATTATCTTTGGAACAGGAGCTGAAGAGCAATGCTTACCCGGGACGGGGGATCATCATCGGAAAGACCCCGGACGGATCGAGGGCTGTGACTGCCTATTTTATCATGGGCAGAAGCGAGAACAGCCGCAACCGCGTTTTTGTGGAGGATGGGGAAGGCATCCGCACCCAGGCCTTTGACCCGGCAAAGCTTCAGGATCCCAGCCTGATTATCTATGCTCCGGTGCGTGTGCTGGGAAATAAGACCATTGTCACCAACGGCGACCAGACCGATACCATCTATGAGGGTATGGATAAGCAGCTGACCTTTGAACAATCCCTGCGCAGCCGCGAATTTGAGCCGGATGCTCCCAATTACACGCCCCGGATTTCCGGCATTATGCATATTGAAAACGGCAAGTACAATTATGCCATGTCCATTTTAAAGAGCAATCACGGAAATCCGGATTCCTGCCGCCGCTATACCTTTGCCTATGAGAATCCGGCAGCAGGAGAGGGCCATTTCATCCATACCTACATGCACGACGGAAATCCTCTGCCCAGCTTTGAGGGCGAGCCGAAGCTGGTGGAGATCCCGGATGATATGGATGCCTTCACTGATCTGGTTTGGAACAGTCTCAATGAGGACAACAAGGTATCCCTGTTTGTCCGTTATATTGACATTGTAAACGGCAAGTATGAGACCCGGATCGTCAATAAAAACCACTGATTCGGGATAAAATAGGAGAAAGGATACGAAAGTCATGAACGAGATGGAATTGAAATATGGATGCAACCCTAACCAAAAGCCGGCGCGGATCTTTATGAATGATGAAAGGGAGCTGCCGATTCAGGTGCTTTGCGGAAGACCCGGCTACATCAACCTGCTGGATGCCTTCAACGGCTGGCAGCTGGTAAGGGAGCTGAAAAAGGCTACAGGGCTTCCGGCGGCAGCCTCCTTTAAGCATGTGTCCCCGGCAGGCGCGGCAGTGGGTCTGCCTCTGGATAAGACTCTCGCAAAGATCTACTGGGTGGATGATATGGGCGAGCTGTCCCCGCTGGCCAGCGCTTACGCCAGAGCCCGCGGCGCGGACCGCATGTCCTCCTTCGGTGATTTTATCTCTCTGTCCGACGTGTGCGACGTGGATACGGCGAAGCTGATCAAGCGGGAGGTCTCCGACGGCGTGATTGCTCCCGGATACGAGCCGGAGGCGCTGGAAATCTTAAAGGCGAAGAAGAAGGGCAATTACTGTGTGATCCGGATCGACGAGAACTATGAGCCGGAGGCAATCGAGCGCAAGCAGGTCTTTGGCGTGACTTTCGAGCAGGGACGAAATAATCTGGACATCAACAAAGAGCTGCTGTCCAATGTGGTGACCGAGAATAAGGAAATCCCGGAGCCGGCAAAGATCGATCTGGTGATTTCTCTTATTACTTTAAAATATACCCAGTCCAATTCCGTCTGCTATGCCAAGGGCGGACAGGCCATCGGCATCGGCGCCGGGCAGCAGTCCCGGGTACATTGCACCAGACTGGCAGGTCAGAAGGCTGACAACTGGTTTTTGCGCCAGGCGCCGCAGGTATTGAACCTGCAGTTCGTGGACGGCATTAAGCGCGCGGACCGGGACAATGCTATCGATGTTTATATCGGCGAAGAATATATGGATGTACTGGCGGATGGCATGTGGGAGAAGACCTTCAAGGTGAAGCCGCCGGTATTTACAAAGGAAGAAAAGCGGGCATGGCTGGACCAGATGACGGATGTGTCCCTGGGCTCCGACGCCTTCTTCCCCTTCGGCGACAACATCGAGCGGGCATATAAGAGCGGCGTCCGCTACATTGCCCAGCCGGGCGGCTCCGTGCGGGACGATCATGTAATCGAAACCTGTAACAGATATCATATGGCTATGGCATTTACCGGAATCCGTCTGTTCCATCATTGAGACGGTTCCGAAAAATGCGGGAGGAATATGCATGTACCAAAATCTTTTCGGGGGACAGAATCCCTTTGACGAGATCAAAAAACAGATGGATCATATGAAAAAGCAGCAGGGAGAGAAAAAGGACTCGTCAGAGAATCCACAGCCGGAGCGCTTTGACTCCAGCGGAAGACCGGTAAAAAAACACAGGCGCCGCTTCGCGAAAGGCTCCGGGCTGATTGTGCTGATTCTGCTTCTGGTTTACGGAAGCATGAATTGCTACTATGTACTGGATGAGGAAAATTACGCGGTGGTCACCACATTGGGCAGCGCCCAGGCGGAGACCCAGGCAGGCTTGCATTTTAAGATTCCTTTTATCCAGCAGGTGCGTCTGGTATCTAAGGGGATCAAGGGGATGCCCATCGGCTACGTGGCGGAAACCCAGGAGTCCATCGACGAGGAATCCATCATGATCACCAAGGACTTTAACTTTGTCAACACGGACTTTTACCTGGAATATATGGTCAATGACCCGGTGAAGTATCTGTATGCTTCCGTGGAACCGGAGGCCACCTTAAAGATGCTGGCCCAGTCCTATATCCGCGACACCGTGGGCATTTACAATGTGGATGATGTGATCACCACCGGCAAGGCTGTGATCCAGTCGGAGATCAAGGAAAAGCTGACCAACCGGATGATCCAGGAGGATATTGGCCTGTCGGTAGTCAACATCACCATTCAGGATGCCTTTCCGCCCACCACAGAGGTCATGAACGCTTTTAAAAACGTGGAAAATGCCAAGCAGGGCAAGGAGACCGCCATCAACAATGCCAACAAGGATCGCAATGAGAAGATCCCCCAGGCAGAGGCGGAGTGTGATCAGATCATCAAGAATGCGGAGGCCCAGAAGCAGTCCCGGATCAATGAGGCTCAGGGACAGGTGGCCCGTTTTGAGCAGATGTATGCGGAATACAGCAAATATCCGTTGATTACCAGACAGCGAATGTTCTACGAAACCATGGAAGAGCTTTTGCCGACCATGAAGATTTATATTGTAGATGGTGACGGAACCCAGAAAATGCTTCCGCTGGAAAGCTTTACCGGAAGCGGGGAAAATATCCCGGCAGAGGCGAAGACCCGGACGGAGGAGACAGCGGAAGCGGAGGTGACCCCATGATGAAACGGGCAGGAAAAACAATACTGGTGCTCTTGGCGGCACTGGTGCTGATAGCGGCCAGCGGGGCCGTGGTGGTGACCTATCCGAACGAATACAGGCTGATCCGCCAGTTTGGCGAGATTGTCAAGGTGGTGGATACGCCGGGTGTTTCCTTTAAGGTCCCCATCATCCAGACCAGCGCGTCGGTCCCCAAGGCATTGCAGATATACGATATCCCAAAGTCGGACGTGATCACAAAAGATAAGAAAAGCATGATCGCGGATGCCTTTGTGCTTTGGAAGGTGTCGGATCCCATCCTGTTCACCCGCCATTTGAACGGGCAGGTGGCCCAGGCCCAGTCCCGGATCTCTGCTTCGGTGTTTTCTTCCATGAAGTCGGTGATTTCCAATATGGATCAGGCGGAGATCATTGAAAACCGGGACGGCAAGCTGGCCCTGGACATCAGCGGAAATATCGGCAATTCCCTGGACGGCTATGGCATCCAGGTGCTGGCGGTGGAGACCAAATCCCTGGATATGCCCGACGACAACAAGCAGGCGGTCTATGACCGGATGATTTCTGAGCGCAATAATATTGCGGCCTCCTACACGGCGCAGGGGAATTCCTCCGCCCAGAAGATCAAAAACGATACCACCAAGGAGGTATCGGTGATGAAGTCGGAGGCTCAGGCCCAGGCGGAGAAGCTCATCGCCGAGGGCGAGGCCCAGTATATGCAGATTCTTTCCGATGCCTACAATGACGCCAGCAAGGCGGATTTTTATAATTTTGTCCGTTCTCTGGACGCAGCGAAGGCAGCCCTGAAAAACGGGAACAATACCTTGATTCTGGACAAGGATTCGCCCATGGCGCAGATTTTTTACGGGTATTGAGCGGCAAAATTCCTAACCGATCGATTCAAACTCCTTTACGATCTCCTCTGATGGCGGTGCTGTCGCCAGGGATACGATCACGATGACGATGCTGCCTGCCAGGAAGGCGGGAAGCAGCTCATAGATGTCCCAGGCGCCGCCCAGAGGGCGTACCAGGTATTTCCAGACGAAGACCATGATGCCGCCGGTGACCATACCTGCCAGAGCACCCTGGAAATTGCTGCGCTTCCAGAACAGGGCAAACAGCATCACAGGTCCGAAGGCGCCGCCGAAGCCTGCCCAGGCGAAGGATACGATGGTGAATACCGAGCTGTTCGGGTTCCAGGCAAGGGCGACGCTGACCAGGGCAATGGCCGCGATGGTCAGACGGGCCGCGTTCATGGAAGCCCTGGCGCTCAGCTTCATGCCCAGAAAATCCTGCAGCAGGTTCTGGGAGACGCCGGAGGCTGCCGTCAAAAGCTGGGAGTCCGCGGTGGACATGGTGCAGGCCAGAATACCGGCCAGCACCACGCCTGCGATAATCGCTGCCAGCAGGTTGGACTGGGCCAGCAGGTGGGCAAACTGAATGATAACCGTCTCGGAATCCGAGCTGGTGGTAAAGGTGGGGATGGCTCCCGCCGCGGATGCGCCCCAGCCCACAATACCGATGAAAATGGCCACGGCCATGGAGATAATCACCCAGATGGTAGCGATCCGGCGGGAGAACACCAGCTCCTTTTCATCCCGGATGGCCATGAACCGCAGCAGGATATGGGGCATGCCGAAGTATCCAAGGCCCCAGGCCAGGGTGGAGACAATGGTGATCAGTCCGTAGGAGGCCGCAGTGCCGGACGCCCGGTCGTGGAGAGCGGTCATACTCAGATAGCCGGCCAAGTAGCGGGCATTGTCCATGACGGCGTCTGCTCCGCCGGCTTTTTGCAGCCCGAAAAATACGATGACTACCAGGGCGATGGTCATCACGATGCTCTGGATCAGGTCGGTGGTGGATACGGCCATGAAGCCGCCCATGATGGTATAGCCGACGATCACCAGGGCGCCCAGGATCATGGAAATGTGATAGTCCACGCCAAACAGGCTGGAAAACAGGGTTCCGATGGCTTTGAAGCCGGATGCGGTGTAGGGAATGAAGAAAATCAGGATCACCACCGCCGCGATGCACATCAGGATATTTTTCCGATCCCGGTAGCGCCGGGAGAAAAAGTCCGGGATGGTAAAGGAATGGCAGGCCACCGAATAGCGGCGCAGCCGCCTGGCCACAATCAGCCAGTTAAAATAGGTGCCAAGCCCCAGGCCGATGGCAGTCCAGCCGGCGTCCGCGATGCCGGACAGGTAAGCCACGCCGGGCAGACCCATCAAAAGCCAGCTGCTCATATCCGATGCCTCCGCGCTCATGGCGGTCACCAGCGGTCCCAGCTTCCGACCGCCCAGGTAAAAGCCCTCCCCGGAGTTATCGCTGTTCTTGCTGAAATAAAAGCCTACATAGACCATCATCACCAGGTAAAGGACGATGGCCGCAATGATGCCAAAGGTAGATGTGTTCATAATTGCTCCTCCTCATAATAAGTATGTATATAAGGTCTTTCTCCGGTCGGATGAGTGAACATGTAACACGCCT
>CAZICB010000079.1:0-5059 GCA_964537765.1 uncultured Lachnospiraceae bacterium
CCTTTTTCTCTATGTTCAATACTTCATCCTCCGCAGAGTCTATGATGTAATTTTTTCCTTTTTCCATCATCAGTGTACATCAATGATTGGATTTTGTCAATATCCTATCATCAGTTTTTGATGGATGGCGGCATAAATATCTGGCTTAACTTCCTGAGTTTTTTAACCCTCAACGTCATTTACGCTCATCACTTGTTCTCATTTGGATCATCATAATACCCGAGTTCTATGCGAACATTCTCCATCATATATCCCAGATCGTCTGATACACCATATAAAAAAAAGGGGCCGTTGTCTGTACGACGAGCAGCATCGATAAGCGCTACAAAAAAATCAATAGTACACCGCAATACGCCAACATTCACATGGAGCTTGAAACAATGGACAGGACGGTATTCAAAGAACTCTGCCAGGGATTATCCGACAGGCAGGTTGAGGAGTTTATGAAACTGTCCTCTGTGATGATTGACAATGTAACAGCGTAACGGGCAGAACACGAGTAATTCATTTGGCTTGTGTTTTGTTTTGAATAAAGGTGACCATGGCTGTACCAATGATTCTATCCATGCTGATCGGCGCGCTTTACAATGTGGTTGACAGTCTCTTCGTCAGCCATTTCAGCGAGGATGCCTTGACAGCGGTTTCGCTGGCGTTTCCCATCCAGAATATCTGCGTTCAATCCCTCTGATACGATGCTGGCCATGTGCATCCGGATTTATATGTCCCTGGCCGCGTTATTTGCCATCCAGACAACCGTCAGTAACATTTTGATGGCACTTGGAAAAGCTTTGCAAGGCTCTCTTTTGGCGTTTCTGAGAAATGCGGGAATCCCAATTTGTGCGGGAATGATTCTGTGCGGAATTGTCGGTGTGAACGGAGTGCTGCTGGAGGGACCAGCATCGCGAGGACATTCGCAGCCTCTTCACCATTTTTATCCTTGCTCGCTATTACACTCTCCCGGTCAGAAAATCCACCGCATAGGCCGCATACAGGGAGGAAGCCAGCAGCAGCGCCTTCTCATCGATATCAAAATGGCTATCATGGTGAGCCACGGTAGTTTCGGGAATTTCCGGATTATTGGAGCCGACATAAGCGTATACGCCGGGAACTTTCAGGATGTACTCGGCGAAATCGTCTCCGCCCAAAGCAGGCGTTCTCCGGGTAATGACATTTTCACTGCCAAACAGGGCCGCTGCCGTCTTCTGTGCTTCCAAGGTTGAACCCTCATCATTGATCAGCGGGGAGGTAAAGTCTTTCCACTCCACCTCAGCGATACCACCGTAGATTTCCGCTGTCAGCTTTGCCAGCTGCTCCAGGCGAGCTTTGGTCTGCCTGCGCATCTCGGGAGTCAGAACACGGATAGTTCCTTCCAGCTCGGCTCTGGGAGCAACGATATTATAAGAAGTTCCAGCTTCCAGCTTGCCGATGCCGATCAGCACATTTTCCATGGGATTGGTCCGCCTGGTAATCAGGGCCTGGACAGCCACCACGATCTGACTGGCGATGTACACAGCATCCACGCCCATCTCAGGAGTAGACACATGAGCCGTCTTTCCATGGACGGTGATACGGAACCAGTCTACGCTGGCATTATTAGGTCCGGGCATCAGAACCACTTTACCCGCCTGCACATTGGAAGCCATATGGACGCCAAAGGTTCGGTCCGCGCCGTCCAGATATCCGCCGTCCACAAAAAATCTGGCGCCATAACCAATCTCCTCGCCAGGCTGGAAGGTCAGTCGGACCGTACCGCCGAACAGATCCCTGTGGGCGCAAAGAATCCTGGCTGCCCCCAGCAGGGATGCCGCATGGGCATCATGGCCGCAGGCATGCATTTTTCCGGAAATACGGCTCTGGTAGGGACACTCATGCTCCTCCGTCAACGGAAGGGCATCGATATCCGCTCGCAATACGATAGTCTTATCTCCCGGCAGTTCTCCCCGGAGCTGCGCGTATACGCCGGTCTCCGTCACCCGGGAATGGGCCAGTCCCAGCTTGTCCAGTTCTTCCTCGATTTTATCCGCCGTGCGGTATTCCTCTTTGGCAATTTCCGGATACATATGGAAATGTCGGCGCAGCTGCCTTGTATATTCCCATTCCTCCTTTGCTGCCTGCTGTATGATTTCTCTTGCTTCAGACATGTGTTTCCTCCCTAATCATGTATTTTGTCTCCCCGCAATGCGGCGTCTGTCAACATTTCTTATTTATAGTTTTTGCGGAACAGCTCCCGATTGGTGGTCTTTCGCGCCAGAAACGCACCCAGCGTCTGCAGGAGCCATACGCAGATCAGCAGCACGATCACGCAGACATTGACGATATCCTGATGGTGCAGGTTCTGACCGTAGTTGATGGCAAAGCTGCCGATTCCGCCTGCGCCAACGGCGCCAGCCATGGTAGTCAGGCCAATCAGGCTGATGGCTGTGATGATAGTCACACGGATCAAGTCCGGCACTGCCTCATGGAGATATACCCGGAACACCAGTCCGGTCAGGCCGCTGCCCATACTGCGAGCCGCTTCGATCTTACCGGGATCGACGCTGGCCAATGCAGATTCCACTTGTCTGGTATAGAAGGGAACCGTACCAAATACCAGCGGCACACAGGCTCCCTTTACCCCGATGGCCGTCCCGACGATGAGACGGGTCAGAGGAATGATAAAAATCAGCAAAATCAGGAACGGAATGGCGCGGAAAAAGTTGATCACCGTATCCACGATGGTAAATACAAGCAGATTCGGATGGATCCCGTCCTTTTTGGTCACGGTCAATATCACGCCGAAAAACAATCCCAGCACGAAGGAAATGCTTCCCGCGATAAGAAACATCTGCCAGGTTGCCTGGCAGCTCGTCATAAAACGATCCCAGTAGTCCGCCACATTCGGCATCCATTGTTCAAGCCACTGTGCCATTGTCCAGTACCTCCGCTCTCACTTTATTTTCCTCCAGATAATCGATTGCTTTTCGAATGTCCTCCTGCTCACCTTTCAGTACTACAACCATCTTGCCCAGAGGGCCCTCCTGCAGCAACTCCACATTGGCCAGCATGATATCTACATCCACTTTAAACTTTCTGGAAATAGAAGAAATCATGGTTTCTCCCACACTCTCCTTCACAAAGGTCAGACGCACCAGACTGCCGCTTCGACCCTGAGGCAGGAATTCGGCCTCCCTGGCCAGCAGCTGATCCAGCTTGCCCAGAGAGGATGTGGATCTGACAAATTTCCGGGTGATAGGCGCCTTGGGATCCGCAAAAATGTCGTAGGCCTTGCCTTCCTCCACCACAGCGCCATTCTCCATCACCGCCACTCTGTCACAGATGGTTTTGATGACAGACATCTCATGGGTGATCAGCACGATGGTGAGTCCAAGCTGCTTGTTCAGCTTTTTCAGCAGTTCCAGGATGGAGTCCGTAGCGTCAGGATCCAAAGCGCTGGTGGCTTCATCGGACAAAAGCACACTGGGCTTATTAGCCAAGGCCCTGGCTATGGCGACGCGCTGCTTCTGACCGCCGGACAGCTGGGAGGGATAGACATTGATCTTATCCTGCAGATCCACCAACTCCAGCAGCTCTACCACCCGGTTTCGGATCTCCTTCTTGGACATCCCGGAATACTTTAGCGGATAGGCAATATTATCGAATACCGTGCTGCGATCCAGCAGATTAAACAGCTGGAAGATCATGCCGATCCCTCTGCGGGCCTGATTCAATTCCTTTTCATTGATATATGTAGTGGTTTTGCCTCCCTTATCATCGGTCAAAGTCTCTGCCATCGTCACGCCGTTGACCTGGACGAAACCGGAATCCGGCTTTTCCAGCAGATTGAGACATCGCACCAGCGTGGATTTGCCCGCGCCGGAATACCCGATCACGCCATAGATCTCTCCATCCTGAATTTCCAGAGAGACGTCCTTTAACGCTTCCACATCTCCCGATTTCAAATGGTAGGTTTTGTACAGATTCTGAATTTTAATCATAACTTTCCCTTCCACCTCCAAGGTTATTTCTTTTATCCGGCTCTGGCAGGCGGGTCTGACAGACCGGGAACCGCTGTTTCCCGACGATTTTCTATACAGAGAAAAAAAAGAGCTGCTTTCATGTCGGAGGGAAAACAGCTCTTTTCATTTGTCTTCCTGGTTTCAGGAGGATGCCTGCCTGATTACTGGGCCAAACCGGCCAGCTCCTTCAGCTCATCCAGCGTGCTTACCTGGTTGGAATACAGGCTCAGAGGCGCCATCAGGGTATCTCCGATGACAGTCAGCTCATAGCCCTGGCTGCTGATCTCGTTGTTCAGATATGCTACATGCTGGAAGGCATTTAAGTCGATATCGCCGCTATTCAAAGCCTCATTGGGCAGATTATAGGCATCAAACTCAACCAGCTCGATATAGATACCGGCCTCCTGCTCATCCAGAACCTTCTGTACGGCATTCCACTGTTCATTGGAAGCACCACAGACGCCGACCTTCACCACAGTTTTGTCTGCGGGATCTGATACGTAAGCGTCAACCTCCGCTACCACTTCCTCGCCATCTGTGAAATCTGCGTCATAGTCGAAAGCCGGGAAATATGCCTCGTTGTATTTCACCAGAATATATTCGGCTACGGTCTGGGTCTGATAGGCTTCCACCACAGCCTGATAGATCTCGTTATCCACATCTGCGGTGCGGGCAACGATGATATTTACATAAGGGTTCTCGCCGCTCTCATCCTGCTTCTCGATGATCAAAGCGTCTCTGGAAGGAACCAAACCGACAGGAATGGCATAAGTGCCATTGATGGTGCTGGCAGCATAGTCATCCAGCGTGGAGGGCAGCGTGTTAGCTGTGGTAGGGACGATCTCTACGTCATAAATGTAACCGGTAATGTCTACCAGCTCAGGGGTGTAACCAGCTGCGGGATCTACCGTAATCAGACCGGCAGTCTCCAGCAGTTTGATGGCACGAGCCTGATTGGTACCGTCGTCCGGGATACCGATCTTGATGGCATTGGCGGAGGGTGCCTTGGCAACCGAATGGCTACTCTCTGTTCCCTGCGTGTCAGCCTGACTCGTCTCCTGCGT
>CAZICB010000079.1:5159-10796 GCA_964537765.1 uncultured Lachnospiraceae bacterium
ATTCGTATCACCGTTGGAGGCAGCATTGGAACTGCAGCCTGCAAGCATACTGAGAACCAGCAATCCGGATACCAGTGTCACTGCCGTTTTCTTCAAATCGAATTTTTTCATCTTGTTCTCCTCCTCAAATCGTCTAAACTTATTTGGTCGTTCAAACTATTGAGGAGTATATCCCTTTTCCCCTTTTTTGGCTAATATGAAAAACAGATTATTGGTTATAAGTTTTATCTATACCAGGATGAGCGGAATCATGCCATCAATATATCCTGAAGCGATGCTGCCATGGCTTTTGTCACCTCCGGCATGACATAAAAAGAAAAGCATATTTCCTTTCATTCCGGTTCTACATTCCCGTTTGACACCGCCCCCGGAACCCACTATACTATAAATAAACTTACGAAAAAGGAGTCACAGCACATGCCAGTATTTGATTTCAGCGGCGCGCCAGCCGATAAAAAAAATGCCGTATGCACCTACACCACCTTCTTCACCAATGAATCCTCCCCCACGCCGGAAAAGCCCATTCTGCTTCTGGACAACCGGGCGCGGGCCTGGAGCCATCATTCCTGCGGGATGTTCACCAATCCCATCAAGCGGACGGCCTTTGAATTTAAGGAGGAGGACGGCACCTTCAGCGCCGATATTTTACAGATCGATGCCCGCTTCGTCAGCCTGTTAAAATGGCTGGGGGAAAACCATATCAACGTGCGCCTGTCCGGCGAAAACCGCAGGGACGGCTACGCGGTCTGCCAGATCCGCGAAATTGCCTTCGGAGGCGGCACCAAGCTTTCCTCCGAGGACGGCTTTTTGCAATTTATGATCGAGCGCCTGCTGGCGAGCAATGCGCCGTCAGAGGAAACCGAAGAGGAAGGCCTGGACGAAACCGGCGACAATATGAAGCTGACCAGCCTGCAGAGCATTACCGACTTTATGACCTGCGCCGGCCGGACCCTGCCGGACAATATCCGGCTCTGGGCAAGGCGGAACCTGGCGGTGGCACGTTCCCACGAGGTCACTCCAGAGGAGCGGCGCCACGCCCAGCGGGCTCTTTCCATTATGATGAATATCCAATGGAAAAGCAATTATTTCGAATCCATCGACCCCGGGGAAGCCCGCCGGATCCTGGACGAGGAGCTTTATGGAATGGAACGGGTCAAGCAGCGGATCATTGAAACCATTATCCAGATCAACCGGACCCATACGCTGCCCGCCTACGGACTGCTTCTTGCAGGCCCTGCCGGAACCGGAAAATCCCAGATCGCCTACGCGGTGGCCCGGATTTTGAAGCTGCCGTGGACTACCCTGGATATGAGTTCCATCAACGACCCGGAGCAGCTGACCGGCAGCTCCCGGATTTACGCCAATGCCAAGCCCGGCATTATCATGGAGGCCTTCTTTGCGGCGGAGGAATCCAATCTGGTGTTCATCATCAATGAATTGGACAAAGCTTCCGCCGGAAAGGGCAATGGCAACCCGGCTGACGTGCTTTTGACCCTGCTGGATAATTTAGGCTTTACGGATAATTACATCGAATGCACGGTCCCCACTGTGGGGGTATATCCCATCGCCACCGCCAACGATAAGGACCAGATCAGCGCTCCTTTGATGTCCCGCTTTGCGGTCATCGATATTCCGGACTATACGCCGGAGGAAAAGAAAATTATCTTTTCCAAATATGCTCTGCCCAAGGTTTTAAAACGTATGGGCTTGCGGCAGCAGGAATGCGTGGTTGCCGGGGATGCCCTGGATGCAGTCATTGAAAAATACGCCAATACCAGCGGGATCCGGGACTTAGAGCAGGCGGCGGAGCATTTAGCGGCCAATGCCCTCTACCAGATCGAGGTAAACCATATTCCCCAGGTTGTATTTGACGCGGCCGCCGTTCGGGAACTGCTTTCATAGAAGGCCGCGAAACACGCCGTTTTCCGGGGCGTCCGGCGCAAAGGCGCCGCTTATGCCCCGCCATAAAAAAGGAGGTTTCCCATGCGAATATCCAGCCTGCATATCCAAAATTTTAAATCCATCGAGAATTTACAGATCCCGGATATCGAAAATGCCCTCATCCTGGTGGGCAAAAATAACGCCGGCAAAACCCGGATCATGGATGCCATACGGGCCGCCCTGGGAAGCTACCAGGTGAAGCCCTCGGATTTCAATGAGGCGAAGCAGAATATTGAGATTTCCATGATCCTGGACATCAATGAGGAGGACCTGCACTCTTTCCATGTCCGCGGACTGGTAAGCCAATACAAGCGCTATGAGGCGTGGCTGCGGGATTTCACGGCCAAGCTGCCTTCCTTTGCGGATGGGCAGCTTCCCTTTTCCTGCATCATCCATCACAGTGGTGAAATCCGCTACTACGACGGCGTGCGCAAACATAACCGCTTCCTGTCTCAGATCCTTCCCCGGCTTTATCTGATCGATATTGGCCGGGATGTCCGGCTTTTGCAGGAGGATCTGTTTTTATTCCAGGACGACCAGCAGCTTGCCAGGCTGCGGTCGGACGTGTGCATGTTTGATTCCGCCAAGATCTGCAACCAATGCTTCTCCTGCATCGGACTGATTAACCAGAAACAGCCCCAGGAGCTGCAGATATGTGAGACTGCCAAACTTTTGGAATATAAAATCTACCAGCTGAATTTAAACGCGTTCACTCAGAGGCTCAATGAAAACTACCACAAAAACGGCGGACCGGAAAACATTTCCTATACGTTAGGCACCCACCGGGATGCGCTGTTCCATGTGGATGCCCGGGCGCTCGCGCCAGGCCAGACAGCTCCCAGCCCCATCGACCAGCTGGGCAATGGCATGAAAAGCATTTATATGCTGTCCCTGCTGGAATCTTATGTGGAGGAGGAAAGCCGCATTCCCAGCATTATCCTGGTGGAATATCCGGAGCTTTTCCTTCATCCCTCCATGCAGAAAACGGCCGGCGAGATCCTCTACCGGCTGTCCAAGAAAAATCAGGTGATTTTTACCACGCATTCGCCCAATATGATCGCCAATTTCGGCAACCGGCAGATCCGTCAGGTACAGGCCAGGGCCGACGGCAGCCCCTTTGTCCGGGAGGACGCGGATATTGATGAAATCCTGGACGATTTGGGCTACAGTGCCGTGGATCTGTTAAACGTCAGCTTCGTCTTTATCGTGGAGGGCAAACAGGACAAAAGCCGTCTGCCTCTGCTGCTGGAAAATTACTATTCCGGTCTCCGGGACAAGGATGGAAACCTGACCCGGATCTCTATTATCACTACCAACAGCTGCACCAATATCCGCACCTATGCCAACTTAAAATACATGAATCAGGTCTACCTGCGGGATCATTTTCTGATGATCCGGGACGGGGACGGCAAGGATCCGGAGCAGCTTGCCGGGCAGCTGTGCCGCTACTATGACGAGCGGAACCTTCATGATGTGGACAAGCTCCCCAAGGTCCGCCGCCGCAATGTCCTGATCCTGAAATATTATTCCTTTGAAAATTATTTTCTGAATCCGAAAATCATGGCGCAGCTTGGCGTGGTGAAAAGTGAGGAGGAATTCTGGCAGATTCTTTTTGAAAAATGGCAGAGCTATCTGCACCGGCTGGCCTGCGGAAAGCATTTCCAGGAGGTGATTGGCGGGGAGCTAAACTCCATCGGGGATTTACAGGCACATTTCGAAGAATTCAAGATCTACATGCGCGGACATAATCTATTTGACATCTTCTACGGACGGTACAAGAAGCAGGAGACGGAGCTTTTAAAACGCTACATCCAGCTGGCGCCCCGGGAAGAATTCCAGGATATTTTAGACGCGATCGAAGCCTTCGCGTTTTTCGACAGCAAGAAAAATATCGAGTAGGGAAGTTGCAATCTGACCTACTCGCCTGCGCCGGGGCGCGTGCTTTAAGCAGCAAAATTCCACACGCGCCCCGTGTGCATAAAAAAACCAGGAGCAGGCATCCAACTGCCCGTTCCCGGTCCTTTTCATCCGTTTTTTCTTTCGTTTTTTCTTCCGTTTTTTCCGTTTTTTCTATCATTGCCGGTGCATCGCCAGCTTATCCACACCCTGTGCCTTCAGGTTCTCATGCACCAGACGGCCATCGGCCTGGCTGATCAGCAGATCACGGGCTTTCTTTGCCTCCAGCTCGGTCTTATGCTTGCTGGGGCCGCCCACACAGCCGCCCACGCAAGCCATGCCTTCCACAAAGTCCTCCGGAAGACGGCCCACCTTCAAAAGCAGCAGCGCCTTCTTACACTCGGCTGCACCGTTGCAGCGCAGCACCTTCGGCTCAATCTCCTCGTTCATTTCCTTAAAGCACTGCACCACAGCCGCGGTCACACCGCCGGAATTGCCGAACCGCTTGCCATATACAGAACCATCCTGACAGGAATTCTCCTCCGGCTCCAGCTCCACACCCTTGGCGCGCATCATGGCACGGATCTCACCAAAAGTCATGGCATAGTCCGCGTTGTCCCGGATATTCAGATCCAAGGTCTCGCTCTTTTTCGCGATACACGGTCCGATGAATACAGTTACGGTTTCCGGATCCCGCTCTTTCAGCATACGGGATACCGCGCACATGGGAGAAACCGTGGTGGACATATTCGCCAGCTGCGCCGGGAAATGCTGCTTAATCATATTCACAAATGCCGGACAACAGGAGGTGGTCATCTTTTTGCCCTCCTTGTAAGCCTCGGCCCATTCCGCCGCCTCGGCAGCCGCCGTCAGATCGCCGCCCAATGCGACCTCCACCATATCCGCAAAGCCCACCTTTTTCAAAGCGGTCTTCCAGCTTGCCATGGTAATATCCGCGCCAAACTGGCCCTCTGTCGCCGGAGCCACCATGGCTACCACCCGCTTGCCCGCATTGATCAGGCGGATGACATCCACCATAAAGGTCTTGGTACCGATGGCGCCGAAGGGACAGCTGTGGATACATGCGCCGCACTGGATGCATTTCTTCTCATCAATCATGCAAATGCCGTACTCATCATAGGTAATGGCATCCACCGGACATGCCTTCTTGCAGGGACGTTCCAGATGAGCGATGGCGCTGTAGGGACATGCCTGGGCGCATTTGCCGCACTCCTTACATTTATTGGGATCAATGTGAGCGCGCTCATCCCCCATGGAAATCGCGCCGAAATGACAGGAATTCTGACATGCCTTGCCCATACATTTCCGGCAGTTGTCCGTCACCACATAGGACGCGATGGGGCACTCCTCGCATGCGGAGTTAATTACCTGCACCACATTGATGGAATTCTTGCCGGACGGACATTTGCCCTCAGCCAGGCGGATTCTCTGACGGATGATTTCCCGCTCCTTGTAAATGCAGCACCGAAACTGCGCCTGGGGACCGGGGAACATCTTGTAGGGAAGCTCGTCCCGCTTCTCCTCCAGTTCTCCAGCCCAGGCAAGCTTTGCAACCTCGCATAACACGTCATGCTTGATCCGTAAGATTGTCGCGTCATTTGTTACCATCTTTTCCTATCCTCCTATATTTCACTCTCTTTATTCCAAATCCGGCCTCTCTTATTCAGCCGCACTGCCACTGACCACTGGCCACTGACCACTAATCACTGCCCACTGGCCACTGCCCACTGCCCACTGCCCACTAATCACTGGCCACTAAAAATACGTTACGGTCACCGG
>CAZICB010000080.1:0-9718 GCA_964537765.1 uncultured Lachnospiraceae bacterium
AGCTCCACCGCCACCCGCATATAAATCATCTGCCGGATATTCTTCATATTTAGCCGGGTCACATAGGTTCCGGAATAAGGGATGGTCCGCACAAAGCCCTGCTCCTGCAATCGGCGCAGCGCCTCCCGGACCGGAGTCCGGGAGACGTCAAACCGGGAGCAGATTTCATTTTCACTGATCGCCTGACCCGGCTTCAGATTCAAAGTCAGTATCTCCGCTTTCAGCGTTCCGTACACATACTCGCCCCGGCTTGCCAAATTTTTCTCTTCCATCTTTCACACCGGTTGGTATGATTAGGATGGCTGCTTTCCGATGTATGCCTGGATACCGCCGTCCACATACAGGATCTGTCCGTTGACAAAGTTGGATGCGTCAGAAGCCAGGAATACCGCTGGTCCGCCCAGATCGGTAGCCTCGCCCCAGCGTCCTGCCGGAGTCTTGGATACGATGAACTGGTCGAAGGGATGTCTGGAACCATCCGGCTGTTTTTCGCGCAGCGGAGCGGTCTGCGGGGTAGCAATGTAGCCAGGTCCAATACCGTTGCACTGAATGTTGTACTCGCCATACTCGGAGCAGATATTTCTGGTGAGCATCTTCAGGCCGCCCTTCGCCGCCGCGTAAGCGGACACAGTCTCACGGCCAAACTCAGACATCATGGAGCAGATGTTGATGATCTTGCCATGGCCCTTCTTGATCATGCCGGGGATCACAGCCTTGGACACGATGAACGGTGCATTCAAATCCACATCAATCACCTGACGGAAATCCTTGGCGGACATTTCGAGCATCGGGATTCTCTTAATGATGCCTGCGTTGTTTACCAGAATATCGATGACGCCGACCTCGGCTTCGATCTTCTTTACCGTCTCATTCACTGCGTCCTCATTGGTCACGTCGCACACATAGCCATGTGCCTGGATACCCTCTTCTGCATAAGAAGCGATACCTTTGTCCACCAGCTCCTGCTTGATGTCGTTGAACACGATGGTCGCGCCGGCGCCCGCCATCGCCTTCGCGATCGCGAAACCGATTCCGTAGGATGCGCCTGTGATCAGGGCGATCTTACCCTTCAGGGAATAATTCTGAATGTAGTCCATATGAGTCTCTCCTTTTCTTTGTTTTATTTTGTACACAATTCTGTAAAATTGTGTACAAGTTTCTTGTATGTATACTATAACACAGAGTTATCCGGATTGCAAGAGGTAAATGAAAAAAATACCAATTCACCGCCGCCCTGCTCCCATCATACTATGATATTAGAATTTCTGAAAAAAGAAGGAGTTTTTATGGATTCCAGATCATGCCAGAACAGCGCCATCGGGCCGCGCCCCCAAAGGCCTGCTCCCCCATGTATGAATACAAACTGCGACCGTGACTGCCGCCCGCCACGTCCCACCGGATCAGAGGACAGAATGCGGCCGCCCATGCAGTCCGGCCGCCCGCTTTCCATGGGAGGATGCGGTTCCTCCTGGAACAATAGCAATGGAATATTTCCGGCTTCCACCCCCATCGGCATGGGCTATGTGCCTATGCAGCAGTGGGGTGCGGTTTACCCGCCTGATACCGCGCTCCAGCGGGGAACCATTTTCCCGGAGCTTGACCTGCCGTTTCAAATGGGGAGGTGCCATCCATGAACTGTATGAACGAAAATGCTTTGCTGCAAAAGGTCTATGAAACCGGTTTCCAGATCGATGATATTTTGCTCTATCTGGACACCCATCCCGGCGACTGCAACGCCCTCGCCTACTATCAGAATGCCCAGGAGGCAAACCGCCGGGCGGTGACCGCCTACGAACAGGCCTATGGACCGCTGATGGTGACCCAGGCAGATGGAAACTCCTGGAACTGGATCAAAAGCCCCTGGCCGTGGGAAGGAGGAATGCGCTGATGTGGAGATATGAAAAACGCTTGCAGTACCCGGTAAACATTTCCTTTACCAATCCGAAGCTGGCACAGTATATTATCAGCCAATACGGCGGCCCCGACGGTGAGGCTGCTGCCGCCACCCGTTATTTGTCCCAGCGCTATGCCATGCCCTATGAAAAGGGGAAGGCCATTCTGACGAACATCGGCACCGAGGAGCTCGGCCACTGGGAGATCATCGCCTCCATCGTCCATCAGCTGACCAAAAACCTGACTCCAAAGGAGATCGAGGACTCCGGCTTTGGTCCCTATTATATCGACCATACCACCGGCATCTGGCCCCAGGCGGCAGGAGGCATCCCCTTCAATGCCTGTGAATTCCAATCCAAAGGAGATCCCATCACCGACCTGTTTGAGGACCTGGCCGCGGAACAAAAGGCCCGGGTGACCTACGACAACATCCTGCGGATGGTGAAGGATCCGGAGGTGGCCGACCCTATCCGTTTCCTGCGGGAACGGGAAATCGTCCACTTTCAAAGATTCGGAGAGGCTCTGCGCGATGTCCAGGATCACTTGGACAGCCGCAACTTCTACGCCTTCAACCCGGCCTTTGAGCGCCCCTGCAAAACATCCGGAAGCGGATGCGGCTCCTGCCGCGATTGATACCGATTGATCCAGATTAAAATGATGTGTGAATAAGCTACTCCAAATAATCCAGCGGATCTACCGTCTGGCTTTGGTGCATCATCTCCAGGTAAATATTGCTGCCTTCGATGGTATAGTATTTGGTTGGCTCGGCCACATAGCCCATAAGCTGCCCCTTTTCCAGATATTCCCCTTTGTCTACTGCCAGTTCCTTTAGCTGCCCGCAGACCAGGGTATACTCATTTCCCAGATCCAGAGTCACAAAATTGCCGATCTCCTCATTCGTCCCGGTAGCCAAAACTCTGGCATTGGCCGGGGCGCATACCGGCATACTGACCTCTCCCTGGATCACCAGGCCCGGATTGCACTTATACTGATCCAGGGTCGGGAAATAAATGGTGCTGTCCATGCTGTAATCCAAAAGCACGTTGCCCTCAATGGGCCACAGCATCCGGCTCTCCTTAGTAAAATCCAGCATCAAGGCGGTGGCTGCGTTTAAGCCGCTGCCGGCTTCCCGGACAGCATTTTGTCCGCGGCCGGTCTCTGCCTTAGCCACCTGATAGCTCTGCTCGGAAATCACGGTTTCCGGATTTTCCTTAGAGTCGGCGGTTTGTGCCGCCTGATTTTTCTTAGAGTCGGCGGTTTGTGCCGCCTGATTTTCCTGCGCCCGGGCTATCCGGGCGTTGGACTCACCGGCAAGGTTTCCCTCCGCCGCTTTCTGTTCTTCTCCGGACAGCAGGCTTTCCTCTTCCTGTACCTGCAGGTAAGGATTCTTCCCGGCCTCCTTCTTTTGCATCGTTGCGACGCCTGCCGCGGCAACTATAGTCAGCAGGCCAAGTACCATCATGACAAGGAATAATTTGTCCTTGAACATCTGATTCATTTTCTCTTTCACCGTTATCACCTCGGTAATAGTGTTACCAAAGGCTTCAGGCTTATTCAAAAATAATGCTGATATTTTTAAAATAATAAAGGAGAATATCCTGGTATCCCCATCCGTTTTCCGCCATCTGCTCCGCGCCGTTCTGGCTGAGACCATAGCCATGGCCATGCCCCCGGACCACTGCCTGCACCTTACCGCCTTTCGCCTCCAGAGAGAAATAGGAGGAGGGAAGCCCCAGCGCCGCCTGGATTTCATCGCCGGAGTAGGCTTTCGCACCGATCTGCACGCTCAAAAGATACCCGGAGCCGTCCCGGGCCACCGTCTGGATCTGCCCGGCGAGCTGATCCGGCTTTACCGGGACCGCCCCCGGGATCTGGCCGATCCTCCGCGCAAATTCTCCGGCCTCCCAAGTATATTCCTGAGCCTGGCCCGCCCCTCCTTCGCTGTCACTGTCCACCGCCTGCAAATAGGGGAACTGTTCGTCTCCCTGCCGGGTCCGCCCGGCGCTTTCCTCGTGAAACAGCGGCAGAATGTACGCATTATCATAAATCATCACTTCCCCCGCGGTATCCTGCACCGCCGCCTCCGCCAGCGCCAGCCGGGCCACCGCCGCCTCCCGGTCGGCAAAAATCCCCCAGGTATAATCCCCCAGATAATCCAGGTCCAGCTCCGACTCCAGGATCTCCTCCCGACTGCCCATAAGGCGGTATAGGTAGGTGCGGGCAATCACCGCCTGACATTTCCAGACCTCCGGACTGTACGCCTGCTCCTTTCCCTCCGGAATCTGGCAGGCCACCACCCCAGGCAGATAGTCCTCCAGCGCCAGATAGGTTTTGGTGCCGTTTCGTTCCATACAAATCCGGCGGAGGCGGGGAACCGCCGCGTCTTGATCCGCCGCCGGGACCTCCTGACTGTCGTCTCCTCCTGTCTCGTCCGGATTCCATTCGTTTTCCCTCTGGCTGGTCCCGGCTGCCGGACCTTGCCTTGTATACTGCATCCATCCCAAAGAAAGCGCCCAGGGAAAGAAAAACATCGCCAGTGCCATCCATCCAATCCGCCTTCTTGCCATAAAAAAATCCCTCCATAGCTGTTTTCAGTCTATGAAGGGATCGAATGATATATTACAGTTCCACGGTTACCTTCTTCAGATGCCAGATGTCTTTCACATACTCCTCGATGGTACGGTCGGAGGAGAACTTTCCTGCGCTGGCGGTGTTGATCATGGCGGATCTTGCCCACGCGCGTTCATCCCGGTAAGCCGCGTCCACCCGGCGCTGTGCCTCCGCGTACATCGGCAGATCCTTCAGGATAAAGTAGGTATCCGCCCGGTCGCTGGACTTGGTGTTCAGCAAAGAATCGTAAATATCGCGGAACTTCTCCGGATCATTGGGCGCATAATAGCCATTGATCAGCTGCATCAGCACTCGGCGGATCTCCGGATTGTTATTGAAAATATCCATCGGATAGTACTGACGGCTATGCTCCAGCGCGATGATCTCATCCGAGGAGGTTCCGAAGATAAACGCGTTCTCCTCGCCCACTTCCTCCACGATCTCCACGTTCGCGCCGTCCATGGTGCCGATGGTTAGGGCGCCGTTTAACATCAGCTTCATGTTGCCGGTTCCGGAGGCCTCCTTGCTCGCGGTGGAAATCTGCTCACTGACATCCGCCGCCGCAAAGATAATCTCCGCGTTGGATACCCGGTAATCTTCGATGAAAACTACCTTGATCTTGCCGTTGATGGAACGGTCGTTGTTGATCACATCCGCCACAGAATTGATCAGCTTGATGGTCAGCTTCGCGCGGCGGTAACCTGCTGCCGCTTTCGCGCCAAAGATAAAGGTTCTGGGAACCATATCCAGGTTCGGGTTATCCTTCAGCAGGTTGTACAGATGCATCACATGCAGAATGTTCATCAGCTGGCGCTTATACTCATGGAGACGTTTTACCTGCACGTCAAAGATGGATCTGGGATCCACGTCGATGCCATTGTGCTCCTTGATATATTTGGCCAGACGCAGCTTGTTCTGGTATTTGATGTTCATGAACTCGTGCTGTGCCCGCTCGTCATCCACAAACAGCTTCAGCTTGCTGATGGCCGGAAGATTGGTGATCCACTCGTCACCGATCTTGTCAGTCACCCAGTTTGCCAGAAGCGGATTCCCGTGCAGCAGGAACCGTCTCTGGGTGATGCCGTTGGTCTTATTGTTGAATTTTTCCGGCATCATCTCATAGAAATCCTTCAGCTCCTGATTCTTTAAAATCTCCGTATGCAGTCTGGCTACACCATTCACGGAAAAGCTGCCCGCGATCGCCATATGAGCCATCTTTACCTTGCCGTCGTAGATGATTGCCATCTTTGCGATCTTGTCCTGATTGTTGGGATATGTCTGCCGGATCTTTTCCACAAAGCGGCGGTTGATCTCCTCCACAATCTGATACACACGGGGAAGCAGGCGGGAGAACAGCTCAATGGGCCATTTCTCCAATGCCTCAGCCATGATGGTGTGGTTGGTGTAAGCACAGGTCTTGGTGGTCACATCCCACGCCTCGTCCCAGGTCAGATGATAATCATCCAGCAGAATACGCATCAGCTCTGCCACTGCCACCGTCGGATGGGTATCATTTAACTGGAATACATTCTTTTCATAGAATTTGCGCACATCATCGTGCTTTTCCATATATTTTGCCACGGCGCGCTGCACGCTGGCGGAAATGAAGAAGTACTGCTGTTTCAGGCGCAGCTCCTTGCCTGCCATATGGTTGTCATTAGGATAGAGCACGTCGCAGATGGTCTTCGCCAGATTCTCCTGCTCCACCGCTTTCTGGTAATCGCCTTTGTCGAAGGAATCCAGGCTGAAGGAATTGATCGGCTGGGCATCCCACACCCGCAGGGTATTGACGACGTTATTGCCATAGCCCACCACCGGCATATCGTAGGGAACCGCCAGGACAGACTGATAGCCCTCCTGCACAAAACGCTCCCGGCCGTTCTCCCAGACCGTCCGCACATAACCGCCGAATTTAACCTCCGTAGCGTACTCGGAACGGCGTACCTCGAAGGGATTCCCGTCCTTCAGCCACTCGTCCGGCACCTCCACCTGGTAGCCGTTCTCAATTTTTTGCTTGAACATGCCATAGCGGTAGCGGATGCCGCAGCCATAGGCCGGATAACCCAAAGTAGCCAGGGAATCCAAAAAGCATGCTGCCAGACGTCCCAGGCCGCCGTTTCCCAGCGCCGCGTCCGGCTCCTGGTCTTCGATCAGGTTCAGATCCAGCCCCAGCTCGCCCAGGACTTCTTTTACTTCCTCCTGAGCCATGAGATTGATAATATTATTCCCCAAAGCACGTCCCATCAAAAACTCCATGGACAGATAGTAAAGGGTCTTTACATCCTGCTTCTCATATTCCTTGTGGGTCGCGATCCACTGATCAATGATCACATCCTTCACTGCATAGGCCACCGCCTGGTAAATCTGCGCGGGGGTTGCCTCGTCGATGGTCCTGCGGTACAGGCTCTTTACGTTGTATACCACAGCATTTTTAAATGTCGCTTTGTCAAAACCGTTTTTCATAGCTTTTGTTCCTCCTGTCTGCCAGCTGTCAGTTCACAGTATTTTCTCTACTCCCAGCATGCTCTTTTCACCGTTGATATTCCATTCCTTCGCATATCCGCCCATCTGTCCAGGCAGGATGGCATCAGCCAGCACCTCGGCCTGGATCTTGGCGGCGTGATTCGTCAGGATCTTCGCGATCGCATCGTTTCCGTCCTGGTATACAGTGATATGGTCGGTCACCTCAAACCCTGCTTCCTTGCGCATGGTCTGAATCTTGCTCACCAGCTCACGGACCAGCCCCTCCTCTTTCAATTCGGGAGTCAGGTTGGTGTCCAGCGCGACCGTGATCTTGTTGTCGCTTTCCGACACATATCCCGGCGTCTGCGCCATATCAATCAATAAATCTTCCTCGGAAAGCACTACCAGCACGCCGTCGAAATCGAATTTCAGCGCACCCTCCGCTTTCAGGGTATCCATCGCGGCATTGCCGTCGATCTGGGCCAGCGCTTTGCGGATATTGCCCAGCTGCTTGCCGTATTTGGGTCCTACGGTCTTTAACTGGGGCTTAAAGCTGTAGGAAGTGAAGTTTCTCACATCCTCCACAAACTCCACGGATTTCACATTCAGCTCATCCTCGATGATCTCCACAAAGAACGGGGAAAGCTCGTGATCCGCCTTCACATACATCTTGCCAATCGGCTGGCGGTTTTTGATGTTGGCGGTATTTCTGGCGGCCCGGCCAAGCACCACCACCTTCAATACCTCATCCATATCCGCTTCCAGCGCCTTATCGATATGCTCCTCGTCCACAGACGGGAAATCGCACAGATGGATGCTCTCCGGGGCATTTTTGTCGATGGAGCGCACCAGGTTCTGGTAAATGTCCTCGGTCATGAACGGGATCATCGGGGCTGCCGCCTTGCAGACGGTCACCAGAGCGGTATACAGGGTCATGTAGGCATTGATCTTATCCTGTTCCATGCCCTTCGCCCAGAAACGCTCACGGCTTCTGCGCACATACCAGTTGCTCATGTCATCCACAAACTCCTGCAGCGCCCTCGCCGCCTCCGGGATCCGGTAATTTGCCAGGTTGTCGTCCACATCCTTCACCAGAGTATTCATCTTGGATAAAAGCCACTTATCCATAACCGGAAGCTTCTCATAATCCAAGGTATATTTGGTCGCGTCAAAATTGTCAATATTCGCGTACAGCACAAAGAATGCATAGGTATTCCACAAGGTGCCCATGAACTTGCGCTGTCCCTCCATGACGGCCTTGCCGTGGAAGCGGTTTGGCAGCCAGGGCGCGCTGTTGATGAAGAAATACCAGCGGATGGCGTCCGCGCCATAGGTCTTTAACGCCTCGAAGGGATCCACCGCGTTGCCCTTGGACTTACTCATCTTCTGGCCGTTCTCATCCTGCACATGGCCCAGGACAATGACATTCTTATAGGGCGCTTTGTTAAAGATCAGGGTAGAGATCGCCAGCAGGGAGTAGAACCATCCGCGGGTCTGATCCACCGCCTCGGAGATAAAATCCGCCGGGAACTGCTGCTCGAACAATTCCTTATTTTCAAAGGGATAGTGATGCTGCGCAAAGGGCATGGAGCCAGAGTCAAACCAGCAGTCGATGACCTCCGGTACCCGTTTCATCTGCCTGCCGCATTTCGGGCAGGTGATGGTCACATCGTCGATGAAGGGGCGATGCAGCTCTACCTCTTTGCCGTCCTCTTCTTTTTCCATTTCTTTGGCGTATTTTTTTGCCACATCCGCGTAATTGGGACTCATGGATTTTAATTCTTCCCGGCTGCCGATGGAATGCTGATATCCGCACTCACACTCCCAGATATTTAACGGAGTTCCCCAATAACGGTTCCGGCTGACGCCCCAATCCTGGACGTTCTCCAGCCAGTCGCCGAAACGGCCCTTGCCGATGCTCTCCGGAATCCAGTTGATCGTATTATTATTGCGGATCAGATCCTCCTTCACCGCGGTCATCTTGATGAACCAGGATTCCCGTGCATAGTAGATTAACGGTGTGTCGCATCTCCAGCAATGGGGATAGCTGTGTTCAAATACCGGAGCCGCAAACAGCAGCCCCCGCTCATCCAGGTCCTTTAAGACCATGGGATCCGCTTTCTTTACAAATACGCCCGGCCAGGGGGTTTCCTCGGTCATCTCACCCTTGGCGTTGACCATCTGCACAAAGGGCAGATCGTATTTTTTGCCCACCTTAGAGTCATCCTCACCGAATGCCGGGGCAATGTGCACCACGCCGGTACCGTCAGTCAGAGTCACATAGGTGTCACAGGTCACATAATGCCCCTTCTTATGCTGCTTTTCAGAAACCTTTGCCGCACACTCATACAGAGGCTCGTATTCCTTATACTCCAGTTCCTTTCCAGTATATTCGCAAAGCACTTCATAGGAGTCTGCGCCCAGGACCGTATCGCACAGGGCCTTTGCCAGATAATAAACCCGGCCGTCCTCCTTCATCCGCACCTTCACATATTCATAATCCGGATGCACGCACAGCGCCACGTTGCTGGGCAGGGTCCAGGGGGTGGTGGTCCATGCCAGGATGTAGGCGTCCTCGTCCTTTACCTTGAAGCGGACGATGGCGGAGCGCTCCTTCACATCCTTATAGCCCTGAGCTACCTCATGGCTGGACAGGGGCGTGCCGCAGCGGGGGCAGTAGGGAACGATCTTGAAGCCCTTATACAAAAGACCTTTCTCCCAGATCTGCTTTAATGCCCACCACTCGGACTCG
>CAZICB010000081.1:0-9555 GCA_964537765.1 uncultured Lachnospiraceae bacterium
ACGCTTCTGTCTCGCTGTCCGATGCCGACGCTTCTGTCTCGCTGTCCGATGCCGACGCTTCTGTCTCGCTGTCCGATGCCGATGACTCTGCTTTTTCCTTCTCCGTGGATGCTCCGCATAAGATCACCCGGGAGGCGCCTGTCTCGGCTTCGGCAGCTTTGGACTCCTCTGCCCAGGCCGTCATCCATGTGCCCATGGTAAGCATACAGGAAACTGCCGCCGCCATCCATAAATGGTAGAAATATCCTTTCATAACAATACCTCTCACTCAGATTCTATGTAACGATACAGCCTGTCCGGATCGTTACAATTCTATTATCGGGTATGTGGGAATATACTACCATTATATTACAAAAGTGTTAAATGTCAAGCATCCTTGGCAAGACGGCGCCTGCAGGCGGCAATCACCTGCTCCATGGCCTCTCTTCCGGGCGCGCCGATGATATTGCGCTTCTGTACGCAGGTCTTCATGCTGATGGCCTCATACACATCCGCCTCAAACACCGGGCTGATGGCCTGAAACTCCTCCAGGGTCATATCATCCAGGGCAATGCCTTTGCCGATGCAATACAGCACCAGCTGTCCGACGATACCATGGGCATCCCGGAAGGGCACGCCGTGATTCACCAGATAGTCTGCCGCGTCGGTGGCATTGGTAAAACCGTTTTTCGCGCTTGCTTCCATCACATCCTTATGGAAGGTGATGGTGGAAATCATGCCGGTAAACAAGGCCAGGCATCCCTTCACGGTGTCGATGGCGTCGAAGGTCAGCTCCTTATCCTCCTGCATGTCCTTATTGTAGGCCAGGGGCAGGCCCTTCATGGTGGTCAGTATGGACACCAGAGCGCCGTAGACCCGTCCGGTTTTTCCACGTACCAGCTCCGCGATGTCCGGATTCTTTTTCTGAGGCATGATGCTGCTTCCGGTGCTGTAGGCATCGTCAATCTCCACAAAGCGGTACTCATTGGTATTCCAGATGATGATTTCCTCGCTGAAACGGCTTAAATGCATGGCAATGGTGGACAGGGCGCTCAAAAGCTCGATCACATAATCCCGGTCCGCCACCGAATCCATGCTGTTGAGGGTCGGGCCGGCAAAGCCCAGAAGCGCTGCCGTATATTCCCGGTCCAGAGGGTAGGTGGTCCCCGCCAGGGCTCCAGCCCCGAGAGGGCACTCATTCATCCGCTCGCGAATATCATGAAGCCGTCCGCGGTCCCGCATAAACATTTCAAAATAAGCCCCCACATGGTGGGCCAGGGTGACGGGCTGGGCCTTTTGCAGATGGGTAAAGCCCGGCATGTAGGTGTCCAGGTTTTCTTCCATGATCTTTAAAAGCGCTTCCAGAAGCTCCTTTACCAGACGGTCGATCTTATCGATCTCATCCCGGCAGTACAGCTTCATATCCAGCGCCACCTGGTCATTGCGGCTTCGTCCTGTATGCAGGCGCTTTCCCGCCTCGCCCACCCGTTCCGTCAGGTTTGCCTCCACGAAGGAATGAATATCCTCATGCTCCCTGGTAAACACCAGCTTGCCGGACTCCAGATCTGCCAGAATGCCATTTAAGCCATCGACGATCACCTTCCGGTCCTCCTCCGACACAATGCCCTGCTTGGCCAGCATGGTCACATGGGCGATGCTGCCCTGAATATCCTGATGGTAAAATTTCTGATCAAAGGATAAGGATTCATTGAAATTGTGCACCAGCTGATTTTCTTCTTTTGTGAATCGTCCTCCCCAAAGCTTCATAATCGTCGTCTCCTTTTATATTGCATTTTTATATTGCCTATTTAAATTTCGTTTATTTTCCTCTTTTTTCGTAAATACCGCCCGCCTGCGAACACACCAAGCAATACGACAGCGCTGGCCAGGGTAATCAAAGATCCCGTCTTCATCCCCCTTGGCTCATAGGACATGGATACTTCATGGCGTCCCGGTTTTATGCGCACCCCGCAAAAGGCATCCAGCACCTTTTCCAGCGGCTGCTTTTCCCCGTCCACCAGCATTGTCCAGCCCTCATCATAGGGGACCGTGGTCATCAAAAGTCCGTAGTCCGTACAGTCCATGGTACCGGCCAGGGAGATGTCCGTCCAGCTGGAGAGCTGCCAGGTCTCCCGGGACAGTTTCTCGTACACTCCCCGCAGGCCGTCCTCCGATACCCGGTAAATATCCGCCCACATGTCCTCCTCGCCCTCCTCCGCGCTCAAGGTTACCTCAAAGCCTGCCGGACAATAGCCCAGCTCCAGCAGATAGCCACGGTCCACGTTATTGAAGGTTTTGGAACCGCTCTCGGTGGTCACCTTGACCTTTTCTATCTTTTTATTGCTGACATAAGCAAAATATTCTCCGTCCCTCTCCGGGAAGAAGGATAGGGTCCTTCCCTCCGCCCTCGTGTCCAGCTGGGTCTCCAGCACCGGCTCCGCCCCCAGCAGGGAAGCCAGGCCATTCTGCACATCCGCCGGGTTGCCGGCATCCAGGTTCCATTCATTGTCCATGTTGGAAGACACCACATAGCCCACCGGCAGGGTATAACTGTTTTTATACAGCCAGGTGTCCTCCCGCTTCGCCACAAATTCATGAAGCGGCGAGGTCTGTTCTTCCGAATAAATGCCGTACTTCACGGCAAACAGCATATCAATCAACGGAGTCGCCCCGGTAATGCTGTAGGCATTGGTGGAGCTTTCACAGCCCAGCTTCTTAAACAGCTTCGACAAATCCGCGTTTGCCGTGGAGGAAAACAGGGATACTGACGGAAAATTCATCCAGGCGCCGTCATTTTTCGTCTTCCGGGTCACCTTCTCCATGCGGAAAAAGCTGTCTCCCGGAAGGACCTGGGCCACCAGCTCCCGCACTGCTTCATTATCCTGGATATAGGAGGTCCGGCTGGTGGTGGTCACGCTGGTGACCGCCATATTCGCCCCCGCCTCCAGAGTCACCAGCGCCAGGGCGCAAAGCAGCGCCCGGGTCCGGTAACGGGGTCCCTTCCTATATAAATAGATCACAGCCAGATACAAGGCCAGCACCAGCACCGCCACATAAAACACGATAAAATGGAAATGCTCCTCGGTCACCAGCTTCTGAGCCAGAATCACGAAGGCCACCGCCCCCCAAAAGGCGGTCAGCAGAGCTTTCCAGGACGTTTCTTCCAGATACATATAAGCCCGATAGCACATCAAAAGCACCAGGAAAATATAAATGTAGGACTGGCGGCATGGCAGGCTGTTTGGATAATGAAAACCATGCCAGATAAAATTCAGAATGTTCATGGAAAAGCTGGCGTAAAAAAACAGCAGCAGCACTCCATAAACCGCTTTTTCCTTAGCCGGGATTTTCCTGCAGATCACGTACAACAAAGCAAACATCAGCACTGCCACGCCACAGTAAACATTGGGCCAATGATCCAGCCCGATTTCCGTCTCCACATTGCCGATATGGCGGGCAATCATGTCAAAAATCGGGAAATACTGGGTGAAGGTCCTGGGAAAATTGATATCCCCGGATGCGGTCATCTGCAGCGCAAATACCTCCGGCAAAAGCACCGCCGCCGCCAGCCCTCCCGCCAGCAGGGAATAAAAAGCGAACTGAACCAAACGGGTCAGAAATTTTTCCCAGCTCATCCGCTGCTCCAGAACCAGCAGCGCCAGAAAATACAGCACCATGAAGATGCAGGTCATAATGGAAATATAATAATTGGAAAGAATGGATATGCCCAAGGCCAGGCAGTATAGCATTCCTCTGCCGTCCTTCACCAGCCGTTCCAGTCCGTATACGACCACCGGAAACAGCAGGATGCAATCCAGCCACATGATGTTCCAGCTATAGGCCGCCATATATCCGGACAGAGCATAAAATATCCCGAAAAAGGCAACGCCGAAATCCTGGGTTTTGCAATGTCTGCGCAGATACCAGGCCATGGAAAGTCCGCACAAACCGGTTTTCAGGACGATCAGGTAAGTCATAAATTCCAGAGTCAGGGACCGTGGGCAGAAAATCAGCACCCAGTTGACCGGACTTGCCAGATAATAGGCATACAGGGCAGCGAAATTGACGCCCATGCCCACATTCCAGCTGTAGAGAAGGCTTCCGCCCTCCTTCAATTTATTCTGAAATTCGGAAAAAAAAGGCGCGTACTGATGGTACATATCGGTCCGCAAATAGGTTTCCTCACCAAAGGGGAAGATTCCCCTCTGGGCAAAGATCACCAGCATGACCACCACCGGCACCACAAAAGCCGCAATCAGCGCATCCCCTGGGCGCATCGGACTCTGCCGGACGATTTCTCGCTTCCAGTACCGCGGATGTTTTCCGCCGTGAAACTGCGCGGAAACCATTTTCCGGGCTGCCCCCCGGGGCGAGGCTGTTTTCTCCCCGGCGCCGCCGCTGGCAGCGGCCGGCTCTGGCTGCGCCTTTACGGTCTCCTTGCATGTTCCTTCCTCTTTCATAAGTAAGTCCTCTAATTCCTGCGTAATCCGGATGACCTGTTCCCGTTCCATCATCACTAATCTCCT
Organism: uncultured Lachnospiraceae bacterium; assembly: GCA_964537765.1. Lineage (GTDB taxonomy): Bacteria > Bacillota > Clostridia > Lachnospirales > Lachnospiraceae > Brotaphodocola. Next base: position 4,506 of record CAZICB010000081.1, read on the forward strand.
CATATGATATGTTTACAAGTCACCCGCAGCGAACGGATGATTACGACGTTTTCTTAAAGATAAACCATTTGCTGAATACATAATTCATCACCAGGGAAATCGCCGACACCACAACTTTGCAGATGAAATCATGCCGGATCTTTAAGCCGCCCACCATCACCATCATCGCCACCAAGGTGAAGAGCCCGGTCGCCGCCCGGCACGCCACAAAGGGCACGAACTCTGCACATAGCTTTTTGGGGCGAAGGCTCCAGCTCTGAAACACAAAAAACTTGTTGGTCACAAAGGCAAAGAGCACTGCCGCTATCCAGGAACCGATGGTCGCCGCCCGGTAATCCATCCCGGCCATGCGGGTCATCATCCAGTAGCTGATCCAGTCCACAAAAGTAGTCAGAACCCCAAAAATCAGGTAAGAGATTGTTTCCCGATTCACCAGCTTTGTCCAAAGCCGGTTCCATAACTGCTTCATAATCCTGTTCTCCCCATTTTTGAATAAGAGACCGGACACCCACGCCCGGTCTCCATAAATCTTCAGGTTTATTCCCCGCAGCAGTCCCGCCTCTCCGGACAAAACCGCTACCGCCATCAATTCCGCTCTTCCAGAATCCGGTCAATGCTGACGATCTTGACGCACAGCGCGAACAGCTCCATGGCCAAAATCAGATCGTTCAAAGGCGGATAGGACGGCGCAATCCGGATATTGCTGTCATGGGGATCCTTGCCGTAAGGATAGGTGGCTCCGGCTCCGGTCATCACCAGGCCTGCCTTTTTGCATCTGGCTACGATTTTCTTCGCGCAGCCTTCCATGGAATCAAAGGAGATAAAGTAACCGCCCTTGGGCGTCGTCCAGGACGCGATACCCAGTCCGGAAAGCTCCCGATCCAGAACTTCATTGACCGCTTCGAACTTCGGGCGAAGAATATCCGCGTGAAGCCGCATATGCTCACACATGCCATGAATATCGCCGAAGAAACGTACATGGCGAAGCTGGTTTACCTTGTCATGACCGATGGTCTGGTATTTCAGCTGCTTCTGGATGTCCTCCAGGTTATTCTGGGAGGTGGCGATGGCCGCTATGCCGGATCCCGGGAAGCTGATTTTGGAAGTGGACGAGAACTTATATACCAGATCCGGGTTTCCCGCTCTCTTACACTCCGCCAGAATCTCGATCAGATGGTCCTGGTCATGGTCATATAAATGATGAATGCCGTAGGCATTGTCCCAGTAAATACGGAAATCCGGGGCGGCCGGCTTCAGGCGCGCGAAACGGCGTACTGTCTCATCCGAATAGCTGGTTCCTGTGGGGTTGGAATACTTAGGCACGCACCAGATGCCTTTGATGCTGTCGTCAGAAGCCGTCAGCGCTTCTACCATGTCCATATCGGGGCCCTTTTCATTCAGCGGCACATTGATCATCTCGATGCCGAAATACTCGGTGATCGCGAAATGGCGGTCATAGCCGGGTACCGGACAGAGGAATTTTACCTTGTCCAGCTTGCACCAGGGGGTGCAGCCCATCACGCCGTGGGTCATGGAACGGGATACCGTGTCGAACATCACGTTCAGGCTGGAGTTCCCATAAATGATGATATTGTCAGGATTTACCTCCATCATATCACCGATCAGCTCCTTGGCCTCCTTAATGCCGGTCAGCACGCCGTAGTTCCGGCAATCCGTACCATCCTCACAGGTCAGGTCATCATTGCTGCTTAGAACATCCATCATACCCATGGACAGATCCAGCTGTTCCGCGCTTGGCTTGCCGCGGGACATATCAAGACGCAGATCCTTTCCCTGAAATTCTTTATATCGGGCAGAAAGCTCTTTTCTTAATGCCCGCAACTCTTCCGTGCTCATCTCCGCATATGGCTGCATTACTTTCTTCCTCCTGTTATTTATTCATCAGAATGCGGCGAGACGTGCCGATGACGCGACTCACCGCATTTTTGCTATGGGGATTTGTGATCTTTTTCCTTCCATTGTACACGAAAAACCTTCGAATGACAATCCCTGGTTTTCCGCAAGCCGTATACCTTTTCTTAACCTTTTCTTAAATTCAGGATCTGGAAAGCAGCTCCCGCACCAGTTTATTGACCACTGCCGGGTCTGCCTTGCCCTTCATGGCGCGCATGGTCTGACCCACCACGAAGCCCATGGCTTTTTCCTTGCCTGCCTTGAAATCCGCAACCGACTGGGGATTGGCTGCCAGGATTCCTTCGATGGTGGATTTTAAGGCGCCCTCATCGTTCACGACCTTCAATCCCTTTTCCTCCACATATTTCTCCGGGTCCACATCGTGAGTGAAGATTTCCTCAAATACGGTCCTGGCGACCGTACGGTTGATGACATTACTCTCCACCAGACCGACCAGCTTTGCCAGGTTTGCCGGACTGAAGGAAAGATCCTCCGCATCCTGCTCCCGCTCCTTTAAAAGCCGCATGGCATCGGTCATCAGCCAGTTGGAAACCTCCTTGGGCTTGCCGCAAAGCGCCACCGTCTCCTCAAAAATATCCGCCAGGTGCTTGGAGCCGGTCAGGATCTCCGCATCGTACTGGGGAAGGGCAAATTCCGTCTGATAACGTGCCAGCTTCTCTGTGCGCAGCTCCGGCTGGGCCGCCTTCACCCGGGCGATCCACTCGTCGCTGATCCAGACCGGAACCAGATCCGGGTCCGGGAAATAGCGGTAATCCTGGGCATCCTCCTTGGAACGCATGGCATGGGAAGATTCCTTATTGTCGTCCCAGCGCCGGGTCTCCTGGATCACCGGCCTGCCCTCCTCGATCAGCTCGATCTGGCGGATCCGCTCGCCCTCGATGGCCCGGGCAATGGCCTTGAAGGAGTTTAAGTTTTTCATCTCGGTACGGGTACCGAACCGGGCAGCTCCCACTTCGCGGACAGATAAGTTCACATCGGCGCGCATGGAGCCTTCCTGCAGCTTACAGTCCGATGCTCCCAGATACTGGATGATCAGCCGCAGCTTTTCCAGATAGGCGATCACCTCATCGGCGCTGCGCATATCCGGCTCGGACACGATCTCGATTAAGGGCACACCGCTTCGGTTATAGTCCACCAGAGAGCAGTCCTCCCACTCGTCATGGACCAGCTTTCCCGCATCCTCCTCCATATGGATCTCATGGATTCCGATTTTTTTCCTGCCCCCGGCCGTCTCGATCTCCACCCAGCCGTCGTGGCAGATGGGCAGATAAAGCTGGGAAATCTGATAGTTTTGGGGATTATCCGGATAGAAATAATTCTTCCGGTCAAATTTACAATACTGATTAATGCCGCAGTTGGTGGCCAGGCCCACTGCCAGCGCATATTCCACCACCTGCTTATTTAACACCGGCAGGGATCCCGGCATTCCGGTACAAACCGGGCAGGTGTGGGTGTTCGGCGCTCCGCCGAATTCGGTGGAGCAGCCGCAGAAAATCTTGGTCTTGGTGGCAAGCTCCACATGAACCTCCAGACCAATGACGGTTTCATACTGTTTGCTCATGCTATTGCACCTCCTGTCCAGATTTTTTTGCAAGCTCCGGCGTCTCATAGCTGCGGCTGCGCTCGTAGGCATAGCCCGCGCGGATCAGATTTTTTTCTTTAAAACAGTCCCCGATCAGCTGCAGGCCGATGGGCAGGCCTTTTTTGTCCCTGCCGCATGGCACGGTCATGCCCGGAAGTCCTGCCAGGTTCACGGAGATGGTATAAATATCTCCCAGATACATTTTCAGCGGATCGCTCAGGGATTCCCCCAGCTTCGGCGCCGTGGAGGGAGATGCCGGTCCCAGGATGACGTCAAAGTGCTCAAAGGCCTTGTCAAAAGCCTTTTTAATCAAAGCCTTGGTCCGCAGCGCCTTCAAATAATAGGCATCGTAGTAGCCGCTGCTTAAGACAAAGGAGCCCAGCATGATCCGGCGCTTCACCTCCGGGCCGAAGCCCTCGGAGCGGCTCTTTTTGTACATATTGTGCAGGCCCTCGTACTCTTTGGTACGGTAGCCGTATTTCACGCCGTCAAAACGGGACAGATTCGAGCTTGCCTCCGCGGAAGCGATGACATAATAAGCGGGCATGGCGTATTCCACCAGGCTTAAATCAAATTCTTCCACGACAGCCCCTTTTTCCTCCAGTACCCTGGCGGCCGCCAGCACCGCCGCCTTCACCTCCGGATCCAGTCCCTCTCCGAAATAATCCCTCGGGATGCCGATCCGCATTCCCTTCACGTCATCCATCAGAGCGGAGGTGAAATCCAGATCCTCCCGCGGAATCGAAGTGCTGTCTTTTTTATCATAGGAAGCAATCACTTCCAGAATGGCCGCGCAGTCGGTCACGTCCTTGGCGATGGGACCGATCTGATCCAGGGAGGATCCATAGGCGATCAGCCCATACCGGGACACGGTGCCATAGGTGGGCTTGATACCGGTCACTCCGCAAAAGGAGCTGGGCTGGCGGATGGAACCGCCGGTATCGGAGCCAAGGGCAAAGAAGCATTCATTGGCCGCCACCGCCGCGCAGGAGCCGCCGGAGGAGCCGCCGGACACATGGCGCGGGTTCCAGGGGTTCTTTGTCTCCCCGTAAGCGGAGGTCTCGGTGGTGCTTCCCATGGCGAACTCATCCATATTGGTCTTTCCCAGAATCACGACTCCGGCTTTTTCCAGGTTTTTCACCGCCTCCGCCGTGTAGGTGGGAACGAAATTTTCCAAAATCCGGGAGCTGCAAGTGGTTTTTAAGCCCTCGGTGCAAAGATTGTCTTTGATCGCCGCCGGAACGCCTGCCAGGGGTCCGGTTAAGCTTCCGTCCTCGATCTGTTTGCCGACCTCCCGCGCACGGCGGAGGGCGCCTTCCTCATCGATGGTCACATAGCAGTTTAAGGTCGGCTCCAGGGCTTTCATCTGCGCCAAAGCCGCTTTCGTGGCTTCCACGGCTGTCACTTCCCCGGCCTTTATTTTTCTGCCCAGCTCCACCGCTGTCATATCCAAGATACTCATGTAGTCTCTCCCCCTTTGCTATTCCACGGTCCTGGGAACCTTGAAGGCTCCCTCCTTTTTCTCCGGCGCAT
>CAZICB010000082.1:0-9244 GCA_964537765.1 uncultured Lachnospiraceae bacterium
GGTTCGTGCCATGCGGCTGATGGAGGTGGAGAAAAACCAGAAATAAGCTTATAAACAAAAAAACAGCAGAATCAGCTTTCTGGCTGATTCTGCTGACTGTTGTTTTTCTCCAATGCTCATTCCTCCAGAACCGTCGTCTCATACTTATTCAGAATCACGGTCTGAATCATATCCCTTGTCTCGGAATTGATCGGGTGCGCAATGTCACGATACTCCCCGTCAGCCGCTTTCCGGCTGGGCATCGCGATAAATAATCCCTTCTCCCCTTCAATTACCTTGATGTCATGAATCACAAATTCATTGTCCAGCGTGATGGATACGATCGCCTTCATCTTGCCTTCTTTTTCAATTCGTCTCACTCTTACATCCGTAATCTGCATACTCGCAACCCCTTCCGTTTTACAAAGTGTACCGCTCGTTTTTCTCCAGAACAATCCGGATGTCATCCGGTGAACCGATATGAGTGGTATTTGCCCGGATCGTATCCCGGCTCTCTACGATACAATTTTCAATGACAGTATTGTCCCCAATATAAACATCATTTAAAATAATAGAATTTTTAATGATACAATTGTTGCCCACATATGCCTTCTTAAATAAGATGGAATTCTCCACCACGCCGTTAATGATGGAACCGCTGGAAATCAGGCTGTTTTTCACCGACGCGCCCGGATTGTATTTTGCCGGCGGAAGGTCATCCACCTTGGAGTAAATGTCCGGATATTCCTTGAAGAAATAATTCCGCACCTCCGGCTTTAAAAAATCCATATTGGTCTGGTAATAGGAATCCACGGAAGCGATATTGCTCCAGTAGGTATCCAGCTTATAGGCATAGATCCGCTTCAGATTCTTATAGCGGACCAGAATATCCCTTACGAAGTCCACCCGATCCTCCGCCGCGCAGCGCTCGATCAGCTCAATCAGCTGGCGTCTGCGGATCACATAGATGCCGCAGGAAATGGTGGTGGAATCCGCCACCATGGGTTTCTCCTCAAACTCCACGATCCGGCCGTCATCGTTGGTCTTCACAATCCCGAAGCGGGTCACATCCACATCCTCCGGCATATCCTTGCAGACCACGGTGATGTCCGCCTTTTTCTCAATATGATACTCCAGAACCTTGTTGTAATCCAGCTTGTATACACAGTCGCCGGCCGCGATCACCACATATGGCTCATGGCTCTGCTTTAAAAAGGTCAGGTTCTGATAAAGCGCATCGGCAGTCCCCCGATACCAGTCGCTGTTCTCTGCGGTGATGGTCGGCGTAAAGACAAACAGTCCGCCCTGCTTCCGCCCGAAATCCCACCATTTGGAGGAGCTTAAATGCTCGTTCAGGGAACGGGAGTTATACTGGGTAAACACAGCCACACTTTGAATGTGGGAATTGGTCATATTGCTCAGCGTAAAATCGATGCTGCGAAAGCTCCCCGCAACCGGCATGGCGGAGATGGCCCGTTTATAGGATAATTCCCGCATTCTCTTACTGTTTCCGCCCGCTAAAACGATACCAATTGCTCTCATCGCACGCCACCTGCCTTTATAATGTATTCTCCGCTGTCAAGAAATCCGTCCGGATAGTCCTCCGCGGTGGTTACGCCGGAAATCGCCACATTCTTTCCAATCCTTACATTCTCCGGAATCACGCTGTGCTCGCCGATGGTCACCAGATCAAACTGGTATACCTTCGGATCGTAGCGGCTGGGCTTATAGTCTCCCACGCCAATGACGGTTCCGCCGCCTACCTTGGTGTCCTCCGCCACAATCGCCTTTGTCACCTGGGCGCCTGCGCCGATCACGCAGTCCCGCATCACAATGGAATCCCGGACCACGGCGCCGGCCTCGATGGTCACGCCCGCACCGATCACGGAATTGTATACCGAGCCATAGATTTCGGTCCCCTCACCGATGATGCTGCGCTCAATCACCGCATCCTGCGCCACGTACTGGGGCGGAATAATGTCGCTCTTGGTATAAATCTTCCAATACTCCTCGTACAGGTTAAACTCCGGAATAATATCGATCAGCTCCATATTGGCTTCCCAGTAGGAGCCAAGGGTTCCCACATCCTTCCAGTAGCCATTGTACTCGTACGCGAAAATACGCCGGTCTTTGCTGTGGCAGTAGGGAATCACATGCTTTCCAAAATCGCAGCCCAGTTCATCCGACAGATGAATCAGGGCTTCCTTCAATACCGGCCAGCTGAATATGTAAATTCCCATGGATGCCAGATTGCTCCGGGGCTGCGCCGGCTTTTCCTCGAATTCCAGAATCCGGTTGCTGTCATCGGTAATCACCACGCCGAAACGGCTGGCCTCCTCGATGGGTACCGGCATGGCCGCGATGGTCACATCCGCGTTATTTGCCTTATGATATTCCAGCATTACCTCATAATCCATCTTGTAGATATGATCTCCGGACAAAATCAGTATATAATCCGGATGATAGCTTTCCATATATTCCAGGTTCTGATAAATCGCATTCGCCGTTCCGGTATACCAGTCGCTGCCTTTGCTCTTCTCATATGGCGGCAGAATCGTAACTCCGCCCACATTCCGGTCCAGATCCCACGGAATGCCGATCCCGATATGGCTGTTTAAACGCAACGGCTGATACTGTGTCAAAACGCCAACTGTATCAACCCCCGAATTGATACAGTTGCTCAGCGGAAAATCGATAATCCGATATTTACCGCCGAAGGAAACTGCTGGTTTCGCCACCTTCTGGGTCAGCACCCCCAGACGGCTGCCCTGTCCTCCCGCCAAAAGCATGGCAATCATCTCTTTTTTAACCACGTTATCATCACCTCGCTGTAATATTATGAGTGTCACGTCCTATTGCTTGTAGCAATAGTATAGCACATATTTAGAAAATAGTGAACAAATTTTTGACCCATTCCTGCTAATTTTTGTGCATTTTCCGACATTTTCCTGTTTTTCAAGTATTTGTCTATCTATAACGGCGGGGCAGGTGCAAGAGAGGCTGCCGGAAAGGCCTGCCGCCGGATTTTTTTGAATCCGGAAGCAAGCTTTTCCAGCAGCCTCCCCATCACCTAACGATTTTCAATATCCATCAGCTGGTCCACCCGTCTCTGGTGGCGTCCTCCCTCGTATTGATTGTCCAGCCACTCATCCACAATCATCTTCGCCATCTCCACGCCCACAACCCGGGCGCCGAAGGTTAAAACGTTGGTATCGTTATGCCTGCGGGACATTCTCGCGCTGAAGGGCTCGCTGCAGGTGCAGACCCGCACGCCCCTGACCTTGCCTGCCGCAATGCCGATGCCAATGCCGGTGCCGCAGATGGCAATGCCGTAATCCGCTTCCCCGCTGGCCACCGCCCGGCCCACCTTCTCACCGAATACCGGATAGTCGCAGCTGTCGCTGGTATCGGTTCCGAAATTAATCACCTGGTGGCCCTTGGACTCCAGATAAGCCTTGATCTCATTTTTCATCTCCACTGCAGCATGATCATTTCCCATCGCTATTATCATCTTCGTATCTCCTTTTTTACATGTCTTCCGCTTATACAAATATCCGCTTATCCACGTCTTCCGTTTTATATACGCGCGCCGCGGTTTCTCAAAAGCAGGTCCGCCGTCGTCACGGCAGCCATGGTTTCCACCACTACCACGGCCCGGGGCACCACGATCGGATCATGCCGCCCTTTGATGCTGATCCGCACATTCTCTCCATCCCGGTTTGCCGTATCCTGCTGTCTGGCAATGGAAGGCGTCGGCTTAAAGGCCGCCCGGAAAACAATATCGCTTCCATCGCTGATGCCGCCCAGAATGCCGCCGGAATGATTGGTCCGCTTTTTCATCCTGCCCGTTTCATCCACATAAAATGCGTCGTTATTGACCGAGCCGCGGCTTCTGGCCGCCGCAAAGCCGTCCCCGATTTCAAAGCCCTTCACGGCTCCGATGGACATGATGGCCTTTGCCAGACAGGCGTCCAGCTTGTCAAATACCGGCTCCCCCACACCTGCGGGCATGCCCTGGATCACACACTCCACCACGCCTCCCGACGAGTCCATCTCCGCCATCAGCTTTTCCAGATAAGCTTCCGCCTCCGCCGCTGCCTGGGCGTCCGGCATGTACAGCCGGTTTTCATCCCGCTTGGACAGATCAAAGCGCTCCGACGCGATCTCCACCGTCCCGATGCTTTTGGTGTACGCGGTCACCCGAATGCCATAATGCTCCAAAAGCTTACAGGCCACCGCCCCGGCCGCCACCCGCGCCGTGGTCTCCCGGGCGGAGGAACGTCCGCCGCCCCGGTAATCCCGGAAGCCATATTTGGCATCAAAGCCATAGTCCGCGTGACCCGGACGGTATACGTTCATAATGGCGCTGTAATCCTGGGATCGCTGGTCTGTATTGCGCACCATCATAGAAATGGGCGTCCCCGTGGTTTTTCCCTCAAAAACGCCGGAGAGAATTTCCACCTGGTCGCCCTCCTTGCGGGCGGTGGTGAATTTACTTTGTCCGGGTTTTCTCCGGTCCAAATATTTCTGGATGTCCTCCTCGCACAGGGCAAGTCCCGCCGGACAGCCGTCCACGGTAACGCCGATGGCCTTTCCGTGGGATTCGCCCCATGTGGTAATCCGAAATGCTTCTCCGAATGTGGACCCTGCCATATTCTATCTCCTCCAAACTTCTTAGTCTGCCACTTTTACAATCACACAGCAGTTGGGCTCATTGCAGTGAATCTCCCGGCTGCTCATCACCAGCAGACCGTTCTCATAATCCAGCTTAAAGAAGGAAATCGTATTGCTCTGATGATTGATGGAGGCCAAATGCTTATCATCCGGGAACACGGCGATATCCTTCGGATATTCGCCGCTGATGGGAAGACTGCACAAAAGTTCAAGAAGTCCGGTCTCCGGATCCCGTTTATAGACAGAAACCGTCTCTTCCCCCGCATTGCCCACAAACACATGCCTCTCATCCGGAGAGAAGCGCATGGAGCATGCCGCGTTAATATTCTTTGCCTGCGCCCCCACGGTGGATATGGTCTGGATCTTTTCGATCACCGGCACCTTATCCCCGGTCTCATATGTATAGACATCCACCACATTTTTCTGCTCATACATCAGGTACAGAAAACGTCCGTCCGAGCTGAACCGGAAGAGCCGCGGCGCGGACTCCAGTTCGCAGCGGATCGCGTCCACCTGGGTCAGTTTTCCCTTTTTCTCATCAAAGCTATAGATCTTTACCTGGTCCATGCCGGAATCCGCCGCCATCACATACTTTTTATCCGGCGTGCGGCGGGTGCAGGTCACATGAGGGCGGAAATTCCGCTCCGCTACACTGCCCAGGCCCTTGTGGAACACGCCGTCCACAATCCGCCCCACCCTGCCGTCCTTATACAGGCGCAGCACGGTGGTCTTGCCATCGTGAAATCCTGACACGAATATATAGTCGTCATCCGCGTCCGTAGACAGATGGCATCCGCGCAGCCCATTGATCTTGGCGCTGTTTAAGCGGGACAGGCTGCCATTGGGCAGAATCCGGAAGGCCACGATCCCTTCATCCGCGATAGAATAAAGGGTCTTGCCGTTGTTGGACGCGATCACATAGGAGGAATTATCCACCTCCTCCTCGCAACGCTCGATAAAGACGCCCTTTTCCACATCCACATCGTACACTGTAATGCCCTTTGCCTTGCCTGTATAAGAATAGGATCCTACATATGCCATATATTTAGCCATAATCTTTCCTCCTGAAGACCCAAAGATATGTGTTCTGTATTTTCTGGCTTTAATAATAGCATAGATCTTCAAAAAAATCTATTCACAATATATTGACATACAAATATTTTTCAGTATAATGGTACTTGCTGCTTGTTTATTATTTCTAAACTTTTTATTTATTTTTACGATCAGTTAGTGTTACTAAACTTAAAGTTAAGAATTGTGATCATACACGATCATACAATATGGAGGCGAATATCATGGATATCGGCGCAAAGCTAAAGGAGCTGCGGGTACTAAAGGGCCTGACGCAGGAAGAGCTGGCCGACCGGAGCGAACTGTCCAAGGGCTTCATTTCCCAATTGGAGCGCAATCTGACCTCTCCTTCCATTGCCACCCTGACCGATCTTTTACAATGTCTGGGTACGACTCTGGGAGAATTTTTCAACGAGACGCCGGAAGAGCAGATTGTCTTTGGCAAAACGGATTATTTTGAGAAATACGATGCAGACTTAAAGAATGAAATCAAGTGGATCATTCCCAACGCCCAGAAAAACGGGATGGAACCCATCCTTCTGACGTTGGAGGCCGGAGGCTCCACCTACCCGGACAATCCTCACGAGGGCGAGGAATTCGGATATGTGCTGCACGGCGCCGTCTCCATCCACATCGGAAGTAAAATTTACAAAGCGAAAAAAGGGGAATCCTTCTACTTCGTATCCGATAAGAAGCATTTCCTGACCAGCAGGGCCGGGGCCGCAATCATCTGGGTCAGCTCCCCGCCCAGCTTTTAATACCCATACCACAGGAGGAATTTGAGATGAGTCAGCCTTTGATCGATCTGGTGAATATATCCAAAAGCTTTGACAAAACCCTGGTTCTGGATGACCTGAATCTCTCCGTAAAAGAGAATACCTTTGTGACCTTGCTTGGTCCCAGCGGCTGCGGCAAGACCACAACCCTGCGCATCATCGGCGGCTTCGAGACGGCCGACACCGGCAAGGTTATTTTCGAGGGGGAGGACATCACCAGGCTGCCGCCCAACAAGCGCCAGCTGAATACCGTATTCCAGAAATATGCCCTGTTCCCCCATATGAATATCGCGGAAAATATTGCATTTGGCTTGAAAATCAAAGGCAAATCCAAATCCTACATCGATGACAAAATCAAATATGCCTTAAAGCTGGTCAATCTGGACGGATACGAGAGCCGCTTAGTGGATTCCTTATCCGGCGGCCAGCAGCAGCGGGTCGCCATCGCGCGCGCCATTGTCAACGAGCCCCGGGTGCTGCTCCTGGATGAGCCTCTGGGGGCGCTGGACTTAAAGCTGCGCCAGGATATGCAATATGAACTGATCCGCCTGAAAAACGAGCTGGGCATTACCTTTATCTATGTGACCCACGACCAGGAGGAGGCGCTTACCATGTCAGACACCATCGTGGTCATGAACCAGGGCTACATCCAGCAGATGGGCACCCCGGAGCAGATCTATAACGAGCCGGAAAATGCCTTCGTGGCCGACTTCATCGGAGAGAGCAACATTGTCCCCGGCACCATGCTGCGGGATGAGCTGGTGGAGATCTTCGGAGCCAGATTCGTCTGTGTGGACAAGGGCTTTGGCACCAATACCCCGGTAGACGTGGTGATCCGGCCGGAGGACATCGATCTGGTGGAGCCGGAAAAGGGAACCTTAAAGGGCATCTGCACCCACCTGATCTTCAAGGGTGTCCATTATGAGATGGAAGTGACGACTCCGGACGGCTTCGAGTGGCTGGTACACAGCACCGACATGTGTCCGGTTGGCAAAGAGGTCGGCATTCACGTGGATCCGTTTGATATCCAGATCATGAATAAGCCTGCTTCTGAGGATGAGGAGGCGGTGGGAGTCAATGAGTAAAAAACTATTAGCCGGACCGTATCTGATATGGATGATCGGTTTCATCATCATCCCACTGGCGCTGATCGTATACTATGGGCTGACCGACAAAAGCGGCGCCTTCACCCTGGCCAATGTGATTTCCATCACCACGCCGGAACATATCAAGGCGCTCTGGCTGTCTCTGGGCCTGTCTTTGGTAAGCACCGTCATCTGCCTGGTTCTGGCCTATCCGCTGGCCATGATCCTGCGCAACCGGGACGTGGGACAGGGAAGCTTTATCGTATTTATTTTCATCCTCCCCATGTGGATGAATTTCCTGCTGCGCACCCTGGCGTGGCAGACCCTTCTGGAAAAGGGAGGCGTCATCAACGGCATTTTAAAGGCCTTGCACCTTCCCGCTCAGAATCTGATCAACACCCCGGGAGCCATTATCCTGGGCATGGTTTACAATTTCCTGCCCTTTATGGTGCTTCCGATTTACAATGTGCTGTGCAAGATTGACGACAATACCGTCAATGCCGCCCGCGACCTGGGCGCCAATCCGGCGCAGGTCCTCTGGCACATCTGGTTTCCTTTGAGCCTGCCAGGCGTGATCAGCGGCATCACCATGGTGTTTGTGCCGGCGCTGACCACCTTCGTCATCTCCAATTTGCTGGGCGGCAGCAAAATCCTGCTGATCGGCAATGTGATCGAGCAGGAGTTCATGAAGGGAAGCAACTGGCATCAGGGCTCCGGCCTTTCCCTGGTCCTGATGATCTTTATCCTGATCAGCATGGCGCTGATCGCCAAATACGACAAAAACGGAGAAGGGAGCGCATTTTAAATGACCAGAATGAAACAGCTTATCCGGCGCGTTTGGCAGGATTTTTACCTGGTGATCATCATGGTATTTTTGTACGCGCCCATCGCCACCATGATGGTGTTATCCTTCAACTCCTCCAAATCCCGCACCCAGTGGGGCGGATTCACACTGCAGTGGTACAGCCAAATGTTTGCCAGCCGCAATATCATGAGCGCCCTGCACAATACGCTGCTGATCGCGTTTTTGTCGGCGCTGATCGCCACCGTCATCGGCACGGCGGCCTCCATCGGCATCAACAGCATGAGGCAGGTCCCGAAGACCGTACTGATGGGCATCACCAATATTCCTATGCTCAACGCGGACATCGTGACCGGCATTTCCCTGATGCTTGCGTTTATCGCCTTCGGCATCTCCATGGGATTCAAAACCATTTTGATTTCCCATATCACCTTCAATATTCCTTACGTGATCTTGAGCGTGATGCCGAAGCTAAAGCAGACCAGCCGCTCCACCTACGAAGCCGCCATGGACTTAGGCGCAGGTCCGGTCTACGCTTTCTTTAAGGTAGTGTTTCCGGACATCCTGCCAGGAGTGCTCTCCGGCTTTCTGCTGGCATTCACCATGTCTCTGGACGATTTTATCATCACCCACTTTACCAGGGGCGCAGGCATCAATACCCTGTCCACCCTGATTTACAGTGAAGTGCGCCGGGGCATTAAACCATCCATGTACGCATTATCCACGGTGATCTTTGCGGTGGTCCTTGCCCTGCTGATCATCAGCAACTTCGCGCCGAAGAAAAAGCGAGCGTAACTGTTGCAATATCAAACATATTAAATGAGGAGAACGGGTCTATGAAAAAAGGAGTATTTGCA
>CAZICB010000083.1:0-9113 GCA_964537765.1 uncultured Lachnospiraceae bacterium
CTGCGCCGGGGCGGCAGCGGCTTTAGTCGCTGATATTCCTTGCCGCCCCGTGTGCATAAAAACAGGGACAGACTCCCCTCAAAGTCTGTCCCTCTGCTATATCCCACCAAACGATCCACCACAGACAATTATCTTATCAGCCTTTTAAATATTTCTCAATTTCATCCATCGCTGCTGATTCGTCAGCTCCGTCTGTAGATATTGTAATTTCTTCTCCTGCGCCCAATTCAAGGGTCATCATACCCATAATGCTCTTCGCATTGACACGGGCATTCTGATTTTCCACATAAATCATGCTTTCATACTGGCTGGCAATCTGCACCAGCATCGCTACCGGCCTGGCTTCCAAACCAGATGCAAGACCAATGGTGACTGTTCTTTTTAACATAATTATCCTCCTCATTACTACAAACGCAGTTTCACGTCTTTCCGTCCGGACGCACATCGCGCAGCTTCTGTGCAATGTCACCCAGTTTTCTCAACCGGTGGTTCACACCGGATTTGCCTACCGGAGGGTCCAAGGCTTCCCCCAGCTCTTTTAAGGTTGCCTCCGGTCTCGCAAGTCTCAGCTCGGCAATCTCCCGAAGGCCCTCCGGCAGCTTGCCAAATCCCACCTTGTCCCGAATATAGGTGATATCCTCGATTTGCTTTACGGCAGCAGACACCGTTTTGCTGATGTTCGCAGTCTCGCAGTTGACCTTCCGATTGACGCTGCCGCGCATCTCCTTCAAAATCCGGATATTCTCCAGCTCCATCAGAGACAGCGGCGCCTCCATCACATTCAGCACATCAACGATCTGGCTGCCCTCCTTGATGTACACCACATAATATTTCTTGCGCTGTACAATCCTGGCATCCAGGCCAAAGGAAAGCAAAAGCCCCTGAAGCTGGACTGCCTTCGCTTCTGCCGCACAGGCGATCTCAAAGTGATAGAACTTCTCCGGATCACTGATGGACCCCGCCGCCAAAAAGGCTCCCCGCAGGAAGGCTCTTTTGCAGCAATTCTGCTGAATGACAATATTTTGTGCCAAAGACAGATTCTCCTCAATCTCCCCATGAGCATCCAAAAGCTTTGTCGCCAGAAGGACACGCAGCGCATCCTCGTGGCGGCTGACGCCTACGGTATAGCTATGGTTCTGATGATTCTCCGCGCTCTGACGAATCGAGACATCAACTCTTATATTAAATGTTTTTTTCAATAATGTAAAGTACTTTCTTGCAACTGCCACGTTTTCCGTGTGGATTTTCAGGCGGAAACGGTCCCTCTCCGAGATCTGAATCCTGCCGCACAGGCTGATGATCGCCGCGATTTCCGCAATCTGGCAATGGCGCGCCGGCTTGATCTGCCGGGACAATTCTTCTTTTACGTTGGATGAAAACGACATAATATCCCTCTAACCCTTTACCAGCCTCACGTCTGATTTTCTCTTCTGTCAGAACTCTCCTAAAAGCCTGACCTCCAGCTCCAGCTCCACTCCGAACTGTTGCCGGACCCGTTTTTGCACCTGCCGGCACAATTCCAAAATATCCGCCGCGCTGGCGCCGCTCCGATTGATCACAAAGCCGCAATGCTTTTCCGAAACCTGCGCTCCGCCCACGGCAAAGCCCCGAAGCCCGGCATCCTGAATCAGCTTTCCGGCAAAATATCCCTCCGGCCGCTTAAAGGTACTTCCGGCGCTGGGATATTCCAAGGGCTGCTTGGTCCTCCGCTGAATGGCCAGCTCCTCCATCCGCTGCCGGATGGCCTTTTCCTCCCCCGGCTGCAGCTCAAGATCCACCTCCAGCACCACATAATGCTTCCGCAGAATACAGCTTTTCCGGTATCCCAGCTCCAGCTGGTCCGCGGAAAGCGCCAGCACCTTTCCCTCCGGAGTCAGAACCCTGGCACCCCGCAGCACCGCAGCCATCTCGGAGCCGTAAGCCCCCGCGTTCATCACCACAGCGCCGCCGATGGTTCCGGGAATCCCTGCCGCAAACTCCAAGCCGGTCAGGGCATGCCTGCAGGCAAGCTTCGCCGCTGCCGCCAGGGTCGCTCCGGCTCTCGCATGGATCCAATTGCCGTCCACGGACATGCCGGACCAGGCATCTCCCAGAGCGATCATCACCCCCCGGTAGCCGCCGTCTCCCACCAACAGATTGCTTCCATTGCCCAAAAGATAAAAGGGCATGTCGAAGCTGCTGCACAGACTCAGCACAGCCATAAGCTGGGCTGTATTCTCCGGCTCCACAAAATAATCCGCCGGACCTCCCACGCGGAAGGTGGTGTGGCGAGACATGGGCTCTCCCAGACGGATCCGCACCCCGGGAAGCTGACTTTCCAACGCTTTCACAAAATCGCTCATCGCAAACCTCTGTTTTTTTGTTTTCTTTACCTGCTACTTTCGTTTCCCTGTTTACATGCGTACTTTTCCGAGATTTGCCTGGACACGATTGTACAATTCCTGTGCCGCGTTATAGCCCATCTGCTTCTGACGGTAGTTGACTGCTGCAGACTCCACAATGATCGCCAGATTTCTGCCCGGACGGATGGGAATATTGTGACAGACAACCTTGTTTCCCAAAAATTCCGTGTACTGATCCTCCAATCCCAGGCGGTCATATTCTTTATCCTTATTCCAGTCCTCCAGCTTGATAACCATGTCGATGGGCTGAGTATCCTTTACGCTCTCCACACCGAACAATGCCTTCACATCGATGATGCCGATGCCCCGCAGCTCGATGAAATGCTTGGTGATGTCCGGAGCCTTTCCGATCAGGGTTTCATCGCTGATCTTGCGGATCTCCACCACATCATCGGTCACCAGGCGATGTCCCCGCTTAATCAGCTCCAGGGCCGCCTCGCTTTTTCCAATGCCGCTTTCTCCCATAATCAGCACACCCTCGCCAAATATGTCCAGAAGCACCCCATGGATGGTGATGCAGGGCGCCAGCTGCTCATTGAGCCAGCGGATAATCTTTGCCATCAGCACACAGGTAGTCAGCTCTGTGGACAACAGCGGCACCTGATACCGCTGACAAAGATCCAGCAAATCATCGTCCGGCATCAGATTGCGGCTGAATACCAGGCAGGGAATCTCGCAGGACAAAAGCCGCTCATAAACCTCCACCCGCTGCTCCCGCGGCATGGTCTTTAAATATTCCTGCTCCACATAGCCTACGATCTGTACCCGCTCCCGGTCAAAATGATCGAAAAAACCTGTCAGCTGGAGGGCCGGACGGTTCACATCCGGGTGGTTCAAAACCACCTTATCCGTATCGATCTCCGGAGTCAGGTTTTTTAAATTGATTTTTTTAATTAATTCTGTAATCGTCACTCCATGCATAGCCATACCTCTGTGTTTATAGTCTCTGGTTCGTTTCGTATCCTTATAATATTAACATAGTTCTGCTGAATTGTCATCCCGGATTTCCGGCTTGTGAGGATTATGGAAAAAGGCATACACACTGGCCGCCGCCTGCCGGTTCATCCCCGGCACCTGGGAAAGCTCCTCCTCAGAAGCGGCCTGGATGGCCTCCAGGGATTTGAAATGACGCATCAGAGCCTTTCTTCTGGTATCGCCGATGCCGGAAATCTCATCCAGCACCGAATGGACCTGATCCTTGCCCCGCAGACTCCTGTGGTACTCGATGGCAAAGCGGTGGGCCTCATCCTGGATCCGGGTGATCAGCCGAAAACCCTCCGAATGCTTATCAATGGGAATCTCCACATTCTGAAAATACAATCCCCGGGTCCGGTGATTGTCATCCTTCACCATGCCGCAGACCGGAATGTCCAGCTGCAATTCCTTTAGCACCTCCAGGGCAATGTTCACCTGCCCCCGTCCGCCGTCCATCATCAAAAGATCCGGGAAGCGGGTAAAACTGCCGAACTGCGCCTCCATCCCCTTTTCCTGAAGCTGCTCCCGCTCCGCAAGGCCATGGGTGAAGCGCCTGGTCAACACCTCCCTCATGGAGGCGTAATCATTGGGTCCGATAACCGTGCGGATCTTAAATTTCCGGTAATCGCTGCGTTTGGGCTTGCCGTTTTCATAGACGATCATGGATCCCACCGACTCATAGCCGGAAATATTGGAAATATCGAAGGCCTCGATCCGTTTGACTCTCTCCAGCCCCAGCCAGCCTGCCACCTGATTCATGGCACCGATGGTACGCAGTTCCTCCCGCTTGATCTTCTCCGAATCCTGGATCAGAACCATCGCCGCATTTTTCCGGGCCAGCTCCACCAGCTTTTCCTTCTGCCCCACCTTCGGCACCACAATGCGCACCTTCTGGCCCTTCCGGGCGCTGAGCCACTGGGCGATGACGGCGCCCTCCTCCAGCTCCTCCTGCACCCAAAGCTCCTTGGGCAGAAAGGGAGTGCCCGCATAGAACTGCTTCACAAAGCTGGTCAAAATCTGGGAGCTGTTCTCCGCCGTAGCAACTGCCACATGGAAATGATCCCGTCCGATCAGCTTCCCTTCCCGCACGAAAAATACCTGGACCACCGCATCCTGGTCATCCTTTGCCATGGCGATGATATCCCGGTCATCCATACTGCTGCTGGTGATTTTCTGCTTCTGGGCTACCTTCCTTACGCTTTCCAGGAGATCCCGGTATTCTATGGCCTTTTCAAACTCCATCTCCCCGGAAGCCGCCAGCATCTTCTCCTCCAGCACGGAAAGCACCTTATCGTAATGTCCGTTTAAAAATTCCAGTGCCTGGGCTACCCTTTTTCTGTACTCCTCCTGGCTGATCAAGCCCTGACAGGGGGCGTCGCACTGTTTGATGTGGTAATTCAAGCAGGGCCGGTCCTTTCCCGTGTCCCGGGGAAGATTCCGACTGCAGGTGCGGATCCGATACAGCTTATGGATCAGATCGATGGTATCCTTCACCGCCCCGGCGCTGGTATAGGGGCCGAAGTATTTATTTTTGTCCTTTTTCATGGTCCGGGCAAACAAAACCCTGGGAAATGCCTCCGACACGGTGACTTTTATATAAGGATAAGCCTTGTCATCCTTCAGCATGGTATTGTAGCGGGGACGGTACTCCTTGATCAGATTGCACTCCAGCACCAGCGCCTCCAGCTCCGAATCGGTAATAATGTACTCAAAGCGGGCGATCCGGGAAACCATCTGCTCGATCTTCGCCGTCTTATTGCGGCTGCTCTGGAAATACTGCCGGACCCGGTTTTTCAGGCTGATGGCCTTTCCCACGTAAATGACCTCGTCCCTGGCATCATGCATGATATAAACCCCCGGCTGCGCCGGCAGTTTTTTCAGCTCTTCTTCGATATTAAACATGAAGCCTCCTGTTTGCATGCTTCTGACCGGTCACCGCAGATGCCCGCCGTCGAAATGCTCCTGAAGCTTCAGATAGCGCTCGATGGCCGACACCTGCTCCGCGATGGTCCCATCCGGAGGCCAGACATCCAGCGCCATGCAGATGCTTTCCATGTCCTGCCGGGTGCCCGTCTTTTTTAACTTGCGCAGGCATTCCATCCGCACCTCAAAGCTCCTGCTGTCCAAAAATTCCAGCAGCGTCGGATTGGGCTCCTGCGGTTCCTGCGGCTCCTGCGGCTCCTGGAACCCGTCAATGCCTGCGGCCTCCTCGGGCTGCCGGGACGCCTGTCCGCTGTCCGTTCCAGGCTCCGCGGCCGTTTGGGAAGTCGGCCTGGACGCCCCCAATACCACCTTCTCAAAACGCCAGGTCTGGGACGCATAGGGATATTTTTCCCGGTCCACCGGGCTTACAAACATTTCATAGGGACGCACGTACACCTGGTAATCCCCGTAAAGAGCCTGGTAAACCACCATCCGCTCCCCGGTCTCTGAGTGGCGTGCCACCGCCACAATCTGATACAATTTATCTTTAAAATGACGATAAAATTCGCCAGGAACTACCGTTCTTTCCATACGATCTCCTCCCACATTTTTCATGAAAGCCCTCCGGACTTCCGGCCGGGCTTTATTGAATATTTTCCGGCGCCGCCTGAGCGCTCTCTGCCGCCGCCTCCTCGGCCTGCCGCTTCACATCCTCCGGGCTGGGAGGCATGTCCAAAAGCATTTTACTCTCTTCCGGCCCCACCGTCAAAAGCTCCCGGGTACTCTCCGGCGCAAAGGTGGTCTCCGGCTGGGCCGCCCGGGACTGTGCAATACGCTCCGCCTCTGCCCTGGCCTCCTCCGGCGCTAAAAGTCCGTCCCAGCTGTAGTGGCAGGAGGCATCCCACAAAAGCCACTCGTCATAGCCTGCATCGTACACGGCCTGGATCTGCGCCCGCACCTCGGCAGATCCATAGGAAATATGGTTGGCCAGCCAGGTCGCCGTAAAATCCTGAAGCCAGGGGCGCACCGTCGCTAAATGTCCGCCGTCCTGCCCCGCAAAATAAAGCTCCTTTTTGGAGTCCTCCAGGGCCGCCCGGATCGTATCGTAGGGCTGCAGATCCGGATGGTCAATGCCATAGTTTCCATCCCCGTAATGGGACGGATAAATCATCGGGCTGATGTAGTCCACATGCTTTGCCAGCTCCCCGTAGATCTGCCCCACGGAATTGGCATTCACATCACTATTGATAATGGCTCCGAATACATCGGCGGACACAAACAGTCCCTCGCTTTTTAACCGCTGATAGGCATAATCCATAAATTCGCAGATAATATCCGTGCGGGACCTTCCCTGCACATCTGCCTCGTCAAACACCACATCCTTCATGCCCCGCTCCGTACAAAAACGCACGTAGTCAAACTGTACCTCATCAAACCCCAGACGGCCGGCCTGGACGCCGATTTCCACCAGGTAGTCCCAGGCCTCCTGCTTGTAGGGATTGACCCAGGAATTGCCATCCCGGTCCCGGAATACGGTCCCGTCTCCATTCTTCACGCACCAGTCCGGACGCACATCCCCCAGCCAGGCGTCGCGGAAGGCCGGAATGCGGGCAATCACATAAATATCATGGACCTTCAGCTTTTCCATCAGTCCCTTGACATCCTCAATATATGACGCTGCCGATCCAATCTCCTCAACCAGCGGCGAATCCATTCCGCAAGCCACCCGTCCGAAGTCGTCCTTTAAGTCGATGACCAGGGCATTGGCTTCCGTCCGGTCAAACTCTGCCAAAAGCTTATCCACCATGGCCGGCGTTCCCGCCACATAGGCAGAGATATAAATGCCCTTCACCTGCACCGGATTTCTTTCCGGCTCCGTATCCACCTCCAGCTCCTCTGTCTGCAGCTCCTCGGGAAGCTGCTCCTCCTCGGGCTCGCTCTCCGTCTCCTCCCCCCGGTCCACTACCACCGGCTCCGGTGTCGTAGCAGTAGCCTGCAGCCGTTCCAGCCTTCCGCATCCGGCCAGAACTGCCAGCAGCAGGGTCAAAGGCAGGCAGAGAACAAACCAAATGGTTCGTTTTCTCATGATTATTCCCTATCCTTTTTCATTCGTATTAGTATTGGCGGATTATGACGTTTGTATTAAGAGATTATAACATATATTTCCAAAAAGTAAAAGGTATGCAAAAACCCCTGGAAATCCAGGTGCATTTTCAAACCCAATGTGCTATAATATTTCCGTCTTTTGTTCCATCGGGCATACGATAATCATTTCCACGAGAGGGGATTATTACTACTATGAAAATCGGCTTTGACAACCAGAAATACTTGAAAATGCAATCCGAACACATCCGGGAGCGGATCAGCCAGTTCGGAGATAAATTATACCTGGAATTCGGCGGCAAGCTTTTCGACGATTACCATGCCTCCCGGGTTCTGCCGGGCTTTGCTCCGGACAGCAAGCTTCAGATGCTCCTGCAGCTGGCAGACCAGGCGGAGATCGTCATTGTCATCAATGCGTCTGACATTGAGAAAAATAAAATCCGCCATGACCTTGGCATCACCTACGATCTGGACGTGCTGCGCCTGATCCAGGAATTCCGGGATAAGGGCCTGTATGTGGGCAGCGTGGTCATCACCCGTTACTCCGGTCAGGCCTCCGCCGATATGTTCAAAACCAAGCTGGAAAACTTAGGCATCCGGGTTTACCGCCACTACCCCATCGAGGGCTACCCCAACAATATTCCGCACATCGTCAGCGATGAGGGCTACGGAAAAAATGATTATATCGAAACCACCAAGCCCCTGGTGATCATCACCGCGCCGGGACCGGGCAGCGGCAAAATGGCCACCTGCTTATCCCAGCTTTACCATGAAAACAAGCGGGGCGTGAAGGCCGGCTACGCGAAATTTGAGACCTTCCCCATCTGGAATATTCCCTTAAAGCACCCGGTGAATCTGGCCTACGAGGCCGCCACCGCCGACTTAAACGATGTCAATATGATCGACCCCTTCCATCTGGAGGCCTACGGCGTGACCACTGTCAACTACAACCGGGATGTGGAGATTTACCCGGTTCTGGCCGCCATGTTCGAGGGCATCTACGGCTATTGTCCCTACAAATCCCCTACGGACATGGGAGTCAATATGGCCGGCAATTGCATCATTGACGATGAAGCCTGCCAGGAGGCCTCCCGCCAGGAGATTATCCGCCGCTACTATCAGGCCTTAAACAACCTGGCACAGGATCAGGGCAATCAGGATGAGGTTTATAAGCTGGAGCTGCTGATGAAGCAGGCAAAGATCACCTCCTCCATGCGTCCGGTGATTTCCGCAGCCAATGTATTGGCCAAGGCAAACGGCTCCCCGGCCGCGGCGCTGGAGCTGCCAAACGGCCAGATCGTCACCGGAAAGACCAGCGCCCTGCTGGGCGCCTCCGCCGCCGCCCTGCTGAACGCGGTCAAGGCTCTGGGCGGGATCCCAGATGATGTTCATCTGATCTCCCCGTCCTTCATCGAACCGATCCAAGGACTGAAAACCCGTTATCTGGGCAGCAAAAATCCCCGGCTCCACACGGATGAGGTCCTGATCGCCCTCTCCACCTGCGCCGCCACCGACGAGAATGCCCGCATCGCTTTAGAACAGCTTCCCAAGCTGCGGGGCTGTCAGGTGCATACCTCCGTCATGCTCTCCAGCGTGGACATTAATATTTTCAAAAAACTGGGCGTGGAGCTGACCTCAGAGCCTTATTACGAAAACAAAAAAATTTACCATTAATTTTCCGCTGATTTGTGGTACACTGTAATTATCAAA
>CAZICB010000084.1:0-9055 GCA_964537765.1 uncultured Lachnospiraceae bacterium
TCATTTATTTTGATTATCTGCCTCTCCGTTCCGCCGGAGGTAATCGACCGCCAATACACTGCTGTGATGTCATTCTTTATGCAAGGTTGACTAATGAATGGTATCTGCGCGACTGCAGCAGGAAGATCACCGCAGTTCTGCGGGCAAAGGGGAAAGAGGGGAAACCCATTACAAGCAACCCGCCATACGGGTATGTGAAAAACCCTGATGATAAAAACCTCTGGCTTGTCGATGAAGAAGCGGCGGAGGTTGTGAGGAAGATTTTCCGGCTGACCGTGGAGGGCATGGGACCGTTCCAGATCGCAAAGCGGCTTATGGAGGAAAAAATTGAAAGACCGTCCTATTATCAGGCGACGAGGCAGAGGGGCAATTTCAAAACCATGTGTGATTATAAGCAAAAAGTTTACAAACACACTTGACAATCCTTCTCTGAAGGGACGTTCTAACATTCTCGGCAATTTGCGGATATTAGAATTCCTTCGCTATAAATTCAGGAGGATTTTTTTCGTTCCACAGGATACCCATATTGTGACGCTGTATCCGCTTCGCCCGGATCAGGGCTCTATTGCCATTCAAAAGGACGAGGGATTTTTGCGGGTTTTGCAGGAGGAAGCTCTGATTGCAAACATAAGCATCGAATTTGAAAGCATTGACGACATTCGAACCGGGGCTTCCGTGCTTCTTGCTGACCGCCCAGAAAAAAATACATGCAGTCAGCCAGATGAAAATCCCGTAGGACAGATCGCTGATCTGAATGGCGAGGCTGTTAAAGACCCCGCCGGTGGCTTCTCTGATATTCTGGAGAAAAAGTAAATAATTTAGATCCATTATGAAGCTTCCTCCTTTTGGGCTTCTTCTATCACATCCAATATGCCCGGGGCCGACGGGTCAGAGGGCATTTTTAAGACCTGTCCGACATAGATAAGATTGGGATTGGACAGAATATCAGTGTTCATCTGGAAGATAAGATTCCACAGTTCCCTGGAGCCCAGCTGCCGGGCAGCTATCTTTTCCAGATAATCTCCTTTCACTACCGTGTAATAGTACACAAACTGGCCGGAAGCCACATACAGATCATAGTAGTCGTCATACAGGCCAAGGCAGGCATCCATTCCGGAGTTTACGCTGAAAGCCTTTTCCAATACAGTCTCCCAGGAGCCGTATTTTGCATACAGGGAATCGGCAGAGGGGCCTTCTTCATTTCCATATGTATCCAGATTGCTCTGCTTTACTGCAGCCAATCCCTCCGGATCCCCATCGTAGGCGGCCAGACGGATGCGGTTGCGTTCTGCGCTGATGGTCCTGGCGATTTCTTCTATCGATTTGCCCTCGGCCTGCAGCTGTGTAAGCATATCATATAGCCCGGCATTCTGTGCGTGATAGGCAATACGTTCCTGCCGTGCGTTTTCTACCAGCACAGGATCCGACCAATCATAGGAAGCGAACTGCCCCAGACGGACGGAATTGGGATCAGGAGAGAATCCATATATGGCGGACGGATCCTCAATGATGTCCTCCATTGCCTTTGGATTTAAGCGAGGGTCATGAACATAGCGGAACTCTTCCGCAGATACAGAAGATGATGATATCGTCTCTGCAAAGGCTGGCGCTGCGGCAGTGACAGAGACTGCCAGGGAGAGCAGCAGGACGGTACATGTCTTTTTAAATTTTCGATACATGAGGAAACCTCCTTCCCTTTTTTGGGAAATAGCATTATGATGAAAAGGAATCTTTTTAATATGGAGTTTATTATATCTGATTGTCCCATCGAGTGCAAGCGAATATAAATGGAACGCTTCCTGTTATGAATCAGATCATCCCTCCGGGGGATGCGATATGACAAAGCCGCAAAAAAGACGGCGGCCGAGGCCAATTCTTCTTATACCCGCTTCCAAAGCAGCATATTATTTTCAAACTCAGCGTTTAACTTTCCCGTGTCTTTCATCCATGCAAGATAGGAGCGAAGGGTACTGCCTACAAGAGCATATTGTTCGAAATTCATAGTCAAATGATATTCTGTGAACAGCCGCTGCAGGAGGATTTCAAAGCAAAGCGGCTCGGAACAGAGGTCAAGGATTTTTTCTTCTATCTCGTGTACTTTGTCAATGTTGTATTGTGCCAGATCGGAAATATCTGTCGTTGCTTCGGCGTGAGCCGGGACAAACATTTTTGCGGACAGGGATTTTACCATTTCAAGCGTTTTCAGGTAAGCGGCAACGTCATAGATAAATCCGATTTGGTATTTATCCAAGGTTTCACTGCTGGACAAACAATCGGCAAGATAAATCACATGATCTGGCGTCCGAAAACCCACCATATCAAAGAAATGCCCCGGTAAGCGGATTATTTCAAAGCCTTTGGGCAAAACCTCCTTTGTCAAATACTCCGCATTGCTTTCCTGTGCCAGCAAAAACTTGTGTCTCAGGTCCTTGCAGGGGTAGCCGCCATATAAAAACGACGGCTCTAAAATCGGGTGTCTTGTAAAAGCGCAATCAATCCCCGGTGCGTAGATTTTGCAGCCCGTCTGACCCTGCAAATATTTATTGCCTCCGATATGATCCGCATTGGAATGGGTATTAAAGATCGCTGTTAATTTCCAATGGTTAGCATCCAGAATTTGCCGGACTTTTCGCCCTGCCTCCCTATCATTTCCGCTGTCAATCAAACAAACCTCTTTGTCATTCAGCCTTACAAGCCCAATCTTTGCGGGGCTTTGGATATAGTAGCTGCTGTCTGAAATCTGTATCAATTCATACATGGTCTTTATACCTCCATCAGTATCTTGGATAGAAAATAATGTTATAAGCTGTACATGTCACATCAAAGGGATTATGAGAGCTGTTAGGAGAATATCATATTTATGCAGAAAAAGCTATCCTGTATTTGAACAATTTTTCCGGAATTTGCTTTGACAAATTCCTGCAAATATTATAGAATTGGATAGCAAAAGAAGCCATTTTTAATAATGAGCATATGGAAAAGCTGTCATGGCAGAAAGATCCCTGCCTTGGCAGCTTTTCAGAATTCGAATGGACGGAAACACATCAGAATAGGAGGGTTTTATGATTCGGCAATTGTTAAAGAGTGTGCGTGAGTTCAGGCGTTCGATGATTTTGACTCCCGTCTATGTTTCGGGGGAGGTGCTGTTGGAAGCACTGATTCCGTTTGTGATTGCCATGCTGGTAAACGAAATCCGGGCAGGCTGCACAACCAGCGTGATTCTGGGATATGCATGGAAGCTGGTGGTTCTGGCGCTTCTGTCGCTGGTATGCGGTTATTTGGCAGGCATTCATTGTGCAAATGCCAGCACCGGGTTTGCCCGCAATCTGAGAGAGGATGTTTTTCGGAATATTCAGAAATATTCCTTTTCGAATATTGACAAATTTTCCAGCGCCTCTCTGGTGACCCGGCTGACCACGGATATCCAGAATATCCAGCAGGCCTACATGATGATTATCCGGACTGCCATCCGCGCCCCCATGAATCTGGTTTTTTCCTTTACCATGGCCTATATTATGGGGGGAAAGATGGCGCTGATTTTTGTGGTGGTTATTCCGGTGCTGGGTTTTGGGCTGATCGGGATAGCCAAGCTGGCCCTGCCCTTTTTCCGCAAGGGCTTTCCCATGTATGATGCGCTGAACAACTCGGTAGAGGAAAACATCAAGGGGATTCGCGTGGTCAAGTCCTTTGTTCGGGAGGATTATGAAAATAAGAAGTTCCGGGAGGACTCGGAAAATATTCGCCGGATTTTTACGCAGGCGGAACGGATTCTTGCGTTTAATGAGCCTTTGATGCAGTTGTGTATTTATATGATCATGTTATTTGTTTTAAGCTTTGGTTCGCGTCAGATTATTGCCACCGGCGGAAAGGAGCTGGATGTGGGCCAGTTTTCTACCTTGCTGACCTACAGCTTTCAGATTCTTACTTCCCTGATGATGCTGTCCATGATCTTTGTGATGATTACGTTTGCGGAGGAATCCTGTCAGCGTGTTTGCGAGGCGCTTCGGGAAAAGAGCACCATCCTTTCTCCCAAGGAGCCTGTAGATTCCGTAAAGGATGGCTCCATTGATTTTGAAGATGTCAGCTTCCAGTACTCTGAGCATGCGAAGCAGCCGGTTCTGAAGGATATCCGGCTGCATATTCGTTCCGGGGAAACCATCGGAATCATCGGAGGAACCGGTTCTGCAAAATCCTCTCTGGTACAGCTGATTCCGCGGCTTTACGATGTCAGTGAAGGAACGGTCCTGGTCGGGGGCGTGGATGTGCGGGAGTATGATCTGACGGTGCTGCGGGACAGCGTTGCGATGGTTTTACAGAAAAATGTGCTGTTTTCCGGCACGATTGCCGACAATATCCGTTGGGGCAATAAGGATGCGTCTCTGGAAGAGGTGAAGGAGGTCTGCCGTCTTGCCTGTGCCGATGAATTTATCGACCAATTCCCCAAGGGCTATGATACCTGGATTGAGCAGGGAGGTTCCAATGTATCCGGCGGACAAAAGCAGCGGCTGTGTATTGCCAGGGCCCTGCTGAAAAAACCAAAGATTTTAATTTTGGATGACAGCACCTCGGCAGTGGACACGAAAACCGACGCACGGATCCGGGCAGCCATGCGCACGTACATTCCGGAAACTACGAAGATTATTATTGCCCAGCGTACCAGCTCTGTGGAGGATGCGGACCGTATTATTGTCATGGATGGCGGCAGAATCGACGCTGTGGGGACCAGTAAGGAGCTTTTGAAAACCAATAAGATCTATCAGGAGGTTTATCTGTCCCAGAACCGTCAGGGCCACGAATCCATTGCGGCAGATGAGGAAAGGAAGGTGCTGGCATGAAAAAGGTAAATACTAATACGTTCGTGCGGCTGATCAAAATGCTGTTTTCCTTCTATCCGCGCCTGCTTCCGGTGATTATTCTGATTATTATGGTCAATGCAGTTTTGGGAGCGATACCTGCGGTATTTCAGCAGCATGTGATCGCAGTCATGGAGCAGGCTTGGACAAACGGATGGGACTGGGAAACTACACGGCCGATTGTCCTGCATTATGTTTATATTCTGGGCGGCTTGTATGTGGTGGCGCTGCTGGCTGCCCTGGTGTACAATCAGCTAATGGCCATGTTCACCCAAGGATGTCTGGACAAATGTCGCGTTCGGATGTTCGAACATATGGAGACGCTGCCGCTGCGTTATTTTGACACCCACCAGCGGGGCGACATTATGAGCCATTATACTAATGACGTGGATGCCATGCGCCAGATGATTTCCCAGAGTTTTCCTCAGCTTTTGAAATCCTTGATTATGGCTGTCACGATTCTTTGCATCATGCTGTATTATTCCATCTGGATGGGGCTGGTCATCATCGCCGGAGCTGCCGTTACTTTGACCCTGACCCGTAAAATCGGAGGCCGGTCCGCAAACTATTTCATGAAGCAGCAGAAGGCAATCGGAAAAACCGAGGGTGTCATCGAGGAAATGATCAACGGCCAGAAGGTAATCAAGGTTTTCAACCATGAGGAGGAGGCCCAGAGCGATTTTTGCGCTGCCAACAATGAGCTGTATCAGGCGGCCTGTCTGGCGAACCGTTATTCCAATACGCTGATGCCGATTATAAACAATGTCAATTATCTGATTTATGTTATGGTGGCAGTGGCAGGCGGGATCTTTCTGGAACAGGGAGTGCCGAACCTTTCCATCTCAGGCTTGCCCTTCTCCATCGCAGTGATCGTGCCGTTTCTTAGTATGTGCCGCCAGTTTGCAGGCTCCATCCAACAGGTAACGCCGCAGATCAATTCCATTGTCATGGGCCTCGCAGGAGCGGAACGTATCTTTACCCTTTTGGATGAGGAGCCGGAGTTTGACGAGGGCTATGTGGAGCTGGCCTGTGTAAAGCAAGAGGATGGAGCTCTTGTGGAGACCGCAAAGAAGACCGGTCTTTGGGCATGGAAGCATTATCATAAGGATTCCGGGACCACTACTTATGAACCGTTAAAGGGCGATGTCCGTTTCTTTGATGTTGATTTTGCGTATACGCCGGATAAAATGATTCTTCATAATATTACTCTGTATGGAAAGCCGGGGCAGAAAATCGCCTTTGTGGGAGCGACGGGCGCGGGAAAAACCACCATTACCAACCTGATCAACCGGTTTTATGATATTGCCGACGGTAAGATCCGTTATGACGGCATCAATATCAATAAGATCCGCAAATCCTCCCTGCGTCGTTCTCTGGGCATCGTGCTTCAGGATACGGTATTGTTTACTGGTACGGTTATGGACAATATTCGCTATGGCCGGCTGGATGCTACCGATGAGGAATGTATCGCGGCGGCGCGTCTGGCAGGTGCGGACAGCTTTATCACCCGCCTGCCAAACGGGTACCAGACCATGCTGTCCGGGGACGGCTCCAATTTGTCCCAGGGGCAGTGCCAGCTTTTGGCGATTGCCCGCGCGGCAGTGGCTGATCCTCCGGTTATGATCCTGGATGAGGCCACCAGCTCCATCGATACCCGCACAGAGAAGATTGTTTCGGAGGGAATGGACCGTCTGATGCAGGGCAGAACCGTGTTTGTTATTGCCCACCGCCTCTCCACGGTCAGAAATTCCAATGTGATCATCGTGCTGGAGCACGGAAACATCATCGAGCGGGGAACCCATGAAGAGCTTTTGGCTGCCAAGGGACAATATTATCAGCTGTATACCGGAGCCTTTGAACTGGAGTAGGTTTTCGAAAAATAGATGGGGCTGCTGCAAAATCCTTACGCAGATTTTTGCAACAGCCCCATTTTTACTGTTTTCGTTTCCCCTGACGTTTGGGAATCTTGTTTTCCTCGAAGTCCTTAGAGATCACATCATAATAGACCGCTATGACTTTGTAGAAGGTGTCAATTTCAGCGGGAGTGCATTCTTTTTGGATCTCGCTGAGGGTCTTTGTAATATCCAGGGTATCGTAAAGCTTATGGGCGCGGCTGGTCTGGCAGCCGCAGTCCGTGACGTAGAGGCACACATTTTTGGCGTTGCCTTCTTTTTTTGTCTTTTTCACAAGGCCCAGGGCTTCCAGCCTGCTGACGGTCTGGGAGATGGCGCCCTTGGTCTTATGCCAGTAATTGGTCAGCTCCGTGACGGTGGCTCCGGGATGATCTTCGATATAGGTAAGGGTATGCACCTCGATCATGGTCAGGGGCTCGCCATTTCCATAATCGTGTTCCGCGTAGATATAGTCATTGTACCGCATGACGAATTGGTAAATGACATTGTGACGGTTGTTCAGCACCTGGTAGGTCTGGTCGACGAAGCTGCTCTGGGGGTCAGAGGTGCTGTTTAGGGCTTTCTCTAAACCTTCTTTTTCTGAATCGGTATTCGCCATGGATTCCTCCTATCGAAAAACTGATAAGTATAGTAATGAAACGAAAAATAGTTAATCCTTAAACCATTATATCATAAAACCAAGTAAAAACAAGGGTTAATATGAAATATAAAAATTCAGAAAGAAAAAATAGTTTAATTTCTAAACGAAAATATATTGACATTTAGAGGGAACAGTACTACCATAAAAGCACAAAGAAAGTTTAGCAACTAAACAAAAAAAGAACACAGCAAAAACAAACGCAGCAAAAATCAAAAAGAAAGATGAGGAGAAGACAATGAGCAAACGGTATGATTTTGACAAGCTTGTAAACCGTCGGGGAACCAGCTGCCTGAAATATGATTTTGGCATGCAGCGTAAAGGGAGGGAGGACCTGCTTCCGCTTTGGGTAGCGGATATGGATTTCGCGCTCCCGGAAGAGATCCTGGATGATTTCCATAAGAGGATCGATTGCGGTATCTTTGGCTATACCGACCCGGATGAGGAATATTATGCAGCCCTGGACGGATGGTTTTTCCGGCATCATGGCTACCATGTGGATCCCTCTGCGGTGACTGTCGGGTGCGGCGTGGTATATGGCCTGGCTACCGGGGTTAAGGCGTTTACGGAAGCGGGAGATGCTGTTTTGATTCAGCAGCCGGTTTATTACCCATTCCGCGAGGTCATTGAGGACAATGGAAGGATCTTCATTAATAATCAGCTTCATTATGAGAATGGCAAATATACCATCGATTTTGAGGATTTTGAAAAAAAGATCGTTGAGAACCATGTGAAGGTATTTATCCTCTGCAACCCGCATAATCCTGTCGGAAGAGTGTGGACGAAAGAGGAACTGGAGAAGCTGGGAGATATTTGCCTGGCACATGATGTGGTGATCATGGATGACGAGATCCACTGTGATTTTGTTTACGAGGGGCATCGGTTCACCAGCTTTATGACCCTGGACCCCAAATATCAGGAAAAACTGGTATTGTACACGTCTCCCAGCAAAACCTTCAATGTGGCAGGCTTCCAGCCGGCCAATATCATTATCCCCAATGAGACCCTTCGGGCAAAATACCGCCGCGCCAACGCAGGGGCCGGATACAGCCAGGGCAATATCATGGGAATGGTTGCAGTGAAAGCCTGTTACACCAAAGGAGATCCGTGGGTGAAGGAGCTGGTGGAATATATTGCAGGCAACATCGCATATGCGAAAGCGTTTGTGGAAACCAATTTCCCGAAAGCAACCTTTGTAAAGCCGGAGGGCACCTATCTGGTCTGGATCGATTTCTCCGGGTATGGCTTCACGGATGAGGAGCTGGAGCACATCATGGTTGAGGAGGCAAAGCTCTGGCTGGATTCCGGCAAGGTATTCGGACCGGCGACCGCCCAGTTTGAGCGTTTTAATCTTGCATGCCCCCGCGCTACGGTGGAGCAGGCATTTGGGCAGCTTAAGGAAGCAATGGAGCGGCATCAGAAATGGAATTAAATCCATAATGTTTAAATCGTCCAAATTTTGTGTCCGTTCACGCAGAGTCCGTAAAGCGTTTTTCTCATTTGCTGGATTGTGGTTCTGCACCGTTTGTGCTATGATTGTAAATGAATTTTTGCACCTTTTGGGAGGTTGAGATACATGACAGACGCACAACAGCGAGCGGCGGCAAAGGCATTCGCCGCATTTTGGAAAGGGAAAGGCTACGAAAAGGGGG
>CAZICB010000085.1:0-9047 GCA_964537765.1 uncultured Lachnospiraceae bacterium
GCAGCCGGAGCGTGCGCCGGATTTCCTTTGGAATCACCACCCTCCCCAGGTCGTCAATTCTTCTTACAATTCCTGTAGCTTTCATAAACAGACTCCTCCATTTTACATTCTGTCGTTTATCTTCATTGCCTTTCATGAATGTAGTATCTGTAAACGGAGGGATTTTATACACAGTTAAGAATTCTTCCCAAACTTTCCTTTTGCCAGGATTTATAACGCCAGCTTTGCCAGCTCTCCTAAAATTTCCTGAGCCCGCTCCATCATATCACCGCAATCCTTATGCTTTACTTTGCGATCAATAT
The DNA here is from genome assembly GCA_964537765.1 of uncultured Lachnospiraceae bacterium. Taxonomy (GTDB): domain Bacteria; phylum Bacillota; class Clostridia; order Lachnospirales; family Lachnospiraceae; genus Brotaphodocola. The sequence goes on from CAZICB010000085.1 coordinate 303, forward strand.
AATGAAAATAAGGCTCCTCCGTCATCTGGAATTTCAATTCCCCCTGATATTTTTGAATCAGCGCCGGAATCCCGGCAGTATCCAGCTTTGCCTTTTGATACATTGCCAGTCGGATCTCCTGACGATTGATTTTCACCTCCGTCACATACGCCCGATGAGCCACCGCCTTCAGCGCGGCAACCACCAGCAGATTATCCACCGGTCTGGGAATGTCTCCAAAACGGTCCATCAGCTCATCCTGCATATCCATCTTCTCTTCTTCATTTTCAATGCCGGAAATCCGTTTATAAATATCAAGTTTCTGATATTCATTCTTAATATAGGAAGCAGGAATGTAGGCATCCACATCGCAGTCCACCACGGTTTCAAAATCATCCTCCTCGCTGCGCTTGCCCTGCAGTGCCTGCACCGCCTGATTCAACAGCTTGCAGTACAGATCATATCCCACCGCTTCCATATGGCCATGCTGCTCCGCCCCCAGCACATTTCCCGCGCCGCGGATCTCCAGATCCCGCATGGCGATCTTGATGCCGGAGCCCAGCTCCGTAAACTCCCGGATCGCCTGGAGCCGTTTTTCCGCCTCCTCCTTTAAAAGCTTATCCCGCTTGTACATTAAAAAAGCATAGGAGGTCCGGCTGGAACGTCCCACACGCCCCCGAAGCTGATAAAGCTGGGACAGTCCCATACGGTCCGCATCATGAATAATCATGGTGTTGGCATTGGGGATGTCCAGTCCGGTCTCAATAATGGTCGTGGACACCAGCACATCGATGTCCCCATTGACAAAATCAAGCATAATCCGTTCCAGCTGATGCTCCCGCATCTGTCCATGGGCACAGACCACCACCGCGTCCGGCACCAGTTCCTGGACATGAGACGCAATCTCTTCAATATCCTTGACCCGGTTATAGACGTAATATACCTGCCCGCCCCGCGCCAGCTCCCGGTTGATGGCCTCCCGGATCATTTCGTCATTATACTCCATCACGTAGGTCTGGATCGGAACCCGATCCACCGGCGGCTCCTCCAGCACACTCATATCCCGGATTCCCGCCAGACTCATATGGAGCGTGCGGGGAATGGGCGTCGCCGTCAGGGTCAGCACATCCACATTTTCCTTCAGCTTTTTGATTTTTTCCTTATGGGCAACGCCGAAGCGCTGTTCCTCATCGATAATCAAAAGGCCCAGGTCCTTAAACTTCACGTCCCTGGAAAGGACCCGGTGCGTGCCGATCACAATATCCACCCAGCCCTTCTTGAGATCCTCGATAGTCTTTTTGATTTCCGTCGGCGTCCGGAACCGGCTCATCAGATCCACCCGCACCGGGAAATCCTTCATCCGCTGCAAAAAGGTATTGTAATGCTGCTGGGCCAGAATCGTGGTGGGCACCAGATAAACCACCTGCTTGCCCTCCTGGATCGCCTTAAAGGCGGCCCGCAGGGCGATCTCCGTCTTGCCGTAGCCCACATCGCCACAGATCAGACGGTCCATGATTTTCCTGCTTTCCATGTCCTTTTTGGTGGCTTCAATGGCATCCAACTGGTCCTCCGTCTCCTCATAGGGAAACAGCTCCTCAAACTCCCGCTGCCAGACCGTATCCTCCCCGTACTGGAAACCGCCCATCTGCTGGCGGGCCGCATAAAGCTCCACCAGATCCCTGGCGATTTCCTTGACCGCGCTTTTCACCCGGGTCTTGGTGCGGGTCCACTGATCGCCGCCCAGCTTATTCAGCTTCGGCGCTTTCGCCTCCGCCCCGGCGTATTTCTGGATTCCGTCCAGACGAGTGGCCGGAAGATAAAGATTTCCGCCGTCGGCATATTCGATCTTCAAATAATCCTTGACAATCTTGTCCCGTTCAATCTTTTCAATACCCCGATAGATTCCCAGGCCGTGGTCCTCATGGACCACATAATCCCCCACCGCCAGCTCCGTAAAGCTTTGGATGCGCTTGCCCTCATAGGAGGGCTTTTGCCGACGGCGCTTTTTCTTCTCCTTGCCGAACATATCCCCTTCGGTGATGACCACAAACTTGATCTGGGGATATTCAAAGCCCCGATGAAGATTGCCAAAGGTGACCAAGATCTCTCCCGGCTGCACCTGCCTGCCCTCCTGATCCGGACAAAACGCGCTCAGCTCATATTCCCGCAAATCCCCCGCCAGGCGGCTGGCCCTGGTCCTGGAACCGGACAATAATACCACCCGGTATTTTTCTTTCTTCCAGCGTTTTAGGTCCTTAATCAGCATCTCAAAGCTGTTCTGATAGGAATTGACGTTCTTCACATTAAGACGATAGGTCTTTTTCACTGTCAACCCCGGAAGCTTCTGCTCCAACCCGGTCAGATACAGGGTATTATCGCGCTGGGCATCTGCCAGCACCTCCCGGGTCGTGTACAAAAGCGCGGTTTGGCCCGGAAGCAGATAGCCCTTCTCCAGACGGTGGGCCATACTTTCCCGAAACTCCGTCTCCACCGCATCCCCCTTTTCCCGCAGCCGGAGCGGCTCATCCAGAATCACCATGCTCTGCGCCGGATCAAAATACTGCAAAAAGGATACCGTCTCCCTGCAAAAATACAATAAATACGCATCCAGCCCGCCAGTCCGCCGGCCTTCCTCCACACTTTCCGTCAGTTCCCGCACAATACCGGCAATGCGGAAGGCCTCCTCCGTCTTCATCTGGTCCCGCAGTATCTTTTCCTGCTGCTTGCCTTCCTTGCGGATCCGCTCCATACCTTCCAAAAGCTGCTTCCTGGTAAAGATATTTTCCGTCGCCGGATAGATTTTCACCAGATCCAGCTGCTCTACCGAACGCTGACTCTCCGGATCAAAGCTGCGAATGGAATCCACCTCCGTGTCCCACAGTTCAATACGGATCGGCAGCTCTTCCGTCAGCGGAAAAATATCCAGAATCCCGCCGCGGACGGAAAACTGTCCCATGCCGTCCACCTGAGGCAGCCGCTCATAGCCCAGCTCCACCAGCCGCTCCTTCCATTTCTCCAGATCCAGCTCCTGCCCGGTCTCCACCTGCAATACCTGCCTGCGCACCTGCTCCAGGGGAAGCAAATGATCCATAAGCCCATCCAGGGTCGTCACCACCACGCCGCCCTGATCCTCCAGCAAATGACGGATCACCTGCAGCCGCTGGCGAACCATCAGATTTCCGTGAATATCCGCGCTGTAAAACAGCAGATCCTTGGCCGGATACATCCACACGTCCTGCCGGAAACAACGAAAATCATCGCAGATCTCCTTTACCCGGGAATCGTCGTAAGTGACCACCAGCTTCCAGGGAATATTCTGAGCCACCTCCTCCATCAAATGAACCTTCTGGGAATCCAGACATCCGCTCAAAGCCACCGGCCCCTTGCGCCGCGAAAGGTCCTGATTCATATCCTCGTATTCGATTAATTCTGTCAACGGATTTGCAAATACCATACTCATCGGATTACCTGCCTGTCTTACATTCTGTACTGATGGATACTCCCGCTTTCCCTGCTTCGGCTTCCGCCTTCTTCTTTGCATTATAATGGTTCATGGCCCGCTCTCCGCCATCAGTCATCAGCATCACCACTGCCTCCGCCGCCTCCCGGAACGCCTGGTCCATCACTTCCTGATCCTCCTTGGAAAAATGCCCCAGCACATAATCCGCCAGATCCATCCGCGGAGGCTTCGCCCCCACGCCCACCTTGACCCGCGGAAACTCCTGAGTGCCCAGATGGGCAATGATACTCTTGACCCCATTGTGCCCGCCGGCACTTCCCTTCAGCCGGATCCGCAGCTGCCCCGGCTCCAGACTGATGTCATCAAAGATGACAATCACATTCTCCGGCGTTTCCTTATAATAATCGGTCACCGCCCGCAGGCTCTCCCCGCTGGAGTTCATAAAGGTCTGCGGCTTCACCAGCACCACCTTATGCCCCTCGATCACGCCCCGGCCGCACAACGCCTTGTGCTTCCGCTCGCTGACATCAATGCCATACTGATCCGCCAGCACGTCGATAGTGCAAAATCCGGCATTGTGCCTGGTTCTATCATATTCCTTTCCCGGATTTCCAAGTCCTGCAATAATATACATTTGATCTGCTCCTCTTCTTTTATCTGAATCATCTGAATTTCCAGCTTTTTATTTTCTGCCCGCCTCGGAGCGCTGATTCACGCAACGCACCAAAAGCGCTAATTTTCCGCCCCCTGGGGTGCCAGGAGATCCGAAAACTAACGCTGAGATGATTTTAGATTCGATTTTCTCTTATTCTAGCAAGATTATGGAGGATTGTAAAGCGGAGATTACTCATTCGCCGGCTGCTCTTTCAGCCGGTGGATGTCATGGCTAAGATGAGCATAAATGCCACCCGTATAGAACGGCCAATTTTTAAATCTTTACATTTTTCTAACTCCCATCGTAATAAAAAATTATGGAAAGTTCACATTTTAACCAGTTGTGCAGTCTCCCATTTTATGCTATGCTTTCCATGTTGAATCATTTTGACCCTGATCGAAAGGGATAAATTCAAAAATATGAACAGTTGGAGGAATTTTAATATGAAGAAAAAAATGATCGGCATCACAGCCCTGACCGCTGCCATGGCATTATCCACCGGCATGACTGCATTCGCTGCAGGCTGGGTACAGGATAGCAATGGATGGGGTTACCAGTATGATAATGGCTCCTGGGCCACCATGGGCTGGTTCACCGACCCGGAAACTGGTTACGAGTATTATCTGGATCCGGATGGATACATGATGTCTGACACCCGTGTAGAGGGCTTCCGCCTTGGATCAGATGGACGCAAGGTTGAGAAAACGGAGGCAGAGATTCAGGCAGAGCAGGAAAGGGAACAGCACCTGGCATCCCGTCCCAGCCCGTCGAAGCAGCAGACTGCCGCCTCCCTGGCCGGAAAAGCCGCCAAGAATTCCAATGCCGCAGTGACCACTACCCGCCTTGCTTATCAGGCAGAGATGAAAACCTTCATGGATAAATACTTTGTCAACACCGCAACCAGTCTGGGCACCAGCAGCCTGAACGGGCGCGTTTCCAAGGACAACCTGCAGACCACTTATAAGCTGTATGTTCCCACTGCCGGCGACGTATTTACCAGCACCCTGCATCTGAATGCCAATCCCAAGAGTGTAAATTATGTACCCTACGCTCTGGAGGTAACATTCAACCGCAATATCCTGCATGAGGAAGCAGAGGTTCAGGCACTGGATCAGTGCTTCACCAATATGATGATCGCTTCTCTGGGCGAAACCGAGGGCCAGGCAGTTGCAGACCTCATCTTCGCTGAGGAAGTTGGCAACGGCGCAAGCTTCGAAGCAAGCGGCTATACAGATACCGGCAATTCTTACACGCTTTCCTATAAGAATGATTTCTTTACCATGCAGGTCACCTGCAGCGAAATCGTCGCTTCCGATGAGACCGCAGAAGATGGCGCCGAGGCAGAAGCTGCCGAAAGCACAGAAGCTGAATCTGTTGAGGCTGAGCAGGCCGCTGACAACACCTCCCGCGTGATCACCGCTGGCCAGCCCGCTTCGGATGAGGAAGATACCGCAAAGACGGAGGCTGACGCAGAGGATACCGCTTCCGAGACTGAAGCTGAAACCGCGACCTCCGCAGAAGGAACTGAAGCCGAGACCGCCGCGGAGGGAACTGAAGCCGAGATCACTTCAGAGGAAACCGAGTCCGAGATTTCCACGGAAGAAACCGAAGCTGCTGCTGAGTAACTTCTTAGACAATATGGTGTACAGATTAAAATGAGGCTGCTGCCGAATATGGATGTGTTATTTCTAAATCTACACAACCATATTCAGCAGCAGCCTCTTGGCCTCTTTTAGCGCCTACTCATCCGGTTCCAGATTATCAAATATTTCCGAATCATAAAATTCACGGATCGTGATTCCCAGGCCATCCGCAATTTTATTAATGTTTACGATTCCTGGATTCTTGCTTTTGCCCTTCACAATACTTTTATAGGTTGAGGAAGGCATCCCCGCACGGTAACTCAACGCATATCCGCTTATGTTTCTTTGTTTGCATAATTCCGTAATTCGATAACTGGTTGCTTCGCAAATTTTCATTGTCTTCTAACAACTCCTCTCTTTTCTTTTGAGTTTAGTCGAGTTTTGTCAGATAATAGGTTGATACATCGCCCAGACAGAAAAATGTTGGAAAAAAATGGTGAAATTTTAAAAAAGCGCACCGGCCGGCGCGCTTTTTCATATCCTGATCTTATTCGATTACAATCGGCTGATATACATCCTTCTCAAAGGTTGCCTCATACATGGGCTCCCCGTCTGACTCATAAGAGGATTCGTCATAAATCGTCACACGGATCTCATTATCCTGATGGATTCCACCATAGGAATCATCATCGGATTCCGCATAACCAAAATCCTGCACGGCGATCTGATCATTGGTCCCCTTGATTACTGCCTCCGCGTACGCGGCTGCATCCTCAGCGCTGGTGCCATCCTTCACAATCACTGTCACAGCCAGATACTCTTCATCCAGATTCAAGTCAATATCGATTGCGGAAGCCATCGGATACTCCTCCTCATCCAGGAAAATATCCTCCACATCCTCCTGCAGCTGCTCCCCGTCAATCTCAATATTATTGTACAAATCAAAGTCCGGTCCCATGGTCTCACCCGGCTCCAAATCCGGCTGTACAATATTGCTCTTTGTACAACCACAAAGCAAAACCGCGCATCCCAAAACCATCAGCATATGTTTAATCTTCATTTTAATTCCTCCTATACTTCTGCTTCATTCTGAAACGCCCGTCCGGGCAGAATATCTGTATTATATACGATGATTCCGATTTTGAATAGAGCTTTTCGAAAAACGTCAGAAAAAGTTCACAAATTTGCTTCGTTCACCAGGCGGCAGCGCCGTTTCCTGCATTCTCCCTATACCATCCCGCCGCGAATTATGCTATACTTTACTTACCATACATTTAGAAAAGGATGGAACCGTTATGTCCAATACGAAAAAAGCATTATTAGTCACTACCGTAAGCGGCTTTGTCCCCCAATTTGAAATGAACAATGTCCGCCTCCTTCAGTCCATGGGCTATGAGGTACATTATGCTTCTAACTACCACACCCCTTCCTACGGAACTGACAATCACCGTCTGGACCATACCGGAATCGTCCGCCATCAGATCGACTTTGTGAGGAGTCCTTTCCATCCCGGAAATCTAAAGGTCTACCGGCAATTATGCCGGCTTATGAGGGAAGAACATTTTAGCCTGGTGCATTGCCACACACCCATGGGAGGCGTCATGGCAAGACTTGCCGCCCATGCTACCCACACCGGACCGGTCATTTACACCGCCCATGGTTTCCATTTTTACCGCGGTGCCTCCCCGATCCACTGGCTCTGTTATTACCCCATGGAGCGTTTTCTGTCCCGATACACAGATCAGCAGCTCTGTATTAATAAGGAAGATTACTGTCTCGCAAAGAGAACCTTTCATGCACGCTACATAAATTATATTCCGGGAGCCGGATTTGATGACAACCGGATCGTGACTATGACTCCTCAGCAGATTCAGGACAAAAAGCTGGCCCTGGGCGTTCCAACGGACAAACACCTTCTGCTTTCCTCCGGGGAGTTAATTAAACGGAAAAATCATGAAACCATCTTACAATGCCTTGCCAAATTGCGGAGCCTTGCTCCTGATATTTATGAGCAAATACACTATGTTCTCTGCGGACATGGGAAGCTGGAGCAGCACCTGCGGGCTCTTGCTCAAAAGCTGGAGGTTTCTGACAAGATTACCTTTCTGGGCTACCGGGAGGATATGATGGAGATCTATCCCATCGCCGACATTTTCCTGTTTCCGTCTTATCAGGAGGGGCTTCCGATGGCTTTGCTGGAAGCCATGGCAAGCGGTCTTCCCGTGATTTGCTCAGACATCCGCGGAAGCCAGGACCTGATGGGTTCCCCCAGTGCAAGCTCCGATCTGCTGGAGTACTGCGGCGGCGGCATTATGATCAAAAAAGCAAATGCATCAGAAGCCTATGCAAATGCAATCTGCCAATTGCTGTCGCCTGCCCAGGACATAACCCCATACAGCCGTTACAATATTGCCGCCAGCCAGGCATTCAGCTCCCGCAAAGTCACCGCCTCCATGAAAAAAATCTATCAGCGGCTGCTGCCAGGCTGCAAAATGCCGGGTGAAGAATAGATCTTCATCCGGCATCTGAAATTCATCAAAATACAGTGAAACGCGCAGGTGACGCGCTTCATCGCATTTGCTCCAAAAGCATTGCCACACTATACCGCTTCCTCCATATGTTCCGTTGCCACCTTCAGTCTCAATCCCCATCTCTTTTTTGCCTTCATAAAATCCGTTGAATGCACCGCATGTAACAAATCAGACCCTTTTCATTCAATGACGTGCCAGGCAGTTATCTTTATTCATTCCACGATGCCTCGATAACAGTTTTGGAAGCGTTTATGGTGGAACATATTCGACGGATCAAAACAACTTTCAGCACCTCCTCATGATGCGCCGATGTATTTGGGCTTTATTTCTGGGACAGCATTCTCGAATACGTGTCCCGTTCCGTGGCAGGGATTAACAATGCATCCATGGCCTGCTCCACAGTCATTTTCATGCTTTTCATAAGGTTCTTGATGCTGTTCAGCCTTTCTTCTTCTTTTCCCTTCTCTATGCCCTTCTCTATGCCCTTCTCTATGCCCTTCTCTATGCCTTTATTCAATACACCTGTACTAAGATTGC
>CAZICB010000086.1:0-8690 GCA_964537765.1 uncultured Lachnospiraceae bacterium
GCTCCACGCTCGCCGGAATCGTCAATCTGGACAGTCAGGAAGGGATCTCGCCGGAGGAATCCAGAGCGTTTGCGGAAGTATTGAGCCTGTCCTGCATCACTTCCAGCATCACATGTTAAGGAAATCCTGGCGCAGGCCGATCCTTGGCTGCCCGGATTTCCCAAAGCATGGCTTTCGTCTGGCCGGGCAGCATCCGGCTACCGGGCCAGACCGATCTCTTCGAGAAGCTCCTGATATTCCGCGTTCACCTCGTCTAAATAGGCCTCAAATTCCTCCCGCCCTTCGTATGCCATACTCCATCCGTATCTCCTGCACAGGGTCTCCCATGCTTCCGTCCCGGACATTTTGTAAAGCACGTTCTCCCAGTATTCCACCGCGTAATCCGGCATATCTTTGGGGCCGAACAGACCACGCCAATTGCTGAAACAGGCATCGATGCCCTGCTCCCTACAGGTGGGGATCTGAGAAATCACAGGTCCCTCCAGCCGTTCCTCAGATGTCACAGCCAGGACGCGGATGTCTCCGCTTTCCATCAGCCCCACCACGTCACTGATGCCGGAGGAAAGCAAATCCACCCGGTTCCCCATCAGCTGAGCGGCGGCGCCTCCATTTTCAAACCCTTCATACTCTACATCCCGAAGCTGTCCGACACCTGCCGCCATGGCAATCTTCAAAAACTGGATATGATCCATAGAACCATAAGCGGATGTCCCTCCGATCCGCACAGAATGAGGATCTTTTTTCAGATCATCCATCACCTGCTGCAGATTTTCATACGGTGAGTCTGCCCGCACGGCAAAGCAGCCATAATCGACCATCAGCTTGCCGATGGGCGTTGTACTTTCCTTGTAGTTCAAGCCGGTGCTTCCATTCAGATTGATCAGGCACAGCGGCGGAGAAAAAACAGAAATAATATCATCCCTGCCCGCGTTCTCGTTTAAATACTCCAGCGATCTGACTCCGCCCCCGCCAGGCTTGTTTGTGACAGGCAAAGGGACTGTGACCAACCCCGTCTTCAGCAGACACTGACTTATGGAGCGAGCAGCCAAATCATAGCCGCTCCCCGGCCCTGCCGGGGCAATCATCTCCACCGCTTCCCGGGGATACACCGCCTCAGTCTCCGCCACCTGCTGCCTGGCACATCCCGCTATCCTTGCGCCCGCCGCAAGAATCATCAATAAAACCAACATTCCAGGCATTCTTTTTTTCATCTTATTATACGATTCCTTCCCCTTGTCTTTTCCTTCATTTTATCTGACATAACCCGGACAGGCGTTATCTCCGACGCGACCGGCAGATAAATAAAGAAACGGCTTCCTTTTCCCGGGCTGCTGTCCACATAGATAATTCCTCCATGGTCAATCAGGATGTCTTTTACCACGGCCAGTCCCAGTCCGGTTCCCTCGCCTGCCTCCTTTGTCGTAAAAAAGGGATTGAAAATCTGATGCAGGATTTCATCGTCCATCCCGCATCCCGTGTCAGCCACAAGGATCTCCACATACTCGGCGTCGGCCATTTCCCGGTAGTTCTCCGGAAGCTCTTCCCGCCGCACCCGCCGCGTACAGACCGTCAGGACTCCACCGTCTGCCTCCATGGACTGAATCGCATTCGAGTACAGGTTCAACAACACCTGATGGATCTGGGTGGCATTGCCATAAATATTGGCGTCCTGGTCATCCATCTGCAGCTCCACACGAATATTGGGTGGAACGATCAGCTGAATCATCTTTATGGCATCACGGATCACCACATCCAGATTTATGGAGGCGTAGGAGGCAGTATCCGTTTCTTTCCGGCTGAAAGGCAGGATCTGTTCCACGATCTCCTTTGCGCGGGTCCCCGCTTTATGAATCTCCTCAATATCGGTGTAGTATTCGTTTTCGCTGCCGAACTGTTTCATCAAGAACTCTGAATATCCCAAAATCGGCGTCAGAAGATTATTGAATTCATGGGCGATTCCGCCCGCCAGCGCCCCGATGGTCGTCAGCTTTTGATAATGCCGCACTTCCTCCCTGCTCTGATTCAATTCTTCCATCGTGCGGTTAATCTCCCTCAGATAGCTGGTCTCCAGTTCCAGCCGCTCCCGGTTGCGCATAAGGATGTATATCACACTGCAGCCGAAAAGCAGAACGAGCAGGATCGCGCCAAAGAGCAGACCAACCTTTTTTAAATGACCAACCTCCATCGCCACGGCCTGAGTATAGGGCAGCTCTGCGGAAATATACCAGGAGGTTCCCCACAGGTTCATCCTGGAAAAAGCGGAAATCTTCTTTTCCGGAGGCTGGATCCCATTGTAAAAGCCTTCAAACAGCGCGGTGCCTTCCTCCTGTGAATACTGCAGATCCAGCATATCCCTCATGCTTTCGTACTGGGGAAGGTTTTCAAACTGATCCAAATCATTCCTGTAATTAAACCCAAGCAACCGCTCATTCGGATGCATAATCACAGTCCCCTGCTCATCCTGCACAACGATGGCGCCCTGTCTGCCCATATTCAGCGGCGCGACATACTGGCTATACAAGTCGGTCAAATCCATGACGCTGACCACCGTCCCCAAATATCCCTCTCCTCCGTACACCCGGTTGAGCAGCGTCATCCCATAATGATTCTCACTGATGGAAAATATATCCCCCATCCCGCTTCGGCTTTCTTCCACACATGCATCCAGACGGAGCACCGAATCATCAAAATCCTCCAGAAACGGGTACCGGTTATAGCGAAAAATCTGCTCCCCCTGATTGCTGATCAGATACATGCGGGACGGGCCCTGCTGATCTGCCAGCATATATGAAAAAATATATTCTTTGATCTGCCCCGTCTCCCCGGTTTTGTAATGCTCCTCCAGCGCTTCCAGAAATCCTGGCGTCTGCGTCAGCGTACTCACCTGCTTAAGCTGCTCCGAGAGACAAAGCTCCAGGTTCTGGGATACCGCCCTGGTGATCAGGAGAAGATGTTCCTGCTGCTGTTGGATGATCATCTGGGTGTATGCCTGATAGGTATTATTCATGGCAAACATCAGAAATGCCAGGATCCCGGATACCACAACCGCGAGCAGAACCTTTTTCTCCTTTTTCCATGTCATAAGCTTTCCTGTATCCTCCGTTTCAGAAAACGCAGGAAAAACAGGCCTGTCTCATCAGACCCGTTTTTCCCAGATTCTTTTGGAAGCTTCATATTCCATCAATCACTTTTTATGCTGCTTTTTTCCCTTTACTTAACAATGGCTTCACCACCGGACTCAACAGGACTACCAGGCAAACCAGCAGAACGATACTGGTCACCGGGCGGGTCAGAATATTCACGGTCTCCTGCAACAGCGTATCGCCGGCCGCAATCGTATAGGCACGGCGCAGGTTGGATTCACAGATCACACCGAGAACCAGGCCAAGAATCATAGCGGAGCTGTTGAATTTACAGGTCACAAACACAAATCCGACCAGACCGGAAATCGCCATCAGAATCACATCCACCGCCGTGTTTTTGGTCGCGTAAGCGCCGATGGTCGCCATCATGATGATGGTCGGGCCCAAAATGCTGTAAGGCACCTTCAAAATCTGCACGAAGATCTTCGCAATCACGATCGCGGCAAATACCATGATAATATTGGATACAAACATGGAAGCGAAGGTGGCCGACAAAAACTGCGGCTGATTGATCAAAAGCAGCGGCCCCATGGTCACGCCTTTTAACACCAACGCTGACATCATGATCGCTGCAGCATTTCCTCCCGGTATTCCCAGAGACAAAAGCGGAACCATGGAACCTCCTGTGGCGGCATTATTGCCCGTCTCAGGAGCCGCGATACCTTCCAGACAGCCTGTACCGAATTTCTCCGGATTTTTGGACAGCTTCTGCTCCATGGAATAGCAAAGAAAAGATGCGATGGTCGCGCCCGCTCCGGGAAGAATACCAATGATCGTGCCCACCACAGAGCATCTGGCGATGACGCCCTTCACAGACAATATTTCTTTCAGGGACGGCATCTTGGCAGACATGGAAGCATTCTGCCCGCCCACCGCAGTCAGTTTGGAGGGCTTATTTGTCTGTTTCAAAACCTCTGTCACCGCGAAAAACCCGATCATAACCGGAATCATCTCTATGCCGGAGGTCAGAAACCTTGTCCCAAAGGTCAGGCGCGGAACGCCAAGCAGCGGATCCAGGCCGATACAGGCAAGCACCAGACCGATCAGACCGGAGATGATGGTGCGGCAAATATTATCGGACTCCAGACTGGTCAAAATGGAAAGCCCCATAAAGGAAATGGCAAACAGCTCAGACGGGCCAAAGCTCAGCGCTGCCTGTGTAAGCTGCGGGCTGAGCATAAGCATACATACAGCGGCAAACATACCGCCGATGGCGGAACAGATCAGCTGCATGCCAAGAGCCTTCCCTGCCTCGCCCCTCTGAGCCATGGGATAACCGTCATAGGTTGTCGGCGCGCTCGACGGGACGCCCGGTATTTTAAACAGAATTGCCGTCATACCTCCGCCGGTGATGGACGCGCAGTAGATCGCCACCAGAAAGACAATCGCATTCACTGCATCCATTTTATAGGTGAAGGGGATACCAAGGGTTACCGCCATGGTCGCCGAAACACCGGGAAGCGCTCCGAACAACGTCCCTAAGAATACCGCGAAAATAACCAGCACCAGCATTTTGGGGGCAAATACTACGCTCAGGCCACTCGTCAATAAATTAAGCATACTGCACCTCCTCTAAAATGTTGGAACCAGTGATTCCACGAAAAGGGCAAAATTTCTCAGGAAAGGAATCTGTCCCCTCGGAAGCATCACGCCAAGCATCACGGCAAAACCAATATACAGAATAATCGTGATCACGATCGCTGACCCGATCAGTATCAGGAAGTTCCTCTGACCCAGCAAATAACCGTAAGCAATCATAAACAGCAGACAGGTAGCCATGAAACCAACCGGTTCATACATCAATGCCATCACCACCACCAGCACCATGCCCGCAAACAGCTTGCTGGTCACCAGTCTTCCGATTGATGGGAAAAAATCAAGAAACGACGCTTTGATTTCCGAAAGCGGATTTCTCTTAAAGTACTTGATAATATTCCAGATCAGGGCCAGAATCAGCAGAAGCAGCAAAGCCTGCGGCCATTGCTCCGCCCCCAGTTCGTTATCTGCGGAAACCGGCATGGTCGAACCCACATACCAGTAACAGAAAAAGGAAAACCCAAGTAAAAGCAGGTTAACAATTAACTCCAGTGCCATGGAACACACATCCTCCTCTCACATGCTATCGGTACGGCGGTCCCGGAGTCTTTCAACCACGGAACCGCCGCGATGTCATACATGGTGACTTGTCCGATCGCAAATTATTATTGGATCAGTCCCGCACCCTTCAAATATTCTTCAAAGGTCACATATTCCTTATCCACAAGTGCCTGCAATTCAGCAGCGTCCGCGAAGCCTTCACGATCGGTGTAGGACGCGTTTTTCATGAATTCCTGGTAAGCGTCGCTTTCCCACGCGGTCTTCAGCGCCTTCGTCATCGCATCCACAGCCTCCTGCGGAGTACCCTTTCTGCAGAAAATTCCTCTCCAGGTTCCCACGTAGGAATCAATATCATGTTCTCCTGTGCATTCCATGTCCGGATAAGAGGACATGCGCTCCTCCGACATGGAAATCAGCGGAACAATATCGCCGGATTCAATCAGACCCTTGATCTCATCCGCGCCGGTGATATTGATATTGATATGACCTCCCACCATCGCGGAGCTGAGTTCCGCGCCACTGGAATAGTTCACGGTCTTGATGTACTTATCCACATCCGTAATATCACAGCCAAGTCCGCCGGCAAGCGTCTGCTTCATGGATACGGAATCGGCACCGGTCGCGCTCAGCATGCCGCAGGTCAGCTCCTGGGGATGTTCCTTCGCGTAATCGATAAATTCCGTAAAGTTTGTATATTTGCCTTCCATCGCTTTCTTGGAAGAAGCGATAATGTTGATCGAATGCACCAGCTTGGCTACCGGCTGCAGCTCTTCCCTGAAGTCCACCGGAAGAATCTTCTGCAGATCCAGCATGATATGCGACTGGGTGACAAGCACATAGGTATAACCATCGGCCGGCTGCTTTACCGTAAAGTCAATTCCATTGGCTCCACCCGCGCCTTCCACATTGACAATCTCAACCGGTACACCCAAGACTTCTTCCAGCTCCGGCTGCAACGGACGAAGGGTGCCGTCCGCGCCTCCGCCTACGCCCCACGGGCAAACCAGGGTGACTTTTCTCTCCCATTTCCAATCGCTTGCCGCGCTTTCCTCCGTCTTTGCTTCCTCTGCCTTAGCAGTTTCCGCGCTGGTAGTCTGGGCCGCCTGGGTCTGGCTTCCCGACGAGCTTCCCGAGCCAGAACCGCATCCGGCTAAGGCTGCCGCCGTCATGCAGGCCGCCACTGTCATTGCCATCACTTTTTTCAAATTTTTTTTCATAGTACGCCTCCTTTATGATAAATTTACACAAATTTTTCTTACAAATCTATTATACTTTGTCATTCTTAACCAAAAACATATATTTTCTTAAATTTTTGTAAGGTTCGGGTAATGGCATGAAAAAGGAAAAAAGATATGATATAATGTTCATTATAGGGAAACGCGATTCAAAAGAGAAAACACAAAGAAGGGAGGGGAGAAGTTTTGGCACGCAGCAAAATTCTTGTAGTGGATGACGATCCGTCAATCCGGCGCATTATATGCCGGATTTTAAACAGCGAAGGAATGGCTACGGAGGAGGCTTCCGGCGGACTGGAGGCTATCCAGATGGCGGAAGCCAATTCCTACTCCCTGATCATTCTTGATCTTGTCATGGAAGATATGGATGGCTTCCAGGTCATCAATCACCTGCGCACGCACAGTATTCTGACTCCCCTGTTTGTGCTCAGCGGCAGGCAGGCGGAAGTGGACAAGGTCCTCGCCCTGGGAATCGGCGCGGACGACTATATCACGAAACCATTCAGCACTATGGTGCTGTGCGCAAAGGTCAAGGCCTGCCTGCGCCGGGAAAACCTGTCTGCCCCCGCAAACGCCAACGAGATTTGTGCCGGTCCTTTCCGCTACATTGTAGACGAGATGAGACTGTTCAAAAACGGAAGAGATCTGCTGCTGTCCGGGAAGGAATGCCTGTTGATGAGATTTTTCCTCAGCAACCGGAATAAAATCCTGACGAAGGAACAGATTTACCGGCAGGTCTGGAACGACACGATCGTAGATGACAATACCATCATGGTACATATCCGGCGGCTGCGGATGAAAATCGAAGATGATCCCAACCACCCCGCTTATCTGAAAAACGTCCGCGGGATCGGATATCAGTTTGTGGCCGAAGAAGAATAGACGATAAAAGAGACGGCCCCGCGGCGCTCCCTCACGGTTCTCCGATTCCTTCCGCACCTTTTCCTTGCAGTCCACCTCCGCGCAATGGTGTTTGCGGATGATTTCTTTATTCTTCTTTTTTGTGTCCTTAGATAGCATTTATTCGGAAATTTCCTTTATTATACCTCATTGACATCCCCAGAGCTGCCGGATATAATCAGTCTACAAGGAGAGAACACCATGCTTACCATAAAGAAATCACTGAATCTTCCGGACACCTATCCCCTGGAGCGGATCGGCGCTTTGGAGGAGCTGCTCTTTTTTGACATTGAAACCACCGGATTTTCCGGGGATGATTCGAAGCTTTACCTGATCGGCTGCACCTATTACCAGTCCGGCGGCTGGCAGTTGATCCAGTGGTTTGCGGACACCAAAGATTCGGAGGAGGAGCTGCTCCACGCATTCTTCCGTTTTTTAAAGGCTTATAAAATCCTGATTCATTTTAATGGGGACAGCTTTGACCTTCCCTACCTGCTGAAACGCTGCCGCCATTTGGGGCTTTCCTATGATTTTTCAGGGGTGGAAAGCGTGGATATTTACCGGCGCGTCAAGCCTTACCGGAAGCTTTTGGGGCTGGAGAGCATGAAGCAGAAAGCCATTGAACAGTTTCTGGGCGTCTCCCGCAAGGACTTGTACTCCGGAGGCCAGCTGATCGAGGTTTATGATGATTACCTGATGACCCACGACCCCTATCTTTATGATCTGCTGATTTTACATAATGAGGACGACCTAAAAGGCATGCCCCAAATCCTTCCCATTCTCTGTTATCCGGACTTTCTGGAGCATGATTTCCGGTTTGCCGGGCGGCAGCTGGCGACGGAAACAAACCTGTTCGGCGGCAAATACCAGCTGCTTAAGCTGACCTGTGAAAGTGATTACACCATCCCGGTGCCTTTTGCATTCGAGACTCCACCGGTCCGCTGCGAGGCGGAGGGAAACCGGCTGTGCCTGACCATCGAGCTTTATGAAGGGGAACTGAAGCATTTTTATTCCAATTATAAGGATTATTATTATCTGATTTACGAGGATACCGCCGTTCACAAAAGTGTAGGCGAATATGTAGATAAGGCTGCCCGAACCCGGGCAACGGCAAAAAACTGTTATACCAAACAGCGGGGCTGCTTCCTTCCCCAGTTTGCCCCCATCTGGGAGCCGGTGATGAAGCGGGAACCCAAGGACAAGCTTCCTTACGTGGAGCTGGGGCAGGCATGCCTGGAAGACCCACAGTGCTTTGCCCGGTATCTGGAGCAGATTTTTGTTTATTTGGGGGTGAAGCATCCGGCCCGCTAAAGAC
>CAZICB010000087.1:0-8403 GCA_964537765.1 uncultured Lachnospiraceae bacterium
TCATGATGAGATGATGAAATGGCATTCTATGATACTGCCAAGACAGGAAGTACATTTCAGCGTGAACATTATGTTTCCAGAAGCTGTATTTGTGGCGTTATCCGCACCGGAACTTTATGTATGGTCAAGCCAGTATTATGGACAGAGAACCAAGAAACAGGAAGAAATGGCGTCGTTTCCTGCTCAAAAGTATTCTAATTATGTAAGGGACAAATCGGTAATTGATACTCTTTCAGCAGTAATACTTGGTGCCCTTGCTGAGGTTATTGGTGATGATGAGCTTGAGAAGTTGTTTAAGCTTAGAGGTCATCAGTATGGAGATATTTTCTTTAATTATGCGGCACAGTATGTGGATAAATGTAATATTGAATATTTAAAGACAGCGCCGGAAAAGAGGAAGGACAAGCTTAGAAATATAGCTAGGAGATTTGTTCAACAGCCGGTTGCTTATAACAACATGAAGATAAATCTGAAAAACTCAGCGGAGCAGTATGGATGCAGCTTTCATGATCTTTATGATCCGAAGCTGGAGTACCCAGAAGAGATTGAATGGTAGAGTGTGGAACGGGGCAAATGGGCAAATAAGCTGTTTGCAAAAAAATAAAAAATCTGTTATAATGGCTTTCGCAGCCGACCGTGCTGCATTTGTGGATGCGACCGTTTCCGATGAAATGTGCAAACCAGTTTTGGTTTGCACTTTTTTTGTCCGTTTATCGCATTGATGAATACTTTATTTCAGGAGGAACGTATGGAGAATCATATGGAGGATCATATGGAAAGAAAAAACAAAATGGGCTATATGCCCATGTCCAGGCTCATTGTCAATATGTCCCTGCCGCTGATGTTTTCGCTGCTGATTCAGTCCCTTTACAACATTGTGGACAGTATTTTTGTGGCGAAGCTGGGGCAGGATGCATTGACGGCAGTTTCCCTGGCCTACCCCGTGCAGATTTTGATGATCGCTGTCTCGGTGGGTACCAGCGTCGGCATCAATTCGCTGCTTTCCAAAAGCATTGGGGCAAAGGATTTTAAGCTGACCGGGAATACGGCCACCACCGGTGTGCTGCTTGCATTGATCGGCACGGTGGTTTTTATGGTGCTGGGAGTGTTTTGCACCGGAAGCTTTGTGGGCATGTTTACCAGTGACCCGGTGATCGGCAGTGCCTGCGGAGAGTACCTGTACATCTGCATGCTGTTTTGCCTGGGAACCTTTGTGGGCACTATGTTCCAGCGGTTTTTGCAGTCGGTGGGAAATACCTTTGGCAGTATGCTCACCCTGGTGGCAGGCGCGCTGACCAATCTGATTCTGGATCCGATTTTGATTTTCGGTTTGTTCGGGTTTCCGGCGCTGGGGGTCCGGGGCGCGGCCATTGCCACGGTTATCGGCCAATGGGTGGCAGGGGCCTATGCGGTTTTGCTGAATTATTTCCGCAATTCCACGGTCCGTCCCTGCTGGAAGGGCTATAGGCTGGAGGGTCGGATTCTGGCGGATATTTACCGGGTGGGCCTGCCCACCATCGTGACTCAGGCGCTGGGGAGTGTGATGGTTTCCGCGATCAATGCCATCCTGATGCCCCTTTCCCCGACGGCGGTGGCATTCTTCGGCGTGTATTATAAGCTGCAAAATTTTCTTTTCATGCCCATGAACGGGCTGGGCCAGGCGGCCATCCCCATCGTCGGATATAACTATGGAGCCGGGCAGCCCAAACGGGTGCGGAAGGCGTTTTTCACGGCCCTTCCCATGGCGGCGGGGATCGCGCTGCTGGCGACGGTTGTGTTTTGCGCGATTCCCGGACCGCTGCTGGGACTTTTTGACGCAGATGCGGAAATGCTGGCCCTTGGGGTTCCGGCGTTGCGAACCATTTCCTTTACCTTTGTCTTTGCTTCGGTGACCATGATTTTAGGCTATGCCGCTTCCGGGCTGGGAAACGGTCTGATCAACATGGTGGGAACCGGGCTGCGGCAGGTGGTGATTCTGGTGCCCCTGATCTGGGTGCTGGCAAAAACCGCGGGGGTCCATGCTGTCTGGTATGGGTTCTGGGTGGCGGAGCCTGTGGCAGCAGGATATGCTGTATTTAGCAGTATCCGTTTGCTGCGGAAGAGAAAAATCCTGGCATCGGAGCAGGAAAAGCAGGACAGATGAA
Source organism: uncultured Lachnospiraceae bacterium (assembly GCA_964537765.1). Lineage (GTDB taxonomy): Bacteria > Bacillota > Clostridia > Lachnospirales > Lachnospiraceae > Brotaphodocola. The sequence goes on from CAZICB010000087.1 coordinate 2,145, forward strand.
ATCAGAAAAATGCGATGAGACGTGTTACCGGCGCGTTTCAACGTATTTTGATGAAAAAAGAGCCCCCGGGGCCGGCAATGCAGCCAGTCCCGGGGGTTTTGCAAGCTCTAATATAAGCTTGTAAGAATATCAACACATTTATCAATTCCCAACGTGCCGCTGTCCAGGCACAGATGGTAGTTTTGGGCATGACCCCATTTCATGTCGGTGTAGAAGCGGTGATAGGCCGCCCGGCGTTTATCCTTGTCTTTCAGACGGCGTTCCGGTGATTCTTCCCGCTCTCCGTATTCCCTTACAATCCGTTCTGCACGGTATTCCATGCTGGCGTGGATAAATACGTTTAAGCAGTCTGCCTTATCCTTTAAAATGAAATCCGCACATCTGCCGACGATCACGCAGGATTCCTTTTCTGCCAGCTCCAGGATGACCTTTCGCTGAAGCAACCACAATTTATCCTGGTTGGTGGGCCCCATGGAGCGGTTGGACAGGAACGGGGAAAGCCATCCGCCGGAGGCGTCCTCTCCCGTTTCCTTGATATAGTCTGCCGTAAAGCCGCTTTCCGCGGCGATTTTCTGGATCAGCTCGGCGTCGTAGCAGGGGATCCCCAGCTTCTCGGCAGTTTTTCTGCCGATGGTGCGTCCGCCGCTGCCGAATTCACGGCTGATGGTGATAATTCTGTTTTTCATTTTATTCCCTCCTTTAATGACTCAGCGCTTTGTCTGGGCTGAGGTCTTTGTAAGTTCTTTGAATAATGAATACCGCCAAAATAAAGGTCAGGATGTCGGCCAACGGGAATGAGCACAGCAGACCGTCCAGACCAAAGAACATCGGAAGAATGAGCGGCAGGAATACACCGAAAATGATCTCACGGACCAGGGAAATCAAGGTGGATTCCATAGCTTTTCCTAAGGCCTGCAGGTAGATAAAGGTTCCCTTGTTTACCGTGGCAAGGATCATCATGCACAGGTAAATGCGGAAGCTCTTTACCGCGAAGGCGGTATAGTAGGAACTTTCATTTGCAGCGCCGAAAATTCCGATCAGCTGAGTCGGCAGCAGTTCGACAATCAGGAGCGCAATTGCGCCAACCGTGGCCTCCGAGATCAGCAGATAGGTGAAAAGAGTCCGGACTCTGTCCTTGCGTTTGGCGCCGATATTGTAGCCCACAACCGGGATACAGCCGGCTGCCATGCCGACGGAGATGGAGATGGCAATCTGGAAGAATTTCATGACAATGCCCAGCACGGCCAGTGGGATCTGTGCGTATTCCGGCTGTCCGAATACCGGGTCCAGAGCGCCGTATTTGGTACACATATTCTGGACCGCGGCCATGGAGACCACGAGGGAAATCTGGGACAAAAAGCTGGTAATTCCCAAAACCAGAAACCGTTTCATTAAGCGGCCCCACAGACCGAAGCTGCCCTTTTCCAGTCTGACTGCTTTCATATGGAAAAGATACCAGATGGAAAGAGCGGCAGTCAGAATCTGGCCCATGACCGTCGCTACGGCGGCGCCCATCATACCCATTTTCATCGGATAAATGAAAATCGGGTCGAGGATAATGTTGGTAATCGCGCCGGCCACTGTGGAAAACATGGCGAATTTCGGACTTCCGTCAGAACGGATAATCGGGTTCATGGCCTGGCCGAACATATAGAACGGAATGCCAAGAGAAATCCAGAAGAAGTATTCCTGCGCGCATGCATAGGTTTCCGGGTTTACCTTTCCTCCGAAAAAGGTCAGAATCGGCTCCATGCAGATCAGGTAAATGGCGGCCAGGATAATGCTGCTGATGATGCAGAGCAGGATGGAGTTGCCGATACTTTTGTGGGCATCCTCCTTTTTTCCGGCGCCGAGACTGATGCTGACGAACGCGCAGCAGCCGTCGCCGATCATGACGGCGATGGACAGTGCCATGACAGTCAGGGGAAATACCACCGTGTTGGCGGCGTTTCCGTAGGAACCAAGGTAATCTGCGTTTGCGATAAAGATCTGGTCTACAATATTATACAATGCGGCGACCAGAAGGGAAATGATGCAGGGGATGGAATATTTCTGCATCAATTTACTTATCTTTTCTGTTTCCAGAAAAGAGTTTGATTTTGTGTCCATTTTCATTTTACCTCCAATTTTTGACAAAAAAATAAACGTGCAGCAAGCAACCGGGATTACGCCGTCACGCTACACGTTGTATCCTTGTTATATCAGAAAAAAATGAAAATGTCAAGGCACCTTGATAAAAAATGGCGGTTCAGTTCATCGTTCCGTTCATTTTTAATTCTCCCCAGAGCTGATTGAAATAGCCGGAAAATTCCGGAGCGTTGCGGCGTTTTAAAGGGGCGTCGTATTCCGGGGGAAATTCCAGCTTGAAAGAGGCTTTGATCTGCCCCGGACGGGCGGAGAGAACCAGGATCCGGTCCGCAATGCTGATGGCCTCCGACAGGTCATGGGTGATCAGGATGGCGGTATTTTTTGCGCTGCGGATGATGGCGCTGATGTCGTCGCCCACCGACAGGCGGGTCTGGTAGTCCAGGGCGGAGAAGGGTTCGTCTAAGAGGAGCAGGTCCGGGTCCAGCACCAGAGTGCGGATCAAGGCGGCCCGCTGGCGCATACCACCGGAAAGCTCCGAGGGGCGGGCGGCTTCGAAGCCGGAAAGCCCGTAGGCGGACAGGAGCTTTGACAGTTTTTTTTCTGCGTCGGGGGTCTTTTTATGTTGGATTTCCAGTCCCAGGGCGGCATTGCTGAAAATGGTCCGCCACTCAAACAAGTGGTCCTTTTGCAGCATGTAGCCAATGGGAGCGCCACTTTCCGGCAGCGGAGCGCCGTCCAGCAAAATAGTGCCCTCTTCCGGTTTTAAAAGCCCGCAGAGCAGGGAGAGCAGGGTGGATTTGCCGCAGCCGGAGGGTCCGACGATCGCCAGAAATTCCCCGGCATGGACGGAAAAGGAAATATGGGAAAGGGCTCGGGTTTCTCCCTCCAGGGTGTGGTAGGAGTAGCTGACATCGCGAACTTCCAGTTTTGGTTCCATAGGATACCTCCGTGATAGGGATAGTGTAAGGTATGCAAAATGGCGCCGATTCGTACCGAATTCCAGGTGAATTCTATGATAAAAAAGCGGAAAAACCCTTGCATTTCACATAATCCGGTGCTATAATGCATACGATAACGTGATAGGATGATTGATTGAGAGTGGGCTTTGGTCCACTCTCAATTCTTTGTAAAAATGCCTTTGCTGCATAAACTTTCATCCAATATCCGAGTAGAAGTGAGGTGAGGGTATGACAAAGAGAGAAACCTATGAATCCCGGGCGGAGCAGTTTCTGCTGCCGCTTTTGGAGCAGCACCAGTTTGAGCTGGTGGATGTGGAATATGTGAAGGAGGCAGGGACCTGGTACCTGCGGGCCTATATTGACAAAGAGGGCGGAATCACCGTAGATGACTGCGAGATGATCAGCCGGACCTTCAGCGATTGGCTGGACAAAGAGGACTTTATCGATGACAGCTACATTATGGAGGTCAGCTCCCCGGGGCTGGGAAGACCTTTAAAGAAGGAGAAGGATTTTGCCCGCAGTCTGGGCGAGGAGGTGGAGCTTCGCCTTTATAAGCCGAGAAACCGGCAGAAGGAATTTACCGGAGTTTTGAAGGCTTACGACAAGGAGACGGTCACGATTGAGCTGGAGGACGGCGCGGAGGAGGTTTTCACCCGCTCAGAGCTTGCGCTGATCCGATTGGCGTTTGATTTTTAGAAAAGGACTGGAATTAGGAGGAAATACCATGAATAAGGAATTAATCGAGGCACTGGAGCTCCTGGAAAAGGAGAAGAACATCAGCAAGGCCACCTTGCTGGAAGCAATTGAAAACTCGCTTCTGACAGCCTGCAAAAACCATTTTGGAAAGGCGGATAATGTGAAGGTCAACATCAACCCGGACACCGGCGATTTCAGCGTATATGCGGAGAAAGAGGTGGTGGAAGAGGTGGAGGATCCGGTACTGCAGGTCAGCCTCGCGGACGCGAAAATGAAAGACCCCAAATTTGAAGTGGGCGATACGCTGCAGGTTCCCATCGAGTCCAAGTCCTTCGGGCGGATCGCGACCCAGAACGCGAAGAATGTGATTTTGCAGAAGATCCGCGAGGAAGAACGCAGCATGCAGTTCAACGAATGGTATCAGAAGGAAAAGGATGTGGTGACCGGTATCGTCCAGCGCTACATGGGACGCAATGTCAGCATCAATCTGGGCCGTGTGGACGCCATTTTAAGTGAAGCCGAGCAGGTGAAAAATGAGGTGTTTCGTCCCACCGAGCGGATCAAGGTATTTGTCCTGGAGGTAAAGGATACGCCCAAGGGACCGCGCATTTCCGTGTCCCGGACCCATCCGGATCTGGTAAAGCGCCTGTTTGAGGAGGAGGTCACCGAGGTGAAGGATGGCACCGTGGAGATCCGTGCCATCGCCAGAGAAGCAGGCTCCAGAACTAAGATCGCCGTCTGGTCCAATGATCCCAATGTGGATCCGGTGGGAGCATGCGTCGGCATGAACGGCGCCCGCGTCAATTCCATTGTCAATGAATTGAGAGGCGAAAAGATCGATATCATTACCTGGGATGAGAATCCAGCGTTTTTGATTGAGAATGCGCTCAGCCCGGCCAAGGTGATCTGCGTGGTGGCCGATGAGGAAGTCCGGGAGGCACAGGTGATTGTGCCTGATTATCAGTTGTCTCTGGCCATTGGCAAGGAAGGACAGAACGCAAGGCTGGCAGCGCGGCTGACCGGATATAAGATTGATATTAAGAGTGAAACCCAGGCCCGCGAGATGGGACTGTTCGAGGAAATGGGCATTGATTATCAGGAGGAGGGTGTCTACGACGACTTCCAGACGGATTATGAAGTGACGGCCTCTGACGGCTACGATTATGATGTGCAGGATAACGAGTAAAGACAGATAGGATGTGAGGAACTGGTGGGTATCAGGAAAATTCCGCAAAGGCAGTGCATTGGCTGCGGCGAAATGAAAAATAAAAAAGAAATGATCCGGGTGCTGAAAACTCCGGAGGGAGTGTTTACCCTGGACTCTACAGGCAGGAAAAACGGGCGGGGCGCTTATGTCTGCCCTTCCATGGAATGCCTGAAAAAAGCGATCAAAGGGAAGGGTCTGGAACGTTCTTTCAAGATGGCGATTCCGAAGGAGGTTTATGAGACCTTGGAAGAGGAGATGCTAAAGCTTGGAAAATAGGCAGAAAATATGGAATTTGATTGGCCTGGCGACCAAAGCAGGAAAGACAGTCAGCGGAGAATTTTCTACGGAAAAGGCGGTGAAGGGCGGCAAGGCGCGCCTGGTGATCGTATCGGAGGAGGCGTCCGATAACACAAAAAAAATGTTCACCAACATGTGTACTTACTATAAGGTTCCCATCTGCTGTTTTGGCAAAAAAGGCGAGCTGGGTCACGCCATGGGCAAGGAAATGCGAGCATCCCTTGCGGTGGTGGATGAAGGGCTTGCGGGAGCAATCATGAAACAAATGAACATAATCGGAGGTAGTGGGTATGGGAATCAATGATCTTGCGAAAGAAACGGGAAAGACCAGTAAGGAGGTCCTTGATATATTGCAGAAACAGAATCAGAATGGAAAATCGCAATCTTCCAATATCAGTGAAGAGCAGGGAAATATGGCAAAACGTGCCGTGTCTGCCCAGAAGGCGGCTCCGGCAGCAGCGGAAAAGGCATCTGCCCCGGCGGCAGGTGCGGCGAAGCCGGCAGGGGAGGCTCCCAAGAAAAAGATTGCGGCCGTATATCGTCCGCAAAATTCTCAGCAGCGTCCTCAGCGTCTTCCGGGACGGCCGGGCCAGGCGGCAGCCAGACCACAGGGCGGGACTTTGCCGCAGTCGGCCAGACCACAGGGCGCAGCCCAGGCAGGACGGGACAGCAAAACGGCAGGAACCAGCGTAAGTCCGGCAGCAGCTAAGGCGCCTTCGCAGGCAGCGGCCGTTACCGGCAGCGCGGCAGGTGCGGCAAAGCCCCAGACAGCAGGCGGCGCGGCCCGTACCGCAAGTGCATCCCAGGCAGCGAAGACTCAGGCAGCAGGCAATGGGTTGCAGCCGTCCAGAACTCAGAGCGGAACCTCCGCTCCGGCCAATCGTGAGGGCGGCAGATCGTCAGGAAATCGTGACGGAAGAAGTCAGGGTCAGGGAAGCCGCGACGGCAGAAATCAGGGCCGGAGCTATCAAGGAAGCCGCGACGGCAGGAATCAGGGCCAGGGCTACCAGGG
>CAZICB010000088.1:0-1402 GCA_964537765.1 uncultured Lachnospiraceae bacterium
TTGATGAGTATATTCCGGATCCGGTACGTGATGACGCGAAGCCGTTCCTGATGCCGGTAGAGGATGTATTCACCATCACCGGCCGTGGTACCGTTGCTACCGGCCGTGTAGAGCGTGGTACTCTGAAGCTGAACGAGGAAGTTGAGATCGTTGGTATCAAGGAAGAGACCAGAAAGACCGTTGTTACCGGTATCGAGATGTTCCGTAAGCTGCTGGATCAGGCTGAGGCTGGTGATAACATCGGCGCTCTGCTGCGCGGCGTACAGAGAACCGAGATCGAGCGTGGACAGGTTCTGGTTAAACCGGGTTCTGTAAAGTGCCACAAGAAGTTCACCTCTCAGGTATACGTTCTGACCAAGGACGAGGGCGGCCGTCATACTCCGTTCTTCAATAACTATCGTCCGCAGTTCTATTTCAGAACCACCGACGTTACCGGCGTTTGCGAGCTTCCGGCCGGCACCGAGATGTGCATGCCTGGCGATAATGTAGAGATGACCGTAGAGCTGATTCATCCGGTAGCTATGGAGCCGGGCCTTCGTTTCGCTATCCGTGAGGGCGGCCGTACAGTTGGATCAGGCAGAGTGGTATCTATCATTGAATAATTATTGAGCGCTTAGAGAATGGATGCGATGAGACACGTCATTGGCGCGTCTCACCGCATTCTGATGAATGAAAGATCGTTGGGCAGGATTGCTTGTCAGACGGTCTTTTTTCATTTATAATGATATGGTAATATAGATAACAAGATAAACGATATTCCCGGAGGTTGATTGCTATGCTCTTGAAAACCTATCAAAAAATTATCGAATTATTTCAATCGGACCATGGTTATTTAAGCTTTGCTATGCTTCAGGCGCGGGGAATCAGTCCGCTGCAGATCAGTGAATTGGAGGATTCCGGTGAGCTGCAGAAGTTTACCCGCGGCTGGTATTGGTGCCGCACCTGTGGCTGGGAGAAGCCGAAGGACTACAAATACGTGGAGATCGGCAAGGCGAATCCCCGCGCGGTGATCTGCATGGACAGCGCGTGTTATTTGAATGGGATTATCCGACAGGAACCGGAACAGATTTCCGTGGCCACGGATCGGACAGACCGTAAAAAGATGCAGATGGATTTCCCGATCCGCCGGTTCTATTTCCAAAACGTGGGCATTCCAGGAGAAATTCGCGTGAAGGATACCGAATTTGGAAGCTACCGTTTCTATTCGCCGGAACGTACTTACTGTGACTGCTTCCGGATGCAGGATAAGCTTTCGCCGGAATTATTGGCGGAAATCACAGCCCAGTACCATAAGCAGCAGCTTAAGTCCCGGGTCATGGAATATGCCAAAGAGCTGCGGGCGATCCGCAATGTGGAGCGGATGGATGAGATGTCGTTATAAATCTACAGAGAAAATTCACAC
>CAZICB010000088.1:1502-8359 GCA_964537765.1 uncultured Lachnospiraceae bacterium
GGAACCATATGTTTGAAAGGAATTATTGTGATGAATTTATCAAAAAGAGCGGCGGCGTTCGTTCTGGCCGGAGTCAGCGCGCTGACTTTGCCGGGGAGCGGGACAGCGAAAACGATGGAGTATCCGTTTCACACCTGTGTCTATGGGCCTGGCGTGGAGAATCTGTCTTCCGGCGATCCCTATGCCCGGTATCAGTGGGGCCTGAAAAATGACGGCGAACTGTTATATCAGGAAGTGGTAAATAAGTTCCGGGACAGCAATCCCAGGCTGGCGCGGAATATTGATATGGCAAACTGGCTGGGACTTCCGGCGGCTGTGGAAGGACCGGATGCCTATGAGGTGGCGACGATCACCTCCGTGAAAGGCATTGACATCAATATGCGTCCCGCATGGGAGCTGTATGACAGCAGTACCGAGGAGCATCGGCCTGTCATCGTGGCAGTGATCGATACGGGAATCGATATCAGTCATCCGGAGCTTGCGGATGCCATCTGGGTCAATGAAGATGAGATCCCGGGGGATGGCATCGACAATGATGGAAACGGATATATCGATGATGTCAATGGCTGGAATTTTTTCAGCGATAATAACCAGGTGTTTGTGGGCTCTGAGGATGATCACGGCACCCACGCGGCGGGCACCATCGCCGCCTTGCGAAAAGCCAAAGGAATCGCCGGAATCGCGGATCAGAAATATGTAAAGATCATGCCGATCAAAGCGCTGGGAACGGAGCTTGGCATAGGCGAGGAGGAAGCGGTGATCCGTTCCATCCAGTACGCGGAGGCCAACGGCGCTTCCATCTGCAACCTGAGCTTTGGAACCAGCGAATATTATCCGCGCCTGGAGCAGGTGATGCGGGATTCCAAAATGCTTTTCGTGGTGGCCGCGGGAAACGGCGATGAGAAAGGGAACGGGATCGACGTGGAGAAAACCATGGATTATCCCTCCTCCTTCCATTTGGACAATGAGATCTCCGTGGCGAATCTGATGTTTGACGGCAATCTGGGAAAAAGCTCCAACTACGGGGTCAATACGGTGCATATCGCGGCGCCGGGGACCTACATTGTCAGCACCATCAGCAACAATGGCTATGGGTTTATGACCGGCACTTCCATGGCTGCGCCCATGGTGACCGGCGTGGCGGCGATGCTTTATTCTTATCGCCAGGATCTGGACCTGGCAGGAGTGAAGCGGGTGATTCTGGAATCCGCCCGGAAGCTGGAGGGATTAAACGGCAAGGTCACTTCCGGAGGGATGCTGGACGCCTACGCGGCGATGACCTATGGGCTGGAATAAGTGAGTAAATAACGAGTAAAAAAGGATGTTCCCGGAGAAGACGGTGTGTCTGTCTCGGGGAACATCCTTTTTGCATATCCGGATTTTTATTTTTTCTGAGTTTTCTTCAGGCGTTCCTGCAGCAGGCGGTTGAATTCCTCCTCATCCCCCTCCTGCGTCAGCCTCTGGCGGCGGCGCTCCCGGCGGCGGGCGATAGCTTCCGCTTCTTCCCGGCGCTTTTTGCGGATGGTCATGATCAACGCGCAAAGTCCTCCGATCACCAATATCATAACAAGCACCAGTATAAAGGCGAGGACGGAGCCCGGATCTGCCGGGGTTCTGACATTGTCAGAACCGGAAGGCTCCTTTGGCTGGCTGCCCGGCGCCTGACTTTCCGCCGACGCCGGATCGGATTCGGCCGGTGTGGTGCTGGCGTCTGCCGGAGCATTGGGATCCAGCTGGAAGCCCTCCGGCAGCTCCTTTGCCATCAGGTAAGCCTCTCCGATCTTGCGGTCATTGTAGGTGTAGGAGAGCAGTGCCAGCGCGTTTTCCGGATGATCCTCGGGAAGCTCCTCCACCAGGGTCATCTGGGCATCCGGAAGGGACGCGCCGTGAGGCAGGGTCACCACCCGTCCCTCCTCGATCATCAGCTCGGAGGGTTGGAAGGTATGATTGCCGAAGGTCATGGGCGTGTCTCCGGTCACATAGCTCTGCTCCTGGTCCGCAATATAGATATTCTGGAAACGGCTGAAGCCAAATTCCAGAAGCTCTTTGCCATCCAGAAAATATTGCCGGGGCTGGCCTTTTAAAATAACGGAAATCAGCCGTCTGCCGTCCCGCTGCGCGTAGGTAACCAGCGTATTGCCGGCCTTTAAAAGGTAGCCGGTTTTTCCCGCGATCGCGGCAGGATAGTAATAAGGGCTGGTGGAATCCTCCGTGATGACCAGGCGATGTTCATTATAAATGGTCAGTCCCTCCGGATTATTGGTGGTCGCGCCGACCTTGTAGGTCTTTGAAGAGCTGATGGATAACAGATCCTCATTGGCGTAAGCGGCCCGGGCGATCAGGGACATGTCGTAGGCGGACACATACTGGGTATCTCCATTCAAACCGGATGGATTGTCAAAGTGGCTTTCCTGACAGCCCAGCTCCACCAGCTTTTCATTCATCATATCGACGAATTCCGGTATGCTGCCTGCCACATGCTCGGCCAGGGCATTGGCCGCCTGATTGACTGATACTAAAAGCAACGCATGCAAGGCATCCCTCACCGTCATGGTATCGCCTTCCACCAGGCTCAGCTTATTGCCGCTGTCAGCCTCCACATTGTACAGGGCGTCGTGGGAGAAGGTGATGGTCTCATCTAACTGGCAATGTTCCAGCACGATCAGAGCCGTGAGAATTTTGGTGATGCTTGCCGGCGGATAGGCCACGTGGCTGTTCTGGGCGAACAGCACAGCCCCCGAGTCGGCATCGATGACAATGCCCGCCTCGGCCTGGATGCCGGTATCCGACGGCCACTCCGGCGCCGCGAGGGCAGTTATGGAAAAAAGCTGACATGCCGCAAGGCAGCAGCAGAAAAAGCGTTTTATCTTTTGCTTCAAAACAAAATCCTCCTATCAGGGCGAAATAGAACTCTTTTATCATACAGCAATCGTGAGAAATATTCAAGGAATATTCTGTGAAGGTATTATGAAAAAAAGGGGACCGCGGACAGGAAAAAAAGAATCCGCAGCCCTATGTGAAAACGCTGAAATAAGCCCACAAGAATGTTAAAAATTTAGCAATATTGTGGGTTGATATTATTTTAACGAACTGCTACAATATAACCATGAGATCGTTAATAAATTAACGAATCAGACGCGGATGGAATTCCAAACGTACAACCGTACAAGCAGTAACCAGTCAACCATTTACTTTTTTTGGAGGGACCAACATGGCAAAAAATGTCGAAACAACCACACCTGCAGTCATTGACAATGTGGACGCCTTGACGGCGAAGATGAAGGCGATGCGCAAAGCGCAGGAAAAATTCGCAGCCTTCTCTCAGGAGCAGGTGGACAAAATCTTTTTTGAGGCTGCGAAGGCAGCAAACAAGCAGCGGATTCCGCTGGCAAAAATGGCAGTAGCGGAAACCGGGATGGGCGTTGTAGAGGATAAGGTAATCAAAAACAACTACGCCGCCGAGTACATTTACAATGCGTACAAGGATACCAGAACGTGCGGCGTGATCGAGGAGGATCCCGCATTTGGCATCAAGAAGATTGCGGAGCCGATCGGCCTGATCGCCGCGGTGATCCCGACCACCAACCCGACTTCCACCGCGATCTTTAAAACCCTGATCGCTTTGAAGACCCGCAACGCCATCATCATTTCCCCGCATCCGAGGGCAAAGAACTGCACCATCGCAGCGGCGAAGATCGTGCTGGACGCGGCGGTAGAGGCAGGCGCTCCGGAGGACATCATCGGCTGGATCGACGTGCCGAGCCTGGAGCTGACCCAGGAGGTGATGCACAGCGCGGACACGATCCTGGCGACCGGCGGCCCCGGCATGGTAAACGCCGCATATTCCTCCGGCAAGCCGGCACTGGGCGTAGGCGCGGGAAACACCCCTGTGATCATCGATGAAACCGCAGACATCCGGATGGCGGTAAACTCCATCATCCATTCCAAGACCTTCGATAACGGTATGATCTGCGCATCCGAGCAGTCCGTAACAGTGCTGGAGCCGATTTATAAGGAAGTAAAGAAGGAGTTTGAGGTTCGTGGCTGCTATTTTCTGAAGGGCGACGAGATCGAGAAAGTTCGCAAGACCATCCTGATCAACGGCGCGCTGAACGCGAAGATCGTTGGCCAGAGCGCGTACAAGATCGCATCCATGGCTGGCGTGGAGGTGCCGGAGGATACCAAGATCCTGATCGGCGAGGTAGAGTCCGTGGATATTTCCGAGGAATTTGCTCATGAGAAGCTGTCCCCGGTGCTGGCGATGTATAAGGCAAAGGATTTTGACGACGCCATCGCCAAGGCAGAGCAGCTGGTAAAGGACGGCGGTTACGGCCATACCGCTTCCCTGTTCATCGACGTGAACGAGAAAGAAAAAATGGCGAAGCACGCGGCTGCCATGAAGACCTGCCGGATCGTCATCAATACCCCTTCCTCCCACGGCGGCATCGGTGACCTGTACAACTTTAAGCTGACTCCGTCTCTGACTCTGGGCTGCGGCTCCTGGGGCGGCAACTCCGTATCCGAGAACGTCGGCGTGAAGCATTTGCTGAATATCAAGACTGTTGCAGAGAGGAGAGAGAATATGCTGTGGTTCCGCACACCGGAGAAGGTTTACTTTAAGAAGGGCTGTATGCCTGTCGCACTCAATGAGCTGAAGGTCGTGCTGAACAAAAAGCGTGCGTTCCTGGTGACAGACTCCTTCCTTTACATGAATGGCTATACCAAGCCGATCACCGACAAGCTGGATGAGCTGGGCATCACCTATCAGTGCTTTTCCGATGTACAGCCGGATCCGACCCTGGCAAACGCGCAGGCAGGCGCAAAGGCCATGACTGCCTTCCAGCCGGACGTAATCATTGCCCTGGGCGGCGGCTCCGCTATGGACGCGGCCAAGATCATGTGGGTCATGTATGAGCATCCCGAGGTGGATTTCCAGGATATGGCCATGCGTTTCCTCGATATCCGGAAGCGTGTTTATACCTTCCCTAAAATGGGGGAGAAGGCATACTTTGTGGCAATCCCCACCTCCTCCGGTACCGGCTCCGAGGTGACGCCCTTCGCCGTCATCACCGACCAGGAGACCGGCGTGAAATATCCGCTTGCTGATTATCAGCTGCTGCCCAACATGGCAATCGTGGATACGGACAATATGATGAGCCAGCCTAAGGGACTGACCAGCGCGTCCGGCATCGATGTGCTGACCCACGCGCTGGAGGCATATGCTTCCGTGATGGCCACCGATTACACCGATGGCCTGGCATTGAAAGCAATGAAAAATGTTTTCGAATATCTGCCGACATGTTATAATGATGGAAGCAATGTAGAAGCACGCCAGAAGATGGCGGATGCGTCCTGCATGGCAGGTATGGCATTTGCGAACGCGTTTCTGGGCGTATGCCACTCCATGGCACATAAGCTGGGCGCTTACCATCACATCGCCCATGGCGTCGCCAACGCGCTGCTGATTTCCATGGTGATTGAATACAACGCGGCCGAGTGCCCGCGAAAGATGGGAACCTTCTCCCAGTATCAGTATCCGCACACCCAGGCAAGATACGCGGAGTGCGCGCGCTTCGTTGGCATTCAGGCAAAGGATGACGCCGAGGCCGTGCAAAAGCTGATCGAGAAGATCGAGGCTCTGAAGGAGGAAGTTGGAATCAAGAAGACGATCGCCGATTATGGCGTAGATGAGAAGCACTTCCTGGATACGCTGGATGAGATGGTGGAGAATGCATTTGACGACCAGTGTACCGGAGCGAACCCGAGATACCCGCTGATGAGCGAGATCAAGGAAATGTACCTGAGAGCATACTATGGGAAATAAGGGGGTAAAATCATGAATAAGAACCATATTTTAAAGGACAATATTTTAGCGGAGCGCGCGCATAAACAGATCTATCGTGACGGTGACAAAGTGGTAAAGGTGTTCGACGCCAATTTTCCAAAATCGGATGTGCTCAATGAGGCATTGAACCAGGCCAGGGTCGAGGAGACCGGGCTGCCGATTCCCCGGGTTCTGGCTGTGCAGGTGACCGATGAGGGCAACTGGTGCATCGTCTCCGACTATGTGGAGGGCAGGACCCTGGAGCAGATCATGGCGGAGGATCCGGCAAATCTGGAGAAATATATGCGGGATTTTGTAGCCCTGCAGCTGGAGGTCCACAGCAAACGCTGCCCGCTTCTGAACAAGCTGAAGGACAAATGGGCGGACAAGATCAGCGCCACCAAGGCCTTAAACGCTACCACCCGCTACGAGCTGCACACCCGTTTGAGCAGCATGCCGAAACACAATAAGGTATTGCACGGCGACTTCAACCCCAGCAATATCATCGTGGACAGCGAGGGAAAGTTCCATATTCTGGACTGGTCCCACGCCACGCAGGGGAACGCTTCCGCCGACGCGGCGACCACCTATCTGCTGTTTGCCCTGAAGGATCAGAAAATGGCGGACCTGTACATGGACCTGTTCTGTGAGATGAGCGATACCGCGAAACAGTACGTACAGAGATGGATTCCGATCACCGCCGCCTCCCGCTTGGGCAAGGGCATTCCGGAGGAGAAAGAGCTTCTGGAGAAGTGGCTGGATGTGGTGGAGTACGAGTAGGATATAGACATTTAGAATAAGCAACGGGGATCGCCGCAGGAAGGATAAGTGCGGGGGCCCGAGGATTTTGGCTATTATTTGAAGGAATGCCCGGGCGCCATGGCCCACATCGGAAACGGCGTGGAATATCCTCAGATTCATACCAGCGAATACGACTTCCCGGACGGGATCCTGGAGACGGCGGTGAATTTGTTTTGGGAATTGATTCAGGCCGCTTGAAAAAACAAACGGCCTGATGTATAATAAAAGCAGA
>CAZICB010000089.1:0-3206 GCA_964537765.1 uncultured Lachnospiraceae bacterium
ACCTTTGCCGTGACAAAATACGAAACACATAAGGAAAATATTAAAAACAGCGATACGGTGATCCTTAAGCTGGATCCGGATTCCGTGACCGCACTTTCCTGGAAAAACGAAACTGCCCAGCTGTCCTTCCACAAGGATGAGCAGTGGCTTTACGACGATGATGAAGCCTTTCCGACGGACCCGGAAAAGATCGCAGATTTACTGTCCATCTTTGAAGACTTCGGCGTCTCCTTCATCATCGAAGACGTGGAGGATTACAGTCAGTACGGCCTGGATCAGCCCGTCTGCACCATTCAGATCACCACCGCACAGACAGACGATAAGTCCGACAAAACCGACACCCTGGAAATCAGCCTGGGCGATTTCAGCAAAATGGATTCGGAACGCTATGTATCCATCGGGGACGGAAACGTATATCTGGTAAAAAATGATCCTCTGGACTTATATGATGCCGATCTGTCCGATATGATCCTCCACGATAAGATCCCAAAGCTTGACCAGGCGGAGAGTATCACCTTTGCCGGGGACGTTGCCTATCAGATCAATCACGAGGAAAAAAGCCAAAAATCCTACCAGAAGGAGGACACCTATTTTGTAAATGATGGCAGCAACGCGCTTGCGCTGGATACGGATCTGGTAGAACGCTATTTGAGCACCATTTCCGATCTGAAGCTCTCCGATTACGCGACTTATAATGCCACCGCGGAGGAACTTGCCTCCTATGGCCTGGATACCCCGGATCTGTCTGTCACCGTCGATTATACCTATGAAGATGATAAAAAGAAGGAGCAAAGCGATACGTTTGTGCTCCATATCAGCCGGGATCCCTCCGAAAAAGCCGAGGAAGCGGATCAGAAGGATGAAGAAGATGATGAAGATACCAACACCGGGGAAGAAACCATCACCGCTTACGCAAGGGCCGGAGAATCCCAGATTGTATACCGGCTGGACGGCAGCAGCTATCAATCGCTGATGAAGGCATCCTACAATGACTTGAGACATCAGAATTTATTCTATGGAGATTTCAACGATGTGACCCGGATGGACGTTTTGCTGGACGGCAGCGAATATTCCATCACTTCAAAGAAGGACGGGGACCAGCGGGTCTACTACTATGAGGAGGAAGAACTGGATATATCCAGGCTGCAAAACGCGGTGGAAAATCTGACCGCCGAAGAATTTTCCGAGGATGAGGCCGACGGCAAGGAGGAAATCCGCCTTACCCTTTATCTGGATAACAAAAGCTTCCCCCAGATCGAGCTGATTTTGTACCGCCATGATGGGGAAACCTGTCTGGCTAAGGTAAACGGGGAGCCGGTTGCCTATATCAGCCGGACGAACGCCGTGAACCTGATCGAGGCAATCCATGCCATCATCCTATAGGCAGGCGTCCTTTCCCGGAAACTGAGCGCCGCCGGCAGGTGAAAGCGCTCTTTCCCGGACGTCATGGCACAGCAAAGCTCTGTTTTCATTATGCAGGGCTTTGCTTTTTCTCCCCAGGTTTTTTTGATGTTTTTGGCATGCCCATCATTGCCATTCCCCGCGGATTATTGTAAAATATTCCTTATCGAATATTTCACATCCACGAAAGGAGTCTCCATGACCGACCATACCCCAGCCAACGGAAACCAGTTGGAACTAAAAAGCTTAATTATCGAATACCAGAACCAGTTTGACCGCAGCAATAAGCTGGATAATAAAGTCTACATTACCATCACCTTCTGCGGTTTTATTTTCGTGTTTATTACCGGCTTGTTCAACGGCATCTCCCAGCTGCAACGACCTGTCGGCACCGGGCAGCTGATCCTGTCTGCCCTCTATATCCTCACCTGCATTGCTGTGATGATCTGCTACATCTATGTACTGGTTTTCTTCATGCATCTGCTGAAGCCGGAACAGATCTCCCGCATGGATCCGGAGCTTCTGATGAAGGAGCCGCTTGCAGAAATGGACGAGACTGCGGCATGCCAGAAGCTGATCGAGCTCTACCGCCAGGTAATCAACGGAAATCTGGCAAAACTAAAGCACCGCTGCGATGAATTTGTCAAAGGACTGCGCTTCATCGTGCCAACGGTGCTTCTGGCGTTTATTGCTTATTCTTTGCAGATTGGGCTGCGGATGTTGCAAGCTGCCGGCTGAAAAAACTTCTGCCCTTGATCACATAAGTCTTGATGCCGTCCGCAGGCGGATGGATCAATGATGCTTTTCCGGGCGTCTGGGACGGCAGGAATAGCCGATGCCCAGACCGCCCGGCCCGATATGGCAGGAAAGGCCCAGGGACAAATCATCGTACAGCAGAGGCATTCCCGGAAAGGCTTCCTCGATCTCTTTTACCCAGACATCTTTTGCCTCCGGCGTAGCGCTGGAAGCTGCCATCAGATAGATCTCACCCCGCTCCTTCCATTCGGAAAAGCGGGTTTCAAAATCATGATGCACGGCCTCCAGCATGGCCTTTTTCGCTTTCTCCATGCCCCGGCATTTTTTATAGGTGTCCAAAGTTCCCACGTCAAATTCCAATACCGGCTTGATATTCAGAATGGAGCTGAGCGCTGCCGTCGCCGCCGAGACTCTCCCGCCCCGTTTCAGATACTCCAGATTCTCCACAGCGATGTAAATGTTCATCTTGTCCCGGTATTTTTCCAGGATTCCCTTGATCTCGGCCGCCGAATAGCCTTCAGCAATCAGCTCCTTCGCGTCCAGGATCGACCGGTGCAGCAGGGTCGCCACGCGGCCATTGTCCACCACAAACACCCTCCCCGCATAGGGCTCCTCCTGCGCCAGCAAAGAAGCGGTCTGGCAGGAACCGCTGAGACCGCTGCTGAGCGGAATATACAAAATCTCCTCGCAGCACAAAAGCGCCTGATCCCAGATCTTCATCACATCCCCCGGCGCCGGCTGAGAGGTGGAAATCTTCACGCCCAAATCCAGCTTTTCAAAAAACATCTGCCGGGACAATGTCACATCCTCATAAAAGCACTCGCCCTCTATATAAAACGGCATCGGCAGTACCCAAATTCCTAAGCGTTTCGCCTCCTCCTTCGCAATACTGCAATGGCTGTCCGTCACGATCCCTATCTTTTCCATGAAACCTTCAAACCCCTTCGTTAAAAATCTGTTAAAAACATTTTACCCCTACTGGGAAATCAAGTCAACCATTTCTTGTCAGCCAAAAATGGCCGCCCAAAAAGGCAGCCATTTCCGATCTG
>CAZICB010000089.1:3306-8344 GCA_964537765.1 uncultured Lachnospiraceae bacterium
TAAAATAAGGAGTATGTAATATAGTTTATTTCCTGTTTCTGTTATAGTTAATCAGGCAGCCGGCTTTCACGATCTCCCGCTCATTGTCGGTCATTTCCTTGCAATAAAGGGTGATCTCCGTGGCCTTGCCGTCCTTGATCACATAAGCCTTGATGTCGTCCAGCCGGTTGTCCGTCATCGCCTGGCGGATGCCCGGCACGTAGATGTAGTCATCCACCTCAAACATGGTGGGCTCTCCCTTTAAGTGGAAGGGCACCATGCCCCAGTTCATCACGTTGGAACGGTACCGCTTGGTGGCGTAGTCCTGGGTGATGTTGGCCAGCGCGCCGATCACTCTCTGGCAGGAGGCCGCCTGCTCACGGGCGGAGCCGTCGCCGGGCTTGTTCGCGTAGATGGTGGAGCCGATCTCCGTCTCGCCGGGCTTTACGTTTTCCTGGCCCGGAATGGTATTGATCACACGGAACACTTCCTCTAACTCCGGAGCAGCCTTCACCACATCCTCGCCCTTCTCTCTTGCGATCTCCAGGGCGTCCACTACTTTCGTCTTTCCCACGTATTTCGGATCCCGTCTGGACAGGGTGAACTCTGCCAGGCCCAGAGGATTGGAACGGTAGGAGGAGGTCTCGCCCGACGGGATCAGCTCGTCGGTGGTGGTCACCTCGTCCAGAATCTTGGAGCAGACCTTCAAAAGGATGTTCTCTCCCAGAGGTGCACGCTCCGGCCAGTCCTTGATATTGGGACCGTAGAACAGCGGCTCCTCCAGGTTTGCCTTTCCGAAGCCCTGGTATACTCTCGCCTCATAGGGCGCCTTGCTGAACTGATACTCCGGTACATTGCCAAAGGAATCCGCAAACTGCTCCGCGGAAGTCAGCAAACCGCCGCTCACCGCAGTCGCGGCGATGGAGCGGGCATCCATCAATGCCACTGCGGACATCTGTCCGTTGCCCGGCTTGGAGCCTTCCCGGTTGGGGAAGTTTCTCGTGGTATGGCGAATGGACAGGCCATTGTGGTTCGGGGTATCCCCCGCGCCGAAGCACGGTCCGCAGAAAGCCGTCTTGACCACGGCGCCGGCGGTCATCAGATCGCCGATCACGCCCTTGTTTGCCAGGTCTACGTAAACCGGCATGGAGGACGGATATACGGACAGGGTGAACTCTCCCGCGCCGATCATTCTGCCCTTTAACAGGTTATTAGCCTCCACGACGTTGGTATAGTTGCCGCCCGCGCAGCCTGCGATGATTCCCTGCTGTACCTGCAGCTTTCCGTCCTTCACCTTGTCAAGCAGGGTGTAGGGTGCTCTTCCCTGGGCCACCTTTTCCGCAGCCTTTTCCGTCTCCCGCAGAATGTCCTCCAGATTCTCATAGAGAGCATCGATCTCGTAAGCGTTGGAAGGATGGAAGGGCATCGCGATCATGGGCTTTACGGTGGACAAATCGATATATACACAGCCATCGTAGTAGGCCACCTCTGCCGGGTTCAGCTCCTTGTACTCCTCTCCGCGGCCATGCTCGGTCAGGAATGCTTTGGTATCCTCATCGGTTCTCCAGATGGAGGACAGACAGGTAGTCTCGGTGGTCATAACATCCACGCCATTGCGGTAGTCGGTGGTCATGGAGGATACGCCAGGTCCCACAAACTCCATCACCTTGTTCTTCACGTAGCCGTTTTTGTAAACCGCACCGCAGATGGCCAGAGCGATGTCATGGGGTCCCACCCAGGGATTGGGCTTTCCGGTCAGGTAGATGGCGATCACCCCCGGATAAGCATTGTCCCAGGTATCCCCCAGAATCTGCTTGTCCAGCTCGCCGCCGCCCTCGCCCACGGCCATGGTGCCCAGTGCGCCATAGCGGGTGTGGGAATCGGAGCCCAGGATCATCTTGCCGCAGCCGGCATACATTTCACGCATAAACTGATGGATCACTGCCACATGGGGCGGAACGAAGATTCCGCCGTACTTTTTGGCAGCGGTCAGGCCAAACATGTGGTCATCCTCATTGATGGTTCCGCCTACTGCGTTCAAGGAATTGTGGCAGCAGGTCAGCACATAGGGCATGGGGAACGTGTCCATGCCGGAGGCTCTGGCCGTCTGGATAATGCCCACATATGTAATATCGTGGGAGGTCAATGCATCGAATTTGATCTTTAAGGCCTCCATGCTGTCATTCTGGTTGTGCGCCTCCAGAATGCCATAGGCGATAGTCCCCTTTTTCGCCTCCTGCTTGTCCGCAGCCTTTCCGGTAAGCTGTTCCACCTTTCCAGCCTCTGCCTCAGGCACGATCTCCGTGCCATTTACCAGGTATACGCCGCCCTCATACAGTTTAACCATATTACCTTCCTCCTATGAAAGTTGATTTGTTTTTGTTGTCTTTATTATGCACTCTTTTTCTCTATTTGTAAAATACTATATGCATAATAAAACCCATAGGATAAACCTATGGGTCAAAGGAAGTCTCCGAAGCTATTTTGTCACGGTCCAGTACAGGGTTCCCTCCCTCTCCGACCGCACCACATAATTCTTCGCATATAAATATTCCAGACAGGAAAAGGTCTTGGAAATAATCATCTTCATCCTGATAAAATCATCGTCGCTGACCGGATTGTTTTTGATTCCATATGCCAGGAAGGCCACCTCCCGCACCGTCACCGGATGATCTGCCAGGCGTACCACATTGCAGATGGCGTCCAGCTTATCCATATAGGCATTGGCGATCCGCTCCACCACTGCTCCCACATCCCAGAGGGGACCCTGATGGGCAGGCAAAACCATATAATCCTTATAGCGATGCTTGATCTGCTCCAAAGAAGCGAAATATCCCTCCAGTAAATGCTCATTCACATGGGTAGTCCCCACAATGGGAACGATGCCATTGAGAATCTGGTCTGCCGCAAACAGAATCTTCTTTTCATTGTCGTACAGCCCCATCTGCCCAAAGGTATGTCCTTTCAGGGAAACGGCCCGGAGGGTGTAATCTCCGTAACAAAAAACCTGACCTTCCCACACCTGATGATAGGGATAATCCTGAATCACCCAGGCCCAACGCTCATTATGGCCGGCCACCCGCTCATTAATCTCCATGAACTTTTTCCAGATCTCCGGCGTCATGTCGGCAGTTACGCCCACCGTGCGCAGAACCTTGATCTGCTCATTCATCGCATCATGGCTCTTATGGTAATACAGGCAATCATAATGATGCCGGTCCTCCTCCGGATTCATAAAAAGCCTTGCGCCCTTTTCCGCAAAGGCGCTGGCCAAGCCGCAATGGTCATGATGCTTGTGGGTCAGGAAAATATCCAGCTGATCGCAGGTGATTCCCAGCTTTTCCAGCGCCCGCTCCATTTTTTCCAGGCAGGCGTCCTCGCCGAAGCCCGCGTCGATCATCAGGCTGCGCTGGCCCGCTTTCCCCGGAATCAGATAGATGCGGATTTCTCCAACACTCTTCCCGGTACCGCTTATCAAGGTTACTTCAAAAATTCCCGATGCTCTCTCTATCATAATTCTTTGTCCCTCCAGGCAAGCATAGCCTCCAGCTGTGCCAATGCGTCCTTTCTTCCAATGTCATATACCTGCTGCAGCTTTTCCGGATCTCCTTCCATCCGTCCGATTTCCAGCTTCTGGCTGGGCCGGATCACAAAAATCTTCCCGGCCTCCTCCAGCTCCTCCAAACGTCCGATCATCCGGTTGTAGGCAAGATGCCGGTTTTTTACCGCCCGGACAAATTTCGGATATTTATGGTACAAAACCGGCGCCACCCAGTTTTTCTCCTTCTTTTTCACATATCCCTTGTGGCGGGTCAGTACCACCACCAGCCTGCGGTAGCCCATCCGGTGAAAGGCCGCGTAAGGCACACTGTCCGTGCAGCCTCCGTCCAGCAGCTTTTTGCCATCCACCTCTACAATCTTTGATACATAGGGAAGGGACGCCGAGGCGCGCAGAAGATCGATCTCGCCCTTCATATCCTTCAGACGCAGATGCTCTGCCTTTCCCGTCTCCAGATTGCTGCAGGTCACATAAAAATCCATGCCGGACTTTTCAAAGGCTTCATAATCAAATGGCTCCACCCGCTCCGGCAGATCATGATAGCAAAACTGTTCATTGACCAGCTCTCCGGTTTTCAGCCAGTTCTTCCAGCTCATAAACCGCTCATCCTTGCAATATTTTTTATAATAACGAATGTTCCGGCCCTTCTGCCCGGACACATAAGAACATCCATGAATCGCCCCGGCGGACACGCCGATCACACCGTCAAAACGGACATTATGCTCCATAAATACATCCAGGACCCCCGCTGTGTAAATGCCGCGCATACCGCCGCCCTCCAGCACCAGTCCGGTTTTCTGTTTTTGTTTCAAAGGTGATTCCCCCAATCTCGGCGCGTCCTTCGCTATTCTTAACTGTATTTATTTAAGTTTTGTGCAAATACACTCTATTTTTACTTCAATTACATCATTTATATTAATATCATGTGAGTCATAGAAATTAAATTCTGTATTATCATTTTGTTTCCAGGCTTTCATCAAATAATAATAATGTAAGTCATTATCTGCATCCATAGAAACATATGCCTTATTTTTATAAGCCATCTTTCAACCCCTCCTTTTGTTTATCGTGGTCCTAAAAACTTATCTCCATTTAAATGTATCATGTGCTCCGGCATTTCTGCAATCCAAACCTCTGTTTCCCACGCCAATGTTTCTGAAAATTTCTTATATGTCTTGAAATCCAGAAATGCTGTAACAAAAATCTTTCCTGCTGTAACACATTTTGTCATTTCCGTAATCTCAAGGATTCGCTTCGGATCCATCGGCCCTACAGAAGTAACCGATTCCACAAAATAAATCCAATCCTTATCTGCTCTATATAGGACAACATCCGGCATCTTATCATGCAAAGTAATTTCAAATCCTAACTCCGTCAACTTCCGGGCATTTTTAACCAAATCTTTTTCTCTGGTATCACCTACATACAGACATTCTGAATTTGGTGCAAACCTCGGAGCAAATTCTTCAATAATTGCTTTCTGCAGTTCATTATGCTTCC
>CAZICB010000090.1:0-7843 GCA_964537765.1 uncultured Lachnospiraceae bacterium
CCATCCGTGGGGCTTTCATGTATGGTGATGTCTGCGTCAGCAGACATGTCCGTTACTGCTCAAACAGCCAGTCTCTCACCGCCGAAAGTTTATAGGCATAATTGAAGGACGCCATATGCTCCATGCCGTTTCCATCCGTCAGCACAGTCCCGGTCTCAAACCGAATCATATTGGCGTCGTGGCCCTGGGCCAGCAGCTTCTCCACTGCGGCATTCTGGTCCTCAGCGGAATCCTGGGCGCTCCAGGTCCCATAGCTGTAGCCCACGCCGTCGGCATCAAACATTGCCATGACCTCATCCTGACCGCCGGACGCCTTTTCATCGCCGCCCGCGGTGATATAAAAGAACCTTGTCTCCTCCAGCCCCTTCAACACGGAAATATCCCACTGGCCGGAGACAAACAGAGCCGCCGCGAAAAGCTCCGGATATTTGCTGTTTAAATATAGGGAGGTCATACACCCCATGGACTGGCCGGTGGTATACAATCTGTCCGTGTCAATGGAATAGGTCTGCGTCAGCTCCTGAATCAGCTTGACCGCCACCTCAATCTGCTGAGAGGTATTCCAGTCGTCGTCCGTCACCGTATCCGAGAATGCCGGCACCAGGACAAAGGAAGGATGCTTCTCCTGCTCTTCCTCGCTCACCCAGATGTCTGCCCCGTAATACTGCTCCACAAGCTCCCTGGCGCTTTTCCCGGATCCGCTGGAATCCGGAATATACATAATCATGGGATAGCGCTCGCTTTCATCGTAATTCTCTGGAATATAGAAGCTGTATTCCAGAGATATCCCGGTTTCCTCATCCTCGAAGGTCTGCTGGGTAAATTTCCCCGCCCCTTCCTCCATCACAGCCAATATGGATTCATCCGTTTCCACGGCCATCTGACCGCCGCGTCCGCCGTTTCTGCGCTCCGGGCCGCGGCCTTTGCCTTCGCCGTCATGACCCTCTCCCGGGCCACGGCCTTCGCCCTCTCCGTCGCGATTTTCTCTCGGACCGCGGTCTTCGCCGTCCTCGTCACGACCCTCTCCCGGGCCACGGCTCTCGCCGTCATGGTCTGCTGCCGGGTCTTCGTTTCCCTTCGTCTCCGTATTCAGAGCCTCCTGGGTCTCCTGCTCCGACTGCACTTCTGTTCCTGCTGCGTTTCCGCTGTTGCTTCCGGCACACCCGCTTAAGGCGATGCAGCATCCCATAAAAAATGCCAGACCTCTCCATGACTTTCTCATCACTTTCTTTCCTCCTGATATGCTTATTTCTATACAAATAAAATACCAGAATATTTTGAAATTTGCAAATGTAGCAGCCAGCTACGTATGAGTACATATGAAGAATTTCAGATTATACTAACAACTGCGTTGTTGATTGTCTCAATCCTGAATATGAAAAATAAGTAGAGCCGCTCTGTCCCTGGAAAGATAAGCGGCTCTATTTAGATACGTTTGATCGCCGGAACGGGAAGACTTGACCTTCCTTATCGGCTGTCTTGTTAAGTATATTATATGGCAATCATGCAAAAATTGCAACAGCCACAATCATTATTTGGGGTGCTTATTTTAACTTCTTGTACTCCTGATCCAGCTGCTTTACCGCAGGCTCGATCTCCTCTAAAAACTGCCGGCCATGGCGGGTCAGGGTCACATTGCGCCCTTTTTTCTCAAACAACGCCACCCCCAGTTCCTCCTCCAGGGTGTTGATGGCATAGGTCAGCGACGGCTGGGTGATGTTCAGCGCCGCCGCTGCCTGGATAAAATGCTCCATATGGGCAAGTGTGATAAAATAATGCAAATGTTGAAGGTTCATGTACGTTCACTTCTTCCCTGGTTCTAGTCATTTAATAGATCTTGCCACTGCCGTGGCAGACATCGCAGGTTGCCCTGCCTTTGGTACACCAACGGCAATAATCCTTTACTATGCGGTAATCATTGGCATGACAGGTACCATGGCAATGTCCATTGCAGCCTGCATGGTGAGCCACAAGGCAGGTAGTCTTTTCTCTGCGTTCTGTGTAGCCAATTCCATTACAATGGGTGCAGAAAACCTTTCCGCTGCCGCCGCATCCATAACAAGCGCTCTGACTGCCAGTGGCTGCAGGAAGCTCCACCGGTACATAGACCGGCACATATCCGCTGTTAACGTTTGTGTCTGCGCTGCTGTCATCCACGATAGTATAAAGCTCGTCAGTCACATCCACAGTCTTATGTTCCGACGTTCTCCGGGAGCAATGACTGCAGCCGGTTCCGTCACAGAGATTTTTATTGTACGCGAAGCTGACATAAACAGAAAACTGACTGACATCGAAAGCTGCCGGATCCGTATCACAATCATCCCGCTCAATCACGTATTCCCAGGTTCCGCCCGGTGCCATATCAATGCCGATAAAGTCTGTGATATTGGGATACATCTCAAGAATCGGGGTTTTATTCTTGTCATATACCACAAAGCTTCCTGAAGAAAAATCGAAAATATCCATATTCCCGGTATTGTTTTTAAAGGTCCCCTCCACCCGGAGCCGATCACCCTCCCAGCTTACGCTGGAGAGCTTGTAAGTAACTTCCTTGGTTTCATCCGCCATAGCCGTGATCCCACACGTCCAAACCAGAGCGAATAAAAGCATCATCATTCCGGCCAGCCTTTTCCATCCCTTTGTCATATTTCCTTTCCTCCTCTTTTTTCTGAACAATGGATTTTTATTTCTTCTTCATTATATCCCTTCGCTGCTTTGTTCTCTGGAACTTTTTTCCGCGATAACCTGCGCAATTTCATTTTATTAAATCCTTAATCACTTCCCCCGCCAGAATCAGCCCTGCCACCGAGGGCACGAAGGACACGCTTCCGGGAATGTCCCTTCTTTCCGTGCACTTATGCTGTGCTCCCGGCGGACAGATGCAGTTGGTCCGGCAGCTGATGCTCATATCCTCCAAGGGTCTTGTGGGCTGCTCCGTGGAATAGACCACCTTTAATTTCTTGATTCCCCGTTTTTTGCATTCATGACGCATGACCTTTGCCAGCGGGCACATGGAGGTTTTGTAAATATCCGCCACCTGGAATTTGGTGGGGTCCAGCTTATTTCCGGCTCCCATGCAGCTGATCACCGGCACATTGCAGGCCTTCGCCTGCATGATGATTTCCAGCTTTGCGGTGACCGTATCCACCGCATCCACCACATAGGAGTACTCCCGGAAATCAAATTCATGGGCATTCTCCGGCAGGTAAAAGCACTTGCGTACTTCCACCTGGGCATCCGGATTGATCTCCAGAATCCGTTCCCGCATAACCTCCGCCTTATATTTCCCGACGGTCTTTCTCGTGGCGATAATCTGGCGGTTAATATTGGTCAGGCACACCTTGTCATCATCGATCAGCACAAAGGCCCCCACCCCGGTTCTCGCCAGGGCTTCCGCCACGTAGCCTCCCACTCCGCCTATGCCGAAAATCGCCACTCTCGCCTCCGACAGTTTTTTCATGCCGTCCTCTCCCAGCAAAAGCTGGCTTCTTGAAAATGCATTTAACATAATCAGCTTCTCTATCTCCTATTGACTTTTCCCATTCTTCTTGTTTGTGTCCTCCTTATTATAGTAATTTTCCAATTCCACATCAAGGACTTCCTCACATTTTCTGCCTTTACTTTTCCTATTAATCCCATTATAATAATAGGATAATACCAGGATCAAAGAGGAGGGATTCCCATGAAAAGTCTTTTAATCAAAGATACCACACGCGAGGAACGGATCCGGATTGTCCAGCAGGGGCTGAACCAGTGCGGCGGATCCTGTGAATTCTGTAATGGCTGCGATAATCTGGGCGGCGGTAGCGTGGAAGCCTATTACCGTCCTTACATCGACGGAGAAAAGGAGCTTCGCCAGATCAACGAGGAGTACCGAAGCAACTCCGGCATGGTGCGCTGACAATGCGGTGAGACGCGTCACTGGCGCGTTTCATCGCTTCCTGATGAATCAAAATCCTCTTGTGATTTGAATGCGGTTTTAGTATAATTAAATCAGTCACTGAAACTTATTTCGATCGGAAAGGGGGCATTTTCATGGAAAACAGATACACCAAAATCTTCACCACTGGAACCAACGCGGCGCTCAAAGTGACTCCCGGGCACTTTGCGACCAACCACTCCCATATCAACTATTATCTGGATATGACCACGTTGAAAACCAGGGTCAATGAGGCCCAGCAAGTGGCCAAAACCCTGGGCGGGATGTATTTGTACAACACCATTGTGGATACGATTGTCTGCATGGAGGGTACCGAGGTGATCGGCGCATTTATAGCGGAGGAACTGACCAAAAGCGGCCTCCATTCCATGAATATGCACCAGACCATCTACGTGGTGCGCCCGGAATTTAATAATAACAGCCAGATCATCTTCCGGGAAAATCTGGTGCCGATGATCCGTGGCAAGCATGTAATCATCCTGATGGCAACCATCACCACCGGCAATTCAGTCAACAAGGCTATCGAGAGCATCCAATACTATGGCGGATTGCTCCAGGGCGTGTCCGCCGTATTCAGCGCTGTGGAGCAGATCAACGACATTCCTATCCGCTCCGTATTCGGCAAAAAGAACGTGCCGGACTATGCCGACTATGATTACCGCGACTGCCCGCTGTGCAAGGCAGGCAAGCCGTTGGATGCCCTGGTCAATGCCTTCGGCTATTCTAAGCTGTAATTTCAAAAATGGCTGTGGTTCCTGCCGCAAAACCGGCAGTGCCACAGCCATTTTCTATTCATCGCATTTCTTTCAGAATATTTAAATATTCAAAAGATCACTGTATTCCTTCAATGCCCCGTCGGTCTCATGAGCCAGCACACGTTTTGCCAGCACCTTGCCCAGCTGTACGCCCTCCTGGTCGAAGCTGTTGACATTCCATACGAAGCCCTGGAACATTACCTTGTTCTCAAAGTGAGACAGCAGCGCGCCCACGGTTCTGGGATTTACCTGGTCGCCGATGATGATGCTGGAGGGGCGTCCGCCCTCGAAATTCTTGTTGCGGTTTTCGTCAGCTTTTCCGCAGGCGAAAGCTACGATCTGAGCAGCCACGTTCGCGCACAGCTTCTGCTGGCTGGTGCTGCCCTGGATCACCACATCCGTGCCGATCTGACTATTCTTATAGCCAATGAACTGCAGCGGTACGATGGATGTCCCCTGATGAAGCAGCTGATAGAAGGAATGCTGTCCATTGGTTCCCGGCTCGCCGAAGATCACCGGACCGGTCTGATAATGCACCGGCTCGCCAAAGCGGTTTACGGACTTGCCGTTGGACTCCATATCCAGCTGCTGCAGATGTGCCGGGAAGCGACTCAGCGCCTGAGAGTAAGGAAGCACTGCCGTGCACAGATAGCCCAGCACGTTGCGCTCATAAACGCCGATCAGGGCATCCAGCATAGCCGGGTTCTGAAGGGCATCCGGATTCAGGGAAAGCTTGTCCTCCTCCGCTGCGCCTGCCAGAAATTCCGCAAACACCTCCGGTCCGAAGGCCAGAGACAGCACGGCCCCGCCCACTGCGGAGCTGGAGGAATAACGTCCGCCGATATAATCATCCATAAAGAAAGCGGCAAGATAATCATCGCTCTTTGCCAGCGGAGAGGTCTCACTGGTAACAGCAACCATATGCTTGGAAGCATCCAGGCCTGCCTTCTTCAGCGCATCCTTCACGAAGGACTCGTTGGTCAGAGTCTCCAGAGTGGTGCCGGATTTGGAAACAAGGATAAAGAGGGAATGTGCCACATCGATGGAATTTAAAACGGCTGCCGCATCATCCGGGTCCACATTGCTGATGAATTTGGCTTCCATTTTCAGCGCATTCTGCTTTTTCGCCCAGTTCTCCAGAGCCAGATAGATGGCGCGGGGACCTAAGTCACTGCCGCCGATACCGATCTGTACCACGGTGGTGAACTTTTCGCCTGCCGCATTGGTGATCTCGCCGGCGTGTACCTTGTTTGCAAAGTCTGCGATCTTTTGCTGCTGCTCCACATAAAAGGCACGCTTGTCAACGCCGTCAGCCTGCACGGTCTCACCCAGCTGACCGCGGGTCAGATGATGAAGCACCAGGCGCTTCTCACCGGTATTGACCACTGCGCCATTATAAAGGACCTCAAATTTCTCTGCCAGCTGGGCTTCCTTCGCCAGCTTTGCCAGAATCTCCAGTATCCCGTCATCCACCTGCTTTGCAGCGTAATTATAGACAAACCCCTCTGCCATCGGAACGCTGTATTTTTTCACACGTTCTGCACCGTTCGCTCCTGACATCACCTCAACCAGGTTTACCTTCTCCGCCCTTTCCAGTTCCTGATAGGAAGCCAGCGTGTCCAAATTTTTCCAATTGACCATAATAATTTCCCCCTTGATTTTGATATATTCCGGCGTTTGACAAACGCTCAAAGATTGCCGATTACAATAATTATACTATCAAACCAGTTTTTATTCAAGCATCTGCGGCCGCTGTCCGGATTTTAATTCCGTTTTTTTGTTTTTTGATACGTTGTAACGGTCTGGACGAACCTCTCTCTTAATGCTATAATACCGATGACCGCATTAACCTTGAGGTCTCATTCTAAATGGAAAGTGAGGATAAAATGAAATGAAAAAAATAATGTCATTATTCATGGCCTGCGCCATGACCGCAGCCCTTCTGGCAGGCTGCTCATCCGCTTCTTCTACGAAAACTACTGCCCAGGCTGCGGAAGTCTCTGCCGAATCGGCTCAGGAGACTGCCGCTGAAACCACTGCCGAAACGACCGCCGAAACCGCCGCCGCAACGACCGCTGAAACCGCCGCTGAAACCGCCGCTGAAACCGCCGCCGAAACAACCGCCGAAGTCAGTCCGGAAGCCCCCGGCTCTTCTGTCACTCTCCGCATCGGCTCTTTAAAAGGGCCTACTTCCATGGGTCTTGTGTCTTTGATGGATAAAGCCGAAAAGGGCGAAGCGCGCGGTTCTTATGAATTCACCATGGTTACCGACGCTTCCGAGCTGGTCGCCAAAATGGTTTCCAGCGATCTTGACATTGCCCTGATTCCCGCCAATATGGCAAGTATTTTATATCAAAAAACCAACCATGGCGTCAATGCGCTGGACATCAATACTCTGGGCGTCCTGTATGTAGTGAGCGCCGATGATTCCATTCAGGAGATCACTGATCTGAAAGGAAAGACCATCTACATGACCGGAAAGGGAACTACGCCCGATTACGCGCTGCGTTTTCTGTTATCCTCCAATGGCCTTACCGATGAAGATGTCGCCATCGAGTATAAATCCGAAGCCACCGAGGTCGCTGCCGTGTTAAAAGAGCAGGATGGCGCTATCGGCCTTCTTCCGCAGCCGTTCGTCACAGTTGTCATGGCGCAGAACGAAAATCTCAAAATGGTGCTGGATCTGACCGAAGAATGGGATAAGGTTCAGGATAAAAACACGGAAAGCGGAAGCCTGGTAACCGGAGTCACCGTATGCCGCAGCGAGTTGTTCGCGGACGATGCCGCAGCCGATGCCATCAACTTATTTATGGAGGAACATAAAGAATCCGCGGAATTTGCCAATTCCCACATCGAAGAGACTGCGGAACTGGTCGCGAAGGCGGGCATCATTGAAAAAGCCCCCGTGGCTGCCAAGGCGATTCCCTATTGCAGCATCACTTATATTGACGGCGTGGAAATGAAAGAGATGCTTTACGGCTATTTAAATGTGTTATTTGAACTGGATCCCGCATCCGTAGGCGGAGAATTGCCGGACAAACCATTCTTCTACCTTCCATTCTAATATTGTCAATACTCTGGCCGGCCTTCAAAACACCGACGCCAAACTTCTGGAGATGGCGGCTGTCTTTCAGATACCTGTTCTCAA
>CAZICB010000091.1:0-7702 GCA_964537765.1 uncultured Lachnospiraceae bacterium
AACCATGGAAGATTACAAGAAAGAGTTTATTGAGTTTATGATTGACTGCGAGGTGCTGAAATTCGGCGATTTTGTCACCAAGAGTGGACGGAAGACCCCGTTTTTTGTAAACACTGGCTTCTACCGTACCGGCACTCAGCTGCGCTGCCTGGGCGAGTATTATGCGCGGGCGATCCAGAATGCCTTCGGCATGGATTTCGATGTGTTGTTCGGACCGGCCTACAAGGGCATCCCGCTGACCGTCGCCACCACCATGGCCATCAGCGAGTTTTATGACGCGGATATTAAATATTGTTCCAATCGCAAGGAGATCAAGGACCACGGCGACAAGGGCATCCTGCTGGGAAGCCCCATTCAGGACGGCGATCGGGTGGTGATCATCGAGGATGTGACCACCGCAGGCACCTCCATCGAGGAGACCCTGCCGATCATCAAGGCGCAGGGGGATGTGGATGTGCTGGGCCTGGTGGTATCCGTGGACCGCATGGAGCGGGGCAAGGGCATCAAGTCCGCATTAAAGGAAATGGAAGAAAAATATGGCTTTAAGACCACCGCCATTGTGACCATGGGCGAGGTGGTGGAGCATCTTTATAACCACCCTTACAAGGGGAAAATCATTATTGATGACGCATTAAAGGCAGCGATTGACGCTTATTATGAGCAGTATGGCGCGGAGTGAGTGATACGAGGAGGAAACATATGGAAAAGGTATATAAGACAATGATGGCATCCGGCGCGATCAATATTTCCGTAGGGATTATCATTTTGGTGACCGGGCTGGTCGTGGGGATTTTGTCGATTGTCAGCGGCAGTCTGCTGCTGAAGCGGAAAGCGGACATTACGTTCTAAAAAAGAGTGATTGCGGTGGGGCAGTTCCTGTCCATAGACGGACGGGAACTGCTTTTTGGAGACCCTATATGATACGAAATACAACGAAAAACCAGAAGCTGGGGTGGGTGCTGTTTATCCTTTATCTGGCTTCCCTGGTCTATTTTATGTTCTTTGCCGAGTCCTTCGGGCGGGTGAATGAGCAGCGTGACTATGCATATAATCTGGAACTGTTTAAGGAAATCAGACGGTTTTATTACTATAGAGAGCAGCTGGGCATGAAGGCGTTTCTGTTAAATGTTGCGGGGAATGTGGTGGCGTTTGTGCCCTGTGGTTTTTTTCTTCCCATCGTCAGCCGCCGGAGCCGCAGATGGTACAATGCTATCCTCTTGTCCTTTGGTTTAAGCATCGGCATCGAGCTGACGCAGCTGGTGTTTCGTGTGGGAAGCTTTGACGTGGATGATCTGTTTTTGAATACCCTTGGCGGGGCGCTGGGCTTTGCGGCCAACCGGATCGTGCAGCGGATAAGAATCAGGAGAAAACGATATGGAAAGAACATCACGTAAAATATCCTATGTCCGAAAGCCATTTGCCAGAAAAAGCTTTGTGGCTCTTTCCCTGACGCTGGCGGCGCTGGCGCTTGGCATCGTCAGCCTGGCTCTGAGCGTGAGCATGGAGGGCAATGGAGATTTGAATGTGGCCGCGTGGGCCGTGTCCAGCTTTTTGTTTGCGGTGATGGCGCTGGCTTATGGACTTTTGTCGTTTCTGGAACGGGAGATGAATTATCTTCTGGCGAAAATCGCGGCGGGAATCAGCGGATGTCTGGTGCTGTTTTGGATTTGTATTTTTATAGTCGGAGTGCTGTCAGCCGCATAAAGGAACCAAAAGGTTCGGTCTGACGGAATCGGCGGCGGATGGCAGTTTTTCCGGTGAAATAGAGAGGAAGGACTATGAACTATCAGGAATTGTTTTACGAGGAAAATACACAGATTATGGAGCGGTATGACCTTGCTACGGAGCGGATTGCCCAGTTTGGACAGGAAACTGCGGTGCAGGAGCCTTACCGCGATTTTTTTATCCGCGCAGCGGAGTTTGTGGGGATGATCGAAGAGCTGGCGCGGATGCAGCTGCGGGATGAGCTTGAGGAAATGACCAGGAAAGAGCTGGCGGCCTTAAACCACCGGCTTTACGCGGATATTCTGCCGGAGCATTACGGGGAAAGCTACGGCAATCCAGACTATGCGGCGCGGAAGCTGGGGGCAGGCTTTGGGCCGATGCTTTCCGCTTTTTATGCCCAGCTTCGGGGATGCATTGTTTTTGCCTATGAGTGCCGGCTTACGGATATCACGATCCTTTTGGAAACCTTGATCGAGATTTATAATCTGTTCGAGCAGGGGGAGCCATCACAAAAGAGCGTCCGGGATGTGCTGTATTGGTTTTTCAGCGACTACACGGACGTGACCTTGACCTACCGGATCCGGGAGCAGCTGGACCCATCCCTTTCCTTTGCAAAGGATATTATTATGGAGCGGGATTTGATGGACCTGCGCTATCTGTACCGGTTCGGGGAATTTATTTCAGACAATGAGCTTCAGATCGCTGATTTTCTGAACGGGCTTTCGGAGGAGACCATCCGGGAGATGGCCCGGACCTACACGGAAGGCTACCGGAAGGGCTTTGCGGTGATGGGCAGGGATTTGTCGAAAAAGAAGACCGTGGGCATCCGCTACGAGCTGGGCTTTGAACGGATGATCCGGGCAGCCATCCGGCAGTTTCGGGAGATGGGATTGGAACCCATCCTTTACCGGGATGCGGTTTGGTCTGTGACCCAGACGCCAGGGCGGAAGGTGGGCTACCACAGCGCATCGGCAAACCGTCAGTATGATTACGATCACCGGTATGATCAGGCAATCTATTTTGACAAGGCATTTAAGGATCGGAAGCTGGGAGTTTTAAAGACCGCTTATGAAAAGTATAAAACCCTGGCGGCTGGCTACGCAGGGCCCGCGGTGGTGGAGACCTTCGGCGAGGAAAGCTTCCATCCGGTGAATTGTCAGCATGCATACGCTTTAAGTGAAAAGCAGCAGGAGCTGTCCATCGCCTACTCCAACGAAGCGATGCCGGTGACCAACCAATATATTCCAGGGGACGAGACCAGCTTCACCATCATTGCCTATCCGGTTCCGGCGGTGGGAGATGATTACGCGGGGATTTTCGCGGATACCATCCGCGTCAACACTTTGGATTATGAATTATATTTAAAGATTCAGCAGCAGATCATCCAGGTGCTGGATCAGGCAGCACAGGTCCATGTGACCGGGCGGGGGGACAATGAGACCGACATCCGGGTGTCCCTGCATCCGCTGGCTGACGTCACAAAACAGACCAATTTCGAGAACTGTGTGGCTGATGTGAATATTCCCGTGGGCGAGGTGTTTACCTCCCCGGTGCTGGCCGGGACCACCGGACTTTTGCATGTGGGCAAGGTTTATCTGGGGAATATCCAGTTTGTCAACCTGCGGATCTGGTTTGAGGACGGCATGATCCGGGAATATTCCTGCGACAATTTTGAAAATCCTCAGGAGGGAAAGACCCTGATCCGCCAGGAGATTTTGAAAAACCATGATACTCTGCCCATGGGCGAGTTTGCCATCGGCACCAATACCCACGCCTACACCATGGCAAAAAAATATGGGATCATGGAAAAGCTGCCGATTTTGATTGCGGAAAAAACGGGACCTCATTTTGCGGTGGGAGATACCTGTTATAGCTGGAGCGAGGATTCGCCCATGTACAATCCTGACGGCCGGGAGGTGATTGCCCGGGACAATGAAATTTCCCTGCTGCGAAAGGAAGATGTGTCCAAGGCATACTTTGGATGCCACACGGACATTACCATCCCTTACTCGGAGCTGGGGGACATTACGGCGGTATGTGAGGACGGCCGGGAGCTGGCGGTGATCCGCAGCGGACGCTTTGTGGTCAAGGGGACGGAGCCGCTCAATGAAGCGCTGGAGACCAGCCACTCTCCCATCCGGATGCGCTAAAAACATCATAGGGCTATTGACGGTTGTTGGAAAATCATGTATTATGATGATAAGTAAGGCATGATTCATAAGTAATACTTATTAAAAATATAAGGAAAAAGGAGAGCATACCATGGCAAAGGTAGGAATTGTGATGGGCAGCGATTCAGATATGCCGATTATGGCGAAGGCTGCCGGGATTCTCGATAAGTTTGGAATTGATTATGAAATGACGATTATTTCCGCACACCGGGAGCCGGATATTTTCTTTCAGTGGGCGAAGGCGGCGGAAAGTAAGGGAATCAAGGTGATCATTGCCGGAGCAGGCAAGGCAGCTCATCTGCCGGGCATGTGCGCGGCCATCTTTCCTATGCCGGTGATCGGCATTCCCATGAAAACCTCGGATCTGGGCGGCGTGGATTCTCTGTATTCCATCGTGCAGATGCCCTCCGGCATTCCGGTGGCTACGGTGGCCATCAATGGAGGCGCCAATGCCGGTATCCTGGCGGCGAAGATCCTTGCCGTATCCGATGAGGCATTGCTTCAGAAGATCAGGGATTATGCGGAGTCCTTAAAGGGTGATGTGGTGAAAAAGGCAGAAAAGCTGGAAAGCATTGGATATAAGGAATATTTAAAACAGATGTGAGGATGGCGGACGCCATGGGCCGGAAACGCGCGGCGCAGGTCCATGGCGGCAGAAGAAAAATCCCCGGACAGGGAACGCATTCACGGAGGAAGCAAGTATGGATTACAAGAAAGCCGGAGTTGATATTGAGGCAGGTTATAAATCAGTGGAGCTGATGAAGGAGCATGTAAAGAAAACCATGCGCGAGGAGGTTTTAGGAGGCCTGGGCGGCTTCTCGGGAGCATTTTCCCTGGCGAAGATCAAGGAGATGGAGGAGCCGGTGCTGCTGTCCGGTACCGACGGCTGCGGGACCAAGGTGAAGCTGGCCATCATCATGGACAAGCATGATACCATCGGCATCGACGCGGTGGCCATGTGTGTCAATGACATTGCCTGCGCCGGCGGCGAGCCGTTATTTTTCCTGGATTATATTGCCTGCGGAAAGAATTATCCGGAAAAGATTGCCGATATTGTAAAGGGCGTTGCGGAGGGCTGCTTACAGTCGGAAGCGGCTTTGATTGGCGGCGAGACTGCGGAGCATCCGGGACTGATGCCGGAGGAGGATTATGACCTGGCCGGTTTTGCGGTGGGCGTGTGCGATAAGAAGGACATGATCACCGGCGAAAGCTTAAAGGCCGGCGACGTGCTGATCGGTATGGCATCCACCGGCGTTCATTCCAATGGCTTCTCCCTGGTACGCAAGGTGTTTGAAAAGGAGCTGACCAAGGAGGGCCTGGACACCTACTATGACCGGCTGGGCAAGACCCTGGGGGAGGCGCTTTTGGCTCCCACCCGGATTTATGTGAAGGCGCTGAAGGCTGTGAAGGCAGCGGGCGTGACCGTAAAGGCATGCAGTCATATTACCGGAGGCGGTTTCTATGAGAACATTCCCCGTATGCTCAAGGAGGGCACCCGGGCAGTGGTGAAGAAGGACAGCTACGAGGTTCCGGCGATCTTTCAGCTGCTGGCGGAAAAAGGCGATATTGCGGAGCAGATGATGTACAATACCTTCAATATGGGCCTCGGCATGATCGTGGCGGTGGACCCGGCAGATGTGGAGAAGGCCATGGAGGCCATCCGCACGGCAGGGGATACCCCTTACGTGGTTGGCTCCATTGAGGCGGGAGAAAAAGGAGTAACCTTATGTTAAGAGTCGGAGTAATGGTATCCGGCGGCGGCACCAATCTGCAGGCGATTCTGGACGCCATCGATGCAGGGAGGATCACCAACGCCCAGATCGCGGTGGTCATCAGCAACAATCCGGGGGCCTATGCCCTGGAGCGCGCGAGAAACCACGGCATTGAGGCATTGTGCATGTCGCCGAAGGATTATGAGAGCAGGGCTGCCTTTAACGAGGCATTTTTAGCGAAGGTGGAGGAGTACCGGCTGGATTTGATTGTGCTGGCCGGTTTCCTGGTGAAGATTCCGGAGGAGATGACCAGGCGCTACGAGCGCCGGATCATCAATATCCATCCGTCCCTGATTCCGTCCTTCTGCGGGGTGGGCTATTATGGGCTGAGGGTCCATGAAGCGGCGCTGGCCCGGGGCGTGAAGGTGACCGGGGCGACGGTCCACTTTGTGGACAGCGGCATGGATACCGGCCCAATCATCCTGCAGAAGGCCGTGGAGGTCCAGCCGGGAGATACGCCGGAGATTTTGCAGCGGAGAGTGATGGAGCAGGCGGAGTGGGTGATTTTGCCGCAGGCCATTGATATGATTGCGAATGGGAGGATTTAAGATGAAGGTTTTGATTGTGGGAAGCGGCGGCAGAGAGCATGCCATTGCCTGGAAGGTGGCCCAGAGCCCGCGGGTGGAGAAGATTTACTGTGCGCCGGGCAATGCAGGCATCGCCTCCGTAGCGGAGTGCGTGCCCATCGGCGCCATGGAATTTGACAAGCTGGTGGCATTTGCCAAAGAAAAAGAGATTGACCTGACTGTGATCGGCATGGATGATCCGCTGGTAGGCGGCGTGGTGGATGAGTTCGAGAAGGCTGGCCTCAGAGTATTCGGACCCCGGAAAAATGCGGCGATCCTGGAAGGCTCCAAGGCATTTTCCAAGAACCTGATGAAGAAGTACCACATTCCTACCGCAGCCTATGAGACCTTTACCGATCCGCAGGAGGCGCTGCGTTATCTGGAGACAGCGAAAATGCCCATCGTGCTGAAGGCGGACGGCCTGGCGCTGGGCAAGGGTGTTTTGATCTGCCAGAATCTGGAGGAGGCGAAGGCCGGCGTCCAGGAGTTGATGCTGGACAAAAAGTTCGGCTCCGCCGGGGATGAGATCGTCATCGAAGAATTTCTGACCGGCCGTGAGGTCTCTGTGCTGTCCTTTGTGGACGGCAATATTGTGAAGATCATGAGCTCCGCCCAGGACCACAAGCGCGCCAAGGACGGAGACCAGGGCTTAAACACCGGCGGCATGGGCAATTTCTCCCCCAGCCCTTTCTACACGGAGGAGGTAGATGCATTTTGCAAGAAATACATTTACCAGCCCACCGTGGATGCCATGAAGGCGGAGGGCAGACCCTTCAAGGGCGTGATTTTCTTCGGCCTGATGCTGACTCCGGACGGACCAAAGGTGCTGGAGTACAATGCCCGCTTCGGCGATCCGGAGGCACAGGTGGTGCTGCCGCGCCTGGAGAATGATATTGTGGATGTGTTTGAGGCCTGCATTGACGGTAGCCTGGACCAGGTGGACTTAAGGTTTGACAATGACCGGGCTACGGTATGCGTGATTCTGGCATCTGACGGTTATCCGGTGTCCTATCAAAAGGGCTTCCCCATTAAAGGGCTGGAGAGCTTCGCGGGAAAGGACGATTACTATGTGTTCCACTCCGGCACGAAATTTGACGAAAATGGACAGATCGTCACCAACGGCGGCCGGGTGCTGGGTGTCACCGCCACCGGCAGCAGCTTAAAGGAAGCCCGCGCCAAGGCCTATGAGGCGACGGAGTGGGTGAGGTTTGAGAATAAATATATGCGGCATGATATTGGGAAGGCGATTGATGAGGCGTAGATCGGGGATTTTGTTCCGTTGTCTAATTCTAATTACATTGGTAATAAGAATCAAACAGGGTCAGAGCATTTTGGTGTGCTCTGGCCCTTTGGTGTTTCATGGTGGATGGAAAATATCGTAATCACCGTTTTCACAGAGTGGAAAATCAGATAGAATTTCCTGTCGAATTATGATAGTATTTATCTGGGAATACCAAGATGGTAGGCG
>CAZICB010000092.1:0-7561 GCA_964537765.1 uncultured Lachnospiraceae bacterium
ATAGCCGTTTTGTTACAGGAGTAGTATGGCTCATATCTTTCAAAATATACACGTTTTTAATCTGGCATTTTTGATCTGTTTGATGTTTTCATTGCATTTTCTATTCTTATCATTTATAATCTAAGTCGAAGAAATATGATTTCCCTTAAATCATTTTCTTCAACCTTATTAATTATTTATACTCCCCTCAGAAAAAGCCAGACAGCTCCCCTGCCTGGCTTTTTTTCCGTATCTTTATATTTTTGTATCTTTATATTTTGTATTTTTATTTTGACACATGATTTTTATTCTGATACATGATTCTGGCATTTTATCCCAACATGCTGACGATCCGGACCGGAGTGCGATAATTCCACTTGGAAATCTTGATACCGGTCTTATAAGTGGAGGCATGTACAATCTGACCGTCTCCTATGTACATAGCTACGTGGTTGATCCGGGAGCCCTTGGCGTAGAACAGCAGATCGCCCGGCTGCATGGCATCCACGCTGATGGACCGGCCCTGGAGAGCCTGATCGCGGGAACTGCGGTTCATGGACACGCCCGCGCCGTTCTGCATGACATAACGCACAAAGCCGGAACAATCGGCTCCGGTATGGGGATCATTGCCGCCGTCCCGGTAGGGTCTGCCTACAAACTGCAATGCGTAGTTCACCAGATTCTGGCGGATGCTTGCATTGGCTGCGGCAGCCTGCTCCTCAGCAGTCAGCTCCGTCTCCATTTCTGCGTCTGCTTCTACGGCTGTTTCTAGGGCTGTTTCCACGGCTGCTTTTGCTTCCTCCGCGGCTGCTTCTCCGGCGCCCGCTTCAATCACCTGGGATGTCTGATCCGCTGCTGCCTGGGTCTCTGCCTCAAGCGTCTTTTCCAAGGCAGTCTCCACAACCGCTTCTGCCGCCTCGGAAGTCTCTGCTCTCGCGATCATCGGACACCCGAAGGTCATCACTCCTGCCAATATACCTGCTGCTAAATAAATCCTGGATCTCATCGCCCATACTCTCCGATCAATTCTGATTATGCAATATCGATTCGCGGCGGCGGGCTTTCGCCCTCGGACCGTCCGAATTATTACGTAATTGTTACAAGTTTTTACGATTGCATTATACAATTGATTCGATTTGATGTCAACTCGATCAGGGATAATTTATATTTTTTTAATGTTTTGGTAACAGTTCAGTCCGGCCTCGCCGGCCAAGAATACGCCGCCCCGCTGCAAATTTTAGCTGCCGCCCCGCACAAACCACATAATCAGCGCCACCAAAATCAGCGTCGGCAGTATGGGAATCAGGATAGTCAGGATTCCGCTGATGAGCGCCACCAGCAGCATCACAATCAAAATCACTATCACGATGCCCAGAAGCTTCCAGTACCATTTGTTCAGATCATAAACATGAAAGCTGGCTTCGCTGTCATAATCCACAGACTGCTCCGGCTCCGCCTGGCGGCGGGTTTCTCCGGAATAGTTTCCGCCAAAGGAACGGTATTCCTCATAAGCGCCCTCCCCTGCTCCGGGAGTGGTATCCAGAATGGTGCGGGCAATCAGCCTGGGATCCCCAAGCTCCTCCATCACTTCTTCTTCTGATCGCCCCTTCCCGCACTCGGCGCGGATATAATCATCATAGTAATTGAGATTTTCCTGCACCACGGCAGGCGGTATCTGCCCAGACAACGCTTCCTTCAGCTTCTGCAGAAATTCCAGTCTTTTCATTCGCTCTCCTTTTACTTGGCTCTCTCCTTTTACTTGGCGCTCTCCATTTACTTGGCGCTCTCCTTCAGATCTCCGGAACGATACGCAGCGATCAATTCCTTCAAATCTCCGATACGCTCTTTCAATTCTCTTCCCTTGTCCGTGTCCGCAACCATGACGCGGTTCTTCATTTCCTCTACGATGGATACCTTCGGCGTGCTTTCTTTATTGGGATCAAAGGGCTTATGCTCCGCCAGCGCCAGATGGTGGGAATTGTAAATCAAGGTATACCCGGCAATCCCGGTCTTCTTCTGATAAGCCTTAGACAGGCCGCCGTCAATGATAAACAGCTTGCCGTTTGCCTTGATGGGGGTCTCGCCGTCCTTGATCTTTACCGGGACATGTCCGTTGATGATGTGGGAGCCTTTTGCCTGCAGACCGAATTCCTCAAGGATCCGGTCGCAGACCTCCACCTTCTGGCTCAGCTGGTAATAAGGATTCATCCGTTCCTTGTGGGTCGCCTTGTCCTCCACAAAATAATTTTCAAAAGTGGTCATACGATTTTTGCCGAATACCGGGGATTTGGCGCCGCACCAGAGATACCACATCAGATCTCTGGCCGCTTCCTTCGCCGGATCATCCTCGCTGGCAAAATAAGCCTTGCGGACCTGCTCGCTGATATAGTCCATCAGCGCCTTGCCCGCCAGCGGCTTGCCGTCGCAGAGCATCTCCTCAAAACTGCCGTCCTCGTTCATGGGGATACAGCCATGATAGAGCAAATTGCCATTGCAGCACTTGTAAAGTTCTCCATTCGTATAGAGGAAACGGATATGCTCTTGCAGAAGGTCGCTGTGCTTAAAGGACAGCACCAGTGTATTCAGCAATTCTTCCTCCTCCTTAGACAACTTCAGAGGATTCTTCGGATCCACGGTGGGGAAAGCCGTGTCGCAAAGCGGATACTCCTTTCCATCGATCATCACCGTTCCCTTCTCAAAATCAGTGGTTTCCAAAAGCACCCGATTATCCATATGATACTCCGGATGGCGCTTGATGATCTGACCCTCCATCTTAAACTGGATCATGGCAATGGCCTTGTGCATCTTTGCGGCCAGCCCCGGATCGACGGCATCGTAAATATTTTCATCCAGAATCTTTGGCGCGAACAGGCTGCAGGGATCATCTCGGTATACCTTTGCCGCAAACATGGACAGGGGGCGCAGATTGATGCCGTAGCCGTCCTCCAGGACATCAAAGCTATTGTAGCTGATGGCGATCCGCAATACATTGCAGACACAGGCCGGATTTCCCGAGGCCGCCCCCATCCAGGAAATGTCATGGTTCCCCCACTGGATGTCCACATCGTGGAAATGCATCAGTTCCTTCATAATGATATCGGCCCGGGGACCACGGTCGAATATATCCCCGATGATATGCAGGTTGTCGATGGTCAGATTCTGAATCAGCTGGCACAGGGCGATGATGAATTTGTCCGCCACCTCCGTGTCAATGATGGAATGGATGATTTCCCCATAGTAAACCCGTTTATTCTCGTCATTATACTCCACATGGATCAATTCATCAATAATATAGGCAAATTCCTGGGGCATTTTCTTGCGCACCTTGGAACGGGTATATTTGGAGGATACCTCCTTGCAGATCTCCACCAGACGGTAGATGGTGATCCGCTGCCAGTCCTCCGTATTATTGCCCTCCCGGGTCAGCCGCGCCAGATTCCGGTCCGGATAATAAATCAGATGGGCCAATTCGGCCTGCTCCTCCTCCGGGATAATGTGGCCGAAGGTCTCCCTGATTTTTTCGCGGATAACGCCGGATGCACTGCGGAGCAGATTGACAAATGCCTCGTATTCCCCGTGAAGGTCGCTGAAAAAGTATTCGGTCCCCTTGGGCAGACCACAGATCGCCGTCAGATTAATAATCTCACTGGTCGCCGCTTTCAGGCTCGGATATTGCCTTGACAATAGTTTCAGGTATGCTAAATCTCTCATAACTTCTCCTTTTCCCCTGCCGCACCGCCATGCGCGGTTGATTTTCTCATAAAAATATAGTACCATAATTTAGGACAATTGAAAAGTTCTAGTTGCTGTGCATGCCGGACCGCTCCCCTATGCCCCACGGCCGCATAAGTATCTGAAACATCAAGGAGGATTGATTATGGAACAGTTATATGTATTCGGCACCGGAAATGCTGCCGTAACCCGTTATTATAATACCTGCTTTGCCATCCGTGACGAGGATCAGTACTTTATGGTGGATGCCGGCGGCGGCAATGGCATCCTGCGGATCCTGGAGGATATGAAGATCAAATATCCCCAGATTCACCATCTTTTTGTGACCCACGAGCACACCGACCATGTGCTGGGCGTGGTCTGGATAGTCCGCTTCATCGCCACCCGCATGTTAAACGGCGCCTATGAGGGAGATTTGAACATTTATTGCCATGAAGATCTGGCGCCTACCATCGACACCTTCTGCCGTCTGACTCTGCAAGGCAAGTTTTATAAGCTGATCGGGCCGCAGATTCATCTGATTCCGGTCCACGACGGGGAGACGGTTCATATTCTGGACTACGATGTGACCTTCTTCGACATCCACTCCACCAAGGCAAAGCAGTATGGCTTCACCACCGTTCTGAAAAACGGCAAGCGCCTGACCTGCGCCGGGGATGAGCCTTATAATCCCGTCTGCGCTCCCTATGTGGAAGGCAGCGACTGGCTGCTTCACGAGGCCTTCTGTCTCTATGAGGAGCGAGAGCGCTTCAAACCCTACGAAAAACATCACAGCACCGTCAAGGATGCCTGTGAGCTTGCAGAGAGCCTGCATATTCCCAATCTGATTCTGTGGCACACGGAGGACAAAACCACCGTGGGCTGCCGCAAGGAACGCTACATGGCGGAAGGCAGGCCCTATTACCATGGCAATCTCCAGATCCCGGACGATCAGGATATTCTGGAGCTTTAAAAAAACCCCGCCATACCTGGCGGGGCCGTCATGCAAAAACCGGAGCATCTTCCGACTTCCTAATCGTTCTTTAAGGTGCCATCATTTCCAAGAATATATCCGTCCGGGGTCGTGGTATTCTTTAACATGGCTCCGGTATGTTCGTCGCAATAATAACGTTTTCCGTTCCAGTCGATCCATCCGGTTTTCATATAGCCGTCCTCATCGAAAAAGTACCATTCGTTCTTAATGCACTCCCAGTTGTTTTTCGTGCAGGTGCCGTCGCTGTGGGAATACCACCAGCCCCGGTCATCGCTGATCCACTCGCCGCGGGTGGGCATGGAAAGTGAAGTCTGGCCGCTGCGGATCAGCTTCGCCTGCTCCGCGGAGATCGACACGCCATTGGAGTCGCTCCATTTGCCTTTATTCTCCGGCTTGATTTTATTGACGCCGCGAACCTTGACATTGTAGGTACCTGCCTTGGACATCTGATCTCGCAGGTCGATTTGATTGGTCTCACAGGTCAGGTAACTGGCTCCCACGCCTGTGCCGTTGCGGTATAAACGGACCTCGTAGCTGCCCGCGCCCTGCACCTCATCCCAGTAAGCGAAGCCGCCGTCGGTCAAAGTCACCTCTGTCTGGCTTCCCACACGTTCCGCCATGGACGGCAGCTTGACCCGCAGCGCCAGAGTCTCAGAAGAGTCCTGCTTGGTAGCCTTTACATAAGTAGCCCCGGTCAGCTTCACAGCGCTGGCCTTGGTCAAAGCGAAATAATAGCCCTCATCTGCCCGGATATAAAGGGTCAGCTCCGGCACATCATCCTCCATCCACTCAAAGCCCACATTTTCAATTTCATAATAATCAAAGGAGCATCTGCCGCCCTTGACCTCCACATTGATCTCTTCCTCGCCATACCGGGTCTCCGGCTCAATATCCGCCTCGACCTCCACGCTGATCGTCTTGATCTTTTTTCGGGTCGCCGCAAAGGTGGGCGCCGCTGTCGCTGCAAGCATGGCAACCACAGTCGCTGCAAGCAGCGCTTGCTTTCCAAATCGTCTCATAAAATTCCCCCATTTTTATTTCTATCTCTATTACCTTACATTTTTCAACGGTATAAACACTTTATTACAGATTTCAGGCGCTGTCAAGTAAGTTCCCAATATCGTAATTTTTCGAGATAAAAACTTAAGAAATCCGGAACCCTTTTCGGGTTCCGGATTTCTTGTTTTCGGAATTATTTCGCATAGTCGGTAACGCGGGACTCGCGGATCACATTGACCTTGATCTGACCTGGATATTCCAGTTCATTCTCGATCCGTTTTGAAATCTCGCGTGCCATCAAAATCATGTCGTCATCGCTGACCTGTTCCGGTATAACCATGATTCTGACCTCTCTACCTGCCTGAATTGCATAGGACTTGTCTACACCCTTGAAGGAGTTGGTGATTTCTTCCAGCTGCTTCAAGCGGTTTGTATATGTTTCCAGCGTTTCTCGTCTTGCCCCGGGTCTTGCTGCGGATATGGTATCAGCAGCCTGAACGAGGCAGGCAATCAAGCTCTGCGGCTCGACATCGCCATGATGGGATTCTACGGAATTGATGACAACCGCAGACTCCTTGTATTTTCTGCAAAGATCGGAACCCAATTGTACATGGGAGCCTTCCATCTCATGGTCCACAGATTTACCAATATCGTGCAGCAGACCTGCACGCTTCGCCATACGCACGTCCACACCGACCTCAGCCGCCAA
This sequence comes from uncultured Lachnospiraceae bacterium, assembly GCA_964537765.1. Lineage (GTDB taxonomy): Bacteria > Bacillota > Clostridia > Lachnospirales > Lachnospiraceae > Brotaphodocola. Next base: position 6,393 of record CAZICB010000092.1, read on the forward strand.
AAGACCGGCAAGCTGCGCCACCTCTACGGAATGCCGCAAGGCATTTTGACCATAGCTGGTACGGAACTTCATTTTGCCAAGAAGCTTCACAAGCTCCGGGTGAATCCCGTGAATGCCTACCTCCAGGGTAGCTGCCTCACCGTCTTCCCGCATGTTTGCTTCCACTTCCTTCTGTGCCTTTTCAACCATCTCTTCAATCCGTGCCGGATGAATCCGGCCGTCTACAATCAGACGTTCCAGAGCGATCCGTGCAACCTCACGCCGAATCGGATCAAAACCGGATAAAACTACGGCTTCCGGGGTATCATCAATGATGAGCTCCACTCCGGTCATCGTCTCCAGGGTACGGATGTTCCGCCCCTCCCGTCCGATGATGCGTCCCTTCATCTCATCGCTGGGAAGCTGTACCACCGAGACGGTAGTCTCCGCCACATGGTCGGCAGCGCAGCGCTGGATCGCCGTAACCACGTAATCCTTCGCCTTTTTGTCTGCCTCTTCCCTTGCTTTGCTTTCCAGTTCCTTGATCATCCTCGCCGTATCATGCTTCACGTCGTCTTCCACGGATTTGAGAAGATATTCCTTTGCCTGCTCGGAGGTCAGACCGGAAATACGCTCCAGTTCCTGCATTTCCTTCTCATACAATGACTCTACCTCTGCATTGCGCTTGTTCAGGGCTTCCTCCCGGGCAGCAAGGCCTGCTTCCCGCTTCTCCATGTTCTCTGCTTTCTTGTCTAAGTTCTCCTCTTTGCTCAATACACGCCGTTCATAGCGCTGAAGCTCAGCTCTTCTTTCCTTTGTTTCTTTATCCAGCTCATTCTTAGTCTTTATGGACTCTTCTTTCGCTTCCAGGAGAGCTTCTCGCTTCTTTGTCTCTGCCGTCTTTAACGCTTCATCTATTATCTCTCTGGCTTTCTCTTCTGCGGTCCCAATCTTGGATTCGTAGGTCTTCTTCCGATTGGAAATCGCGAGAGCCCAGCTAATAGGCGCCACAACACACAGTGTAATCACAACTGCAATTATTGTTGACACAGGAGCACCTCCTTATTTAATTTTCATTGTACAAAAATACAACACTACAATTTTAATCTTTTTTATGCATTATGTCAAGTATCTTCGTTCTTTGTATCTTTAGCAAAATCCATCATCCTCCAGCTCTCCCATAACGCCGC
>CAZICB010000093.1:0-7408 GCA_964537765.1 uncultured Lachnospiraceae bacterium
AAATTCACAGTCAAGAACCGGTCAGGCGGGAAAAACAAGGGCCGGACAGGCTGGGAAAAGAAGTTGTAAATCCCGGATAAGTTTAGTATAATGATAATAGTTTGTGAGCCATTACCCGCATCGGAGAAATTTGGAGGCGAAAGACCATGGAAAAACATAAAAAGGGTGGTTTCTTCACCCGGCGGAATATCATTATGGGGATTCTGCTGCTCGTGGTGATTTTAAGCGGCATTTGTGTGATCCGCGATCAGCTGGAGGCCAGACGGCAGCGGGAGGAGCAGGAGCGGTTGGCGGCATTGGCGGCCCGGACCACGGAGGCGGAAATCGAGATCGAGACAGAGGCGGAGACAAAAGCGCCCTATATCTCTCCCATCGATTTTGAAGCTCTCTGGGCGGAAAACCCGGATACGGTGGCCTGGATTACCGTGCCGGATACCCAGATCGACTATCCCATCGTCTACGACGGGGAGGACAACGAAACCTACCTCCACAAGGATTTTTACGGAAATGACAGCGTATATGGCGCCATCTACCTGGACAGCGACAGCGAACCGGATTTCTCTGGCTGGAATAACCCGATTTACGGGCATCATATGCGCGACGGCTCCATGTTCAAGGATGTGACGAAATTTAAGGACGAGGAGTTTTTTAAGGAGCATCCGTATTTTGAAATCTATACGCCGGAGCGCACCATCCATTTGAAGGCGGTGTCCTGCTACTACGCGGACGCCTCCGGCATTGTCCGAAAGACCCGCTTCACCTCCCAGGAATCCTTCGACCAGTGGGTGAAGGAGCGGCTGGAGCCCTGTGCCTTCGCGGAAATCCCGGAATTTTCCGTGGATAATATGTATGTGCTGGTGACCTGCAGCTATGAGTTTAATAATGCCCGCACCCTGCTGTTTGCCGTGGAGGTGGACGAGGATCACAATATCATCCCTGCCGATGAGGAAAAGGTAAATGCCCGGATCGAAAAGCTGATCGAGGAGAAGAAAGCGGAGCTGACGGCTCAGCAGGCTGCCGGGGAGGAAGAAACCGCCAAATCCGGGGAGTGACGTTTTAAGAAAAATTTTCGGAGTCCGTAATTGTAACTAAAAGAGAACTGTGTTATAGTACAGAAGATTATAGGAAACGACATTGTTTCTTATTAAATATAAAAAAGGAGAACTCTATGAAAGGAATTATTCTGGCCGGGGGCTCAGGCACCCGCCTCTATCCGCTGACGAAGGTCACTTCCAAGCAGCTGCTTCCGATTTATGATAAGCCGATGATTTATTATCCCATGTCTGTATTGATGAACGCGGGCATCCGGGACATTTTGATTATTTCCACGCCGGATGATACGCCCCGGTTTGAGTCGCTGCTGGGGAATGGCAGCCATTTCGGCGTGAATCTGCAGTACGCTGTGCAGCCAAGCCCAGACGGTCTGGCGCAGGCCTTTATCATCGGCGCTGATTTTATCGGCGGGGATTCGGTGGCCATGATCCTGGGGGACAATATTTTCCACGGCCAGGGACTGAAAAAGCGGCTTCGTGCCGCAGCCGCCAGGGAAAGCGGCGCTACGGTGTTCGGTTACTATGTGGATGACCCGGAGCGGTTCGGCATCGTGGAATTTGACGCGGAGGGAAAGGCGGTTTCCATCGAGGAAAAGCCGGAGCATCCCAAGTCCAATTATTGTGTGACCGGTCTGTATTTTTATGACAATCGCGTGGTAGAATATGCGAAGAACTTAAAGCCCTCCGCCCGCGGCGAGCTGGAAATCACCGATTTAAACCGCATTTATCTGGAAAATGGCGAGCTGGATGTGACTCTGCTTGGTCAGGGCTTTACCTGGCTGGATACGGGGACCCATGAGTCTTTGGTGGAGGCCACCAATTTCGTAAAGACCATCGAGACTCATCAGCATCGGAAAATCGCCTGCCTGGAGGAGATCGCCTATCATAATGGCTGGATCACCCGGGAAGAAGTGCTCAAGACCTACGAGGTCCTGAAGAAAAACCAGTACGGTCAGTACTTGAAGGATGTGCTGGACGGCAAGTATATCGATAAGCTGTAAGGCTGCGAAAAGAAGGGAATTATCAGAGAACCAACAGAGAAAGGAAACCAACCATTATGAAATTTATTGTGACCGGCGGCGCGGGATTTATCGGCGGGAATTTCGTCCACTATATGGTGGGGAAATACCCGGAGGACATGATTATCAATCTGGACGCCCTGACCTATGCGGGGAACCTGGAGACCTTAAAGCCTGTGGAGAATAAGCCCAACTACAGGTTTGTGAAGGGCGACATTGCCAACCGGGAGTTTATCTTCCGCCTGTTTGAGGAGGAAAAACCGGATGTGATCGTCAACTTCGCGGCGGAGAGCCATGTGGACCGTTCCATCACAAATCCGGATATTTTTGTGAAGACCAATGTGATGGGAACCACTACCCTGCTGGATGCCTGTAAGCAATACGGCATTAAGCGTTACCATCAGGTGTCCACAGATGAGGTGTACGGCGATTTGCCCCTGGACCGCCCGGATCTGTTTTTCACGGAGGAGACTCCGCTGCATACCTCCAGCCCGTATTCTTCCTCTAAAGCGAGCGCGGACCTGTTTGTGATGGCATACCACAGGACCTTCGGGGTTCCCGTATCCATTTCCCGCTGCTCCAATAACTACGGCCCATATCAGTTCCCGGAGAAGCTGATCCCGCTGATGATCAGCCGGGCTTTGGCGGACGGGGAGCTTCCGGTGTACGGAAACGGAGCCAATGTCCGTGACTGGCTGCATGTTTACGACCATTGTCAGGCCATCGACCTGATTATCCGGAAAGGCGCGGACGGCTGTGTTTACAACATCGGCGGCCACAATGAACGCACCAACCTGGAGGTGGTAAAGACCATCCTGCGGGCTCTGGATAAGCCGGAAAGCCTGATCAAATATGTGAAGGACCGTCCGGGCCATGACATGCGCTATGCCATCGATCCCAAAAAGCTCGAGACGGAACTTGGCTGGAAGCCGGTTTACAACTTTGATACCGGTATTGCCCAGACCATCCAGTGGTATCTGGAAAACCGGGAGTGGTGGGAGCATATCATCAGCGGCGAATACAGCCGGTATTTTGAAAAAATGTATGGGGATCGCCTGTAAAAAAGTGACAACGCCCGGTGCCTCGTAAGAGGCATCCGGGCATCTGTTGTTCATCAGAACGCAGTAAGACGCGCCGGTGACGCGTCTCATGGCGTTTCCGTTTACCAAATAAGAAATGGAGAGTAAGCAATGAGCATGAGAGTGTTAGTGACCGGCGCGAAGGGACAGCTGGGAACCGATTTGATGAATGAATTGAAGAAACGGGGGCTGGAAGGCATCGGCGTGGATGTGGAAGAGATGGATATTACCGATCCGGAAGCCTGCCGCCGGGTGATTTCCGCGGCGAATGTGGATGCCGTGATCCATTGTGCCGCATATACTGCAGTAGACGCGGCGGAGGATCATGTGGAGCTGTGCCGCCGGATCAATGGCGAGGGCACCCGCAATGTGGCTCTGGCCTGCAAGGAATCCGGCGTGAAGCTGATGTATATCAGCACCGATTATGTGTTTGACGGACAGGGCAGCCGCCCCTGGGAGCCGGATGACCACCGGGATCCCTTAAATGTGTACGGCCAGACAAAGTACGAGGGAGAGCTGGCGGTGGAGGAGCTGTCCGATAAGTATTTCATCGTGCGGATCGCCTGGGTTTTCGGTGTTGCCGGAAAGAACTTTATAAAGACCATGCTTCGCCTTGGCAGGCAGAACGGCGCGGTCAGCGTGGTGGATGACCAGATCGGCTCCCCCACCTACACCTATGATCTGGCTCGGCTGCTGGTGGATATGATTCAGACGGACAAATATGGCCGTTATCACGCTACCAATGAGGGACTGTGCAGCTGGTACGAGTTTGCCTGTGAGATTTTCCGCCAGGCCGGCATGGATGTGAAGGTGACCCCGGTGACCAGCGAAGCTTTCGCGGCCAAGGCAAAGCGCCCGTTTAACAGCCGCATGAGCAAGGAAAAGCTCAGTGACAATGGATTCGTCCGTCTGCCGTCCTGGCAGGATGCATTGGGACGATTCCTGAAGGAAATCGAGTGGTAATGCGATGAGACGCGTCATCGGCGCGTCTCATGCATTCTTGGAATAAAAGGGAGAATAAAATTATGGGAAAATATTTTGGAACCGACGGCTTCCGCGGGGAGGCCAATGTCAATCTGACGGTGGAGCATGCCTTCAAGGTAGGCCGCTTCCTGGGCTGGTACTACGGTCAGAAGAGCCGTCCGACCCCCCAGAACCCGGAGGGGCGCTGCCGCGTGGTCATCGGCAAGGATACCCGCCGCAGCAGCTACATGTTTGAATATTCCCTGGCGGCGGGCCTGACGGCCTCCGGGGCGGATGCCTATCTGCTGCACGTGACCACCACGCCCAGCGTTTCTTACGTGGTGCGCACGGAGGAATTTGACTGCGGTATCATGATTTCCGCCAGCCACAATCCCTTTTACGATAATGGGCTGAAGGTGATTAACGGAAAAGGGGAAAAGCTGGAGGAAAGCGTCGTCGCCGAGATCGAAAAATACCTGGACGGCGAACTGGGCGAAGCCCCCTTCGCTGTCAAAGACCGGATCGGGCGGACCGTGGACTACGCCGCAGGGAGAAACCGCTATATCGGCTACCTGATCTCCATCGCCACCCGCTCCTTCAAGGGGAAAAAGGTGGCCTTAGACTGCGCCAACGGCAGCGCTTCCGCCATCGCGAAGAATGTGTTTGACGCCCTGGGCGCCCGGACCTATGTGATCAATAATACGCCTAACGGTCTGAATATCAATACGGACTGTGGCTCCACCCATATCCATGTGCTGCAGCAGTTCGCGAAGGAGAATGGCTGCGATGTGGGCTTTGCCTATGACGGCGACGCGGATCGCTGCATCGCCGTGGATGAGCATGGAGAGGTGGTGGACGGCGACCGGATCCTTTACATCTGCGGGAAATATATGCGGGAAAACGGCAGCCTGTTCAACAATACGGTGGTGACCACGGTCATGTCCAATTTAGGTCTTTATAAGGCCTTCGACCGGGAAGGCATCGCCTATGAGAAGACGGCGGTGGGCGATAAATACGTCTACGAAGCCATGTCCCAGTACGGACATTGCCTCGGCGGGGAACAGTCCGGTCACATTATTTTCAGCAAGCATGCCACCACCGGGGACGGTATTTTAACCTCCTTGAAGGTGATGGAGGTGATGCTGGAGAAGAAAGAAAGCCTCGGCAGGCTGGCCGGGGAGGTGGAGATCTTCCCACAGGTGCTGAAAAATGTCCGCGTCCGCGACAAAAAGGCCGCCCAGGATGACCCGGAGGTTCAGGCGGAGACGGCCAGAGTGGCGGCCGCTCTGGGCGATGGCGGCCGCATCCTGCTGCGCCAGTCCGGAACCGAGCCGGTGGTCCGGGTGATGGTGGAGGCAGGCACGAAGGAGCTGTGCGAACAGTATGTGGATCAGGTGATCGAGGTTATGAAGGCCCAGGGGCATGTGATCTGAGCCCCCGTCCACCCCGGAAGCAAATATCAGAGAACTGTGAAACCATCTGGCTGTGAATTTGAAAAGAAGTGAATTGCAAATGATGACAAAACAGAAGATTGCCATGGCCGCGCAGGAATTGATGGCAAGGAGAAGCCTGGACAGGATTACGGTGAGGGATATCGTGGAGGAATGCCATATTACCCGGCAGACCTTTTACTACCACTTCAAGGATATTCTGGATTTGCTGGAGTGGGGATTGAAGAATAATATGGAATCACTTCTGCGCTCCTGTCAGACATCGGATAATATTGAGGACGCGATTTTGAATTGTCTGAAACAGATGGATCAAAAAGAGCACAGACTGATCATGACCAATATCTGGAAATCCCGTTACCGGAATTCTTTTGAGCATATCGTGCTGAAGGAGTTAAAAAAATATTTTGCCGAACTGCTGTCTGAAAAGAAACTGCTGGAAAATTTGTCTACGAAGGAGGCGTTGTTCCTGATCGACTTTTATTCGGGCGCGGTGGCGATGATGCTGGGGCGCTGGTGCGCGGACGGAAAGCAGGATATCGAAGACGGTGTCCATATGATTATCCGGGCGATGCGGGGAGACCTTCATATTTGACACATATGCGATGAAACATGTCATCGGCGTCTCTCACAGCATTCTGATGAGTGAATAAAAAAGGCCAGAGTTTGACACTCTGGCCTTTTTGTAAAGACAGATAAAAGCATTTGTATCTGGCAGGCCGGCAGAATGATCCTTATACTGATGATGGAGTGTTTTGGCGATTCATCAGCCGGATGAAACTTACCAGGTGACCACCCGGTTGATGATAGCCTGCTGCTCCGTACTGGTTTTTCTTAGGTAAATGCGGGTCGTTTCGATACTTTCGTGTCCCATCAGGTCTGCCAGCATGGATAAGTCATTACACCGTTCCAGAAAACTTTTGGCGAAGCGATGCCGGAACGAGTGGGGGTAGATGACCTCCGGCTTGAGGCCGTAGAGGGAGGCAAAGTGTTTTAACTGACCCGCAATTCCGCGTGCGGTGATGGGCTGGCCGGACCGATTGACGAAAAGAAAGCCGCTTTCCTTTCCTTGGCTTTTCAGCCATTCCAGGGCTTCCTTTTGCAGGGAAGCGGGGATGTAGATCCGCCGCAGCTTGCCGCCCTTGGAATAGAGATCCAGGTAGCCGATTTTCACGTGCTCCGCCTTGATCTGCACCAGCTCGCTGACCCGGGCGCCGGTGGCCGCCATAAAGCGGATGACGAAATACCAATACATTTCCCCATGGCTTTTCAGGCAATTCTTAAAATACAGATAATCTGCTTCGCTGATCACATTTTCCAGAAATGGCTTTTGCTGAACCTTTACGGTGGAGAGTTTCCAGCTCTGTTTATTCAGGCTTTCCAGATAGCAATTGATCGCCCGGATTTTCAGGTTGATCGTCTGCGGTTTGTAGGTCTCGATCAAATGCATCTTGTAGTTGCGCAGGTTTTGGCGGGAGAGCTGATGGTAGTCGCTGCCAAACTGCTCTACGGCTGTGCAGTAGGAGCGGATCGTATTGCGGGACAGTTCCTGCTCGGTCAGGTAGTCGCGGAATGCCTCTATGGAAATTTCATTCAATGAGGATCCCCCTTTCAAAATATAATTTTCACGGATACTTATCATGTTAAATCGAAAACAATCTTTTGTACATGGACAACCTTGCGGATTTGTCTGGACAGATCACAAGAAAAAGCGGTATGCCAGTTGCCTGATATACCGCTCCTTCTCTATTTTTCTAATCTTTATCTTTTCAGATTATTTCGAGCTGTTTTTGTTTTTCTTGAAGTCACTTACATTCTTCCAAGCGCCATTCTCGAGTCCGGTCTTC
>CAZICB010000094.1:0-7364 GCA_964537765.1 uncultured Lachnospiraceae bacterium
ACACTTCCGCTTATACTTATCCTAGTATTCAAATGACTATGCTAAACCCGGTTGCGCCTTTGCGGGCTTGATTTTGTGGGCTTTCATAGAATAAGAAACATGAGAGGAGGATATTTCATGAACAAGTTTTTACAGGAATTCAAGGATTTTGCAGTACAGGGCAATATGATCGACATGGCTGTCGGCATTATCATCGGCGGTGCGTTCAACACCCTGGTCAAATCTCTGGTTGAGGACGTTGTGATGCCGGCTCTCAGCCTGATAACCGGAAAGATCGATTTTTCCAATATGTTTATCGCTCTGGACGGCAACCACTACGCTACCTTAGCGGCCGCCAAGGAAGTGACCTCCACCATCAGCTACGGCCTGTTTCTCACGGAAATTATTAACTTTATCATCATGGCGTTTGTGGTATTCTGCATTGTAAAGCAGTTAAACCGTCTCCACCAGCAGCCGGAATCGGCGCCAGCGGCTCCCACCGAAAAGGAGTGCCCGTTCTGCAAGAGCCAGATCCCGATCGCAGCCACCCGCTGCCCCCACTGCACCTCTATCCTCAGCGATGATCTGCAGCAGTTAGCGAAGGAGGCAGTCAGCAAATAATAGATGTTCCTATGTAATTGAGGCTGTTGCAAAGTCTGCGTAAGGATTTCCCGAATCCGGAAGCAAGACTTTGCAACAGCCCCTTTCATTTTCAGCCTCTATACACTTTTATCGGGCTCCGCCGCCGCGATGGCCTTTTCCAGACGGATCGCCATCTCATCCACGTCCGCTTCTGTGATCACCAGCGGAGGCACGAAACGGATGACATTGCTGCCGGCGCTGATCAGCACCAGGTGCTGCTTTAGCAGGGCATTCTTTACAATCGGAGCCACAGGTATGGTAAACTCCAGTCCCTGGATCAGCCCCTTGCCCCGGTGGGCAATGATGCAGTCGTGGGCGGCCATCATAGCCTCCAGCTTCTCCCACAGGTAAGCCCCTGCCTGCCGCACGTGCTCCACAATATGATCCTCTTCAAAAATGTCCAGCACCTTGGATGCCGCCGCGCACACCAGCGGATTGCCGCCATAGGTGGTGCCGTGATCCCCCGGCTGCATGGCGCTTGCCGCCTTGCCGCAGGCAAGGAAGGCGCCGATGGGCACACCATTGCCCAATGCCTTTGCCACCGTCATCACATCCGGCTTCACGCCGTAAAGCTGCCAGGCAAACATGGCACCGCTGCGCCCCATGCCGCACTGGATCTCATCCAGAATCAGCAACGCGTCGTGTTCATCGCACAGGGCGCGCACGCCCCGGATAAACTCCTCCGTGGCCGGATAAATGCCCCCTTCTCCCTGGATGGTCTCCATAATAACCGCGCAGGTCTTATCACGGAACAATGCTTTCACGCTGTCCAGATTATTAAACTCAGCAAAACGGATCCCCGGAATCAAGGGCGCAAAGGGCTCCTGATAATGGTCATTTCCGGTCACGGACAGCGCGCCTAAGCTTCTGCCGTGGAAGGAATGCTTCATGGCAATGATCTCATAATCGGTTCCCATGCCTTTATTGTAGGCATAGCGCTTGGCCACCTTCAAGGCGCCCTCCACCGCTTCCGTGCCGCTGTTGGTGAAAAACACCCGCTCCATCTGGGAGACCTTTAAAAGCTTCTCTCCCGCCGCGATGGACGGCTCATTATAAAACAAATTGGAAACATGAAACAGCTTATCCACCTGAGCCTTCACCGCCTCAGGAAATCCCGGATAATCATATCCCAGTCCCATCACCGCGATTCCCGCGCCGAAGTCCAGATAATCCTGTCCATCTGTATCGGTCAGGGTCACCCGGTTTCCATGATCAAACACCACCGGAAAACGATTGTAAATCTTATATAATACCTGTTCCGCCTGTTCAATTGCAAGCTGCTGCTTCATCATCTGCCACTCCTTCCTTACATACCGGCATAAAACGGTTTTTCGCCGTCGCGCCGGATCGCCGTGCCGATTCCTTTATTGGTGAAGATCTCCAGCAGCAGGCAATGGGGAATCCGTCCGTCCAGAATATGTACCCTGGCAACGCCGTTATTGATAGCATCGATACAGTTCTGCATCTTGGGAAGCATGCCGCCGACAAGTCCCCCGCCGGAGACAAGCGTCTGGGCCTCCTGGGCCGTCATCTCGGAAATCAGGGAGCTCTTGTCCTCGAAATCCCGGTACACGCCCTCCACATCCGTCAAAAAGGCCAGCTTTTCGGCGTTGACCGCCCGGGCAATAGCGCAGGCCGCGTCGTCCGCGTTGATATTGTAGCTTAAGAAATGCTCATCAAAGCCGATGGGGCAGACAATCGGCAGGAAATCCTTCTCCAGCAGATCAAAAATCACCTTCGGGTTCACTTCCTTGATCTCGCCCACATAGCCGATGTCCTGGCCCTGGGAATACTTTTTCTCACATTTCAGCATCATGCCGTCCTTGCCGCTGATGCCCACCGCCTTGACGCCCAGCTCATTGACCAGCTGCACCAGGCTCTTGTTTACTTTATTTAATACCATCTCGGCGATTTCCATGGTCGGCTCGTCGGTCACACGAAGCCCGTTGACAAACTTCGCCTCCATGCCCACCTTATTGACCCATTTGCTGATCTCCTTGCCGCCGCCGTGGACGATGATGGGCTTAAAGCCCACCAGCTTCAAAAGCACCACATCCTGGATGACCTGTTTTTTCAGGTTCTCGTCCACCATGGCGCTGCCGCCGTATTTGACCACAATGATTTTCCGGTTAAAACGCTGAATATAAGGAAGGGCCTCGATCAGGACCTCCGCCTTCTGCATCACTGTCATATCCATTTCCATAATCTGTTTCTCCCCTTTTGTATCCAATGCAGCAAGACGCGTCATCAGCGTGTCGCACCGCATTCTGATGAATCAAGAACGATAATCTGCGTTGATCTTTACATAGTCAAAAGTCAGGTCGCAGCCCCAGGCGGTAGCTGAGGCGTCTCCCATCTTTACGTCGGCGATGGCGGTCACCTCAGGCTCGGAGAGGATTCTCGTCGCCTGCTCCTCGCTGTAATCCAGCGCCACGCCGTCCCGAATGATTTGCATGCTGCCTGCCGCGCTCTCAAAGAACAGGTCCACCTTCTCCGGGTCAAACTGCGCGCCGGAATAGCCCATGGCGCACAAAATCCGTCCCCAGTTGGCATCATGGCCAAAGATCGCCGCCTTGGTCAGGCTGGAGGTAATGATGGATTTGGACAAGGTAACCGCCTGCTCCTTACTCTTGGCGCCGATGATCTTCACCTCAAACAGCGCCGTACAGCCCTCGCCGTCCCCCGCCATTTTCTTTGCCAGGGTCTCGTTGACGAAATTCAAGGCCTCGCAGAAGGCCTGGTAGTCGGCGTTTTTCTCAGTGATTTTTTCATTGCCCGCCATGCCGTTTGCCAGCAGAAGCACCGTATCGTTGGTGGAGGTGTCTCCATCCACGGAGATCATATTGTAGGTATCTTTAATATCCTCGCTCAAGGCCTCCTGGAGAAGCTCCTTGGAGATATTAAGGTCCGTCGTCACGAAAGCCAGCATGGTGCACATGTTGGGATGGATCATGCCGGAGCCCTTGCACATGCCGCCGACGGTGACCGTCCTGCCGCCTGCGGTGAACTGCACAGCCACCTCTTTATTCTTTGTATCGGTAGTCATGATTGCCCTGGAGCTTTCCGTGCCGCTTTCCCTGCTGCCGTCCAGCAAAGGAACCATCGCCTTCACCCCTGCCGCCAGCCGGTCCATGGGAAGCTGCATGCCGATCACGCCGGTGGAAGCCACCAGCACGGCCTCCGCCGGAATCTGCAGACATTCCGCCGCCACATCCGCCGTAGCCTGACAATAGCTCATGCCCTCCGCTCCGGTGCACGCGTTGGCAATGCCCGCGTTGATCACCACCGCCTGGGCGAAGGCCGATTCCCTGACGATTTTCTGGTCCCATTTCACCGGCGCCGCCTTGACCACATTGGTGGTGAAGGTGCCCGCTGCCGCACAGGGCTTTTCGCTGTAAATCAGCGCCATATCCTTGCGGTTCTGATATTTGATGCCTGCCGCCGTGGAAGCTGTCTGAAAGCCTGCCGCCGCGGTCACGCCGCCTTCTATGATTTTCATAATATGCTCCTCCTCGTTTTCCCTCCGGTGCCGTCACCGGATAAACCTGGTAATATTTTCTTCATTGATCTGGAATTCATAAAGATTGAAATCCTTCCGCCCGGTCCAGCCCAGCTCCTTCCAGAAGGTATTGCCCACCTGATTGTCGGTGAAGGCCACCAGCGTCGCCTTGCTGATGCCCTCCCGCTGCAATGCCTTCATGGCAAAACGGACCATCTGATTTCCCACCCCGTGCTTGCGGTATTTTTTCGCCACGCACACATGGTAGAGACTGCCCTGCCGGCCGTCATGGCCGCATAAAACAGAGCCAACAATCTGACCGTTTTGCTCCGCCACCACGCTGGTTCCCGGATTCCTGCGCAGAAAGCGCTCCACGCACTCCCGGGAGTCATCCACCGCCCGGATGCCAAAGCCCTGGATGCTCTGCCAAAGCCGATATACCTTATCATAATCCTCCGGAACCATCTCCCGGATGATAATGCTCATGGTTCCGCCCATACCTTTGTTCCTTCCCTGCCTTCCTGCCTGTCCGCGGCTCCTACGGGAACACGGGAATCAGCTTCAGGCCTGTATTCTCCGGCAGCCCGAACATCAGGTTCATATTCTGCATCGCCTGCCCGGCAGCGCCCTTGACCATATTGTCAATGGCGCCCATCATCACAATCCGGTTGGTGCGGGGATCCAGCTTAAAGGACACATCCGCAAAGTTGCTGCCTTCCACCCAGCGGGTCTCCGGCACACCGCCCAGCTCCATGACCCGGACAAAGTATTCCTTCTGATAATATTGGTCATAAACTGCCTTGACCTCCTCGGCCGTCACCTTCTTTGCCAGGGAAGCATAAGCGGTCACCAGAATGCCCCGGTTCATGGGAACCAGATGGGGCGTAAAGCTGATGGTCACCGGCTTTCCTGCCGCGTAGGACAGCTGCTCCTCGATCTCCGGCGTATGGCGGTGGGACGCGACGCCGTATGCCTTCATGCTTTCATTGACCTCGCAGAACAGGCTGCTTAGCTTGGCGCTTCTACCTGCGCCGGAGGTGCCGGACTTGGCATCGATGATGATGGTATCCGGATCGATCAGCCCCTCCTTCACCATGGGGTAAATGGTTAAGAAGGAGCAGGTGGGATAGCAGCCCGGATTGGCGATCAGCCTCGCCGACTGGATCTTTTCCCGGTTGATCTCCGGCAGCCCATATACCGCTTCTTCAATAAACTGGGGAGTCGGGTGCTTGAGCTTGTACCACTGCTCATAAACATCCACATCCTTAATACGGAAATCCGCGCTTAAATCGATGATCTTTGTCCTGGACAGGATCTCCTCCGTCACATGGGAAGCGCAAAAGCCCTGGGGCGTCGCCGTGAAAATCACATCCGCCAGATCCGCCAGCTTTTCCATGTCATCGTCCTTGCAGGGCACATCCGCCAGACGCGCCGCATTTCTATAGATGGAAGAGAAATCTTCTCCCACATAGCTTCTGGAGCCGTACCATACGATCTCCACATCGTCTCTCTGTAATAGCAGCCGTACCAGCTCCGCCCCCGCGTATCCGGTAGCTCCGATAATTCCAACCTTAATCATATTCATTTCCTCTCATAAATATCCATCCGGTCCCTGAACCCATGTTCTCATCTGTTTTTGGCGATCCCAAAGCCAAAAGCCCGCCGCAGGCGAGCCTGCTTAAGGATTTTGAATCCAGAGCCCGGTATCATATCATTATAGTAAGTTTCCTCCTATAAGAAAAGACTTTTTTTAAAAACATTTTATTTCTTCTTAAAAAACATCATTGCCGCCGTCTTTTCCAGATCTGTTTTAAAAAAATCCCTCCTGTATGCGAGATTTCATAATTATACAACTTTAATGAATATTATGCAACATTTTTTTGAAATATTTCCATTTCCCCCTTGCATTTCCAAATGAAATGTTGTATATTTATGAAAGCCCAAATGGGCATCCGATTTAAAAACAACCCTGCATCAGGGATCTATCATTTCAGGAGGATTGATACATATGAAAGAAAAAGTAGTATTGGCTTATTCCGGCGGCCTTGACACCACCGCGATTATTCCGTGGCTGAAGGAAACCTTTGATTATGAAGTCATCTGCTGCTGCGTCGACTGCGGTCAGGGCAGCGAACTGGATGGCCTGGATGAACGTGCAAAGGCGTCCGGCGCTTCCAAATTATACATCGAAGATATCGTTGACGATTTCTGCGACAATTACATTGTTCCCTGCCTGCAGGCAAACGCTGTGTACGAAAACCAGTATCTGCTGGGCACCTCCATGGCTCGTCCGGCCATCGCTAAACGTCTGGTGGAGGTGGCACGTAAGGAAGGCGCTTCCGCCATCTGCCACGGCGCTACCGGAAAGGGCAATGATCAGATCCGTTTTGAGCTGATCATCAAGGCGCTGGCTCCGGACATCAAGATCATCGCTCCCTGGCGTATGACCGATGTGTGGACCATGCAGTCCCGGGATGATGAGATCGAGTACTGCAAAAAGCACGGCATTGACCTGCCCTTTGACCACAGCCACAGCTACAGCCGCGACCGCAACTTATGGCACATCAGTCACGAAGGTCTGGAGCTGGAGGACCCCTCCAAGGCTCCCAACTACGATCATATGCTGGTTATGAGCGTTACCCCGGAGAAGGCTCCCGATGAGGGCGAGTATGTGACCATGACCTTTGAAAAAGGCATTCCCACCAGTGTCAATGGAGAATATATGAAGGTTTCCGACATTATCCGGAAGCTGAACGTCCTTGGCGGCAAGCATGGCATCGGCATCGTGGATATTGTGGAGAACCGCGTGGTGGGCATGAAGTCCCGGGGCGTCTATGAGACTCCCGGCGGTACCATCCTGATGGAGGCCCACAAGCAGCTGGAGGAGCTGGTTTTAGACCGGGCCACCATGGAAACCAAAAAGGACATGGGCAATAAGCTGGCCCAGATCGTATACGAGGGCAAGTGGTTCACCCCGCTGCGCGAGGCTGTCCAGGCATTTGTGGAGTCCACCCAGCAGTATGTGACCGGCGAAGTGAAATTCAAGCTGTACAAGGGCAATATCACCAAGGCCGGCACCACCTCCCCCTACTCCCTCTACAGCGAGTCCCTCGCTTCCTTCACCACCGGCGATATGTACGACCACAATGACGCCAGCGGCTTCATCACCCTGTTTGGCCTGCCCTTAAAGGTTCGTGCCATGCGGCTGATGGAGGTGGAGAAAAACCAGAAATAAGCTTATAAA
>CAZICB010000095.1:0-7347 GCA_964537765.1 uncultured Lachnospiraceae bacterium
AAAAATATTTTGTTTGTATCATAGGAACAAAGTTTCCTATGATACAAAATAAGAGGCTGCACTTAGCAGCCCCTTATGGTTACTTTTGATATATGAATTTGATTCTTTGTTATGCCAGAATCGGCTTCAAAGCCTCCGCCAGCTGATCCTTCTGAGCCTGAGCCTCAGCCAGATCCTTGCCTAAGGTGGTGAAATAGGTCTTGATCTTCGGCTCGGTGCCGGACGGACGTACTACTACGGTAGCGCCGCCTTCCAGAGCGTAAATCAAAACATTGGCTGCCGGAAGTCCGGTCTCCTCGGGTTTCTTATAGTCAGTAATCTTCACAACCTTGTATCCGGCAAACTCGGTCGGTGGGTTGTCACGCAGGCCCTGCATGATGCCGGCCATCTTGTCCATACCGGTCAGGCCCGGGAACTCAAAGCTGTCAACCTTGTTCAGGTAGCGGCCATACTCTGCATAGATCTCCTCCAAGCGCTGCTTAATGGAGCTTCCAATGCTGCGGTAATAAGCTGCCATCTCACAGATCAGCATGGAGCCGATCACAGCGTCCTTATCCCGTACATACGGGCCTGCCAGGTATCCGTAGCTCTCCTCGAAGCCGAAGATAAAGCGGTCCACCTCGCCGGCTGCCTCCAGACCTGCGATCTGGTCGCCAATCCACTTAAATCCGGTCAATACATTGCGCATCTCCACACCATAATGGGCAGCAACCGCATCTGCCAGAGGAGTAGATACGATGGATTTCACTGCTACCGGCTTCTCGGGCATGGTGCCCTTCTCGATCCGTCCTGCGCAGATATAATCCAGAAGCAATACGCCCATCTCGTTTCCGCTTACCAGCTCATAAGAGCCATCCGGACATTTCATAGCGATACCCACACGGTCCGCATCCGGGTCGGTAGCCAGCATCAGATCTGCTCCGGTCTCCTCAGCCAGCTTCAGTCCCAGCTCCAGAGCTGCGAAAATCTCCGGGTTCGGATAGCTGCAAGTGGTGAAGTAGCCATTGGGATACTCCTGGTCCGGAACAATGGTAATATCAGAAATACCAATGTCATTCAGTACCTGGGTAACCGGAACCAGACCGGAACCATTGAGCGGGCTGTACACCAGCTTCAATCCGGCAGTCTTGCACAGACCCGGACGAACCTGACGGGACTCAATCGCCTCATACAGTGCTTTCTTGCAGTCATCCCCTACGAAACGGATCATGCCATTTTCCACGCCCTCCGCGAAGGAAATGTATTTCGCGCCGGTCAGCACATCGGTTTTCTGGATCTCATCATAAACAATCGCTGCCGCGTCATCCGTCATCTGGCAGCCATCCGGACCGTAAGCCTTATAACCATTATATTTTGCGGGGTTATGAGATGCGGTTACCATGACACCGGCATTACATTTATAATAGCGGGTAGCAAAGGACAGTGCCGGAACTGGCATCAGCGCATCATAAATTCTTACATGGATGCCGTTTGCTGCCAGCACACCTGCTGCGGTCTTTGCAAACACATCACTTTTCAGACGGCTATCATAGCTGATTGCGACAGTCTGGTTTCCGCCCTGGGTCTTTACCCAGTTTGCGAGTCCCTGGGTCGCCTGGCGTACCACATAAATATTCATACGGTTGGTACCTGCGCCCAGGACTCCGCGTAAACCTGCGGTGCCGAATTTTAATGCAACTGCAAAACGGTCTTTAATTTCGTCATCATTACCTTCAATCCTGGTAAGTTCTGGTTTCAGGTCTGCATCTTCCAAATCTGCAGCAAGCCAGCGCTTATAGTCATCTTGATACATGTTATACACCCCCATGTTTATTTTGAGTATTATTTATAGAAATACTAATTATAATATAACTCTTTCCCCCAATGATGTCAATTGATTTAATCTTTGCCCTTTTCCACGAAAATTCACTTAATTCTTTCCAGAAAATGATTGCGGCTTTCCTGCTGTATTTCCAGCTTTCGCAGCTTTTCCACGTTCTTTGCCGGAATCCAGGTTTTTCTGGCATTATTATAGTAATTCAGCTGTTTCCAATACTTTTCCGGATACAAAAAGAGATAATACAGGCACTCCCGGTCCTCCGGCTCCAAAGGCAGAACCTCGTGATACCGCCGCATCATCTGGCTTCCCAGCTGCTCGCTCCAGCCATGCTTTTCCATAACCTTTCTCATAAAATGATAAAGATCCTGCATTTGGCTTCCCCGGTGCATCTGGCTGAATTCCACAAAAGCCGCACCGCCTGGCCGCATCAGGATATGATGCTGGTTTAAATCTCCGTGACATAAAAAAAGCCGCTCCTGCTGATACTCCTGTCCCAGCGCCGCGAAGCCCTCCTGGGCTTTCAGTGCCTGCTCGTAAAACATATCGAAGTTCTGCATGACGCACAGCTCAAATTCATTCTTCTTCCGTTTTGCACTGATAAAATTGCGGACCCGCTTCAGCTCCCGGCTATGGCGGCGCATCTCCTCCTCCAGCGGCGGCGGCTGCATGGAAGCCAGATCCCACTGCTCCTGCCATTCCACTGTTCGCAATGCCTGATGGAGCTTTGCAATCCACTCCACTGCCGCCAGAATTTCCCGCGGCTCTTTCAGACTGCATTCCCGGTCCAGATACCATTCCTTTAAAATATATTTTGTGCCGTCCTCCGCGCCGGACAAAAGCGAATCTTCTTTGTTGCGCACATACTGGTCCACGTAAAAAATCCCCTGGGCTTTCAGCCGCGCCAGGATCATCTCCTCAAATTCCAGGCGTTTCACGCTACCGCGATACTCCTTCAAAAGCCGGATTCCATCCGCCCACTGGCTGATCCAGGCTCCCCTGCCCCTGCGAACCTCCAACAGCTCCCCTTCATACTGCTCCAGAACACTTAAATAATTATCGATCAAGCACACCCCTCCACTCTTTTTGGCAACCGGCTACTTTCAACCTATGTGGAGGGGTGCTGGATTATGCAGATTTCTATGGACGGAATTGGCTGTAGGATTTTCCTGGCAGCATGCCGCCCCGGTAGGACGACAATTCGCTGACCGTCACCAGCTGGAAGCCCCGTTCGATCAGCTCCGGAATGATCGTCTCGCTGGCGTCCGCCGTGGCATTGTAAAGATCATGCATCAGGATAATGTCTCCGTCCTTCACCTGATCCAGGACAGTCTGGATTGTATTATTGGCGTCCCGGGTTTTCCAGTCCAGGGTGTCAATGGACCACATAACCGCAGGCATGGAAATGGCGCCGACCACATTCATTCCCGCGTCATTGCGGACGCCGCCGCAGGGGCGCATCAATACCGGCGTAATGCCGCTGGCGTCCGCCACCACCTGGTTGGTCCGTGCCAGCTGATCCGCCAATTCCACCGGATCCACCTTGCTCATCAACGTATGGTCGTAGGTATGGTTTGCCACCTCACAGCCCTGATCCGTCATCTGCCTGATCAGATCCGGGTAGCGCTCCGCATTCTGGCCCACCATAAAGAAGGTAGCATGGGCATGATACTCTTTCAGCTTTTCCAGAATCCGCGGAGTCGCGTTGCCGGACGGACCATCATCATAGGTCAGGGCCACCATGGGGCTTTCCGGATCAATGCCGCCCGCGTAGGATTCCCTGTTCATCTGCCGCTTCACCACGGAAACCCGGACGCCGTCCACGCGCAGCCCCGCTCCGGAAACCCCTGCTTCTTCTCCGTTCTTCGCCCAATCGGTCCACTGATTGCTCTGGAGAACGCTATAAAGGATATCGTAATGCTCCGCCAGATCTCCGGTCAGCTTCATCGCCACCGCTTCCAGCGGCATCTCGCCTTGCGTATTTCCAGCCTCCATGGCATCCGACTGCCAGTCCAGCCAGCCGCTGCCGCTTAGGTTTACCCGGTAGGCAACCGTGCCGGACAGTCCCTGGGGCTGATTGTGAAGCGTTACACGGATTCCGGTTATGTAAGCGTCCACCGGGGCCATCCCATAGGAATTGTCCGCAAAAAAATGGCTCCAACCCTTTTCATACACATAAATGCCATATAGAGCGCCGATTTCCGGCAGCTCCTGAATCTCATCCGGCAGCGCCACGGTCTCCCGCGGAAGCTCCGCCAGCATTTCCGCGGCGTCCGCCGCTGCCTCCTGTATATTTTCCCCGGCCGCGGAACGGATCTTCGCCGTTGCCAGCACCCCAACTATAAATATAACCATCATAAAAAGCAGCGCCGCCAAAATCACCAGGCGTCGGCGCTGCTTTCTCTTTTTCTTTTTCCGGCGCTGTGCTTCCCGCCGGCGATATTCCTGCTCATTCATGCCGTCTTCCCCATCTCCGTAAATTCCATACGAGTAGAACCTCTGACGCTTCCTGACCGGCAAAGCCGGACGAGAACAGCCTCTCTCCTGAACACTTACATTTTAACGTACTTTATGTGATAAAGCAATAGGAATCGCTGGAAATGGGTTCCAAATGGGTTCCGGATCTATTTTCCGCGGCAGCCGCCCGCCTCTCCGCAGCCGGAACAGCCAGAGCACCCGGAACAGCCGCAGCCGGATTTGCCCGCTTTGGCATCCTTCACCTTTTTCCAGATTATTCCAACCAATGCCGCGCCGATTACGATGACGATTCCCACATCTGCCATAGCCGCTTTTCCTCTCTTTCTGAAATCTTTGATTCTATTTCCATGCCCCTGACGGGGGCTTTTGTTTCATGCACATTATACTCCCCTCCTATGTCTTTGTCAATTATTTGAGAGTCATTCTCATTTGATCCAAATTTTAACGAAAAAAAATTCCTGCGGCTTCATCCCACCGCAGGAATCCTCATTTTATTTATTCTTCATCCTTCGCTTCCGCATCGTCCTCCATCTCATTCTCGTCGATGTCAAATACCTCGGAAGCCTCATCCATCATCTCATCATCGGAAAGCAGGATCTCGTCATCATCGTCCAGGACGATTTCATCATCCATGGCAATATCCGTATCCAGCTTCACGGAGCGGTAACGCTTCATACCCGTACCTGCCGGGATCAGCTTACCGATCAGCACATTCTCCTTCAGACCGATCAGATGGTCTACCTTGCCGTTGATGGCCGCCTCGGTCAGAACCTTGGTGGTCTCCTGGAAGGAGGCCGCGGACAGGAAGGAATCGGTGGCCAGGGATGCCTTGGTAATACCCAGCATAACCTGCTTGCCTTCTGCCGGCTTCTTGCCCTCAGCGATCAGCTTTTCATTCATCTCATTATAGTCCAGAACGTTCATGGATACACCCGGCAGCATATCGCTGTCGCCGCTCTCCTCGATCCGAACCTTCTTTAACATCTGGCGGACGATCATCTCAACGTGCTTATCATTGATTTCCACGCCCTGCAGACGGTATACACGCTGAACCTCGCGGATCATGTAGTCCTGAACCGCGCGGACGCCCTTGATCTTTAAGATGTCATGGGGATTTACACTGCCCTCGGTCAGTTCATCACCGGCCTCGATCACCTGCTCATCCACAACCTTAATCCGGGATCCGTAAGGAATCAGATAGGTCTTGGAATTACCGGTCTCGGTGTCAGTCACCATGATCTCCCGCTTCTTCTTGGTATCCTTGATGGTTACCACGCCGCCGAACTCGGAAATAATGGCAAGTCCCTTCGGCTTACGTGCCTCAAACAGCTCCTCGACACGGGGAAGACCCTGGGTAATATCTCCGCCGGCCACACCGCCGGTATGGAAGGTACGCATGGTCAGCTGAGTACCAGGCTCACCGATGGACTGCGCGGCGATAATGCCGACCGCCTCGCCTACCTGCACCAGCTGTCCGGTAGCCATGTTGGCGCCATAACATTTCGAGCAGACACCCACATGCGCTTTACAGGTCAATACGGTACGGATCTTCACGGAATCCCGGCCCAGCTTGTTCAGCACTTCCATAACAGCAGCCGCGCGCTTAGGCGTACACATATGGTTTGCCTTCACTACCACTTCCCCGGTATCCGGATCGATGATGGTCTCGGCGATATAACGTCCGGTAATACGCTCCTGCAGGCTCTCGATGGTTTCCTTGCCGTCTGCAAATGCCTTGATTTCCATGTAAGGGATTTCCTTGCCCTCGCAGCAATCTACCTCACGGACAATCAGGTCCTGAGATACGTCTACCAGACGGCGGGTCAGATAACCGGAGTCCGCGGTACGCAGCGCCGTATCGGACAGACCTTTCCGTGCGCCATGTGCGGAAATGAAATACTCCAGTACATCCAGACCCTCACGGAAGTTGGACTTGATCGGCAGCTCGATGGTATGTCCGGTGGTATCGGCCATCAATCCACGCATACCGGCCAGCTGCTTGATCTGCTTATCGGAACCACGGGCTCCGGAGTCAGCCATCATGAAGATGTTATTGTACTTATCCAGCCCGGTCAGCAGGTCATGGGTCAACTGATCGTCCGTATTCTTCCAGGTTTCGATCACTTCTTTATAACGCTCCTCCTCCGTGATCAAACCACGGCGGAAGTTCTTTGCGATACGGTCTACGGTTGCCTGAGCATCCGCGATCAGCTGAGGCTTGGAAGCCGGAACCGTCATATCGGAAATGGATACGGTCATGGCCGCTTTGGTAGAATACTTGTAACCGATTGCCTTAATATCATCCAGAGTCACAGCCGTCTGGGTAGCGCCATGGACATCGATGACCTTCTCCAGAATCTTTTTCAACTGCTTCTTGCCCACGTGGAAGTCTATCTCCAAAAGAAGCTCATTGCCCTCCACGCTCCGATCCACAAAGCCCAGATCCTGCGGGATGATTTCATTGAAAATGAAACGGCCCACGGTGGACTCTACCGTACCGGTCTTTACGGTTCCGTCCGGCATGGTCTTGCTGACACGCGCCTTGATCCGGGAATGCAGGGTAACTGCACCGTTCTCATAGGCCAGGATGGCTTCGTTGACATTTTTGAAAATCTTGCCCTCACCCTTGGCGCCCGGGCGCTCCTGGGTCAGGTAGTAAATGCCAAGCACCATATCCTGGGAAGGTACTGCCACCGGGCCGCCGTCGGACGGCTTCAACAGGTTATTGGGGGACAGCAGCAGGAACCGGCACTCTGCCTGTGCTTCCACGGACAGGGGCAGATGCACTGCCATCTGGTCACCATCAAAGTCCGCATTGAATGCGGTACATACCAACGGATGCAGCTTGATTGCTTTACCCTCTACCAGAATCGGCTCAAATGCCTGGATCCCCAGTCTGTGCAGGGTAGGCGCACGGTTCAGCATCACCGGATGCTCTTTAATCACATCCTCCAGCACATCCCAGACCTCCGTCTGCAGACGTTCCACCATCTTCTTGGCGCTCTTAATATTGTGGGCGGCACCATTCTGTACCAGCTCCTTCATAACGAACG
>CAZICB010000096.1:0-7240 GCA_964537765.1 uncultured Lachnospiraceae bacterium
TGTGATTCTCATTACTTGACTTGCCATAAAAAAAGTCGCCTCCTTTTCGCACTTTGGGTTTAAGTACGACAAGCGGTGACTGTACACTTCTCCGTGTGTGTCCTACGGACTCACACTGCGTTACTGCATTACCTACGTCTTACAGTTGTTAAATTGGTACAGTGACTTGTCGTCAGTTTCCTAACTTGACATTCGCTCCACGGAAAACCTGCCACAGCGGGCAGCAACCTCTCGCTTCATAGCTATCATGTCACAGCCTTTGTATATTAACACAAAACGTATTTTAATGCAAGTATTTTTTTATTTTTTCTATTGTATAAAAACAGGGACATACGCCATTTCCGGCATAGGTCCCCGTCTTTTCATTCATGATTTTTCCTGTACGACCGTTTAATCTCCATTATCCCAATCCGGTTCCTCCGGCGCGGAAAAAGTACTGCCGTCCACTTCCTCATCGTCCGCCAGAAGCAGGATGCCGCTGGCGCTGGTTTTCAGCTTCACGCCGTCGCTGTCTTTCACAGTGGTATTTTTCGCGATCCGTCCGGAGGTATTGACCACGTAATTTTTTACATCATTGCCGTCCTGTATGGTGAACACCTCGTATTTGCTTCCGGACGACGCCTTTTGCAGCCGTCCTTTATAATAGAGATAATTCTCGTAAACCCCGGTATAGCCTCTCCCGGTGGTGGTGAAATAATAGGCCACAGTCTCGATGCCGTCGTTCAGGCGATATTTGCCTTTCATCATGCTGCTTTGCTTCCGAGTCCCGAAATAGTAAGCTGTGTAATCATCTCCGTTGGAATCCGTATAGACCTTCTGGATGCCGTAAACCGGCACGCCCTTGTCATTAAACAGATAGGTATAGCCATTGATCCGCTCCAGATCCTTGTAGGTGGCGGAACCCTCCGGCGGTCCTACCTTCGGCACGCCTTTATTATTGAAATAAAACCATTCCACATCATGCTCGTAGCTGCCCTGAAGATCCTCCGGCGGCTCCGTGGAATACCAGCCGCTGCGCACCTGTCCATTGGGATCCACATAGCGGTAGTCGGCAATATCATCGGAATCCTCGCCGGTCACGCAGATCCAGCCCGTCAGCATGGCTCCGTCGTCATCCAGGCAGTAATAAACGCCGTTAATCTTTTTCTGTTTGATATTATCATCATCCCCGTCGTCATCCGGCACCACCTTCTTGCCGTTGCTGGAGAAATAATACCAGTACAGGCCGTCCTCCCCGTCATTGGACTCAAAGGGGCCGGAATTATCGGAGTCATCGTCCTTTTCCTCCGGCGGCTCCAGCTTCTGCCATCCGGTTACCATGACGCCGTTCGCGTTACAGTAATACATATCATCCAGAATCCAGCCTCTTTGCATCACGCCGGTATCACCAAAGTAATACCAATTGTCATCGATCTTTTCCCATTTGTCCTTGACGGATTTTCCGGTGGATGTGAAATAGTACCAGTCATAGCCGTCCTCGCTGCTGCTGTTCTCCACCTTCAGCCACTTGCCGGCAACCATGATTCCGCTGTCGTCCACATAATAGTCATCATTGTCCACCCAGGAATTTACCGCCATCACGCCATAACCGTTTATGTAACGCCACAGATCGTCATTACCCTTGCGCCATGCGTTATAAAGGCGGCTGCCGGTGGAGGTATAGTAAACCCAGCTGCCGTCCTCCTGCACCCAGCCTTCCGCTGCCATCGCGGTAATCCCGGCAGCCCCGATTGTCATCACAGCGGCCAGGGCAAGCACTGCTAAACCATGTCTCTTCATATAATTCTCCTTTGTGCCATACCAGATATGTCTATGGCCAACATTTTTTGTTTCCATATGTCTATGTTACATTTCACAGCCTTCCATGCTTATATTCCATTTTAGCAAGATCCAGAGAATTATTCAACTAAAATATCATACAATTCTTTTACGTTTTACCTATTCCTTGACGTTTTTCTTTTTTTCGTGTAGCATATTATAGCAAACGAGCAAAATGACAAGCATTTTATCGTTTGCTATAAATTACAAATTTACGAGGGAATTTGCCCGGAAAGGCTGAATCATATGTGGATTGCAGACGGTTGGAAAGATTACGAAATAATAGACTGTTCAAAAGGAGAAAAGCTGGAACGTTGGGGAGACTATCTTCTGATCCGTCCGGACCCCCAGGTGATCTGGGATACCCCGAAAACTCACCGGGGATGGCGCACCCCCAATGGGCACTATCATCGCAGCGCCAGGGGCGGCGGCGAATGGGAATTTTTTGGCCTGCCCCAGCAGTGGTCCATCGGATACCGCGGCCTGACCTTCCATTTAAAGCCCTTCAGCTTCAAGCACACCGGGCTTTTTCCGGAGCAGGCGGCAAACTGGGAATGGTTCGGCAAAAAGATCCGGGAAGCCGGACGTCCCATCAAGGTGCTGAACTTATTCGCCTACACCGGCGGGGCGACCCTGGCTGCCGCACTGGCCGGTGCCAGCGTGACCCATGTGGACGCTTCCAAGGGCATGGTAGGCTGGGCAAAGGAAAATGCCGCTGCCTCCGGCCTTGGCAATGCCCCCATCCGCTGGCTGGTGGACGATTGTGTCAAATTTGTTGAGCGGGAAATCCGCCGCGGGAACCATTACGACGCTATCATCATGGACCCGCCCTCCTACGGGCGCGGCCCCAAAGGCGAGGTCTGGAAAATCGAAGAAGCGATCCATCCTCTGGTCAAATTGTGTGTACAGCTGCTTTCCGATGAACCGCTTTTCTTCCTGATCAATTCCTACACTACCGGCCTGGCGCCTGCAGTGCTGACTTACATGATTTCCACAGAGCTTTGTCCCAAATACGGCGGCAGGGTTCATTCCGAGGAAATCGGCCTCCCGGTCAGGGAAACCGGCCTGGCGCTTCCCTGCGGCGCCTCCGGCAGATGGGAGCGGGAGGGCTGATTCCTACTCCATCTCCCGCAGTTCCTTCCGGATCCGGTCCAAAAACTGATGGTCCTTTGATTTGGCATGAATGTCATACAATTGATCCTCAACAGTCAGCCGGATCCCTTTTCTGTATGCTTCAATAAATACCGTCGAATATTGACTGATCAGCTCCGCCACAATATTTTTTGTTTCTTCCGTCTCCTCATCCATGAAGGAAAGAGAACTGCCATAATATTCCATTCTGGCCTCCAGCGTTTCTTCATTGATATCCAAAGTCAGGCGCCCGCTATGGATAGAGGCCACCTTTTTCATCAATTGATAAAACGCCATCAGTTTCTCCCGTTTTTCCGGGCTGGGGCGCCGCTCAAACTGCTTGTGCACCTGATCGCAATACTCCCAAAAACGCTCCAGCTTCTCCTCAGAGATTTTATTGCTTTTATCGCTGCCTTGTCGTCCGCCGCATTCCTCCATTTCCATAATATCATCCGTGTAGTCCACTTCCAACCGCATAATCACTTCTCCTTTCCATTCTTTATTTTGCTCATCATATATACAAAATTCTCCGGCGATTTCCATTTTGAAACCGTAGACTTTTGTCATAAAAGCGCATCCCCCGGAGGGATTATAACAAACGGCAAATATTTTTGTCGTTTGCTATAATTATAACTTTTCCGACTCGTCCGCACAATCCACATGGGCGAAAAAATGCCCAGGTGCGCGTCGACATTCCAATAACGGCTTTTTTATGCATCCTGACGTAAGAAAATGTTTACTTGTAAATCCACTCCTTTTCTGCTATGCTAATGGATATGAAAAACGCAAAAGGAGCTTTTGTTATGCCACGTAATCAAAGATCGAATTATCGGTCCGCCCGGTATCCGCGCAGATCGTCCGGCGATGGCTTTTTCCATGTGCTGCTGTTTTATATTCTACCATTTATTGTATTTAATGGAATCTTATTCTACTGCGTAACCACCCGCCCGAAAGTGGATTTAACCCTTGCGGATACCAATGACTATCTCACCACGACGGCGACCTTGAAAATCAATTCCCTTTTCCCGGTCAAGTCCATTGAGATCAGCATGGAGGGCGACGAGCTGGAGGCGGAAAAGCAAAAGGGGCGCACCTATCTGATTCCGCTTTCCACCAACGGAATGCTGGAAGCAAAGGTGGTCAACCTAAACGGCATGTCCACCACCGTATTTGAATCAGTAAATATCCTGGATGACAACCCGCCATCCATTGAAGATACCTCCATCGCCGACGGCATCGTGACCCTGACTGTCAAAGACAGCCAATCCGGAGTTAATTTTGATTCCATCTATGCGGTCGACTCCCAGGGAGAGCGGCTGGAACCGGTGGCCGTGGACCGTTCCACCTGCACCGTTTCCTATGACATGGACGCCTCCGGCTTCCATGTCTACGCCCAGGACAAGGCCGGCAACGAATCCCAGAAAACCTATACCTCCCACAAAGAAGGCGATACGGAAACCATCAATGAAGTCACCATAGAAGATTACGAGGCGACCGCAGAGGTGGAGGAATAGCGGGTATATTCCCTGTAAAACAGAAAATAGCGTTGATATCGGCTCTCACCTGATACTAACGCTATTTTTCTTATTCATCTTATTCGGTCCCGATTCTTCCATACCATTTTGCCAGCTTGCGGCATTTCTCAGCCAATTCGTCCGTAAAATCCTCGCTGCCCAGCCGCCAGCGCCAGTTTTTGCCAAGCGTGGATGGCTCGTTGATCCGTGCCCAGTCTCCCAGGCCCAGATAATCCTGAATCGGAATCACCGCCAGACGGGCTACGCTGCGCAGCGCCAGACGGATAAAATCCCAGTGAATCTCAGCCTGCGGCGTCCATTCATTGCCCAGATAATCGACTGTAAACTGGCGGGTTTTTTCATCCAACTGCTGATACCAGCCCTGCAGGGTCTGATTATCATGGGTTCCCGTATAAACCACACAGTTTTCCTGATATTTGTGAGTCAGATAGGCGCTGTCCTCGGTGTCATCGAAGGCAAATTCCAGCACCTTCATACCCGGAAAGCCCGTATCCTTCACCAGCTGCAGCACGGACGGAGTCAAAAAGCCCAAATCCTCCGCGATAATATCCAGCTGCCCGAAGCGCTCCCTCATCACCTGGAACAGCTCCAGGCCCGGCCCCTTCTCCCAGTGACCAAACTCAGCCGTCTTATCCCCATAGGGGATGGAATAATACTCATCAAAGCCGCGGAAATGATCTACCCGAACCACATCGTACATCTGATAGCTATATGCCATGCGCTCCAGCCACCAGGCATAGCCTGTCTGCCGATGATAATCCCAGCGGTACAGCGGATTCCCCCATAGCTGTCCGGTGACGGAAAACGCGTCCGGCGGGCAGCCTGCCACCCTCAGGGGCTTTCCTTCCCCGTCAAACTGGAACAACTCCGGATGCGACCAGCTGTCGGCTCCGTCAAAGGCCACATAAATAGGAATATCTCCGATAATGCGGATGCCCTGGCTGTTGGCGTACTGCTTCAGCCGGGTCCACTGCTCCTTAAACTTCATCTGCTGGAATTCGTAAAATCCGATCTCATCTGCCAGCAATTCCCGGTACCTTTCCACCGCATCCGTTTTTCGCAGACGAATGTCCTCGTCCCACTGATCCCAGCTTTTGCCCTCAAAGTGATTTTTCACCGCCATGTAAAAACAATATTCACGGGTTCCTTCACATAAAGTCTGCTCCAGCTTCTGGCGCATGGCCTGAAGCTGATGCAAAGCTTCCTCCGGCGCCTGCAGCTTTTTCCAGCGCTCATAGGCTTTTCGAAGCACCGGGAAACGGTTCTGATAAAGTTTCTCATAATTGACCTCCGGCGCATCCTGCCCGAAGTCCGCCTGGTCACATTCCTCCGCCGTCAAAAGCCCTTCCTGAATCAGACATTCCAGATCAATAAAATAAGGATTCCCCGCAAAGGCGCTAAAAGGCTGATACGGCGAATCCCCATACCCGGTGGGCCCCAGGGGAAGAATCTGCCAATACTGCTGCCCTGCCATCTTTAATTTGTCCACAAAATCATAAGCTTCCTTCGAAAACGCGCCGATTCCGTACTTTGACGGAAGGCTCGAAACCGGAAGAAGCATGCCGCACTCACGTTTCATTGCTGTACACTCCCTGCTACACTTTTTATCCGTTCAAGCTGTCGGACTGTACATATTTTACCATTATCATTTCGTTCACGCAACAGCAAAAACCCCAACCGGCACGCAAAGTTACACTTACTTGCGCATGCCGGCCGGGGCCGTTTTTTTCATTTACAATCTTCCGCCGCATTTCGGACAGAACTGATAATCCTCATCGGTTTCAAAGCCGCAATTTTCACAGCGCTTATGGGCATTGGGATTCCAGCAGCTTTTGCCGGCCGGGATAATATCCTCCGGCAAAGATACGGTCTCCCCGCGGGCGATCCGGCGTCCTAGCTCCTCGTCCAGCTGCACCGAGGTGCCGCAGCAGGTGGTCCGCACATAATACCGGCGTCCCCATTTCCATACCGGGATAAAAAAGAGGCTTAAATAAGAATACACCATATAAACCTCCAGATGTCCGTATTTTCCGCAGGCAGGGCATACAATCAGCTGGTCAAACCCCAGCTTCTTCTGTCCCTGACTGATTCCCATGATAAAAAACATTTCCGCTGCCTCCTGTCTTTCTGCCGGCTCCCAGCACTGGCTTGCCCGCTCTTGGGAATAAGTATATCACAGGCCCTCCCCTGTGACAAAGGCTTTTCCAGTGGAGGGCCTGTAAAAATATCTTTTCTTTTTAGCTTTCCATCTGCCGTCCCAAAAATCCTGCTGCCGTATTCACCAGCTTCAGCTCCACATCCCCTGGCTTCTGTTTGGCGTCCCGGCTGAGGATTGCTACGGAACCAATGGCGTCACCCTCACAGATGATCGGCGCCAGCACCTGGGCCGTCACCCCCTCGATCTCCTCGGAGGCAATCGGCACAAATTGCTTATCATCCCTGGAGGCCACAATAGTCTCCCGCTCATGGATGGCATGCTCCAGCTGGCGGCTGATATTCTTCTGCAGCAGATCCCGCTTCGGGCCGCCAGCCACCGCGATGATCTGATCCCTGTCCGTGATACACACCATCATGCCCGTGCTTTGAGCCATGGAATCCGCATACTGGGCGGCGAAAGCTGTCAGCTCCACCATGGGAGAATATTTTTTCAAAATAATCTCGCCCTCCCGATCCGTAAAGATCTCCAGAGGCGTTCCTTCCCGCAGCCGGAGCGTGCGCCGGATTTCCTTTGGAATCACCACCCTCCCCAGGTCGTC
>CAZICB010000097.1:0-7145 GCA_964537765.1 uncultured Lachnospiraceae bacterium
GATGCAGGGAAATTTCGTTGACAAACAGAAAAGAAACTGCTATGATCTATTCATGGAACGAGGGCGTTGCATTTTTTTGACGCCCTCATTTTTTGTTTGCTGCGCATACCGAAAGGAAGGGGCGCGAAGCGGCCCTTATGGCAATGAGCAGATAAAAAGGAGAGAGCGATGAGCAGATATTGCAAAGAAGATATTATCCGCATGGTAGAGGAAGAGGACGTGGAGTTTATCCGCCTGCAGTTTACCGATATTTTCGGCATGCTGAAAAATGTGGCGATTACCGCCAGCCAGCTGGAAAAGGCGCTGGATAACCGGTGTATGTTTGATGGCTCCGCCATCGAGGGTTTTGTGCGGATCGACGAGTCGGATATGTACCTGTACCCGGATCTGGACACCTTCGAGATTTTTCCGTGGAGACCGCAGCAGGGCAAGGTGGCGCGGCTGGTATGTGATGTATATCGTCCCAATGGCGAGCCCTTCGAGGGGGATCCCCGTTATGTTCTGAAAAAGGTTTTAAAGGAAGCCAGGGAGATGGGCTATACCTTCCAGGCAGGACCGGAGTGCGAGTTCTTCCTGTTCCATACCGATGAAAACGGACATCCCACCACCGATACCCATGAGATGGCGGGGTATTTTGATGTGGGACCCCTGGATCTGGCGGAAAACGTGCGCCGGGATATTGTGCTGAATCTGGAGGAGATGGGCTTTGAGATCGAGTCCTCCCATCATGAGATCGCCCCGGCTCAGCATGAGATCGATTTTCAGTACAGCGACGGCCTGTCCACCGCGGATAATGTGATGACCTTTAAGATGGCGGTGAAATCCATCGCCAAGCGCCATGGACTTCACGCTACCTTTATGCCCAAGCCCAAGGCCGGGGTCAATGGCTCCGGCATGCATATCAATATGTCTTTGACGGATTTAAACGGGAATAATGTATTTGTGGATGAGAAGGATAATCTGGGACTGAGCAAGGTCGCATACCATTTTATGGCCGGTATTCTGGCTCATATGAAGGAAATTACGCTGCTGACCAATCCGCTGGTCAATTCCTACAAGCGGCTGGTGCCGGGCTATGACGCCCCGGTTTACATCACCTGGTCGGCAAATACCAATCGCAGCGTTCTTCTGCGGGTCCCCTCCTCACGGGGAGAAAATACCCGCATCGAGCTTCGTTGCCCGGACTCTGCGGTCAATCCTTATCTGGCCCTGGCCGCGTGCCTGGCCGCAGGACTGGACGGTATCCGCAGCGAGATGGATCCGCCCCCCAGCGTGGATTCCAATGTGTTTGCCATGAGTGAAGAGGAAATGCGCGCTTTTGGAATCGAGCAGCTTCCGGAGACTCTGGGCGAGGCGCTGGAGGCGTTTGAGGGAAGCGCATTTGTCAAAAAGGTGCTTGGCAATCATATTTATACCAAGTATCTGGAGGCAAAGCTGAAGGAATGGAAGAAATTCCGGGCGGAGGTCACCGACTGGGAGATTCAGGAGTATCTGTACAAATATTAGAGAAACCTGAATCCGATTTTTGGAGGTGAGCGTTTGGCGAATGTGATCGTGGCTTTTTCCAGGCTGGAAGACGCAAAAAGCATTAAAAATATTTTAATAAAAAACGGATTTCAGGTACTGGGCATATGCAGCTCCGGAGCGCAGGCGTTGTCGCAGATGGAGGATTTGAGCAGCGGCGTGGTGGTCTGCGGATATCGTCTGGCGGATATGCTGTTCTCGGAATTGCATGATTATCTGTCGCCGGAGTTTTCCATGCTGATGGTATCCTCCCCTGCCAAATGGACCTCGCGTATACCGGAGGATGTGGTATGTCTTCCCATGCCGCTGAAGGTTCATGATCTGGTGAGTACCCTGGGGATGATGCTGGAGGCACAGGCCCGCAGGCGCAAGAAGCAGCGGCAGCAGCCCAAAAAACGCAGCGATGAGGAAAAGAATCTGATTACACAGGCGAAAAATCTGCTGATGGAGCGCAATAACATGTCGGAGGAGGAGGCTCACCGCTACATTCAGAAATGCAGTATGGACACTGGCACCAATATGGCGGAGACCGCTCAGATGGTGATCAGCCTGATTAATATATAAGAAGCAGGAGTAAGGGAAATGAAGTTTACCAAGATGCATGGAATCGGCAATGATTATGTTTATGTAAATTGCTTTGAGGAGACGGTGGAGGATCCGGAAGAGGTTTCCCGGTTTGTCAGCCGACCTCATTTTGGCATCGGATCGGATGGCCTGATTCTGATTTGCCCGTCGAAGGTGGCGGACTGCCGGATGCGGATGTTTAATGAGGATGGAAGCGAAGGCTCCATGTGCGGAAACGGCATCCGCTGTGTGGGCAAATACGCCTACGATCACGGAATTGTGGATAAGACCCGGATCTCGGTGGAGACCTTGGGCGGCATCAAATATCTGGATATGCAGGTGAAGGACGGCAAGGTCACCATGGTGAAGGTGGATATGGGAGAGCCGAAGCTGACCTCAGAGCTTCCGGAAAAGATTCTGGTGGATGGCCGGGAGCTGGAATTCACCGGGATCAATGTGGGAAATCCCCATGCGGTTTATTTTCTGGAGGAGATCGACAGTCTGGAGCTAGAGAGAATCGGCCCTGCCTTTGAAAATCACCCCCGGTTTCCGGACCGGGTAAATTCCGAGTTTATCCGCGTCATTGACCGAGAGCATCTGCAGATGCGCGTCTGGGAGCGGGGCAGCGGTGAGACCTGGGCCTGCGGTACCGGCGCTACCGCCAGCGCGGTGGCAGCCATGATGCTGGGGCTTGCGGAGAATACGGTGGAGGTGCAGCTGATCGGCGGAAAGCTTTTGATCCACTGGGACCGGGAAAGCGGACATGTGTTTATGACCGGCCCGGCGGTGGAGGTATTCCACGGCGAGATTGAGATTCCGGATGATCCCGGAATCTGAATGCAAAAAAGGGATTGATATATGGGAGATGCCGGGCGCTCCGGCTGGGAGGAGAGATTATGGATGACATCGATAGAAAAATATTGAAGCTTTTGCAGGCAAATGCCAGAACATCATTAAAAACCATTGCGGAGAACACGTTTTTGTCTTCCCCGGCCGTATCGGCAAGGATCGAGAAGCTGGAAAAGGATGGCATTATTTCCGGCTATCATGCGCTGGTGGACCCCATGAAGCTGGGCTACCATATTATCGCGTTCATCAACCTGAATGTGATGCCGGAGGATAAGCCGAAATTTTACGCATATGCGGAAAGCATTCCCAATGTGTTGGAGTGCAACTGCGTCACCGGAGAATATTCCATGCTGATGAAGGTGGCCTTTCAGAGCACCATGGAGCTGGATATTTTCATCGGCCAGCTGCAGAAATTCGGAAAGACCAGCACCCAGATTGTATTTTCCACCCATGTGGGCCCCCGGGGCGTGGATGTGGAGGAATAGGGGAACGATTTTTACTCTCTTTTCATATTGTATCTTATAGAGCAATATGGGAAGGGAGTTTTATTTTGCCAGAATCACGGAAAATGATCATTGATGCCGGCCATGGCGGGCAAGAGCCTGGAGCGATTTATGAGGGCAGGCAGGAGAAGGACGACAATCTGCGTCTCGCCCTGGCGGTGGGAGAGGTCCTTGGCCAAAACGGCGTGGATGTGGTGTATACACGGGTGAACGATATTTATCAGACGCCGGCGGAAAAAGCGGAAATCGCGAACCGGTCAGGGGCAGATTATTTTTTGTCCATCCACCGCAACGCCATGCCGGTGCCGGGCAGCGCGTCCGGTGTGCAGACCCTGGTCTATGAAAATCAGGGAGTGCCGGCCTTGATGGCGGAAAACATCAACCGGGAGCTGGAAAAGGCAGGCTTCCAGAATCTGGGCGTCAGTGAACGCCCGGGCATTGTCGTGCTGCGCCGGACGGAGATGCCGGCCGTGCTGGTGGAGGCAGGTTTTTTGGATAATGAACAGGATAACCGTTTCTTTGACCAGAATTTCGCGTCCATCGCGGAGGCCATCGCCCAGGGCGTGCTGGCCACCATCCAGGAGGAGGAGCGGGAGCCGGAGTACTATCAGGTGCAGGTGGGAGCATTCCGGGAGCGCGCCCACGCGGAGGATTTGCTGCGCCAGCTGCAGAGCCAGGGCTTCCCGGCTTTTATGGTGGCGGACGACGGACTTTATAAGGTGCGGGTGGGCGCCTATCTGAATCTGGACAATGCTGCCCGCATGGAGCAGACCTTGCGCAATTATGGATACAATACATTTCTTGTGAAGGAAGCCGGGCGGTACTAGACCGCCCGGCTTGAAAAGTGCATTTCTATATTTCCGGCACCGGGGTGGGACGGTCCGGGTCGAAGATGTCTTCGGCGCGGAAGAGATCGTCCAGCTTGCGTTTGGAGGGATCCTCGGCGGTGATGTCTTTCCACATCCGGTAGCCGTCAAGATTACGCCGTCCCTGGCGCAGGTAGTCGTCGCCGATCTGGACCCAGTACTTGCTGGAATCCACATTGCAGAAATAGCGGAAGCCGACGTTATACAGATAGCGGAAGCGTTCGTTTTCCATGGTATAGGGGTGCCAGTCGCCCACATCCGCGCCGAAGGGGTAGAGGATGATGTCGGTGAAACCAATCAGGGATTCCACCTCGTTTTCCCATTTGTCCGTGTCAGCGCGAAAACGGTCCATCTCCACGGTGCCCAGGTTTAAATGTCCCCAGCTGTGGGAGGCCAGCTCCCAGCCGTGATCTTTTAAGCACTGGGCAACCCTGGCGGCTTCCTGGCGGTCCTGCTCATAGGTTTCGGAATTTTGATAGGCGGAGGAGGTCCGGTACCCCAGGATGCCCTCATATCCGGTGAAGGCCAGTACCGCCCGGGCGCCCTTATAGGAGAAGTCCGGGTGCTTTTGGATGAAGTGTTCCAGGATGGGCACCAGATCGTAGTCGCCGACGGTCACGGAGCCGTCCTCCTGTTTCATCTCGCAGGTAGGATAGCCGTCCTCACCGATGATGATGCGGGAGGCAAAGCCGTCTCCTGTCATATAAGGATAATAGCACAAATCGTCCTGGGACATGACGAAGGGGATTTTGCCCTCCGGAAGCAGGATGGAGCCGGATTTCATGACCGGTTTGCCATTTTCATCGGTGATTTCAAAAGCCAAATCGTGAAGCCGGACAAGCACGTAGCCTTTCTCATAGAGGGAATCCAATATTTTTTCAAATTCCCCGATGGTGGTCATCACCTGATTGTAGCCGGCTTCGTCGCTGTCTCCGTCGAAGGCTTTGGAATTGTCGGCCACCAGGGAGTGGAAAAACACGTGGGTGATTTCGCTGACCTTGGCCTTGACCAGGGTGGCCTGGACGGCCTCAT
Organism: uncultured Lachnospiraceae bacterium; assembly: GCA_964537765.1. Lineage (GTDB taxonomy): Bacteria > Bacillota > Clostridia > Lachnospirales > Lachnospiraceae > Brotaphodocola. Next base: position 5,339 of record CAZICB010000097.1, read on the forward strand.
ATTCCGCGATGGCAGCGGTAATATCCGGGTCCGTGGCCAGGCTTTCGTCGGACTGCAGAAGGGCGATGGCCCCGTCGTAGTCGTAGCCCATGGCAAGGAGCCAGGCCTGTTTTAAAAGCTGTCCTGCCGGGGTGTCCGAAAATGCGGGGACATCATCGGGAGCTTCCGTCTCCTGGGAAGCATCGGTGTCGATTTCCAAAAGGACCGTGTCCGTGCCGGAGGGATCCCCGGAGATGGGAGCTGAGAAATCCTGACTGACCACCACGGTGGAGTCGGGGTTCGGACTGTCGTTTTTCAGATATTTTTTTCCTAAAAATACGGCGCCTGCGCTGCAGATGCCGAGAATCATCACACATCCCGCAACCAGCGCCAGATGCCTTGCCCGGCGTCTTCTGCGGCGGCTGCGATAGCGTCTGCCATATTCAAAACGATTCATATCATAACCTCGCTTATATCCAGTTTTTTCGTTGTCTGAATCTATAGCAAAGGAGCAAAATGACAAGCATTTTGTCGTTTGCTATATTAAATGATAACATAGTTTCCGTAAAATAGCCATAGACTTATCTATAGAAGAATGAATTGAGGCGATTTTATGAACATTGCTGCAATATGGATGAGTATCAGTCTGGCGGTGTCGGCGGCAGGGACGGCTGGGCCGCAAATCCAGGCGCCCAGCGCGCTTTTGATGGAGGCGTCCACCGGGCAGGTGATCTATGAGAAAAACGCAGACGAACAGCGCCGGCCTGCCAGTATTACCAAGATCATGACCCTGATCCTGATTTTTGACGCCATCGATTCCGGAAAGATCAAAATGACCGATGAGGTGGTGACCAGCGCCTACGCCAAATCCATGGGCGGCTCCCAGGTGTTTTTGGAGGAGGGGGAGGTCCAGACCGTGGAAACCTTGATCAAATGCATTGTCATTGCTTCCGGCAACGATGCTTCGGTGGCCATGGCGGAATACATAGCCGGAAGCGAGCAGGAGTTTGTGCGGATGATGAATGAGCGGGCGGCGGGACTTGGCATGACCGGGACGCATTTTGAGGACTGCTGCGGGCTGACCGATTCGGCGACCCATCTGACCACCGCCCGGGATATTGCCATCATGTCCCGGGAGCTGATCACCAGGTATCCGCAGATTCATAATTATTCCACCATCTGGATGGAGAATATTACCCATGTGACCAGACAGGGAAGTAAGGAATTCGGCCTGTCCAACACCAACAAGCTGCTGAAAATGGCCACCAATTTCCGAGTCACCGGTTTAAAGACCGGGTCCACCTCCCTGGCAAAATATTGTCTCTCCGCCACTGCAGAGAAGGATGGAGTGCGGCTGATTGCCACCATCATGGCGGCGCCGGATTATAAGGCGCGGTTTTCAGATGCCCAGCTTTTGCTGAATTATGGCTATGCCAGCTGCAAGCTTTATGAGGATCAGCAGATGCCCGAGCTTGCGCCCCTGATGGTGCGGGGAGGCGTTAAGGAGACGGCGCCCCTTTCCTATGAGGGCGGCTTTTCCTATTTGAGCTTAAACGGCGAGGACTTCCGTGCGGTGGAAAAAAAGCTGATGATGCCGGAATATTTAGATGCCCCGGTAGAGCCAGGGCAGAAGGTGGGCGTGCTCCGGTATGAGCTGAACGGGAAGGTTCTGGGCGAGGTGGGGATCCTGACAGATGATGCGGTGGAGAAGGCCGGAATTCTGGATTACCTGAAACGGGTCAGAAAATTGTGGATTTTTGGGGAAAAAGCTGCCATGGGGCAGCGAAAATCCCCGATTTTCGTCGCATAAGGTGATATTATACGACAG
>CAZICB010000098.1:0-6966 GCA_964537765.1 uncultured Lachnospiraceae bacterium
ATTTCACTCTCTTTATTCCAAATCCGGCCTCTCTTATTCAGCCGCACTGCCACTGGCCACTAAAAATACGTTACGGTCACCGGCTTACCCATCTCCTCGACCGTATGCTTTAACTGCTCCACCAGGTTCTGACGGATACCCAAATCAAAGGGCAGACCTGGATTCTGATAGGCACTGTTAATGGCCTTTCCCACATATAAATGCAGCTCCGTGCAGTCCTCAATCAGCATCTTTGCCACCATGGAGGCGCCGTTGGGCTTATCCAGCTCCAGAAAATAATCCTCCGATATGGTTTCGTTTTTCACATAACGCTTCAAAAGCTGAAGCACCCGATTCAAAGTCAGCACGCCCTCCGTCACCAGCTCAATTCCATCCATATAGGCAATGGGCGGAATATCCGGATCCGCATAATCCATGGACACGTCCAGCTTCTTTTTCAGTACCCGCGACACAATGGTGGCGCTGGTACCACCGCAGACAATCCGCTTGGTTGTGTCATCTCCGGACATGAAGTCCCTGACCATCTCCACATCCCTGGACGGATCCCGGGCCGGGCCGGTCATCAGATTCACCGGCTTGGCACTGATAATCCGCATGCAGGCCACCGTCGTGTCATCCCCCGGACGATATTGATACAGTTCGTCACAGGCCTGGCAGATGGCCGCCGCCAGACGCATGGCGGAAATGGTCAATGCATACTGCTTCACCGCATACCGGGCGATATCCTCCCACAGCCAGCCGAAATTCAGAAGCTGGCCCACGCCTGCATGGATGGTTCCGTCACTCATCAGAATCAGAGCGTCCCCCCGCTGGACCTTAAAACGGTATTCATTGATCTTTTTCCCCTCCACCTCACGGATATTCTCCGGAATCGGGATCAGACGGCCGTTACGGATAAAAATGCAGCTGGGATTGTCAAACTCCACCAGATAAGCATCGCCGTTATGGAATACCTGCAAAATGCTGAAGGTGGCATAGGCCACATGGCGCACCTGACAGATCGGCAAGGTCTGGACAATGGTTTCCACACACTCCTCCAGGGTGGCGCCGTTTAAAAACATGGTTCCCAGGATTTTGGAAGTCAGCGTTGCCAGAATATTTGCTTTCACACCGCTTCCCATGCCGTCCGCCAGAATCATGATATTGGAATCCTCCGTCTGGAGAATTTCCACCTTATCTCCACATAATATTTCTGAAAACTTATTCAGGCTTTTATAAGCAACATCTACGGTAACTCCCATTTACCTGCCTCCCTTACCCCTATCGCTTCCATCCTCCAGAAGCGACCGGCAAAGCTTGGTCAGAGTCGTCTTCGTCTCCGCAGTGGTTTCGCCCAGAAGTCCCGCGATTTCCTGCGCCACCATCATCTGCTTATGAATCACCTTCTGAGCCAGGTCAATGGTATCCAGCTTTATCTCATATTCCTGACGGGCCTGCTCTTCTTCCTTCGTAATATCAATTAAGGTGGCCAGCACCACATGCTCCTTCTCTATGTATACAATGTTCTGCAGCGTATCCAGATGATAATCCGGATAGGTCACCTTTTTGCCGTGGATATTCTGATGGGTATCAAATACCCACTGGAAATCCGCCGGATCAATAAATTCGTACAGATACATCTGCAAGGCTTCCGAACGGGTCTTTCCGAAGTATTTCTCTCCCACCGCGGAATACTCCAGCACCTTCATGTTCTCGTCCACGATCATCACCAGGTTCGGCGAGGTCTCCATCACCAGGTTGGCAAAGGACTCGGATTTCTCATACATAAACGGAATACACATGTTCAGCTCTGCTTTTTTCTGGAATACGGCAATGGCCTTTTCCCGGCAGGTTGGATAACCGCAGGCGCCGCAGTTCAGCTCGTCCTCCGGCTTGTTCTTTCCGGTCTGGGACAGAATCGCCTGGATTTCCTCCTCTGTGGGCACCGGATCCCTGGGGGACCGGTTCATAAAAATCTTCCGCAGGGAAATGCTTTCCAGCACCGGAGCGGTCTCTTCCTCCGGAACCGGCTCCCTGGCAACGGTTTCCTCCATATCCAGCTTTACTTTGAAACGGGAAATGCTGCCCTCCTTCACCGTCGGTCCCTGGATACAGCCGCCGTAGCATATATTCATTTCAATAAAGCAGCCAGTAATATCGCCGCGGATCAAACTCTCGCACAGATCCATACAGTTCTTTTCCCCATGAACATAGAACTTGCGGTAAGCATCGTGCTTCTTTTCCGTCGCCATCACAGAGCTGACCACACCGTTGGAAACCGGATACAGACGGTTGACCCGGGGATTTCTGGCAAAGGGCATATCCTCGCAGTCCTCAATGGAAATCTCCTCGTCCTCCAGCCAGGCGGCAATATCGTTGAAATTCAGCACCGCATCGATATAGCCCGAATGGCGGATGTCCTGCGCCTCCCGTTTCTTGGCGATACACGGTCCCAGAAACACCACCTTCACATCATTGCCATATTCCTTTTTCAGCAGCATGCCGTGGGCAATCATGGGAGACACCACCGGCGCCATGTACGGAATCAGCTGCGGATAATATTTTTCAATCAGATCATTGGCGCTGGGACAGCAGGTGGTGATAATATTTTCCATGGCGCCCTCCCGCAAAAGCCTGCCATACTCCGCAGTCACTAAAGCCGCGCCCTCGCTGGTCTCACGCACATCGTAAAAGCCCAGCTGCAAAAGCGCCGCCCGCACCTGGCCGATGGTATGGTACTTTAATAGACCCATATAAGCCGGAGCGATGGAGACCACCACCTTGATTCCCCGCTGAATCATATAACGAACCTGGTCCAAATCGCTGACCAGGGTCTTTGCCGACTGGGGACAAATCTGCAGGCAGCGCCCGCAAAGAATGCAATTGTCCGGCATGATCTCCGCACGGCCATCCTTTATCATAACCGCCTTGACTTCACAGTTCCTCACACATTTGTAGCAATGACGGCATTTGGTAGCCTTAAAGTCAATAATCGCCATATTTACAGTCTCCCCAGAATTTCCTTCTCAAAGAAGTCTCTGGTATCCTCCGGTTTTAATGAAAACAGGGTATCCTCCACCGTCACGCACACGCCATTGACACAGTTTCCGCTGCAAAACGCGCCGTTTAAGTCCACCTTATCCGACACATGATGTTCCTTCACCAGCTCCTGCATCTGCTGAATGATTTCCTTTGACCCTTTCAAATGACATGCGCTACCAATACAAATCGTCACTCTCATCGCTCAATCCTCCAAAATGAAATACATATCAATACTCTTGTTTCTCCCGGCTGCCAAAAATCAGGCATACTCTTTATTATTATCGCACATTGATATATTTTTATCAATTGTTTTTTTCTTAAATTGCTAAAAAATTTTCAGGACGGCTCCTCAAAATCAAATCCGCCAGCTCCTCCGGCGAAATCGGCTCCTGTGCCGGATAGTTGCAGATATATTTGGGATAGGAGCTGTTTTTCAGCCCCTCGATCAGCAGAATATCCGCCTCGGGAAACGCCGCGAACAGCTGGGTTTCATCGATTCCCCGGATCTCCTTGGTGATCATCAGCCGCTTGGGCGAGAAAACCGCCGTCCCATAAGCCCCTGCCTTCTGATGACGATAGCTGTCGGTCCCCGGCACATCGCTTTCAAAATCATGGCCGTCATGCTTGATGACCGCCACTTTGTAGCCTCGGGCTGTCAGCACCGGGATGACCCTGGTCAGCAGGGTAGTCTTGCCGGAATTTTTATGGCCGCTGACAGCAAAGATAATCGGCCGCTTTCTCCCGCCCAGCCGCGCGTACTGCTCTGTGGTGTTGATATTTTGCAATGCCTTTGCGGTCTTGCCAAAATCAATCGTCTCATGGGGAACGAGCTCCAGAACATTCATCATCCGGTAATCCCCCTTTCTTATCTGCGCTTCCAAAACCGGAAGCACGGTTTTCGGATAAATCCCAAACAGCGGATGCACCTTCTCCCCGGTGGCGGCGACCATCACGCCTGGCTTCTGCCGGAAGCGCTCCGCCATCCGCTCCACCGCCGCCTGATCGATAAAGGGCATATCGCAGGCCGCCACAAACAGCGCGTCCGCATCGCACGCACAAAGCCCGGAAGCGATGCCGCCGATGGGGCCGATATGGCCAAACCGGTCCGGAATCTGAGGAAGGTGAGAAAGCGCCGGCGTCTCCGGTTCTGCCACCGACAAATACACCCCGTCAAGCTGCGCAAAGGCTTCGCAGATCCACTGGCCGAAGCTCTTTCCTTCCCGGGTCAGCAAAAGCTTTTTCTTCCCCTCCATCCGGCGATTGTCACCGCCTGCCAGAATATATCCCGCTAGTTTCATCCGCTTTCCTCCCTCCCATGTCTGCGCACTGCGCTGTTTGTGAAAACGGCAGCCACTGCTGTAATCCAACCACAGCAGGGCTGCCGCCTGTTTTTGTCGCCTTTCTTTAGTCCGATGCCTGCTGCTTATGCAAAAGCTCCTGCACCTGCTTTGTCATCTCCTTCGCCAGCCGATGATCGGTTCCCGATGCCGTGATCCCGGCAACCACATTACCGCTCCTGGCGATTCCGGGAAAATACCAATCGCACTGGTTCCGATCTCCTGCATGGTTCACCAGAATTCCCCGGCTATGACACAGCTGGACAATCAGGTCATTGACATCCGGATCATCCGTCGCCGCGACCGCCAGAAAGATCCCTTCCAGATCCCTTTCCTGAAAGCGCCTGCGCTCCCAGATCACACGTCCCTGATCCACCAGCTGCCGCAGCTCTTCGCCGCCCTCCGGCGCCGTCACCGTAACCCGGGCTCCGAATTCCGCCAGGGCTGCCGCCCGGCGGGTTCCGATCGCTCCGGCTCCCGCCACCAGCACCTTCCGCCCGGCCAGATTCACAAACAGCGGGAAAAAAAACGCTTTTCTGCTCACACTTCATCTCCGCGGAACACAATGGTTCCTGTCTCTTCATCCATACTGTCCACAATTGCCAGAGATTCCAGGCGGATGCCTCTGGAGCGGATAATGTCCCCGCCCACCTGGAAACCTTTTTCAATGACGATTCCGGCTCCCACCAGCTCCGCGCCGGATTCCTCCACCAGGGCCGCAAGCCCCTCCAGAGCCTTGCCGTTTGCCAGAAAATCATCGATCAGAAGCACCTTGTCTCCCTTTCCCAAAAACTCCTTGGAGACAATAATATCATACACCCGTCCATGAGTATAGGATTCCACCTTGCTGGTATAAACGTCGCCTGCAATATTCTTGGTCTTGGTTTTTTTCGCGAAAACCACCGGAACGTGAAAGCTTTGCGCCACCACACAGGCAATCCCGATGCCGGAGGCCTCGATCGTCAGGATCTTATTGATCTCCACATCGGAAAAACGCCGTTTAAATTCCTTGCCCAGCTCCGCGAACAAATCGATATCCATCTGATGATTCAAAAAACTGTCAACCTTCAGTACATTTCCGGCTTTGATCTTGCCGTCTTTTCGGATTCTGTCTTTTAACAGCTGCATCTTCCTGTCCCCCTGGTAAATGATGTTTATTTGATAACCGCGTTCTCGCGGATCAGTTCAATAACCTTATACATCTGCGCGGACTCATCTACAACCTCTTTGCCGTAGGTATTGTTCAACGTCTCCACGTCCGTTCCATATTCCTTTGCCACCTTTTCCCGATCGGCGTCCTCCACCTGCAGGCCTTCCTTATCGGCAATGGTTTCAAACAGCAGCTGCTGCTTTAAAGCCAGCTCGGCAGCGCTGCGAAGCTCGGTCTGGAATTCCTCCTCGGTCATGCCAAACATGCCCACATAATCCGCCAGCTTCATGCCGTACATTTCCACCATGCTGGTGTAGTAGTTTAGCTGACTATTATACTGCTCATCCACCGCCGCTTCATTTAAGTCAAACTCGGAGCTGTCCACCAGCGCCTGCAAAAGATCCACATCGATCTGCTGGTCCGCCTGCTCCTCCTTCTCTGCCTCCATATCCGCCAGGGTATCTGCCTTAAACTCGTCCACCGTGGAAAAATCAGACATTCTCTGGACAAAATTATCATCCAGCACCGCTTCCTTTTTCTCCTCGATGCTGTTTACGGTCACGTCAAAGACCACTGCCTGTCCGGCCAGCTCCTCACTGTGATACTGCTCCGGGAAGGTCAGGTTTAAGCTCAGCTCATCTCCCTTGTTGGCGCCGATCAGCCCGTCCTCAAACCCGTCGATAAAGCTGCCGCTTCCCAACTCCAGATCATACCCCTGAGCCGTTCCGCCGTCAAAGGCCACGCCGTCCTTCATGCCCACGTAATCGATATTTACAATATCCCCTTCCCGGGCCGGGCGATCGGTGATCTCAATATGTTCCGGATTCGCGTCCAGAATGCTCTGGATCCGCTGCTCCAGCTCCTCATCGCTGACCTCCGTGGACAGTCTGGTGACCTCCACGCCCTTGTACTCGCCCAGCTTGGTGATGATTCCCTTGTCCACCGGCTCCGACGCGTCGGCCTGTGTGCTCTCCTTTGCCTGCGCAGAGGACTCTGCCGGGGCTTCCGCCTTTTTGGAACAGCCGACCGCCAAAGCCAGGACCACCAGGCCGCACAATGCCAATTTCACATATTTTTTCATAATCTTTTTTCTCTCCTTACTTTATTCCTGAGCACAACATCTCCATCGCCTGTATTTTCTCCGCTCGATAGCAGTTTATCACAACGTATCAGAAATAGCAATGAGTTCAATCCCTTCCATCTGCGCGAGAACAGCTTTTTTCACATTCTTAGTCAAATATGCTCCGTTCAAATTTCTTTTCGAATACGCCAGATAAGAATCTTTTGACTTTTCAATCAAAACTGCTGCAAAAAACCGTTCCCAGCTAAAATAATCCTCACATTCAATATAATCCGAAGGTTCCTTCAATATATCACGAACCTCACCATCATGAAAAATTCCGGATACCAAAACCAACCATTCAAAAGACTCCGGCAAATAAAGAGCCGCATGTTTTT
>CAZICB010000099.1:0-6788 GCA_964537765.1 uncultured Lachnospiraceae bacterium
TCGCGTCCTGCTTCGCCTGGGCCTGTTCCCGTTTCCGATCCCGCTCCAGGAAGTCTGCGACCTCCTTTGGCACTGATACTTGCTTACCATAGTACGCTGTCCCCCGCAGAGAGCGCGAACCGTGCGCAGGTCGCGGTCATGCTTATGCGATTTTGTGAAAATGTAGGGAATCGATCGTAAATTTGAAACGTCAGAGGGCGTGGAAAGTCAACCAGGCTTTCCACGCCCCTTCCCCATTTTCAGCAGTTATCTATAGTCCGCTTTCACCGGGGAAATGCTGACCGTCCAGCTGGTTCCGGTGTCCACTCCGTATTTATTCATAAAATTATCCATATTGCAGTCCAGGCTGAGATAGCGGGAGGAACCGCAGTAAAGCACAGGCTCACCCTTTGCCACAAAACCGAAGGACTTTGCAAACAGGACCTGTTGATCAAATACGGTTTTCCCCTCGTGGAAAATAACGATGCGCAGTTTACATCCCTCGGTATAACCCAGAGCCTTGAATTCTTCGTTGGTAATACCAAACTGGATACCACCGAAGTGTTTAAGCCCGGTCATGATCCAGGTCTTGACTACGCCATCTGCGATCTCTGGGCGGAGGTAATATTCCTGGCATTCCACAACCTCGGAAACCGGATAGACAGGACCGACCCCTTCAAAGGAAATTTTCCCGGAAGCAAGCAGAGCGGCACAGTAACCGAACAGATCCCTACCGTGAAAAACGGAGACCGCCTCCGCTGCGTGATAGCGGTTTCTTGTCTCGTCTATTTCCCGTATTTCCCGGATCCCTACGCCGTTTTTCAAGTGAGTCAGGCTGCCGTTATCCGGCGTAACAATATAGGTCCCGTCATTCAGCAGGGCAACAGAGGCGCGGCGTGAGGTGCCGACGCCGGGATCCACCACAGAGACAATAACGGTTCCTTTGGGCCAGTATGGTTCTACTGTATTCAGCGACAGGGAAGCCTCCCATGGATCAAACTTCTTAATATCGTGGCATAGATCAAAAATCTCCAGCTCAGGGTCTGTGATTTTGATCACGCCTTTCATGGAGGCAACGGCGCTCCAGGTGTTGGAGAAATCGGTTTGGAGAAGGATCGCAGGTTTCATATTTCTACCTCTGCCAGCTTTTTGATGGCGCGATAATAGATCTCAAGGGCTGAAATGCAGTCGGCCTCCGAAATTTTTTCGTTCTTCTGGTGGGCGAGGTTTTCCGAACCCTCAGACACTGCACCGAAAGTCACACTGTGGCCAAAGACTTTGGAATAGGACACGCCGCCGGAGATCCCCGTTCTGCATTCCAGTCCTGTGGCTTCTTTGTACGCCTCTTTGAGCAGGGAAATGTAGGGGTCTGTTTCCGGTGTAAGCGTAGGAGGATCATTATAGAGCAGCGCAATGTGCAGCTCAGGAAGGGCTTTCGCAGCGATGCCTGTCAGCGCTGCGGCGGTGATACCGTAAGGATAGCGGCAGTCCACCATAGCAGACAGCTTTCCGTTTCCTATTTTAAGAATCCCCAAATTCAGCGAGAGCTTTCCCATCGGGCTGATATCATAAGCCATTCCGGCGCCTTCCCCGTGGGGATCGCGGAAAAAACTATAAAGTTTAGTCAGTATTGGCTCTTTGCTCAACTCCGAAAGCAGATGCAGAAGATCTGCCGTGGCATTGTGACCCTCATGCGGTCTGGATGCGTGGCCAGCTTTCCCCACAACGCTGATTTTCAAGCCGTCCGCCGCATCAAAAACAGATACGTCGATGCCAAGCCTTTCCGCTGTGCTGTACGCGGCATCTTTATCGGAAAAATCAATCTCAGCTTCCGCGTGGGGCGAAATTACATTTGGCTGGATCCCGCCGGTCAGAGAGCGTACAAAGCCGCTGTATGTACCCTCTATCGTCCACATAAGGGCGCCTTTCTCCCCGTTCACTATGGGGAACTTGCCGTCAGGCGTAAAAGCAAAGTCCGGCAGCCCCTCGTGCTTCACGTACAGGCGCATGTCCTCCATTGTCCGCTCTTCATCCGAACCATAGACAAGGCGTATCTCCCGTTTCGGGGCGATGCCGCTGTCCTTCACAAGCTTCAGTGCAAGAAAGGTCAAATAGGCGCCGGATTTCATGTCCTGGGCGCCTCTTCCGTGAACATGACCATCATGAATGGAGCCGGAAAAAGGGTCCTCATCCCATCCTTCGGTCACATTGACAACGTCAAGATGGGAAACGATATCGACCCTTTCCCCATTGCCCCAGGAGGCGGAGAAAACCGCTCCTTCATAGTCCCGGGTACGGAAGCCCTCTCTCTCGCACAGGGCTTTCATATGATCCAGCGCATTGCGGACAGGCCGACCATACGGCGCATCTGCTGAGACAGTTGCTGCGTCATAGACCGAAGGGATCTGGATCAGAGAAGAAAATTCATCCCTGTGTGCTTCCCATATTCTTTTGAAATTCATTTCAGGAACGGATACCATACTAAAAATTCTCCCGGTTTTACAATCCTGAAAACAATCACAACGATAATAAGAATGTACATGGCAAGATACAGGATCTTCATCTGCTTATCGCCCTTGACTTCCTCGTGCTCGGAATAATAGGTCCTGGTCTTCTTTTTACCGAAGCCGCGCAGATCCATAGCGTTTGCGATATTCCCGACACGGTCAAAGCTCGTGACGATCAGGGGTACAAGGATCAGAACATTCTGTTTCAGCCTTTGCCAGAGAGATGTTTTCTTGGAATCCAGCTCCATGCCTCTTGCCTGCATGGAAATCTTGATGTTGGTAAAATCACGCAGGATATCGGGGATATAACGGAAAGCAATCGAGACGATCATGCAGGCCTTATAGGGGACCTTGTTGGCATTAAGTCCCGCTGCAAGCTCGCTGGGCGTGATACACTGGATAAAGGTCATGGCCGCAAGGAAGGTAGCCATGAGCTTGCAGAACCTGACAAGAAAATACCACAGGGTCTCGGCGGTCACCACATAGAAGGAGGAAAAACGGAAAAGCACCGTTGACCCGCCGCATATGGTTGCGCCGTAATCCGGACTTACCACCCAGATCAAAAACAGGTTCAGCAGGTTTGTCAGCACTACAAAAATGGTGATCGCTTTCACGCTCTTCAGCTTTGCGCGCAGGGAGAACAGAGCGAAAATGGTGACGATCAAAGTGGGGAAGATAATGCGGATATCCCAAGTCGCGATCAGGAGAATGATAAACGCGAAAAAGAGGCGCACCTTGGTCTTTCCGGTCAGCCGGTCAAGATAGGTATGGCCGGGGGAGAGGTTTATAAACAGGCGATCATCCATTTTCCCGACCCCTCCTCTCGCAGTCGATAAAGTAGTGGATAAAGTGTTCCGGCTCAATTCCATACTTATCTGCAAGTGTGACCAGCGAAGTCTGCTTCAGATTTGCCCTGGAGATGATGTCTCTGTTGCTGAGCACGCGGAATACCGCGTCATCCGCAATGCATTTGCCGTCTGCAAAAACAATGGAGCGATCTGTGTATTCAATGGCAAGGTGCATATCGTGGGTGATGAACACAATGGTTATGTTATATTCCCGGTTCAGCTCATCAATGAAGTTCATGATCTCTGTGTAGCGCCGGTAATCCTGACCAGCTGTGGGCTCGTCCAGAATGATGACATCAGGTTGGAGTACGAGGATGGAAGCGATGGTGATGCGCTTTTTCTGCCCGTAGCTCAAAACGCCGACAGGCCAGTTTCTCATGTCATACAAACTGCACATTCTCAGGACTCTCTCTGTCCGTTCCTTGATGACGGCTTCATCAAAACCGTTGAGCACAAGGGCAAGTCCGATCTCGTCCTTGATCATATCCTTGACCAGCATCTGGTTCGGGTTTTGCATGACGTAGCCTATCATGCGGCCGATCTCACGGATCGACATTGCGGAGTAGTCTTGCCCGTTGATCTTAACGGTACCCTTCTGGGGGCGGATGATACCGCAAATGAGCTTTGCTGCAGTGGATTTGCCGGCGCCGTTCTTTCCCACAATAGAGATTTTCTCACCGCGATAAATGTCAAAAGACACATCGTCAAGGGCCAGGCGGCTGCGGTCATAACCAAAGCTGACATGGGATACCTCGACGATTTTTTCGCCCTTTGGCTTAGGCTCGGAAAGCTGTACATTTTTATAGGACTTCAGAACAGCATCTCTGTATTTGTCAAAGTCCAGCTCGTTGATATTGTCCAGATGCTCCCCGCCGGAAAAGCGGATCCCGGCATTTTTCAGAGCGGAAATATAAAGGGGCTCGCGGATACCGTTTTGCTTGAGAATATCGGAGCTGAGCAACTCATCCGGCGTGGTATCCAGCTGCACGCGCCCGTCATGGATCAGAATGATACGATCCACATGACGGTAGAGCACATCCTCAAGCCTGTGCTCAATAATGATAACGGTTTTGTCATGGGCTTTGTGGATCTCGTCAATAAGTTCTATTGCGGCCATGCCCATGGCAGGGTCAAGAGCGGCAAGAGGCTCATCAAACAAAAGAGTCTCCACGCTGTTGTGCATGATCCCTGCCAGTGCGACCTTTTGCTTTTGGCCGCCGGACAGACTGTAAGGCAGTGCGCCCAGAAAAGAGTCCATTCCGACGATTTTGGCAACTGCATCTACCTTTTCCAGCATTTCGGGGCGGGGTACGGCATCATTTTCCAGGGAAAAAGAAATATCTTCACCAACCGACAGCCCAACGAATTGGGCGTCGGAATCCTGCAGGACGGTGCCAACATGATTGGATATGGTGAAGATATTTTCTTTGCTGGTTTCAATGCCGGAAACTTTGCACGAGCCCTTGATTTCTCCGCCGTAGGAAAAAGGAATAAGGCCGTTGATGCAGTTACCGAGTGTGGACTTTCCGCTTCCGGATGGCCCGAGAATGAGAACTTTTTCGCCGCGGTATATGGTAAGGTTGATATCATGCAGCGTAAACTCCGTCTGGGATTTATAGCGGAAGGAAAAGTCCGTAAACTCGATAACCGGCTCTCTCATAGGGCTCAGGCTTCCTTGGACAGGTTGTTCTTGCGTGCGTTGCGCTTTGCAAGAGCGACCAGAACGGGAATACCGACAACGATAGCGACGGAAGCGTCTGTGATGATAGCGGCCTGAGCCTGGATCCAGGTGATGGTCAGCTCAGAGGAGTAGAACAGAACGGTCAGCAGGGGAGTGACAAGACCGAAGCCGATGCCGACGCCAATGATGGTGGTGATGGCGTAAATGATGCCGTGCTTTACGGAAAAGATGCCGTCGTCGATTTTTGCGCCGTAAATCGGCAGAAGGCCAATGAAGAAGCCGGCGACTGCATTGCCGAAGGACCAGTCAAACCAGAAGCCCCAGCCGCCGATCAGGTCAGCGATGGTGTTTCCGATCAGACCGGTGAGTGCTGCGGGCAGAGGACCAAAGAGAGCGCCCACGATGGGGAGAACGATGTATGCGGTGGTAAGGGAGGTATTCGTGGTGACTTTGATCCCGCCGAAGTCCATCAGGATGCCGAACAGAGCAGCGCCGATTGCAATGCCAACGATTGTCTTGGTGTTCCACTTACCAAGAAGCAGGGAACCGATAGATTTTTTTCCTGTTTTAGCCATGTTAATAAATCCCCTTTCAAGTATGTGTCTTTTTTCTATGTCATCACATCACAGAACCGCCCCAATTTACGACCCTTAGGATAAGAAAGCCAACATTCTCACATTCGCCCGAGTCGGAAGTTGTGCCTGACAAGTATGGTCAAATTCATACAGAGCTCCTCCCTCATCAGAAAAACAAAAATGGGAAGCCGCTATGGCCTCCCGTTTCATCATCCTCTGCATCTCAGGATGCTAACACACCCTGCTTCGTTATGATTTACCGAAAGCCAACATGTTTGCCGCACACCAAATAACGGGCATAAACAAAGCCGCCATGCCCATATCACACATCATGTTGTTTCTGCGATGCATATTCATTCTAATTCTCCAGCCTCAAAAAGTTTAATTGCTTCGGAAATCTGACAGGTTGACAAAAAACATTACCGTTTGACAATATCTACTACTAATGACGAAATAGTAGCACTATTTGCATACTTTGTCAATAGGAAAATGCGGTCATTCACGGAAGCCTGGGTGAGCAGGGCTACCGGCTGCTGCGGAATGGATCCTGTCCGTAGGGAGTTCTGCGTCTTTGGTCGGCTTATCCCCCCGCGGAGGACATTCTTATCTTTGGTTATGCGACGCAAATTTTGATCGGTTCCGGCCAGCTTTCGAACCGATGATGGCACTTGTTTTTTGCCTCACACGAGGTGAACTAACCATTGATGAAGATTGCCCTGAGGCAACCCCAATCGCCATATGCTTTCGCCGGATCGATCCTGTCCACCGGATAGCTGGCACAGGCCGTTGACCCAAACGCTGACCCAGATTGGAAAAGAAGCAGAAAAAATCAGCGGAGGGGAGAGGGCCAGAGGGTATCTGGCTATGGTGAAAAGACCGCCAAACGGAGACAAAATGACCGGATTTATACCCGGAGGACAGCTGGGGGTCAAGAGGCCGCAGGTTCAAGTCCTGTCACTCGGACCATATCGAGTGTTCATAACGGATTTGAGTTATGGACACTCGATTTTTTATGCTTAATTGGTTTTCTCCTATGCAAGCCGCAGGAAGTTCCTGCGGCTTTTGTGCTGTTATGCTGGGAGCGCTTTCGGCACATACTCCACGGCTACACCCTGCCGGGTATCAGCAGTGTAATGCTTATGAGTCGGTGCTTCCGGGATCTCCACATACCCCACAAAGCGGTAGTAGATGACAATGC
>CAZICB010000100.1:0-6758 GCA_964537765.1 uncultured Lachnospiraceae bacterium
ATCAGGGCCAGGGCTACCAGGGGAGCCGCGACGGCAGGAATCAGGGCCAGGGCTATCAGGGAAGCCGCGACGGCGCAAAGACTCAGGGACAGTATGGCGCCAATCGTTCCGGCGCTTCCCGTTCCGGACAGAGAGATTCCGCGTCAAAGAACTACGATACCCCGATCCAGACCAAGCCAGGCAGCAGCCGTCAGAATAAAAACAATTACAAAAATGACCGTTTTGAAAAGAAAAATGTCAATGAGGACGGACCAAGAAATAAAGGCGGCAAGATGTCCAAGCATCCGTTTATTATGCCGCAGAAGCCGGCAGAGCAGAAGGTGGAGGAGACCGTCAAGGTGATCACCATCCCGGATGTGCTGACCATCAAGGATTTGGCTGACAAGATGAAGCTGCAGCCGTCCGTGATTATCAAAAAGCTGTTCCTGCAGGGCCAGATCGTGACCATGAACTCGGAGATTGACTTCGAGAAGGCGGAAGAGATCGCCATGGAGTACGAGGTACTTTGCGAGAAAGAGGAAAAGGTGGATGTGATCGCGGAGCTTCTGAAGGAGGACGAGGAGGACGAAAGCGATATGATCGTCAGACCGCCGGTGGTTTGTGTCATGGGTCATGTAGACCATGGTAAAACCTCCCTGCTGGATGCCATCCGTTCCACCAATGTGACCTCCCGGGAGGCCGGCGGCATTACCCAGCATATCGGCGCTTATACGGTGGAGATCAACGGACAGAAGATCACCTTCCTGGATACTCCGGGACATGAGGCATTTACCGCCATGCGTATGCGCGGCGCCCAGTCCACGGATATTGCAATTTTGGTAGTGGCTGCCGACGACGGCGTAATGCCCCAGACCATTGAGGCAATCAACCACGCAAAGGCCGCGGGGGTGGAAATTATCGTGGCGATCAACAAGATTGATAAGCCCAGCGCCAATGTGGATCGGGTAAAGCAGGAGCTGTCCGAGTATGAGCTGATCCCGGAGGATTGGGGCGGAAGCACCATCTTTGTTCCGGTGTCCGCGCATACCAAGGAAGGAATTCCGGAGCTTTTGGAGATGATCCTTCTGGCCGCGGAGGTGAAGGAGCTGAAGGCAAATCCCAATCGGAATGCCCGCGGCCTGGTTATCGAGGCAGAGCTGGATAAGGGCAAAGGCCCGGTGGCGACCATTCTGGTACAGAAGGGTACCTTAAGGGTAGGCGATAATGTGACGGCAGGTCCCTGCTATGGTAAGGTCCGCGCTATGATGGATGACAAGGGCCGCCGTGTGAAGGAAGCAGGTCCGTCCATGCCGGTGGAGGTATTGGGTCTGAATGATGTTCCGGGAGCAGGCGATGTGCTGATGGCCGTGGACAATGAGAAAGAGGCCAGAAGCTACGCGGACACCTTCATTGCCGAGGGCAAGAATAAGCTTCTGGAGGATACCAAGTCCAGACTGTCCCTGGATGATCTGTTCAGCCAGATCAAGGCAGGCAATGTGAAGGAGCTGCCGATCATCGTGAAGGCAGATGTACAGGGCTCCGTGGAGGCTGTGAAGCAGAGTCTTCTGAAGCTTTCCAACGAGGAGGTTGTGGTGAAGGTGATCCATGGCGGCGTAGGCGCTATCAACGAGTCTGATGTCAGCCTGGCATCCGCCTCCAATGCGATCATCATCGGCTTTAATGTGCGCCCGGATGTGACTGCCAAGTCCGTCGCGGAGCGTGAGAAGGTAGACATCCGGCTGTACCGTGTGATTTACCAGGCAATCGAGGATGTGGAGGCTGCCATGAAGGGTATGCTGGATCCGATCTTCGAGGAGCAGGTGATTGGTCATGCGGTGGTGCGCCAGACCTTCAAGGCTTCTGGTGTGGGGACCATTGCCGGCGCCTATGTGATGGATGGTAAGTTCCAGCGCGGATGCTCCTGCCGCTTAACCCGTGACGGTGAGCAGCTGTTCGACGGAGCGCTGGCATCCTTAAAGCGCTTCAAGGATGATGTGAAGGAAGTAGCGACCGGATACGAATGCGGTCTGGTATTTGAAAAATTCAATGATATTAAAGAAGATGATATGGTGGAAGCCTATATCATGGTAGAGGTACCGCGTTAGGTTCCGGAGTCTGGGACCGGAAGTGGTACCACAAAGAGAAAGGAATGCTTTATGCGGAAAAACAGTATCAAGAATACGCGTATCAATATGGAGGTCCAGCGGGAGCTGAGCGAGATTATCCGCACAGAGATCAAGGATCCCCGGGTACACGGCGCCATGATTTCCATCGTGGCGGTGGAGGTGACGCCGGATTTAAAGTATTGCAAGGCATATGTCAGTGTGCTGGGCAGTGCCGAGGCGACCCAGGCGGCAATCACAGGTCTGAAAAGCGCTGTAGGCTATATCCGCCGGGAGCTGGCGCACAGGGTGAATTTGAGAAATACCCCGGAGATTACGTTTGTGCCGGATCAGTCCATTGAACATGGCGTCAATATGTCAAGGCTGATCGACGAAGTGACTAAAGACCTGAAGGATACGCAAGAGGAGGACGGCGAGTAAGCCGCCTCCGGGTTTTACGGCAAGAAAGGGTGAGGTTTCAGATGAATAAATTATTGGAGCTTGCCCGGAACGCGAAGAAAATCGCGATTCTGGGTCATGTGCGTCCCGACGGCGACTGTGTGGGGTCTTGTCTTGCGGTGTGGAACTATCTGGCAAAGCAATATCCGGAAAAGCTGATACAGGTTTATCTGGAACAGCCGCCGGAAAAGTTTGGTTATCTGGAGCGGTTTGACCAGATCAGCCAGGATGCGGCTTCCGGAGTCGTTTACGATCTCTGTATCTGTCTGGACAGCGGGGATAAAGAGCGTCTGGGAGATTTTGGAGTATATCTGGATCAGGCAGCCCACAGCATTTGTCTGGACCACCATGTGACCAATCAGGGATATGCGGAGTACAATATTGTGGATGCCTCGGCCAGCGCCACCTGCGAGCTGCTTTGTGATTATCTGGATATGGATCAGATCGACCAGGCGGCGGCCGCGTGTATCTATACGGGGATCCTGCATGATACCAATGTATTTAAAAACAGCAATACCACCGGGAAAACCATGGAAGCTGCCGGGAAAATGATGGAAAAGGGAATTGATTTTTCCCGGATTATCGATGAGAGTTTTTATAAGAAAACCTATATCCAGAATCAGATTTTAGGGCGGGCCCTGATGGAAAGCATCCAGTTTTTGCATGGCAAATGTATTTTCAGTGCCATCCGCCTGCGGGATATGGACTTTTACGGGGTGACCAGCGCGGATCTGGATGGAATCGTGGATCAGCTGCGGGTGACCGACGGCGTGGAATGCGCCATTTTCCTCCACGAGGTGGAAAACCATGTGTTTAAGGTAAGCATGCGCTCCAGGGATTATGTGGATGTCAGCAAGGTGGCTTCCTTTTTCGGCGGCGGCGGGCATGTACGCGCGGCTGGCTGCACTATGAACGGAAGCATGTATGATGTCATTAATAATCTGTCTTCGTACATTGAGGCTCAGATAAAGGAGCATGAAGGATAATGGATGGCATTATCAATGTATATAAAGAAAAGGGCTATACCTCTCATGACGTGGTTGCGAAAATGAGAGGTATTTTGCGGATGAGGAAGATCGGGCACACCGGCACCCTGGATCCCCAGGCGGAGGGCGTGCTGCCGGTTTGCCTGGGAAAGGGCACGAAACTGTGCGATATGCTGACCGACAAGACCAAGACCTATCGGGCGGTGCTGCTTTTGGGGCAGGAGACGGATACCCAGGACACCACCGGAAGGGTGCTGGCCCGCTATCCGGTGCAGGTGACCGAAACACAGGTGCGTCAGGCGGCGGAAAGCTTTCTGGGCGCTTATATGCAGGTCCCGCCCATGTATTCCGCTTTGAAGGTCAATGGCAAAAAGCTTTATGAGCTGGCCAGATCCGGAAGGGAAGTTGAGCGGGCCGCGCGGCCGGTGGAGATTCTGGAGCTGCGGATTGAGCATATAGAGCTGCCGCGGATCACCATGCAGGTGACCTGCTCTAGGGGAACCTATATCCGGACCCTGTGCTATGACATTGGACGGAAGCTGGGCTGCGGAGGCTGCATGGAGAGCCTGGTGCGGACCCGGGTGGGCTCTTTCCGGCTGGAGGACAGCCTGACTCTGGCGCAGATCGAGAAGCTGCGGGACGAGGGCCGGGTGGCGGAATATGTGGCCCCGGTGGACCAGGTTTTTCAGGAACTTCCGGCTCTTCGAATGCATGAGGAGGGCGAGGGAGATAAGCTGGTGCGTAATGGCAATCCCTTCCGTCCCGAATTGGCGTTTGTGGCAAGCGGCGGCCTGGCGCCGGAGCAGGCGGCTTTGACAGCCGATGACTTTGACCCGGAGCAGGCTTTGCGAGCACGGGTCTATGACAGCCAGGGACAATTTATCGGCATTTACGAATATCATCAGGAGAAAAAGCGGTATCAGCCGCAGAAGTTATTTCTGGGAGGCAGTTGAAGGATGCACATAATCAGCGGGACAAAAGAATTTCAGATTCAGGAACCGACGGTGGTCACCATCGGCAAATTTGACGGCCGCCATAAAGGGCACCAGAAGCTGCTGCGTCAGATGCTTGACCTTCGTAAGCGGCTGGGTCTTCGCACGGCGATTTTTACCTTCGATATGGCGCCTGGCGGCGTGGTCACAGGCAATGAGGTCAAGCTGATCACCACCAACCAGGAGCGCCGCAGTAATATGGAAAAAATGGGCATCGACTATCTGGTGGAGTATCCCTTTAACCGGGAAGTAGCCCATATCCCGGCGGAGGATTTCGTAGCGAAGATTCTGGTAGGGCAGATGAAGGCGAAAGCGATTGTGGCTGGAACCGACTGCGGTTTCGGCTATCAGCGGGCCGGAAACGCGAAGCTCTTGGCAAAGCTGGCGCCCAAATACGGCTATCAGGCAATCATCATCGAGAAGGAGCAGGATGACCACCGGGATATCAGCAGTACTTATGTGCGGGAGGAGCTGAAGGCCGGCAATATGGAAAAGGCAAACCAGCTTTTGGGCGAGCCCTATGCCATCCACGGCGCCGTCATTCACGGCAATCAGATCGGCAGCTCCCGGCTGGGCTTTCCCACTGCCAATATCCTTCCGCCGGAGGAGAAATATCTTCCGCCCTATGGCGTTTACGTGTCCCGGGTTTTGATCGACGGGAAGTACTACGGCGGAGTCAGCAATATCGGTCAAAAGCCCACCATCGCCGGGGATAATCCGGTAGGGGTGGAGACCTTTGTCATGGGCTTTCATGAAGACCTTTATGGAAAAAATATCGAGGTGCAGCTTTTAAACTTCGAGCGGCCGGAACGGAAATTTGACGGGCTGGAGGAGTTAAAGCGGCAGATTGAATTGGATAAGGAATATGCCGCAAATTATTTTAAAAAACATCAGGAATGGCTGTAAAACGTGCGTAAAAAATCCGCCGTACCTGGGACATTTCCCGGGGTACGGCGGATTTTTGATTTAAGCTTTTTTAAGCTTCTTCTTTCAAGCTTTGCATATATTGGTGCATGGATTCGGCCACGACCTTGCTGTGGGCCACGGCCTCCACAACGGTGCGGGCGCCGTTTACCACATCGCCGGAGGCGAAAATGCCCGGGTGGCTGGTGTGTCCGGTCTCATCGGCCACCAGCAGTCCTCTCTGGTTGGCTTCCAGTCCCTTTGTGGTGGTGACGATCCGGTTCTGGGGGCCCTGGCTGATGGAGATGATCACGCTGTCCGCCGGATAGAGTTTCTCAGAGCCGGGAACATCGGTGAAGGTATTATCCTCATTCTCGATGATATCCTTGAAAATAACCCCATCGTCGGTGATCTCCACAGGAGCCTTATTGTATTCGAATTCCACGCCCTCCAGCGTAGCGTAGCTGAACTCATGTTGGCTGGCGGCGACCTTCCGGGTCATAGAAAAACAGGTCAGGTAGCGGGAGCCCTTGCGGATGGCGGTACGGGCCACATCCATGGCGGCATTTCCGGCTCCGATGACGATGACGCGCTCGCCCAGATTGTAGCTGTCCGGATTGTTCAGGTAATTGATGGCGAAATGCACATTTCCGAAGGTCTCGCCTTTAATGTGCAGCGCGTTAGGCTTCCAGACACCGGTGCCGATGAAAATGGATTTGTAGCCGTCCCGGAACAAATCGTCGATGCCGATGGCTCCGCCGATTTGGGTATTGGGGCGGAATTTGATGCCCTTTAAATCCAGATGGCGATATTTGAAATCCTCCAGAACGGATTTTGGCAGGCGGAATTCCGGAATGCCATAGCGGAGGATGCCGCCGATTTTGTCCTTCCCTTCGAAAATCGTCACATCATAGCCATATCTCGCGAGAATGACGGCGATGGTCAATCCGGCAGGGCCAGACCCGACGATCGCAACCTTGGTTCCGTTGGATGGAGCCGGACCGTTGGTCATTTTGTTGGCATAGGTGGTGGAAATATAATTCTCAATGGTGGAAAAATGAACCGGCGCGCCCTTACGCCCCAGTACGCAATGTCCCTCGCATTGGTTTTCATGGTTGCAGACCAGACTGCAGACCGTTGTCAATGGATTGTTCTCGAAAAGCATCTTTCCGGCGTCATCCAGATGGTTTGCCTTCAGAAGCTTGATCACTTCCGGGATCGGGGTGTTGATGGGACATCCCTGCTGGCATTGAGGTTTTTTGCAGCCCAGACAGCGGTTCGCTTCGTCCATAACATGTAAAGCCATATCTAGCTCCTCCTTTTCTTTGATAATTACA
>CAZICB010000101.1:0-6726 GCA_964537765.1 uncultured Lachnospiraceae bacterium
TTTATATAGGGCATCCCCTCCACTGAACCCGAAGGACAGCGGTGAAGTTGTATTTTGCCTTTTGCCTATATCCTTGCTTCACTTGCCAATAAAACGTCAAAGGTAGATGTGGAGCAGATTCTTGGAAGGATATTGCGTCAGCCTTACGCGCATCATCATTCCGCTCCTCTGCTCAATATTTCCTATGTGCATACCTGCTCCAATGATTTCCAAACTACACTTGACAGCATTGTTGTGGGATTGAACAAGTCTGGGTTCAGCAGGAAAGATTACCGTGTCGCGGAAGAGCTTCAAACACAGGAGAAATCAGAACAGCAGTCTGAGCCGGAGCAGATGTCATTTCCACCGGAGGAGATACAGCCGGATGCAGACGACGATTCCTTTGGTGATGTAAATCCGCAGGAAATAAAGGATGCCATATCTTTCGGTATCTCCGATGAGAATGGTGAACAATCAGAAGAAAACAGTGGAGTGGCAGCGATGATCAAATCCGCCACGTCACAATCAGAGAAGTACAATGCGGAAATAAACAGTATTTCGGATGATGGAATTGTCGGAGGTGAACTTGGTGATATGCTTACACAGAATACGATTCAGAAACAATATCAGGACGAGGTAAAGGAACTGCGTATTCCACAATTCTTTATTGAAAGCTCTCCTGACTTGTTCGGCCCTGCATATACGCTTTTAGAGAAGGAGAATTTGTCCGAAGGTTTTTCCCTGTCTGGATTGGACGCACAGATCAGTTTTGAACTTGCGACCGGGGAAATTACAGTGTTGACATTCAGGCTGAAAGTGAGGCTGTTCCAAAATACAAGATGGCTTCAAAAAAAAGAAAGTGAGTACATATATTAGTATTTGGAAAGCTTGCTGCAGGAAGGTCGAATCCGGCAATGCACGGGCATGATTGCCGCATTGGTCAATAAAAATGACCGATACGCTACATCCGATGTGGAGGAATATGTCCGCCGGATTGTAAAGAATATGACGGATGACGAATTAGCCGTAATGGAGACCGCTATTCCTTCGTATGCAGCAAAGATACAGAAAAAAATTGATTCTTTAGAGCAAGGATACAGAAAAAAGTTGTTTCAGAAATGGCTCGACAGCGGGAAAATCGTCTGCCGCGATTCCTATGCGCCTGAACCAGTGATTACTCCTGAAAAAACGATTGATGCTATTCCTTATTCGCTTTACGAAGCGGAAAAGAATAATATGGACGGATTTGAATTGCAGGTTATCAATGTCATCGCCGGAATGGACAACATTCGCTGGTGGCATAGAATTATCGATCGTAAAGGGTTCCGAATTAATGGTTATATTAACCATTATCCAGATTTTATGGTGATGATGAAATCCGGGAAGCTTGTCATGGTTGAAGCAAAAGGTGATTACCTTGATGGCGGTAATAGTAAAGAAAGACTGGAGCTTGGGCGTTTATGGCAATCTCAGGCTGGAAGGATGTATCGCTATTTCATGGTATTTAAGAATAAAGATTTCAAACTGGATGGAGCATATATGCTTGATGAATTCGTAGATTTAATGAAGGAACTTTGATCCGAGTAATCATGTATTATAACCAAAAAGAGAGGCAACCTCGTGATTAGTTAAAATTAAGACATAGGAGAAGTTGGAATCATGATACGGGAAGTGAATTTGGAAGAAATATCCGACGGGAAATTATATGGGCCCAATGATATGGTGAAGGCGGACTGTCAGGACTGCCAGGGATGCTCTGCCTGCTGTAAGGGGATGGGAGAGTCCATTGTGTTGGATCCGCTGGACCTGCACCGTTTGGCGTGGGGGCTTCATGTAATTCCGCAGCAGCTTCTTGCCGGGCCGGTGCAGCTGCATGTGGTGGACGGACTGGTATTGCCCAGTCTGTCCATGGACGGACCGGATGAGGCATGCCGTTTTCTGGATGAAAAGGGACGCTGCCTGGTACATGCTTTCCGTCCGGGAATCTGCCGCTTGTTTCCGCTGGGAAGAATTTATGAGGGCAATTCCTTTCGTTATTTTCTCCAGGTTCACGAATGCCGAAATCAGAACCGCACCAAGGTGAAGGTGCGCAAATGGATTAACACGCCGGATTTTGCAAAATATGAACGTTACATTGCGGATTGGCACAGCTTTCTGAAAGCCAGAGAGCAGGAGGCACTGCAGGACTTAGGCGGGGAGGCGGCAAAGCAGATTTGCATGGAGGTGCTGAACCGGTTTTACCTGACAGCCTATGATAAAGGCCGGGATTTTTATGAACAATTTTATCAGCGGCTGCAGTGGAAATAAAGAGGAAATAAAGGCAGAAATGTAAATTCCATCTTGACTTTTTGGTATAGTCTGGCTAGAATAGATCATAGGTTTCGCAAAAAGAGAAAAGCAAGGATCGTGTTAAGTAGTGAGTTGTTTCCCGTCAGAGAGAAGGGGTCACCGGCTGAAAGCCCCTTTCTGTTCAGACAGCTTCACGAAATTCCCACGGGAGCTGCGTTGCTGAAAGGATCCGGATTTGTCCATTGGACATCTCTTCGGTCAGGTAGGCGGCGACGGGTTGTGCACGTTACGCATGAAGAAAGAGTCTGCGGCGGATTTGGCTGCAGGAATCAGGGTGGTACCGCGATGAAATGTCGTCCCTTTGCAATTGATTTGCAAAGGGAATTTTTTTTATGCCACAGAAACTTAGGAAAGGAAGGACATCATGAAAGAAAAATTAGAGAAGATTAAACAGGAAGCGCTTCGCCAGATCGAGGCCTCTGAGGGGCTGGACCGGCTGAATGAAATCCGGGTCGCTTATCTGGGCAAAAAGGGAGAGCTGACCAGCGTATTAAAAAGCATGAAGGATGTGGCGCCGGAGGATCGTCCGAAGGTAGGCCAGATGGTCAATGAGGCCAGAGAGCTGATTGAGAGCAAGCTGGAGGAGACCAAGACAGAACTGGCAAGAAAGGCACGGGAGCTGCAGTTAAAGAGCGAAGTGATTGATGTGACCCTTCCGGCAAAAAAGGCAAATGTGGGGCACAGCCATCCCAATGCCATTGCATTGGAAGAGGTGGAGAGAATCTTTATTGGCATGGGCTACGAAGTGATCGAGGGGCCGGAGATTGAGCTGGATGAGTACAACTTCACCAAGCTGAACATTCCGCCGAACCATCCGGCAAAGGATGAGCAGGATACCTTCTATATCAATAAGGATATTGTGCTGCGGACCCAGACCTCCCCGGTGCAGGCCCGTACCATGGAAAAGGGAAAGCTGCCGATCCGTATGATTTCTCCGGGACGGGTATTCCGCTCGGATGAGGTGGATGCCACCCATTCTCCGTCCTTCCATCAGGTGGAAGGACTGGTTGTTGATAAAAATATTACCCTCGCGGATTTGAAGGGCACCCTGGCAGAATTTGCCAAGGAGATGTTCGGTGAGGAAACTAAGGTAAAATTCCGTCCTCATCACTTCCCCTTCACAGAGCCCAGCGCCGAGGTGGATGTGAGCTGCTTTAAATGCGGCGGCAAGGGCTGTCGTTTCTGCAAAGGCTCCGGCTGGATTGAGATTCTGGGCTGCGGCATGGTTCATCCCCACGTTTTGGAAATGTGCGGCATCGATCCGGAGGAATATACCGGCTTTGCATTTGGCGTAGGTCTGGAACGTATCGCGTTGCTGAAATATGAAATCGACGATATGCGGCTGCTATACGAAAACGACATCCGATTTTTGAAGCAGTTCTGATCGATCACAGAGCGTGCAAAGCAAATAGGAAACAGAAAGACAGAACAAAAAAAGGAGAAAACTATGAATACAGCGTTATCATGGATCAAAGCATATGTGCCGGATCTGGATGTCACTGCGCAGGAGTATACGGACGCGATGACCTTATCCGGAAGCAAGGTAGAAGGTTATGAATGCCTGGATAAAAACCTGGAGAAGATTGTGGTGGGCCAGATCAAAAAGATCGAACGTCACCCCGATGCCAACAAGCTGATCGTCTGCCAGGTGGACATCGGCACGGAGACCATCCAGATCGTGACCGGAGCACCCAATGTCAAAGAAGGCGACAAGGTTCCGGTGGTTCTGGACGGCGGAAAGGTGGCCGGAGGCCATGACGGCGGTCCGCTGCCAGAGAATGGCATTAAAATTAAGAAGGGCAAGCTGCGGGGCATCGAGTCCAACGGTATGATGTGCTCCATCGAGGAGCTGGGCTCCAACCGGGATATGTATCCCAACGCACCGGAGCTGGGCATCTACATTCTGCCGGAGGATACCCCGGTGGGCGCCGATGCCATCGAGGTACTGGGACTGCACGACGTGGTGTTTGAGTACGAAATCACCTCCAACCGCGTGGACTGCTACAGCGTGGTCGGCCTCGCAAGAGAGGCGGCAGCCACCTTCCGCAAGGAATTCCATCCACCGGTGATCACCAAGACCGGCAATGACGAGGATATTCATGACTACCTGCAGGTGGAGGTCCAGAATACGGATCTGTGCCCGCGGTATTGTGCCAGAATGGTAAAGAATATTAAGCTGGCTCCGTCGCCGGAGTGGATGCAGAGAAGACTGGCAGCGAGCGGCATTCGTCCCATCAACAATCTGGTTGATATTACCAACTACATCATGGAGGAGTATGGCCAGCCCATGCATGCCTTCGATTATGATCAGCTGGCAGGCCATAAGATCATTGTAAAGACTGCCCAGGACGGCGATGAGTTCCAGACGTTGGACGGACAGATCCGAAAGCTGGACCATGATATTTTGATGATCAATGACGCGGAGAAGGAAGTCGGTATTGCAGGCATTATGGGCGGTGAAAATTCCAAGATCACCGACGATGTAAAGGCGATGGTATTTGAGGGCGCCTGCTTTGACGGCACCAACATCCGTCTTTCCGCAAAGCGCTTAGGACTTCGCACGGATGCTTCCGGAAAATATGAGAAGGGCCTGGATCCCAACAATGCAGAGCTGGCCATCAATCGTGCCTGCCAGCTGGTGGAGGAACTGGGCGCCGGTGAGGTGGTAGGTGGCATGATCGACATTTATCCGGTGAAGCGCCAGCCGTCCAGAGTAAAGTTCGATGCGGACAGGATCAATGCGCTGCTGGGCACCAATCTGGACGCGGAAACCATGAAGAGCTATTTTAAGATGCTGGAGCTGGATTTCGATGAGGAAACCCAGGAGGTGGTGGCTCCCACCTTCCGTCAGGATATTAAATGCCTGGCAGACCTTGCGGAGGAGGTTGCCCGTTTTTATGGCTATGATAATATTCCGACTACCTTGCCGTCCGGTGAGGCGACCACCGGAAAGCTGCCCTATGATCTGCGGATTGAGGAGGTCGCCAGAGAGATTGCCGAGTTCTCCGGCTTCAGCCAGAGTATGACCTATTCCTTCGAAAGCCCGAAGGTATTTGACAAGCTGACTCTGGCTGCGGACAGCAAGCTGCGGGATGCCATCACGATCTTAAATCCCCTGGGCGAGGATTTCAGCATCATGAGAACGACACCGCTGAATGGGCTTTTGACTTCCTTATCCATCAACTACAACCGGCGCAACAAAAACGTAAAACTATACGAGATTGCCAATATCTATCTGCCCAAGGCTCTGCCGCTGACTGAGTTGCCGGATGAGCGCAAGCAGTTTGCCCTGGGCATGTACGGCGAGGGGGATTTCTTCACCATGAAGGGTGTGGTGGAAGAGTTCTTCGAAAAGCTGGGCATGACCAAACGGGTTCATTATGATCCGTCCTGCGACCGTCCGTATCTGCATCCGGGCAGAAAAGCCGATGTGGTTTACGAGGGCGTTGTGGTGGGCTATCTCGGTGAGCTGCATCCGGAGGTTGCGGACAATTATAAGATTGGCGAGCGCACCTGCATTGCTGTGCTGGATATGCCGGCCGTGATTCCGTTCGCGAACTTTGACCGCAAATATACCGGCATCGCAAAGTATCCGGCCATCACCCGGGACATCAGCATGGTAGTGCCCAAGGAGATCATGGTGGGACAGATCGAGGACATGATCGCCCAGCGGGGCGGGAAGATCCTGGAAAGCTATAAGCTTTTCGATATTTACGAGGGAGCGCAGATCCTTTCCGGTCATAAGTCCGTTGCTTATTCCATCACCTTCCGCGCCAAGGATCATACCCTGACCGATGAGGAAGCAGGGAATGCCATGAAAAAAATTCTCAATGGCCTGGAGGGCATGGGGATCCAGCTGCGGGCATAAGGGACAGGCGGTCAAGCCCGCTTTTTGAAAATAATACTTGTCATTTTTCGTATTCTATGCTAAACTATGTGTGTTTGACTATTAGGAGGTGCGCTTAGATGCTGAAAGTGATCGTATCCGTGATTTTTATTTTGATATGTCTGGCTTTGACCGTTATTGTATTGCTTCAGGAAGGAAAGTCCGCAGGACTTGGCTCCATCAGTGGTATGGCTGATTCCTACTGGGGAAAGAATAAGGGACGTTCCATGGAAGGCAATCTTGAAAAATTCACAACCTTTGCAGCGATTGCATTTATGGTTCTTGCGATTGTACTGAATTTACTATGAAAGCCCAGTCGCAAAGCAAGGGCACACGGGCTGCTTGCAGACCAGTGTGGCCATGCTTTAGCGACGCTAACCCGTATGAGCAAAACAGACACGGGAGCAAAGCGACCGGGTCGATTTGCGAATACGGGTAGGATGGCGGGAGCGCGACAGCGCGGAGCCATCCGTGGGCTTTCATGGGTGGTGATGTCTGCGTCAGCAGACATA
>CAZICB010000102.1:0-1445 GCA_964537765.1 uncultured Lachnospiraceae bacterium
CAGGCTCAATCATCCGACTGCTGTAGATAACTTACAAACATATCAATACGAGGAGGAAGCATGAGATGGGAATGACAATCGCTGAAAAGATTATCGCGCTGGCTGCCGGCGTGCCTGAGGTGAAGGCCGGGGACATCCATACGGTGAACCTGGACCGGATGATGAGCAATGACGGTACCACCCACCTGACTGTGGATATGTACCATAATCGATTAAAAAATCCTCGGATTGCCGACACCGGGAAGATGGTCTTTATTGTGGATCACAATGTGCCCTCGGACAGTCCGAAAACCGCCGCGTCCCAGAAAAAAATGCGGGATTTCGCAAGGGAGCACGGCATTGACTTCTGGGAGGGCAAGGGCGTGTGCCATCAGATCATGATGGAGCATTATGTCTGTCCCGGCGAGCTGATTTTCGGCGCGGACAGCCATACCTGCACCTACGGCGCCCTGGGCGCTTTCGGTACCGGCGTGGGCTGTACGGACCTGCTTTACGGCATGGTCACCGGAACTTCCTGGGTGCTGGTGCCGGAGACCATGAAATTTAATCTGACCGGAAAGCTTCCGGAGGGGGTCTATGCACGGGATCTGATGCTGACCATCATCGGCACCATCGGGGCAAACGGAGCCAACTACCGGGTGATGGAATTTTGCGGCGACGGGGCGAAGACCCTGAGCGTGGACGAGCGCATGGTGTTGTGCAACCTGGCGGTGGAGGCGGGCGCGAAGACCGCGATTTTTGAGGCGGATGAAATCGCCCTGGAGTATTTAAAGGCGCGGGGACGCAAGCCCAAGGCGGTGTTTGCCAGCGATCCGGATGCGAAATACCACAGTGAATATACCTTTGATTTGTCCAGGATTGAACCGGTGGTGGCAAAGCCGGATTTTGTGGATGCATTGGCTCCCGCAAAGGAGGTATGCGGCATCCGGATCGATGAAGCGTTTTTAGGCTCCTGCAACAATGGCCGGATCGTGGATCTGAGGGTAGGCGCAGAGATCTTAAAGGGACGGAAGGTGGCGGACCATGTGCGGTTTTTGGTGGTTCCGGCATCCCGCGAGGTTTATTTACAGGCCATGGAGGAAGGGCTGATTAAAATCTTTATGGAGAGCGGAGCCATCGTCATGAACCCCAACTGCAGCGTGTGCTGGGGAAGCTGTCAGGGCGTGATCGGGGAAAATGAGGTGCTGATCAGCACCGGAACCCGCAACTTCAAAGGGCGCGCCGGTCATCCCAGCTCCAAGGTATACTTAGGCTCCGCGGCGACCGTGGCGGCCTCCGCGGTCAAAGGAGAGATCTGCACGGCGGACATGCTGTAGACAGACCTTTGCTGCCGCAGGCAATAAAACAGGCAATAGAACAGGCAGCAAAACAGGCAGCAAAACAGGCATTGAAGCAGGCAATAAAACAGGCAATAAAACAGGCAATAGGATAGAAAGAGGACGGAA
>CAZICB010000102.1:1545-3400 GCA_964537765.1 uncultured Lachnospiraceae bacterium
AAGCAGGCAATAAAACAGGCAATAAAACAGGCAATAGGATAGAAAGAGGACGGAATTCTATGGAACAATTTACCGGAAGGGTCTGGGTGCTGGGAGATGACATTGACACGGACATTATCATCCCTACCGAGTATCTGGCCATGAAAACCATTGAAGATATGAAGCTGTACGGCTTTTCTCCCCTGCGCCCGGAGCTGGCGGCAAAGATCGGCCCCGGCGACATCATCGTGGCGGGAAAAAATTTCGGCTGCGGCTCTTCCCGGGAGCAGGCGCCGGAGGTGGTGAAGGCGCTGGGCATCCGCTGTGTGATCGCCAAATCCTTCGCCCGGATTTTCTTTCGCAACGCCATCAACAATGGACTGCTTCTGATCGAGCAGCCGGATCTTTATGATGACGTGAAGGAAGGGGACACCATCACGGTGACGGTCAATGAAGCGGTGGACTATCAGGGAAGGAAATACCCCATCACTTCTCTGCCGGATAATTTGGTGGAGATCATCGACGCCGGCGGCCTGGTGAAGGCCATGCGGAGACGGAATGGACTGGTTTAGGAGGAAAAGGGACGATGGGACAGACAATCATTGAGAAAATCATTTCCCATAATATCGGCGCTGCGTCCGTAAAGCCCGGGGATATTGTGACGGTGAACGTGGACCGGGTCATGCTGGACGATATTATGATGCCGTTTATCGTGGGAAAATTCAACGAGATGGGCTTTACGAAGGTCTGGGATCCAGAAAAGGTGGTGATGATCTACGACCACCTGGTTCCCGCAAGCCAGCTCGACGATGTGCGCCATTATAAGGTGGGCGACGCCTTTGCCAGGGAGCAGGGCATTCCCCATGTGCACCGCAGCGACGGCATCTGCCATCAGCTAATGACGGAGGCGGGATATGTGAAGCCCGGGGATGTGGTGTTTGGAACGGACAGCCATACCACCACTTACGGGTGCGTGGGCGCTTTTTCCACCGGAATCGGCTACACGGAGATGGCGGCGATTCTGGGAACCGGAACCTTGTGGGTCAAGGTGCCGGAGACCATCAAGGTGGAGATCAACGGCCGATTGAGGGAGGGCGTCATGTCCAAGGATGTGATCCTGCGGCTGATCGGGGATCTGGGGGCGGACGGAGCCACCTACCGGGCGCTGGAGTTTACCGGCTCTGCGGTGGAGGCGATGACCGTGTCCAGCCGGATGACCATGGCGAATATGGCCATCGAGGCGGGAGCGAAATGCGCCCTGTTTACGCCGGATGAAAAAACGGCGGAATATTGCGGGATCCAACTGGATGATTTTCAGAGAAGCTTAACCGGCGACGCGGATGCCAAATATCTAAAAACCCTGGTTTACCAGGCGGAGGATTTTGTGCCGGTGATGGCATGCCCCTCCCAGGTGGATAAGATCCGCAACGTCAGCGAGCTGGAAGGCACGTCGATCGATCAGGTATTTATCGGTTCCTGCACCAACGGCCGGTTTGAGGATCTGAAAACGGCGGCGGAGGTATTAAAGGGAAAGCAGGTGGCGCCCTTTGTGAAGCTGATTGTGACTCCGGCGAGCCGAAAGGTTTATACCCAGGCTTTGGAGGCCGGCGTTTTAAAGACTTTGGTGGAGGCCGGAGCAGTGCTGACCCATCCGGGCTGCGGCCTGTGCTGCGGGCGCACCGGAGGCATTTTGTGTGATGGGGAGCGGGTGGTTGCCACCAACAACCGGAATTTCCTGGGACGGATGGGTACCTCCAAGGTGGAGATCTATCTGGCGTCCCCGGCCACGGCGGCGGCCTGCGCCATAGCAGGAAGGATCGTCAGCGCGGCGCCCAGGTGATTTTGGATCCCAAAAGGCTTCGGGAATCCGTGGATG
>CAZICB010000102.1:3500-6470 GCA_964537765.1 uncultured Lachnospiraceae bacterium
GGCGACAGGATTCGTCTCTTTTTTTATGCTGTCATATTTAACAAAAACGTAATAATTTTGTAACAGATAAAAGAAAAAATGTACAAAAGACAGGAGAGTAATCCGCAGAAAAATTGTACAAAAATATTAAAGGATGAAAAATGACAGAAAAAACATGGCGTCAGATGTTACAAAAATGAGAATCAGATCTTGACATTTTCTCAATTCCCCCACTATAATTACCAACGAAGCCGGAAAATAAGGCGATTTTAGACTTTTGTCCCCACTTTTGCCGAAAATTGAATGGAAATTTGGGAATCGCTCATTTTGTGAAGAAGAGAGGGGTATGTATGCTTACATTATGCTCATTTCTTCAGTCCCTGCTTCAGCTGGTAAAGCCGGCGGCAGTGAAGCTTGCGGCCTGGACGGTGCGGGTATCCAGAAGGATGTACCGGTCCATGGCGGTGATCACAGCCGGAACGGTTGTGGTGGCGGTGCTTACCTTTACTTCCAGCGGCTTTGCCGGAGGCGGAAAGACAGCGCTGACAGCATATGCAGAGACACCTGCCCGGGAGCCGGAGGAAGAGCTGCCGGAGGAGGAAGGGATTGAGGAGATTGCACAGATTACGGAAGCAAAAATACAATTCCGACTTACCAGAACCGACCAGATAAAAGAAGGACAAGCACTGGCGTTTTACACTCTTGTGGAGGATGTGCGCAGACAGGAGGCTGTCCGGGAAGAAGAGAGAGCGGTTGTGGCAGCCACGAAGGAAGAGATCCGTCAGGTGGAGGAGGAACGTGCCGCCTATGCGGAGCAGGAGGCGAAGGCCGCGGCGGCTGTGGTCCGTTATTCCCAGCAGGATTATGAGGTACTGAAGCGGATTGTACAGGCGGAAGCCGGTATTTGCGACATCAAAGGAAGAATTTTAGTAGCCAATGTAATTATTAACCGGGTAAAAAGCGGGGATTTTCCCAATACCATCACCGATGTGGTCTATCAGAAATCCCAGTTTTCTCCTGTGTATGATGGAAATTTAAATTCCTGTACGGTGACCCAGGAGACTGTGGAGGCGGTGGACCGTGCGCTGAGTGGGGAGGATTATTCCCAGGGCGCGCTTTATTTTATGAACCGCGGGCGCTCGTGTTCTAGCAACGTCAGCTGGTTTGACCGGAATCTGACTTATTTGTTCGACCATGACCGGCATGAGTTTTTTAAATAAACGGAGTGTTTTCATGGGAAAAGTCCACAAAATACCGCCGGTTTGCAATGGCAAAATCTCACAAACTTTTCTCCGTACCCAAAAAAACATTAGAAATCAGGGCCGCCTTTCTGGTAAAATGGAACTGGTAATTGGTTGCTTTTTTCAGAAAGGAATGACGAACGGATGTACGGCAAAGGAGATTATATTATTTACGGAAGCTCAGGAGTCTGCCAGGTGGAGGATATCACCACCATGAATATGGAAGGAATTCCCCGCGACCGGCTTTATTATGTGCTGTGTCCTTCCAGTCAGAAGGGCGGCAGGATCTTTACTCCGGTGGATAATCCCAAGACGCAGATGCGCCCGGTAATGACAAAAGAAGAGGCCGCAGGCCTGATTTCAGCGATCCCGAAGATCAAGGAACTTTGGATCACCAATGAGAAGCTGCGGGAAGAAAAATACAAAGAATGCATGCGATCCTGCGACAGCAGAGATTGGATTCGCATCATCAAGACTCTGTATCTGCGCAAGCAGACGCGGAGCGCTCAGGGCAAAAAGATCACGGCCACCGATGAAAAGTATCTGCGGATGGCGGAGGACTATCTGTATTCCGAGCTGGAAATTCCGCTTGGGATTCCCAAAAACCAGATGGAGGCCTATATCGCGGAAAAGCTAAGTCAGCTGGAATCCTTAAACCAGCTGGAATCATAGGATGCTGGAATCATAGGATGCTGGAATCATAGGATGCTGGAATCATAGCAGGAAAAGTGGGACTGCCGCATGGATACGCGGCAGTCCCTTTTTAAAAGGTTATTTGCTATATTTTTGTTCACAGTAGAGGCAGCGGTAGATCTCCTTCTTCTCATCGGACAGATAGAACACATGGGGAAGCTCCTGCTCGATGGAGGTAATGCAGCGGGGATTTTTGCACCGGATCACATTGGTGATCTTATGGGGCAGAGTCAGCCGCTTTTTTTCTATGATCTTATCGTCCTTGATGATATTGACCGTAATGTTATGGTCGATGTAGCCTAAGACCTCCAGATCGATCTGGTCTAAGCCGCCTTCGATCTTGATAATATCTTTTCGGCCCATTTTGTTGCTGCGGGCATTTTTGATGATCGCCACCTGGCAGTCAAATTTGTCCAGGCCCAGGTTATAATAAATTTCCAGACTTTTGCCGGCCTCAATGTGGTCCAGGACAATGCCTTCTTTTAATCCGCTGATGTTCAGCATGGTCTCTTCACCTCCAGTAGGGTCATGATCAGGGCCATACGGACGTACACGCCGTACTGCACCTGCCGGAAATAGGCTGCGCGGGGATCATTGTCCACCTCCGTGGAAATCTCATTGACACGGGGAAGGGGATGCAGCACAAACATATCCTTCTTGGCAAGCTTCATTTTCTTGTTGTCCAGAATGTAGCAGTCCTTTAAGCGGACATAATCCTCTTCGTTGAAGAAACGTTCCCTCTGTACCCGGGTCATGTAGAGAATATCCAGCTCCGGCATGGCCTCATCCAGATTATTCACTTCCTTAAATTCCATGTGGTTGGCTCTCAAAACATCCTCCCGGATATAGCTGGGGATACGCAGCTCATCCGGCGCGATCAAAACGAAACGGACGCCCGGATAGCGGACCATGGCTTCGATCAGGGAGTGGACGGTGCGGCCGAATTTCAAATCGCCGCACAGACCGATGGTCATGTCGCTTAAACGGCCGGTCAGGGAGCGGATGGTCATCAGGTCCGTCAAAGTCTGGGTCGGGTGCTGGTGTCCGCCGTCGCCTG
>CAZICB010000103.1:0-6279 GCA_964537765.1 uncultured Lachnospiraceae bacterium
GGGTCATGACCTACACCTCCTCATCGGGAAGTAATTCCATAATATCATCAAATGACGTGCAGCCGAGGGCATCGCATATCTTGATAAGCACTTCAACACGAACATCTTCACATTTTCCCATATGAGCCATGGCGTTTGTGCTGATACCGGCTGCCCGTATCAAATCTGTCTTGTACATTCCCTTGTCGATCAGCATCTTCCAGAGCCTATTATAACTTACTCGCACATCACCACGTCCTTTCAGAAATCGTATACCACATCCCAAAATAGCATATCATTTCTTGTAGCAAATTGCAATTCTAATTTGCAATTTCTGTTTGAGAATTTCAATCCGGTTTGGACGGTCGGGCGCTAGTTGGAAGAAAACTCGGATTCGTCTTTGCGGAACAGCTCCCGATATTCGCTGGGAGAGAAGCCGAATTCCTTTTTGAAGGCGCGAAAGAAGCTGGAATAATCCTGAAAGCCGTAGGCCAGATAGATTTCATTTAGCTTTTGCGAGCCCAAAATGGCGTTCCGGCACATGATCAGACGACGTTTGGTGATGAATTGGTGGATGGAAATTCCCAGGGAATCCTTGAAAACGTGGGCAATATGATATTTACTCACAAAAAACTCTTTGGCGAGGCGGCTTAAGGAGAGATCTCCGTCCAGATTATCCTCGATAAAGCTCATGACGCTGGCACAGAGACTTTGCGCCTCATGCTCGCTCCGAGGATGCTCCTGCTCATAGGCGTAACGGTTTAAATGCAGAATCAGATCCTGGACCTTCAGGGTAATCATGGCATTCTTTCCATATTTTTCAGACTGCATTTCCTCGATGAGACGAAATACCCTATACTGCAAGGAGTTAAAGGTATAAATATCATAATGATAAATATAGCGTTTGGTGACCGGAACCTGACGCATAAGATAAACGTAATCCGGATCGGCCGCCGCCAGCTGTCTATAGAAATTCTGGCTGATCCAGAAAACGAAGCGCCGATAAGGGGAAGTGCTGTTTATCGAAGCGAAATGAGGGATGCCGGGAGGAATCAGAATCACGTCGCCCGGGCTTAAGGGATAGTAGATTCCATCGATGTTCATGGAAACTTCTCCCTCCAGAAAGAGGTAAAATTCATAATAATCGTGGGAATGATATTTTACTCTGGAAATATCATGGTCATTATAATAATAAATTTCGAAATCTTTGAGCAACATATATTGTCGTGTACTAAATGTCGTTCGGAAATTTTTTTTCATACAATCCCTCCAAAAATTTTTCGGATACTGGAGCAAATTTTGTCATCATGTTATAGCAAATGACAAATAATTTTGTCGTTTCCTATAATTAAAGTTTAACATATTGCCGCAATTTTTGCAATGTGCACAACAAGTATTCCAATCGTCTTTTCTAATTATAATAATATAATAATAACAGAACTAATGGTTCGGAGCAATCCGAGGTATCAGCAAAGCAAATTTGCGGAAAGAGAGGATATCACTTATGGAAATGGCACTAAGATGGTATGAGGCGAAGTTTGATACGGTTACACAAAAGCAAATCCGCCAGATTTCCCGGGTTTGAGAAACAAAGGCTCATAAAATCGAAAAGGAGGGATTTTTATGGTAAAAAGAAGGAAGTGGAGGGTTATACTCTCTGTCATGG
The DNA here is from genome assembly GCA_964537765.1 of uncultured Lachnospiraceae bacterium. Classification (GTDB taxonomy): domain Bacteria; phylum Bacillota; class Clostridia; order Lachnospirales; family Lachnospiraceae; genus Brotaphodocola. The sequence continues at coordinate 1,646 of CAZICB010000103.1, forward strand.
TGCTGGCTATCGTGGCTTTGACCGGCTGTAGCAGCGCGGAATCGAAGCGGATAGTCCGAATCGGGCATAACCAGTCCACAAACCATCCGACCCATATCGCGCTGGTGGCTTTCAAGGATTTTATCAATGAAAGACTTGGCGACAAATATGTGGTCGAGGTGTACCCCAGCGAGCTTCTGGGTTCCCAGACGGATATGGTGCAGCTTACGCAGACAGGGGCCGTTGACTTCTGCGTGGCCAGCAACGCGATTCTGGAGACCTTCAGCCAGGATTACGAGATTTTTAATCTGCCGTATCTGTTTGCCAGCGCGGAGGCGTATCACAATGCCATGGACGACCCGGCAGTCGTGGATCCGATTTTCACGGCGACCGAGAAGGCCGGCTTTACGGCCGTGACCTGGCTGGATGCCGGAACCCGTAACTTTTATACGGTCAATAAGCCGATTTACAGCCCGGCCGACTTAAAGGGGCTGAAAATTCGCGTGCAGCAGTCGCCGACCAATATTGAGATGATGCGGCTTCTGGGCGGTTCCGCGACTCCCATGGGTTTCGGCGAGGTGTATACGGCGCTGCAGTCCAATATCATTGACGGCGCGGAAAACAATGAAATGGCCTTGACGGATAATGGTCATGGCGATGTCTGCAAATACTATTCCTACGATATGCACCAGATGGTGCCGGATATTTTGATTGGCAACAATGCCTTCATCGAGGGTCTGAGCGAGGAGGACCGCGCCATTTTCGAGGAGGGCTTCCAGTTAATCAATCAGATACAGCGTGAGGAATGGGTTAAGGCCGTGGAGAGTGCCAAGGAGAAGGCGCAGAATGAACAGCATGTGGAATTCATCTATCCAGATCAGGTTCCCTTTGTGGAGGCGTGCAAGCCGCTGCATGAATCGGTGCTGGCAAGTAACACGTCCATCAGGCCCATTTATGATTTGATTCAGGAATACAACGCGAAATATCCGTCGACGGCAGAATAGGAGGGAAAGTATGAAGCAACTGAGAAACTTTTTAAACCGTGTACTTAATGTACTGGCTGGCGTAAGCTTTCTGGCGATGGTGGTGCTGACTTGCTGGCAGGTATTCACAAGGTATATCCTGCAGAATCCCTCTTCCTGGTCTGAAGAGCTGGTTTCCTACCTGTTTGCGTGGATGGCCCTTTTAGGCTCCTCCATTGTAGTCGGTGAGCGCGGACATATGAACATTCCGATTCTGGTAGATCGAATGGGGAGCAACGCCCGCAAATGGCTGGCGGTCTTCGCGGAGCTTGTCGCCTGCCTGTTTGCCGGAATCATCCTGGTTTACGGGGGAGTCCAGATTACAACTCTGGCCATGGGCCAGATGACCTCTTCCCTGGGTGTCCCGATTGGTATTTTTTACATTGTACTGCCGTTAAGCGGCGTGATTAATGTGGTATACACGATTCTCAACATTATCGGGATCCTGGATGGCAGCATTGACACGAATCCGGTGGATGAGGCCGCAGAGGAATTGGCGAAAGCCGGAAGGGAGGCATAAATCATGGCAATGAATGCACTGTTGATTATTCTGGTAGTAATGCTGGTACTTCTTTTTATCGGCGTTCCGATTTCCTATGCGATTGGGATTTCCTCGCTGGCGGCAATCCTGACGGTGGTGCCGCTGGATGTATCCGTACTTACCGCCGCCCAGCGAACCTTCGTGGGAATGAGTAAGTTTACATTGACGGCGATCCCGTTCTTTATTCTGGCGGGAAATTTGATGAATCAGGGCGGTATTGCCAAGCGGCTGGTGGATTTTGTGCTGGCAGTTTTAGGAAAGCTTCCCGGCTCTCTGCTGGTGACGAATATCGGGGCCAACGCTTTGTTTGGCGCCATCTCCGGCTCGGCATCCGCGGCAGCGGCCGCTGTGGGCAGCATGGTACGTGACGGGGAAGAGGAACAGGGCTACGACCCGGCCATCTGCGCGGCTACCAATGGCGCGTCCGCGCCCTCGGGCCTGTTGATTCCGCCGTCCAATGCTTTGATTACTTATTCGCTGGCTGCCGGCGGAACATCGGTGGCAGCGCTGTTTCTGGCTGGCTATGTCCCCGGCATCATCTGGGCGGTCTGCTGTATTGTGGTGGCCATCGTAATCGCCAAGAAAAAGGGCTATAAAGGCGTTGAGGGGAAATATGACTGGAAGAACCTGGGAACGGCAACCCTGCGCGCGATCCCGTCTCTGTCCTTGATTGTGGTGGTAATCGGCGGCATTATTGCCGGTGTATTTACCGCGACGGAGGGGTCGGCCATCGCCGTTGTCTATGCGTTAATTCTGGGTATCTGCTATAAGAATATTACCTTGAAATCCTTCTGGCGCATTGTAGTGGAGAGCGCCAAGATGAGCGGTATGATCGTGTTCCTCATCGGCGTTTCCAACATTCTCGGCTGGGTAATGGCGTTCACCCAGATCCCGCAGGCCATTTCCACGGCGCTCCTGGGACTGACCAACAATTCCGTAATTATCCTGCTGATCATGAATGTGATTCTGCTGATTGCGGGTACCTTTATGGATGTAACTCCGGCAATTTTGATTTTCACGCCCCTGTTTTTGCCAGTTGTCCAGACCTTCGGTATGCATCCGGTACAATTCGGTCTGCTTTTGGTTTATAACCTGTGTATCGGCAATATCACGCCGCCGGTCGGCAATACGCTGTTTGTGGCGATCAAGGTTGGAAAGACATCCTTGTCAAAGGTAATGCCCTATATGCTGATGTATTATGTAGCGATTTTGATTGGTCTGCTGCTGGTTACCTACGTGCCGGCAGTGGCTATGGGACTGCCCATGATAGCGGGATTGGTTTAAGATATATGGAAATGTCCCACGGTTGCACAATCGGAAACGAGTAACCAGACCTGCTTTGGAATAGGATACTCTATCGGTAAGGATAGTAACAAGACACAGAAAATAGCCGCCCAAGCGTCGCAAACTGAGCGGCTATTTTTAATGGCTATCCGGTTTGATTTCTAAGTATCTTTCCTTTGTAGTCCCAGCACCGTCTCCACATGCCCCCCGCCGCAAAACATATCCACGCAGCGCGCCTTCTTCACCTGATACCCCCGCTCCCCCAGATACTTCACGTCCCTGGCCAGGGTCGCCGGGTCGCAGCTGACGTATACAACTTTTTCCGGGGCCATTTTTACAATGGTGTCCAGGCAGACGGTATCGCAGCCCTTCCGCGGCGGATCCACCACGATCACGTCTGCATGGATCCGGTTTTTCTCGTACTGCTCCGGCAGGACCTTCTCTGCCTTGCCGACAAAAAACTCCACATTATCTATGCCGTTCAGGGCCGCGTTAGCGCGGGCATCCTCAATCGCCTGAGGCACGATCTCCACGCCGTAAACATGTCTTGCCTTCTGCGCCAGAAAAAGAGAGATCGTTCCAATGCCGCAATACAAATCCCATACTGTCTCCTTTCCGGTCAGACCGGCGTACTCCAAAGCGGTACCGTACAAATGCTCCGTCTGCACCGGATTTACCTGATAAAAGGAAAGGGGGGAAATCCGATATTGAACATCGCCGATATAGTCGGTGATATACCCCGGGCCGTAGAAATCTACCGTTTCCTTTCCCATAATCACATTGGTCTTTTCCGTGTTTATGCTGCAGGAAATGCTGGCCATGCGGGAGCCTGAAATCCCGGATTTGCCCTGTTCCCCAAACAGTTCCATCAGCCGCTCCACCAGCACTTCTATGTGCTTCAATGCTGCCGCCGGCCCGTTGATCACCAAGCAGACCATCAGTTCCCCGGTGCGAAAGCCTTTGCGCACCAGCACATGGCGCACCAGACCGGTATGGCTGTTTTCATCATAGGGAGGAATCCGGTATTCCATCATATACTGGCGGATGCATGCCAGGATATGCTTGTTTTCCTCTATGCCCAGCAGACAATCCTCATTTTCAATGATTGTGTGGGTGCGCCCGGCATAAAATCCGGTGATGATATTTCCCTTCCGGTCCTTTCCGAAAGGAAACTGGGATTTATTGCGGTAACGCCAGGGATCCTCCATGCCGATAATCGGATAAAACAGCGCTTCCTTTTCCTGGTCCACGGTCTTTGCGTCCATCCCTTCCCCGGCCGCGTTCACACGCGCCAGACCGGACAGCCCGCCAATCCGCGCCAAATTATTGAATACCTTATTTTCCTTAAATTTCAGCTGATCCTCGTAGCGCATGGACAAAAGCTGGCAGCCGCCGCACTGGCGGGCCACCGGGCAGGCCGGCTCCACCCGGGCGGGGGATGGTTCGAGAATCTTTTGCATTCTGGCAAAACCATAAGTCTTTTTTGTCTTCATCACGCTGGCTTCCACCAGATCTCCGATCACGGCATCCTTCACAAACCAGGTAAAGCCGTCGGTTTTGCCGATGCCCTCACCGGCATCACTGAGATCCTCGATTCTCACCTGAAAACGATCATTTTTCTTCCATAAACAATCCTTTTTCTTTTCTTCCATATATCATTTCTCCTTCTTGCCCGCAGCAGACATTCCCAATATACTATGAAAGCCCAAGAATCAAGCCCGCAAGGGCTTGAGATGATTGGCTGCTTTCATGCATGCGGCGACGCTTAGCAAGGCAAGCCCGTAAGGGCGCAGCCGAGCTTAGCATAG
>CAZICB010000104.1:0-6212 GCA_964537765.1 uncultured Lachnospiraceae bacterium
CAAAGCCACTTGCAGACGGTGGGACAAAGCTGCTTGCAGACGGTTTCCGAACCATCTTACAGCACTTTATCCAGGAAGGAGCGGGCACGATCCGTCTTCGGATGTGCGAAAAACTCCTCCGGAGCGGCATCTTCCAAGATCAGGCCGCCATCAATAAAGCAGATGCGGTCCGCAACCTCTTTGGCAAATCCCATCTCATGGGTAACAAGCGTCATGGTGATCCCTGTATGCGCCAGATCTTTAATTACTTCCAGCACCTCTTTTACCATCTCCGGATCAAGCGCGCTGGTTGGCTCGTCAAACAGCATGATCTGTGGCTCCATCGCCAGCGCGCGTGCGATAGCGATTCTCTGCTTCTGACCGCCGGAAAGAGTCCCTGGATAAGCCTGCGCTTTCTCCGTCAGACCCACCAGCTTCAGCAGCTCCATGGCCTTTTCCTCGGCTGCCGCTTTACTGACATGGTTCACCTTCATTGGCGCATAGGTCATATTCTCCATGACCGTCATATGTGGGAAGAGATTAAAGTGCTGAAACACCATGCCGATGTTCTTGCGGATCGCCTGAATATCGGTTTTGGGCCGGGTAATATCTTTTCCTTCGATAAACACCTGACCGCTGGTGGGCATTTCCAGCAGGTTCATACACCGCAGGATCGTCGACTTTCCTGAACCGGAAGGTCCGATCAGTGTGACCACCTGTCCCTTTTCTATCTTCAGATTGATGCCCTTCAAAACTTCCAGGTCTCCAAAGCTTTTATGTACATTACGAAACTCGATCACTTCTGTTCACCCACCTTTCCAGACGGCTTGCGAATACTGAAAGAATCATGACAAAAACATAGTAAATCACTGCAATCACAAGATACGGCTCAAAGAAGCGGAATGTCAAAACCGTAATCTGGTCTGCAGCACGCAGAAGCTCCACCGCGCCGATATAGGAAAGGATCGATGATTCCTTCAAAAGCGCAATCGCCTCGTTTACAAGGCTCGGCAGAATATGCTTTACCGCCTGCGGAAGGATGATGTCCTTCATCATATCCTTATAGCCTACACCAAGAGACATGGCCGCCTCATACTGGCCCTTGTCTACCCCCATGATTCCGCCGCGGAAAATTTCCGAAATATATGCAGCGGAATTAAACGAAAAGGTCAGGATGCCTGACTGCGTCGTTGTCAGTGTGATCCCGATCAGCTGCGGCAGTCCGAAATGTACGATACAGAGCTGAACCAGCAGCGGTGTACCGCGGAAAATAGAAGTATAAAACCGGCCGAACCAGATCAAAGGTTTCACCTTGCTGATTTTAACCAGTGCCAGCAACACTCCCAACAGGAATCCGAATACCGCACAGATCGCCGTCATTTTCAGTGTCATCAACGCGCCATGGTATAAAAATGGCCAATACTGCCAAACGCAGCTAAAATCAAGCTTCATAGGTTGCTCCTCTCTATTTTCGCATGCCCCGGAAACGAGGCATGCGCTCCTTTTCGTTTCATCAATCCCTTTTTCAGACCGGTTTCATTCGCACCCGATCAGTCCAGAATGAACTGCTCGTTCAGATGAGATGCAATGATTTCATCAAGTTCGCCGTTTTCCATCATTTCTTTCAGCGTATTGTTAAAAGTGTCATAGTACGGAGATTCCTTCGGAAAACCGATTGCGAAACAGTCGTCCGTCTTATCCAGCAGACTCATCTCCAGACCCGTATTGGTCTTCAGAAATTCCGTTGCACCCGCGCCGTCGATGATGCAGGCATCCACACGTTTGCTCTTCACTTCCTCAATGCATGCCGGGCTGCCCTGAATCCCTACAGTCTCCGCACCCTCCACGCTTTCGGCAACCTGCTGATAGTTTGTGCCGAAAACATAAGCGATCTTTTTGCCCTTCAGGGAATCCAGCGTCGGAAAACTGTCGCCGGCACGGAATACAATCGCATTTCTCGGATAGAAGAAGACCTCGGAGAAATCAAGCGTCTGCTTTCTCTCTTCCGTCGGGGACATACCGCCGCTGCAGAAATCGATCTGTCCGGCCTGGATTGCGGCCATCAGGCTCTTAAACGGCATATCTACAAACTCAACCTCGCCGCCGTTTTTCTCAACGATAGCCTTGATCATGTCAATGTTCATGCCCACATAACTCTTGCTTCCATCCGCTGCCATCTCGATGGATTCAAACGGAACAAAGGTTGCGGAACAGCCGACTTTAACGGTTACGCCGTTGAACGGGTTCTCCGCTGCTGCGGATGTTTCTGCCGCTGTGGTTTCTGCTGCGGATGTTTCCGCCGCTGTGGTCTCTGCTGCAGCTGTCTCTGCCGCTGTGGTCTCTGCCGCAGCCGTCGTTGCCGCGCTCTCTTTGGAACCGCCGCACGCCGCCAGCATAACAGCGGCTGTCATTGCCGCTGCAATCAATGCCAGTCTCTTTTTCATTTCTTTTTTCCTCCTCTTGGTTCTCATATTACCATGCCTTATCTGCTTTCAAGATAAGCCCCCATGCGCTTTGAGTGTACCACTGCGCATGAAAAAGTTATTGCGCATGGGTGCATCCCAGAATTCAGTTTTCCGCTTCGCGGAAAAGGGTACTTTCATAGTAAATAACTTTGTAATTATATCATGCAAATAGCTAATCTGCAATTTAAAAATGTTCGACATCCGGCTGAAAAACCAAATTTTATTTAACAGTCAGCTATCGGATTTTATTTTCGCCAATCATCGGAAAAACTTTGTAAAATTCATAATTATAGCGTATAATATAGCTTAATTGAAGGAGTACATATCATGACTGCTCAGATTGACGGAAAATACAACGGTCCCGCGTGGCGCTGGCCGGACGGCAAGCGCATCGCTGTGATGATCACTTTTGATTATGATGCGGAATATCTCCGTATTTCCCGCGCTGCAAGCAAAGGAAAAACCATCGGTTTTACCGACTATTCCCGTGGACAGTACGGACCGCACGAGGGACTGGCCCGCTGTCTGGATATGCTGGATATCACCGGTGTCAGATCCACGTTCTTTGTCCCGGGTATCGTAGCGGAAAAATACCGTGACACAGTAGTCGAAATCCACCGCCGCGGCCATGAGATTGCTTCCCACGGATATATGCACGAGTCAAAACGCGGCATTCCCCTGGAAGAAGAGATCGCCATCCTCGATCAAAGCGAAGCCATTCTTTCAGAGATCACCGGCAGGAAACCGGTGGGGCACCGCGGTCCGGAAAGCATCATCCATCCGTTCACGCCCAAACTCCTGGCAGAGCGCGGTTATCTATACAGTTCGTCCATGAAGGACTGCGACTGGGCTTATCTGTGGGAATGCTGCGGCAAACAGCTCCCTTTGGTGGAATTGCCCAACGATATCACCATGGACGATTTTACCTATTACTATTTTACCTTCAGCGATCCGGCAGTACGCGCCATGTACACCAACCGCGAGGTTTACGGAAACTGGAAGCAGGAATTCGATGGACTTGCTCTGGAAAATAATAAGATTTTTGTACTGAAGCTGCATCCCCAGATGATCGGACGCGCCAGCCGTATCGGCATGGTCGGCCGGCTCATCAATTACATGCGGGATCAGGGGGCATGGATTGCGACCTGCGAGGAAGTCGCGCGCTATGTACTCGCGCAGGAAAACGCTGCCGCAAACAATATTTCAAGCACCGGAAGCATATCTTATTCAAACGGGGGAGGCGCGGCAAAATGACAAAATGGCCTGACAACAAACGAATCGCCGTCATGATGGCATTTGATATTGATGCGGAAACTATGTGGACCACCCGGGGCGACGGTAATCTGGATCATCTCACCAACCTTTCCCGCGGTGCGTATGGCCCGAAGCAGGGCATCCCGCGCATCCTCAATATGCTGGATCTCCATCAGATCAAGGCTACCTTTTTTATTCCCGGCGTCATTGCGGAAAAATACCCGCTGGTCGTACAGGAAATCGCCCGCCGCGGTCATGAGATCGGTTTTCACGGTTATCTGCATGAGGAATTTACCACGACCACCCGGGAAGAGGAAGATGCCACCATGTACCGCTGCGAGAAGATCATCCGGGATTTGACCGGACAGAAGATCTGCGGCCACCGCGGACCGGGCGGCGTGATCCATGATTACAGCCTTGATCTTTTTCTGCAACACGGATACCTGTACAGCAGCAATTGGCGGGATGTGGACGGCCCATTCCTGCATCAAATCAACGGGAAAACCGTTCCGTTGGTGGAACTGCCCAAGGATTCGATCTTTGATGATACCGCCTATGATTTTTACACCGATACGGCTCCGGAGCGGTACGAGCTGAAGTCTCCGGACGAAATGTATGAAATATGGAAGGAAGAATTCGACACGCTGGCCCTGGAAGGACGGATGATCAACTTTGTTTTGCACCCGCAGTTCATCGGCCGGGCAAGCCGCGTGCGTATGCTGAGCCGTCTGATTGGTTATATGAAAAACAGCGGCGCATGGCTGACCACCAACAAGGAAGCGGCAATCTGGCTCATCAACGGCTGCATCCCCGCATGTATCTGCTGAATGATATGCAGGAGGCCCTTTCCTATGAATCAGCCTCCGCAAACCGCATACAAAATTGCGCCTGCCACGCCGCTTGCCAGAATTGCCTGCACCGGTCCGACCTTCTTTTTCTGGAGCAGCACAAAAAATATCACCGCAAGAATCAAAGCAATCCAATTGGTATCCGGCAGGCTGAACGCATTGATTCCTCCCCAAAGGGCATTTCCCGTCAGCTTCACAGCCGCAGCCAGAACCATGGCTGCCACCGCCGGATGAAGCCCTTTTAATATTCCCTGAACGGTATCCAACTTCCGGTATTTATAGTAGATCCTTGCCAGGATTATTACAATCACCAGGGCGGGAAGTACATATGCGAAGGTCGCCGCCATGGTTCCGGGAATGCCTGCCACCCGGGTGCCCACAAAGGACGCGATGTTGATTCCCATGGGCCCCGGCGTCATTTCAGATATGGAAATAATATCCGTAAACTCCGAATTCGTCAGCCATCCCTGCTGAGTCACTACACGGCTGCGAATCAATTCCATGGAAGCCATCCCGCCGCCAAAGCTGAATAATCCAATCAGAAAAAAGGTTTTAAATAACTGAAAACAGATCATTTTTTCTTTTCTCCTCTCAAGGTAAAATATCCTCCGATTACCGCACATGCAAGAATAATCAAAATAATATCCACCTGAAAAATTACTGCCGCCGCAGACGCCGCCAGCAGAAGCAAAAGTGACACCAGTTCTTTATCTTTTAACACATTTTTGCACATTGTAACCGTAACATTTATCATCACTGCCGCCACGCCTGCTTGCATTCCCTTAAGCAGCAGCGCAATCACATAATTGCTGCGGAACTGTATATAGCATGCAGAAATGATTGTCAAAATAATCATCGGCGGTGTCACGGTGCCGATAACTGTCAAAAGGGCGCCGGCTATTCCTCCGATTCGATAGCCGATGATGATAGATGTATTGACCGCCATCACACCCGGACATGACTGAGCGATCGCCACCATATCCATCACCTCCTCCTGTTCAATCCATCCCAGCTCCTCCACAAACTTTTTCTGCAGCATGGAGATGATTACCAGACCGCCGCCAAAGGTGCAGGAACTGATAATAAAGCAGGTTTTAAACAAAGTCCACATGGTATGTAAATCCATTTTTGTTTTTCTTCCCATCATACTCGTCCTTTCCCATTCTGTCTTCTTAAACCTTGTTCCCATTTATCCTATACTGTAAGTGCATTATAGCACATGTATCAACAAATTGGATGATCCTTTTTAAATGTATAGCTCCGATTTCTGTAAGTCGGGGTAGTTCACAAAAATCGGCTAAAACCTTATATTCCTATAGCTTTTTTTCGCAATCATATGATATACTATGAGCAGTTAGCGAGCGCGAGCCGAAGGCGAAGCGGGAGGTTACTGCGAATGTATGCCGGGACCCTTAGAGAGCACAAGCCGAAAGGCGCGGTGCGAACTTAGTGGAGCGGCAACTATGAGCAGTTAGCGAGCGCGAGCCGAAAGGAGAAATAAGCTTAGTGGCCACGGCATAATCGGGGAAGCTGCGGCGCAGAAACTGCTTCGGATATGCCTCGTTACCAAATTTTACAAGAGCAGGAGGAGTATGAAAATGAAGAACAAAAGGCTTGCCGCCATGCTGCTTTCAGCGGCGCTGTCCATATCGATGGCAGTTCCGTC
>CAZICB010000105.1:0-3171 GCA_964537765.1 uncultured Lachnospiraceae bacterium
AATTTCTGATATAATAATCTTAAAGGTTTCCCGGGCATTTATCCAATATTTAATTGTGATTGTTACAATCATTTTTTCTAATAGTACGTAACATTTTAATTTAGTCCATAATGGGGGGAGTTTTATGGATGTAAAGTATTTGAATTATATTCTGGCGATTGCCGATCGAAAGAACATGACAAAAGCTGCGGAGGACCTGTTCGTATCCCAATCCTCCTTAAGCCAATATCTGTCCCGCTTAGAGCAGGAGCTGGGAACCCCTCTTTTTATCCGTACAAAGGGGGAACTGACGCTGACGCCTGCCGGGAAACTGTATGTGGAAGCGGCCCGGAAAGTGATCAAAATCCGCGAAGAGCTGTATCAGAATATTGCCAGCATCAATTACCGGGGCCACATCCGGGTCGGCGTGACCTCGAACTTCGGCATGCGGATGCTTTCGGAAACCATTCCCAGGTTCAACAAAAAATTCCCGGAGGTTTCCATCGAGATTTCTGAAGTCGGCCTTCCCGCACTCAAGAAAATGTTTTTGGAGGAAAAGATCGATCTCGGGGTCGCCTCGGATCTGAACACCGCGCTTTTTGGCGACCAGTGCCGTATCCTCCGAAAGGAGAAGGTATTGTTCGCGGTACCCGCGAACCACCCCTACGCGCTGGAGCATCCGGAGGACACTCTGGTCCTGGACGCGCTGATCAAAAACTTCGGCCAGGAGAATCTGGTGCTCTCCAAGCAGGGTTCTTCCCTGCGCGCCCTGTCCGACCAGCTTTTTGAGTCCTGCAAATTTACGCCGAAGTCCTTTGTGGAGACGAACAATATCGCCGCGACCAGAAGGATGGTTGCCAACAACGCCGGCGTGGCTTTCATCGCGGAATCCTGTTCCATCGGGCGCAAGATGATCAAATATTATTCTCTCTTGCCGACCTTGTACCGGCTCAACGTCCTCTATATCAGCAAGGACTGGAAACGCCATGAGCCGGAGGAACTGTTTTTAAGCTACCTCACCGGCTACTTCAGCGTGCACACGGAAGAGCCTTACATCGCGGAATACGATCCGGCGATCCCATCGGCCGGAGCAAATCTCTGACGGACCGATGAGCCTGCGCCGGATCAGCCGGGAAAAGCCCCGCCTGTGGCGGGGCGCCAAGGGAATTTCCATTAGCTCAGCGCCGGATGCTTTTGCCTGCCTCCCGCTCTGCCGCCACTTCCCGCTCCGCCGCCAGAAGCATGCCCTTCATATAGCCGGTGGAGTATCCGTAGGCTCCGGCCATGCCGCCGAATTCCGGCACGCCGTGGGAGGCATGGTCCACGGAGATCAGCCCGTCGCAGCCGCAGCGCACCAGCTGCTTCATGATCGCATACATGTCGGCATATCCGTCCTCCAAAAGGACCTCCTCAAAGTAAGGCATCGGGGCGCTCAGGTTCCGGAAGTGGACGGCCAGCACCTTTCCCTGGCCCACAAAGTACTCGATGTCCTCCATCAGATTCCCGAACGCGTCTCCCGCCTCCAGCCAGCATCCCACACACAGCTTCATGCCCAGGTATGGGCTGTCTCCTGCCAGCGCGAAGGCGCGTTTGAAATCCTCGCTCCGGTAGATCAGGCTGGGCACGCCCATGACGCAGGCGGCCGGCGGGTCATTGGGATGGAGCGCCATCTTCACGTCGGCCTCTTCGCAGACCGGAAGCGTCCGATCCAGAAAATACTTGAAATGATCCCAGATCTCCTCCTGCGTGAACACCCGCCCGTGGGACGGCCCCCGGGAAGCGATCTCCTCCATATCCACGATGCCGCTGACGGAACCGCGGGTATATTTTCCTACCTTTTTATAAGAGCGGACCGCCCCGTCCGGCTGCCATGCCAGAGAACAGACAGGAATGCCGCATTTGCCCATAACCCGGGTAAACCGGTTATAGCGGTCGATCTGTTCATCCCGGCCCTCCAGTCCCAGATGGATGATGGGATTTTTAAATACGGAAAAGCTTCCGCCATCCGTAATCTGCAAATCATATTTCGCCATCCGCTCCTGCAGGCGGCTCACACTGTCATAATCCCAGTCATTTTCCCGAAACATCACCGAAACCGCGTGAATGCCCATTTCTCTGTAAAACTGCAGCTCCCCGTCGGAAGCCGTGGACCACATGGGTACCTGCACCTTCATCATAATATGATATCTCCTTTCCCCGAGGGTCGCCCGGACGCGCGAAAGCTGTGCTCCAAAGCTTCCTATATCTGCCCTGTCCCAAGATTTTTGGCGAAGAAATTTTTCGCGATTTCCCGCACCTGAGGCTGGAAAAATTCCGGGGTCCCATGACCCGCGCCCTTCAGCAAATACAGATCCGTCTGGGCTTCAAACCCGGCCTCCACCATCAGGTCATAAAAATTTTCGCTGGTCTTTGGCGGCACCAGCCAGTCCGAATCCCCGTGAAGGATCAGAAGCGGCGCTGGCTCCTTTACCTGATCCATCAAAAAGGGAATGGATGCGGCCTTGGAACGTTCCATCAGGGTATCCGGATCCCCACCGATCAAAGCCCCGCCGTGGGTCTCGATCAGGGTATGCCAGCGATAATCGGGATTCGCGGCCATCTGCCTGCCCTCATGCTGCAGCAGCGCGTAGGTGTCCACCGGCCCGAACATATCCAGGACCGCCTGTACCTTTGAGGAATATCCGCTCCACTCTCCACTCTCATAGCCGTCCAGATTCAGACCAAGCACGGCGGACAGATGGCCGCCGGCGCTTCTTCCCATGACTCCGATGTGGTCCGTATCCAGCAGGTATTGATCCTTATGCGCCCGCAAAAACCGCACCGCCGTCTTCGCGTCGATCAGCTGATCCGGCCAATGCCCCTGGGCGCTGCTGCGGTAATACGCCATCACCACCGCATAACCGGCCTCCGCCAGAAACTGCAGCTCGGCGATCATCTGATTTTTGTCCACTCCCCGGTAACCTCCGCCGGAGAACCAAAGCACCACCGGCTGGGCGGAGACCTTGTCGGTCTCCTTTGCGTCCGCCGCTGCCGCCTTCAGCTCGCTGTTTCCGCTCATGGACATGATGGAAAGCTCCAGGCTTAAAGGATTCCCGTCCGGATCCTTCACCTGGGAATACACAATATGATCCGTAAAATTAATCGTCTTTTTCCGTCGTTCCGGATTGATATAATATCTCATATCCAATCACC
>CAZICB010000105.1:3271-6020 GCA_964537765.1 uncultured Lachnospiraceae bacterium
GGGAGTACCACCGTCTCCTTGTCCGCCAGCTCCAGACATTTCCGGTATTCCGGGGTGATGTGCTCCTTCGCCACGCTGGTTCCCCGCAGGTAGCTGGTCAATTCTTTCATTCTTTTTTCTGACAATGCCATAGCGATTCCTCTCCTTCTGCCGGGTGTCCTGTCTTCCTCTACAGCATCCGGTAGATCACAATATCCACGCCCCGCACGCCGTCCTTCACGCTGCCGGACAAGGCTCCCACGTAAGCGCCGTAGTTCAGCCATTCATATTTTCCTGCCGGGGCAAAGAATTTCGGGGTCGTCACGATATAGGGCTGCGCGCCCCGCTTATCCCGCCTGCCGGAATTCTGAATCTCGATATAGACGCCGTCGTCGGTTCGCAAAAGATACCTTGCGTAGACGTCCACGCTTGTAAAATGATCCGGGTCGTCTCCACCGAAACCGGTATTCCAGTCCGCGCCGCCCATAGGGAGCAGGGTCCCATTGAGCCGTGCGCCGTGAAACTCGCCGCCGGTAATATAAATCGCACGTAAAAGGCCGAAATCATTTTTGCCCACCCACAGTCGCATGTCATCCGGGCAATCGGCGCGGATCACCATCACCTTCTCGGCCTTCAGCTCGGTCAGTTCCGGCTGCTCTTTTTGAGCGGCCGGTTCCGGCACTTTTTTCAATTCTTTTGATTCCATATGATCCCTCCCGCAAATATCAGGCTTTGCCTTTTTTCTTCACGATCTTCATGATCGGCGGAAGCGTCACGCTGCCGAGGGCGATCAGAAGGAAAATCAGGGAAATCGGCCTTGTCACGAAGCTTGTCATGTCGCCCTTTGCGTAAGAGCAGCCCATGCGGAAATAGCTCTCGATCTTACTTCCCAGGATGAAGGAAAGCATCAGCGGGGTCCCAGGCATCTTGAAGTATTCCATCAGGATACCCAAGGCGCCGAACAGCAGCACCAGGTACACGCTGAACATGGAGGTTGTGGAAGCATAAGCGCCCAGGAAGCAGACCATAAGGATCGCCCCGTAAAGGTAATGATAGGGCGCTTTCAAAATCAGCGGGAACCAACGCTTGGTCAGCAGTTCCGTCACCAGGCAGAGGATAGCGGAAATCAGCACGGACGCGAAGATCAGGTTGGCCAGGTCGGGATTGTTCTGAATGAACATCGGTCCCGGCTGCAGGCCCTTGATCGTCATCGCCGACATCAAAAGCACCGTCGTCGCGTCACCGGGAATACCCAGGGAAATCATCGGGATCAGCGCGCCGCCAACACCCGCGTTGTTCGCCACCTCGGTCGCCCAGATACCGGCGTCGATACCGGTTCCGAACTCCTCCGGATGCTTGCTCATGGCCTTGGCCTGCCCATAGGCGATCAGGTTTGAGATACCGGAGCCCATGCCCGGCAAAAATCCGATGCCCAGACCGATCAGCAGGGAGACGACAATCGTCTTCATATTCTCCAGAATCTCACTGATCTTCAGTCCCAGACCTTTCAGGGAACCGGCGTCCACATCCGGCATGTCCAGATTGCCCTTGGCGTAGCTGGTGGCCACCTGCTGCAGCGCAAAGGTTCCCATCAGCAGGCAGATCATATTGATGCCGCCGTAAAGGTTTGTGTTCTTAAAGGTGAAGCGAAGCTGGTTGGTCACCATATCCGCGCCGACACAGGACAGCGTCAGTCCCAGAAACGCCGCCAGAAGTCCTTTGTAGATGGAGCCATTGCTCAGGCCGATTACCATCGTGATCGCCATCAGGCACAGGCTGAAATACTCCCAGGGGCCGAGGGCGAGGGCGATGTCCGCGATCATACTGGAGCAGACCGTCGCCACGATGATGGAGGCGGCAGTTCCGATAAAGGATCCGATGATACCGATGGAGAGCGCCCTGGAGGCCTTGCCCCGCTTCGTCATCGGGTAGCCGTCATAGCAGGTCGCGATGGATGCCGCGGAACCGGGAATTCCCAGGAGCACAGCGGCGATGAAGGAACCGGACACGCCGCCGACATACATGCCGAGCAGCATCGCAAAGCTTAAGTTCGTGTTCAAAGCAAAGGTGAGCGGGAGGATCAGGGAAATGCCAAGTCCGCCCGAAAGTCCGGGGATCGCGCCGAGAATCATGCCCGCCACGGTACACAGATACATCATAATGAAATTCATTGGCTGGAACAGCACGCCCAGCGCTGACAGATAGCTTGCCATGTCTTTCTCTCCTTTCCCTACGGCATCTTAATGCCAATGCTCTTCCAGAGCGCGCCCTTTGGCAGCGGAATATTGAAGCCCTTCGTAAATCCAAAGTAGCAAAGGCTCGCCAGACCGACCGACAAAATCACGGCAAACACCAGATTGATCTTTTTTCCGCTTTTCAGCGTCATAATAAATACAAACATGCCGATCATCCCGGTAATCCAGAAGCCGATATAGTTCATGGAAATGCAGAAAACGACGCATTCTGCGAAGATCAGCGCCAGTCTGCGCCAGCCCGCGCCGTCCAGATAGGGCTTCGCGCCGGCCTTGTTTTCCTTTGCTTCAGCGGCGCCGTCAAAAATTACCGAGAGGACAGACATCACAAGCATGCCGCCCGCCGCGATAAACGGGAACAGCTTCGGCCCAGGTTCGTTGGATACCAGTTTTTCGGGAATCAGCGTCGTCTGCCAGATCACAAACAGCGAAAACAGTACAAACACGATCCCCATCACATAAGTGCGGTTCATCTTTTTCATGTGGTTCAACCTTTTTCCTTTCATGCGAAATTTCAT
>CAZICB010000106.1:0-5631 GCA_964537765.1 uncultured Lachnospiraceae bacterium
TTTTTTAAACCTGCGGCAGACAAGCAATATATTTTATTTTAAGCTGCGTGCGCATACGCACCGCAGTGTAAAAAAAGAAGGGAGAAAATGACTATGAAACTGAACAAAAAGACTATTTCCTTGATGCTGGCAGCTGTTACGGCACTGTCTCTGACCGCATGCGGCGGATCAGGCTCAAGCACGACCGCTACCACGGCGGCTCCGGCAGCGAACAGCGCTTCCACGGAAACCGCGGCTCCGGCAGCCAGCGGCAAAGCCGAGTACGAAATCAATATCGGCCATATCAACGACGAGCGTGATTCCTGGCATCAGGGCGCATTGAAATTCAAAGAGTATGTAGAAGCGGAATCCGGCGGACGGATCGCTGTAAATGTATACCCCAACAGCCAGTTGGGCACCGAGATCGAAATGATCCAGTCCATCCTGACCCAGGGCGGCTGCGACATGACCTTCACCGGCGAGTCCATGCAGACTTATGAGCCGGATCTGGGCATCATCGGCATGCCTTACCTGATCAAGAGCGACGAGCATATGGAAGCTGTTTTAAACGGTGAAGTGGGCCAGGAGCTGGAAGCTTTGATGGATAAGTGCGGTATGAAGGTTCTGGGTTATTTTGCCCGCGGACCTCGTGATGTCACCGCCAACAAAAAGATCACTTCCCCGGCTGACATGAACAACTTCGTTATCCGTACTCCTCAGTCCGCTATGACCGTAGCCGCGTTTGAGGCTGTAGGCGCAAAGCCCACCCCGATGGCGCTGGCAGAGGTATTCACCAGCCTGCAGCAGAAGACCATCGAGGGTCAGGAGAACCCGCTGGCTATGATCCAGAACAGTTCCTTCTACGAGGTTCAGGATTATGTTATCCGCACCGAGCATCTGCGCGCATGGGTTTACATCGCCATGGGCAAGGCCCAGTTCGAGGCTCTTCCGGAGGATCTGCAGGAGATCGTTGTGAAGGGCGGCCAGGAGATGCAGGCCTACGAGCATGAGCTGTTCCTGGCAAACGAGGCACAGCTTGAGAAGACTCTGACCGAAGAGGGCATGGAATTCATCGACGTAGATCAGGATGAATTCGCAGAGATCATGACCGCCGGCGTGCTGGAAGTGCTGACCGACAGTCAGAAGGCTCTCTATGAGAAGATTTCCGCCGCAAATCCGGAGGCTTAATCGCTGATCTGTTTCAATAACCTGTTCCAATAAAGCAAACTTGAAGCGCAGTGCAACACAGACGAGGTTTGCGCTGCGCTTCTCCTGTTTCATCAAAATACAGTGAGACGCGCCAGCGACGCATCTCATCGCATTTATCGCTTGATCTGTCTTTTATCCAATGGAAAGTGAGGTGCTCTCTATGAGCGATTTCAAGAAAGGCCTGGAGAAGTTTGTGGATATTTTCAATCACATCCTTTGCTTCTTTGGCGTTATCTTTTATATGGCTTTCGTGGTCTGCGTTCTGGTGCAGGTCATCAGCCGTAACTTCCTGCCCAGCGCTCCATCCTGGACCGAAGAGGCAGCCCGCTACTCTTTCATTTACATGGTAGCTTTCGGCTGCGCCGTCGCCGTACACCGCAACGAATTTGTAAACGTGGAATTTCTGCATGACGCCCTGGAGCCGAAATGCCCGATGGTGAACCGGGTCATCAACCTGTTGATCAAGATCGCGCTCATGATCTTTACCGCATACATCCTGTTCAACTCTGTGATGCCGTTTGCTTTCATCAAGTTTCCCATGTACTCCACGGCCATGACGATTCCCATGCAATACATCTACTTTGCCCTGGTGCTGATGTTTGGCTTTATGGCGATCGCCTTCATCTGTGAGGTGCTGCTTGCGATTTTAAGCTGGAACGAAAAGGAGGGCAAATAATTATGGTAAGTGTTTTATTTATTACATTCATTATCTGTCTGTTTATCGGTGTCCCGGTAGCATTCAGCCTTGGCCTCGCGTCCCTGGCTTATTTTGTGGGCGCGGGAATGCCCATTGCCACCTTCGCCCAGCGGTTCTTCGCGGGTATCGACAGCTTCACCCTGCTGTGCATCCCGGGCTTTACGCTGGCCGGCAACCTGATGAATCAGGGCGGTATCTCCGACAAGCTGATGGATTTCTGTGACAAGCTGGTAGGACATCTGACCGGCGGTATGGCTTACGCCAATATCCTGGCATCCATGATTTTCGCCGGCATCTCCGGCACGGCGCTGTCCGATACCGTGGCACTGGGCGGCATCGAGATCCCGATGATGGTGGATATGGGTTATGACCCGGACTTCTCCGTAGCTGTTACGGCCGCCTCCAGCTGTATGGGACCGATCATTCCTCCGTCCCTGCCGATGATTATGGCTGCTACCATGACCGGACTTTCCGTATCCAAGATGTTCGTGGCAGGCATGGTTCCCGGCATCCTGATGGGCGCCGGCATGGCGCTGGTGTCCTACATCATCTCCAAAAAGAAAAACTATCCGAAGCGTGACCACATGAGCAGCCTGAAGGAGATCGCGATTTCCGGAAAGGAAGCCATCTGGGCCATCATCATGACCCTGATCATCCTGGGCGGCATCATCTTCGGCTGGGTGACCCCCACCGAGGCGTCCATCATCTGTATCGTATATGGCACCTTTGTAGGTTTTGTCATTTACCGCAAGCTGACCTTGAAGAGCTTTTATCAGTGCCTGCAGCAGACGCTCTCCAGCGCCGCTTCCATCATGGCACTGGTAGCATTTGCGAACGTATTCGCATACATTCTTACCAAGGAGCGTATCCCGAATATGATCGCTGACGCGATGCTGAACCTGACCACCAACAAGTACATCCTGCTGCTTTTGATCAACCTGTTCCTGATCTTCGTAGGTATGTTCATGGAGACCATCGCGGCGATCCTGATTCTGTTCCCGGTACTGCTGCAGCTGGCCAACTCCGTAGGCGTAAACTCCATCCAGTTTGGCGTACTGGTGGTTATGAACCTGGTTCTGGGACTTTGTACTCCTCCGGTCGGCGTATGTCTGTTTGCCGCCACCAATATTGCGGGCAATAAATTGTCCGAGAACGTAAAAGCGCTGATCCCGTTCCTGATCGCCAACTTTACCGTGCTGGCGCTGGTTACCTATGTGCCGTTCCTCACCGGAGGCGTGGCGAACCTGATTCTGGGCGCGGGCTGATCCGGCTGACGGAATCAGCCTTATGATAAAAATTTATAAAAATTTATCTCCCCAATCTCTTGACAAAAGAGAAAGACAGAGATATAATTCAGAAAATTTCATAACACCAAACCGTTGAAGCGGAGATAACGGCAATGATGCCTTCACAGAGAGCCCGTGGTGCTGAGAGTCGGGTAGGAAACAAGTTGTCAAATGGACCGCGGAGGGTGCAGTCAAATGCGGATTTCCGCAAAGTATTCTGCAACGTGTTGGCATACGTCAGTTGCCGGGGATATGCAGGTATCCCGCTAAGAGCACGGAGTCATTTCCGTGAATGCAAGGTGGCACCGCGGATAAATCGCTTTTATTCGTCCTTGACAGAAATAGATCTATTTCTGTCAAGGACGTTTTTTTATACCTTTTTTATTCCATCAGGAGGTCATCACCATGAACATTTCACCAACCTTCAGCGAAGTCAAAAAAATTGCAGCTGCCGGGACCTACAATGTATTGCCCGTAAGCTGCGAAATCCTGTCCGACATTTGCACTCCCATCGAGGCCATGAAGATTCTGAAAAATGTGTCCACCCACTGCTACATGCTGGAATCGGCACAGCAGAACGAAAAATGGGGCCGCTACACCTTCCTCGGCTTCGATCCCAAGCTGGAAATCACCTGCACGAACGGACAGATGAAGGCAGGCAACATCCAGTTTGAGACCCAGGATCCGTCCGCATTCCTGCGCCAGATTCTGGCCGACTACAAAAGCCCCCGTTTCGACTATCTTCCCTCCTTTACAGGCGGCCTGGTAGGATACTTCTCCTACGACTATCTGGGCTACAGCGAACCAGCGGCCAAAGTCGAAGTACAGGATACGGAAGCCTTCAAGGATGTGGATCTGATGCTGTTTGACAAGGTTATCGCCTTCGATAATTTCCGCCAGAAAATCATCCTCATCGTCAACATGAAGCTGGATGATCCGGAAACCGGATACAACAAGGCGGTGCTGGAGCTGAAACAGTTGGCGGAGCTTCTGAAAAACGGAACTCCGAAGCATGAACCGGGCGGCCATCTTTTGGGGGAGGTCACCCCGCTGTTTGACAAGGAAACCTACTGCGGCATGGTGGAAAAAGCAAAGCATTATATCCACGAAGGCGACATTTTCCAGATCGTACTCTCCAACCGGCTGGCAGCCCCCTTTGAGGGAAGCCTGTTCAATACCTACCGGATTCTGCGGACCATCAATCCGTCTCCGTACATGTTTTATTTTTCCGGCACCGATGTGGAGGTGGCTGGCGCGTCGCCGGAGACACTGGTGAAGCTGGAAAACGGCGTGCTCCATACCTTTCCCCTGGCCGGGACCAGACCACGGGGAAAAACCGATGCCGAGGATAAGGCTCTGGAGGCGGAGCTGCTGGCTGACAAAAAAGAGCTTGCCGAGCATAATATGCTGGTGGATTTGGGAAGAAACGATCTGGGCAAGGTCAGCAAATTCGGCACCGTCCATGTGGAAACCCTTCATTCTGTCGAGCGGTACTCCCATGTGATGCACATCGGCTCCACGGTCCGGGGAGAAATCCGGGAAGAATTTGACGGGCTGGATGCCATCGAGGCGGTCCTCCCCGCAGGCACCCTTTCCGGCGCCCCTAAAATCCGCGCCTGCCAGCTGATCGGACAGCTGGAAAATAACAAACGAGGCATCTACGGCGGCGCCATCGGATATATCGATTTCACCGGCAATATGGACACCTGCATTGCCATCCGCATCGCCTACAAGAAAAACGGCAAGGTGTTTGTCAGAAGCGGAGCCGGAATCGTGGCGGATTCCGTTCCGGAAAAAGAATTTGAGGAATGTATCAACAAGGCGAAAGCCGTTGTCAACGCTTTAAAGCTTGCAGAGGAGGCAGATATATGATTTTACTCATCGACAACTACGACAGCTTCTCCTACAATCTCTATCAGATGCTGGGAGAAATTCAGCCGGATATTAAAGTCATACGCAACGATGAAATGACCGTGGAAGAAATCAGGGCGCTGGCTCCCAGCCACATCATTCTCTCCCCCGGCCCCGGCAGACCGGAGGCCGCAGGTGTGACTCTGGAAGCGGCCAGGACGCTGGGCAAGGAGATTCCCATTCTGGGCGTCTGCCTGGGTCATCAGGCCATCTGTGCCGCCTTTGGCGCCACTATTACTTACGCGAAGGAGCTGATGCACGGAAAGCAATCAGAGGTCATCTTCGACCGGGAATGCCCGCTGTTTTCCGGCTGTCCCGAACGGGCGCTGGTCGCACGGTATCACTCCCTGG
Organism: uncultured Lachnospiraceae bacterium; assembly: GCA_964537765.1. Taxonomy (GTDB): domain Bacteria; phylum Bacillota; class Clostridia; order Lachnospirales; family Lachnospiraceae; genus Brotaphodocola. The sequence goes on from CAZICB010000106.1 coordinate 5,434, forward strand.
CCGCCGATCCGGACACCATGCCCCAGGAATTAAAGGTCACAGCCGTGACCACCGACGGCGAAATCATGGCGGTGCAGCACAGAGAGTACCCCATCTACGGCGTACAGTTCCATCCGGAATCCATCATGACCCCGGACGGAAAGAAAATGCTTGTAAACCTTATACAATAAACGGCTATGCTAAGCTCGGCCGCGCCCT
>CAZICB010000107.1:0-5443 GCA_964537765.1 uncultured Lachnospiraceae bacterium
CAGGAGGAAAGAATATGATTGAAAAGCAATTGATTGGAGAATGGACGGACACTTTGGCATCGAAGGCTCCGGTGCCGGGAGGCGGCGGGGCATCGGCCTTAAGCGGCGCGCTGGCGGCGGCCCTGGGGCAGATGGTTGCCAATCTGACTGTGGGAAAGAAACGGTATGCGGATGTGGAGGAGGAGATGCGGCAGCACCTCTTTGCGCTGAATAGCTTGCAGATGGAATTGATGGCGCTGGCGGACAAGGATGCGGAGGTGTTCGCGCCTCTGGCGGCGGCCTACGGCATGCCCACGGATACGCCGGAGCAAAAGGCGGAGAAGGAACGGGTGATGGAGGAGAGGCTGCTGGCGGCCAGTCTGGTTCCCATGCAGATCATGGAGAAGGCATCCGCCATGCTGGATATTCTGGCGCTGCTGGAGAAGAAGGGCAGCCGGATGGCGGTGTCGGACGTGGGCGTGGCCGTGCAGCTGGCCCGGACGGCGCTGACCGGCGCGGTGATGAATGTTTATATTAATATAAAATCCATGAAGAACCGGGAAAAGGCCAGGGAGCTTGAAGACCAGGCGGAAAAGCTGATTACGGAAGGCACGCGGCTGGCGGATGAGATCTATGAAAATGTGAGAAAACGGCTGGCTGGCTGACGGCTGTCTGGCGGCGTTAAAGCCGGGCGGATGAGCAGATACCGGAGCATGGAAAAAGAATAGAAAAGGAGCGCAAAGCATGATTACATTAAAAGGCGCCGAGGTGTCGGCGAAAATAAAAGAGCAGGTGCAAAAAGCCCTGACCCGGCTGGACGGCCGGGCGCCGAAGCTGGCTATCGTCCGGGTGGGAGAGAATCCGGATGATCTGTCCTATGAGCGGGGAGCTACAAAAAAGCTGGAGAATTTCGGGCTGCGGGTTTTGTCCTGCGTATATCCGGCGGACATCAGCGACAGCGCCTTCAAGGAAGCGTTTGCGGGGATCAATGCGGATCCGGATGTCAGCGGCATTTTGCTGCTGCGCCCGCTGCCCAGGCAGATCCGCGAGAAGGATATTGAGCAGATGATTGATCCGCGAAAGGATCTGGATGGGATTTCTCCGGTAAACATTGCCAAGGTATTTGCCGGGGACGAAAGCGGCTTTGCGCCCTGCACGGCGGAGGCGGTGATCGAGGTGCTGAAGGCCAATGAGATCCCCATTACCGGAAAGCGGGTTACCATTGTGGGCCGCAGCATGGTGGTGGGCAGACCCCTTGCCATGCTGATGATGAAGGAAAACGCCACGGTGACCATCTGCCATACCCGCACCCAGGACCTGCCAGGCACCTGTCGGAACGCGGAGATTCTGGTGGCGGCTGCCGGACGGGCGAAGATGCTGGGCGCGGAGCATGTGGGCAAGGACGCGGTGGTCATTGACGTGGGCATCAATGTGGACGAAAATGGCAAGCTATGCGGGGATGTGGATTTGGAAACCGTCCGGGAGCGGGCGGCCATGGCCACCCCGGTGCCCGGCGGCGTGGGAGCCGTGACCACAGCGGTGCTGGCCAGACACCTGGTGCAGGCGGCCCTGGGGCAGCAGACAGTATAGCCTGACGCGGGGAAGTGCTGCGGCAGGAAAGACGGCCTGGTTCAGGGCGGCATGGTTTCAGGAAAAGGAGAAGAGACCGATGGAAATTCGAAAGACCGGCATGGAGGATCTGCCAGGGGTTCTGGATTTGTATGAACAGGCAAGGCAGTTTATGCGGGAGAATGGCAATCCCAATCAGTGGGGCAGCGCCAATCCGCCGGCAGAGCGGGTAAAACAGGATATTGAGGAAGGAAAAAGCTATTTGTGCGTTGAGGATGGGGAAATCCTGGGCGTATTTTATTTTTCAGATGAGGTGGATCATAGTTATGACCACATTTATGAAGGCGCCTGGCGCAATGACGAGCCCTACAGTGTGATTCACCGGGTGGCGTGCCCGGGAAAACGGCGGGGAATCGGCACTTTCTGCGTAAAATGGTGCATGGCGCATTGCGACGGCAATCTGCGGATTGATACCCACCGGGATAACCGGCCCATGCAGGGGATGCTGGAGAAGAACGGATTTGTCCGCTGCGGGATCATTCATCTGGCAAATGGGGACGAACGTCTGGCGTACCACTGGTGCGAAAAACAGGCGAAAAGTGTGGAAATATGAGATGGGACGTGATATAATGAGCGAAAGTGAGCCTGAGGGAGCTCGCTTCCTCAGGACGAACGGGACAGCGCTGGGAGTTTCACTGAGGATGAACAAATCCTCAGGAAAAGAGGAGGCATGATTATGAATAAAGTGATTACCATCAGCCGGGAGTTTGGCAGCGGAGGACGGGAGATCGGATTCCGACTGGCGGAGAAGCTGAAGATCCCGTTTTATGACAAGGAGATCATCTCGCTGGCATCAGAGAACAGCAACATTGCGGAGGAAACCTTTCACGCCCATGACGAGGTGATTGGATGGAAGGAGCGGGTAGATCATGATTATGTTTCCGTCAATCCATTTTCCCCTCTTTACGAGGTTCCGGTGTCTGACCAGGTGTTTATGCTGCAGTCTCAGATGATCCGGCGGCTGGCGCAGGAGGGACCCTGTGTGATCATCGGCAGATGTTCCGATATTATTGTGGAAAGCTCCTTCCGCGTGTTTATCTGTGCAGGGATGAAAAAACGGCTGGAGCGCATGCAGCTTCTGGAACCGGGGGAGAACCCCAGAAAGCTGGAAGCACGGATGCGGGAGATCGACCGCAAGCGCCGGGATTATTATCAATATTACAGCGGCAATGAGTGGGGGAATCCCCGCAACTATGATTTGAGCCTGAACAGCGGACGGCTGGGAGTGGAGCGGTGTGTAGAAATGATCGCCGCGTGCCTGGCGCTGAATGCAAAATAAATGCGAATGCGATGAGATGCGTCACTGGCGCGTCTCATCGCTTTTTGATAAATACAAACGAAGGGAAGCTTTCTTCACTTCTTTTTTGCCTTCTTATTAAAATGGACAAAGAATAACACGTTCAGTAAAATACCGAGAATCGTCGCGGAGGGCGCGGCGAGACCGATGTAGGTCAGACTGGCATTTTCCCGTATGCTCATCATGTAGGACATAGGCAGTCTCACGAGAAATGTTTGCGCGATTCCCTGCAGCATCACGAATAAGGTTTGGCTATGCCCGTTGAAATATCCGACAAAGCTGAACAGAATACAGGTAACGATCGCCTCAGGCGCAAAGCCCAAGAGGTACTCGGCTGATTTTGCGATCACCGCGCTGTCCGTCGAGAAGATACCCGATACTGTATCGCCCTGGAAAACGATCAGAAGCGCGATACATACTCCGACAGAGCAGCCCATGCACATTCCGGTAAGCATTGCTTTCTTTGCCCGCTTTTCCTGACCTGCCCCCACATTTTGCGCGACAAAGGTTGCCATTGATTGCATAAGGGCAGAAGGGACAAGCATGATGAAATTCACGATTTTATTAGCGACTCCGTACCCGGAAGAGGCTTCCAGGCCGAGATTGTTTATAAACGCGCAGAGCGCCAAAAAGGAAATCTGCGTCATTATTTCCTGAAACGCAATCGGTGCGCCCACCTTTATAAATGCCTTGACCTCAGAATTGAACCGTATCTTGCTCCATGACATGGAAAACGGCACGTTATTCCTTCGGATAATCAGTATGGAAAGCACTACGCTGACGGCCTGCGCGGCAACTGTGGCGATGGCAGCTCCCGCGGAGTCCATTTTGAACACCGCAACTAAAAGCAAATCTCCGATAATATTGACAACGCACGCGATTCCCACAAAGGCAAGCGGCATTCGGGAATCTCCCAATCCACGCGATATGCCGCTGATCATGTTGTAGCCGACAATAAAGAAAATGCCGCCGCCGCATATCCTGACATATTGCGTTGTCTGATCAAGCGCTTCTGTCGGCGACCGCATCAAAACAGCAAGCGGTTTGGCAAAAATCAGCATGATTGGCGCAAGCACCACGCACAGAACCGTAAAAAAGCAGATTGCTCCACCCACCACATCGGAGAGCTTTTCCGGCTTGCCTTTGCCGAGATATAAGCTCATCCTCACGGTCAGACCCGTCGTCAAAGCGGTGATGGTAAAGACCACCATATTGACAATGCTGCTTCCGGTTGAGACGCCGGATATTCCGGCGGTTGAACCGAAACGTCCTACGATCAGAATGTCCACCGCGCCGTACATCGCCTGCAACACCAGCGCGCCGAACATCGGCACCATAAATTGCAGCAGTTTTTTCGCGATACTTCCCTGTGTCAGATCGTTTCTGTTTTCCTTCATAGCAAATTCCCCCTTAAAAAATCATACGCTGGAACAGCGGACATTCTGGCTGTCATAGGTTTTTCAGTTTCTTCACAAAACTGCAGTAAAGAAAGACCGAAATGATCAAGGTGATCCCGTCCGCTACGATCTGCGTACAGGCAATGCCATACATTCCAAAACAGGCGTTCATCAAAAAGAGAACGGGAATGTTGAACAGCCCCTCCCGACAGAACGTCACCAGCAGGGATTTTCCGCCGCTGCCCATTGCCTGGAAAGTATAACATATTTTTTTATTATAGAACAGAATCGGAGTGACTAAAAATCCGATCCGTACAAAAATCGCGGCCAGTTTGACGGTTTCCGGTTCGCTAATGAACAGTCCCGCGATCTGATTGGCGAAACACTCAAAAACGACAAGACAGATCAGGTTAAAGACCAGACCTGTGTTCCGGGCGCAGCGGATGGCCTCCGTCATGCGCTTATGGTTGCCGGAGGCATAATTATAGCCTACCAGAGGGATCAGCCCCTGGCATAAGCCGACGCTCACATTCAGAGGGAACATTTCAAGCTTCTTGAAAATCCCGTTTGCGGCTACCGCCGTGTCACTGTAGGTAGCGTACAGGCCGTTTGTAATCATGATAGTGATACTGACAAGGAAGCTGCTGACAGCGGACGGGAGACCGGTCGCCAGGATTCTGCCCAGCCGTTTTGCGCCGCGAATGGCGTTGCGGGGTGAAAAGGAAAGAACCGACTTCTTCCGCAGACGGAAGAACACCACCGCGCAATAAATCATGGCAGCCATGTTAGAAAGCATTGTGGCGATGGCGGCTCCGGCAACTTCGTTTCCTTCCGGCAGAATGACAAACATGAAAAGAGGGTCAAGCGCGATGTTTAAAAGGCCGCCCATCCCGACGCCAAAGCCGGCCTGTCTCGCATAACCGGCGTTCCGTAAAAGATGAGACATTGCCATGCACATGGTTGCGGGAATGCCGCCAATCACGATCGCAAACAGTGTATAGGACAGCGCGTAATCGATGGTGTTCTCCGTAGCGCCCACTAACCCTAACAGCGGTCTTCTCAGGGCAAAGCACAGAAAGGCGTAAATTCCTGAGATGACAATGGTACCGTACATACTGACTGCGCAGGCTTCCTTCGCGCC
>CAZICB010000108.1:0-5330 GCA_964537765.1 uncultured Lachnospiraceae bacterium
CTGAGTTTTCAAGCGGTCTTTTTAATCCGAGGCAGCCTGCTTGCATTTCTTATTTATTCCTGCTCCTCCCGGGTGCTGGCGGCTTCCGCTACAAGCTGTATGAGAAGCTCCTCCTCCGGGATCTTCGTCACGCGGACGGAAGCGATCATTTTATTTTCCACCTTGATCACGGAAAAACGGTATCCCTGACAGCAGACCTCCGGCCGCTCCTTTTCGCTTGGGATCCGGTCCAGTCTGGAAATCAGCAGGCCATTGATGGTGTCATAATTTTCCCTATCCTCCTGGGAAAACTCGATGCCCAGGGCTTCCTGCGCCTCTTCCAGAGGGGTCATGCCGCTCATAATCCACGTGTTTTTGCTTTCTCCCGGAACGATGAATTGCTCGTCCACGTCATACTCATCTAAAATATTGCCGACGATCTCCTCCAGAATGTCCTCCATGGTCACCAGCCCTGCCGTCTGCCCGTACTCATCGATCACGATCTCCATATGATTCTTCTGGGACTGCATCTCCTTAAACAGGGAAGCGATCTTTCGGGTCTCCGGAATGAAATGGGCCTCCCGCAAAAGCTCCGGAACCTCCTCTAAGGGCATCCCGGCCTCCTCGGGATTTTCCGCATGAATCAGCACCTCACGCATATGTACGGTGCCGATAATATCATCCAGATCCTCGCCGAACACCGGGAAACGGGAATTATTTCCTTCCTTCAGCACAAACTGGGCAGCATCCTTTAAAAGCATCTTCCCATCCAGCGCCGTGATGTTCTTGCGGTGGGTCATAATATCACCGGCTTCCTTCTCGTCAAATTCGAAGATATTGGAAATCATCTCCGCCTCGCTGGTCTCCAGAACTCCCTGCTCGTGTCCCTCATTGACCATCGTCTTAATATCTTCCTCTGTGACGTTTTCGGTCTTTTTCTTCCAAACATACCACAATACCACGGCAACTGCCGCTGCCAAAAGAACTATGAAGCCGGCAATCAGAAGCCAGCCCCCAAAGCCATCGTCCATATTGTCCGCAAAACTCCTTTATCCTGTGTTTTTAACCTCGTTTTTGATTTTACTAAATTTCCGCGTTTTCGTCAACGATATGTGCTATTTCTATGTAGCCAATCGTTACAGCTCCAGACTGACCATCAAGGCCTGATCCACCCGGCGCAGCAGCTCCTCGTCAATGTGGCAGATTTTCTCCTTCAGCCGCTGCTTATCGATGGTCCGAAGCTGCTCTAAAAGGATCACCGAATCCTTGATCATATTGCATTTACGGGTGTCCAGCTCCACATGGGTCGGAAGCTTTGCCTTGTTCATCTTGGATGTGATGGCCGCGCAGATCACCGTTGGGCTGTGCTTATTGCCCACATCATTCTGTATGATCAACACCGGCCGTACGCCTCCCTGCTCAGAGCCCACCACCGGCCGTAAATCCGCATAATAAATGTCACCTCGTCTGATAATCACAATTTCACTCTCCGTCAAATGATCTTTACAGACAGTATTTCCAGACCAGGGCATCTCTATACCTGACTCTTTTTTCCCGCCTGACTGAACTGTTATGATAACATATGTACGGAAATGAAATTCTGTGCGTGACCCGTTTCGTTATGCTTCGTCCTGAAAGTCTTCGTAGCAGTCGTCAAAATAATCCTTGGTGCCAATGACTCTGCCGTCCTTTAAATACACCCGGGGAACCCGTTTTCCAAGGTCGCAGACAATCTCATAATGGAACCCGCCGGAAAGACGGGCCAGATCCTCCACCAGAATGGTCTCCCTACCGTCGCGCCCGATCAGGGTGACCGGAGTATCCACATCCACATCGGGAATATCGGTCACATCCACCATAAACTGATCCATGCAGACCCGCCCCAGAATGGGGGCCTTCTTTCCGCGGATCAGCACATGGCCCTTGCCGGAAAGATTCCTGGGATAGCCATCGCCGTAGCCCACGGGAATAGTCGCCACCCGGGTGGGCCGCCGGGCCACAAAGGTACCGCCGTAGCTGACTGCCGTTCCCGGCTGAATGGTTTTTACATAGGTGACAAAGCTTTTCAGCTCCAAAAGCGGCCTTAGATCCACCTGATCCTTGAACACCTCATCGGACGGATACATGCCATAGATGGAAATGCCTGCCCGCACCAGATTTAAATTTGCCTGGGGCAGGTCAATGATGGCGGCGCTGTTGGAGCAATGCTTGACGGGAATTTCCACGCCCCGGGCCTTTAAAAGCTCCACAAAATGCAGATAAGCCGCAAGCTGGGATTGGGCGGAGGATTTGTCCGTCTCGTCCGCCTTGGCAAAATGAGTGAACATGCCTTCGATCTCGATTCCCGGAAGTGCATGGATCGCCGCCGCGATCTCTGCTCCCGCCTCGTCGGCGCTCATACCGATCCGGCTCATGCCGGTGTCCAGCGCCAGATGAATTTTTGCCCTCGTCCCCAAACGGACCGCCAGTTCAGAAAGAGGCTTTGCCTGCTCCAGGGTGAAAATCGCCGGGCGGATTTCATGACGGATCAGATCCTCATAACGGCCGGGATGGGTCACCCCCAAAATCAGAATCGGCTTTATAATGCCGTGCTTTCTCAAAATCAACGCCTCATCCACCGTGGCCACCGCATAGCCCCTCACATAAGGGTCGATGGCCTTCGCCACCGGGACCGCACCGTGTCCGTAGCCATCGGTCTTTACCACGCCGATCATTCCCGTCTCCGGCGCAATGTTGCGTTTCATGGATTCCATATTATATGCGGCTGCGTCCAGATCCACTGTCGCATAAACCCGCGTGTATTGTTTCATCTTTTCCTCCATATTGTAAGCGGCCTTACCGCGTAAATTCCTGTTCCTATACCGGATATACCTCAGCCAGGGCATCTGCCAGCTCATGGGGTAAAAGGCTGCTGCGGTTTTTCCTGGACGCCGCCTCTCCCGCAAGCCCGTGCAGATAAACGCCGTAGGACGCCGCCTGCATCATCTCCATTCCCTGGGCAAGGAAGGCGCCGATGATTCCTGTCAGCACATCGCCGGAACCTCCTTTGGCCATGGCACTGCTGCCGCTGGCATTGACATAAGCCTCCCCATCCTTATCGGAAATGACCGTCGCCGCATCCTTCAGCACGCAGACCACGCCGGTCCGGCTGCTGTACTGCCTGGCGTAAGCCAAAGGATCCTCCTTTAACCGGGCCACGGAAGCTCCGGTGAGCCTTGCCATCTCCCCCATGTGAGGCGTGACGACAATATTTTCCGTAAAGTAACGTTCCAGTCCGGGATTTGCGGCGATGGTATTCAGTCCGTCCGCATCCAGCACCATGGGCACATAAGCGTGGGAAAGCACCGTCTCCGTCAGGATTTTCACATAAGGCTCCTGCCCCAGCCCCGGCCCCAGCACAATGGCATCGGCCCAGTCGCACTGGCTCTCCACAAATTCCCGGAAGGACTCCGGCTCCCGATCTGCCTGCCCGGGATCATAGCCGGTGACAATAGCCTCCGGCAGCTGAGTTTGCAAAATCATCCGGTTGTCCTCCACCGTCAGAACCTTCACCAGACCGACTCCGCTCCGATAAGAAGCCAGAGCACTCAAATAAGCCGCCCCGCTCATTCCCCGGGAACCTGCGATGATCAGAAGCTTGCCGAAGGTCCCTTTATTGCCGTCGGCCTGCCTCTCCGGAAGGGATTTTAAATCCTGAGGCTCCAGCACCCTGTGATTCCAGCCGACACGCTCCAGACTCTGCGCTGAAAAACCGATCTCCGCCACCTGCACGGTCCCCGCATAGGCTCTGCCCGGATAAAGCAGCAGACCGGTTTTTAAAAAGCCAAAGGTCACGGTCCTGTCCGCCTTCAGCGCCACGCCCATCACCGCGCCGGTGTCCGAATGGATTCCGGAAGGAATATCCACGGCCACCACCTTTCGCCACGCCATGGCAGAAAGCTGCTCCATGACTCTGCGGTATGCGCCTTCCACCTGGCGGGTCAGGCCGATGCCAAAAATGGCGTCCACCAGCACATCCCATTGCCCCGCGGCCAGCTCCTCCTGATCCACCACCGGCACTCCCAGCCGGGCGGCAATTTCCTGCTGAGTTTTATGCTCCTCGGTGGCATGGTCCGGATTGCCCACCAGAAGAACCGCTGTATCATAGCCCCGGTTTTTCAAAATCCGGGCCACCGCGATCCCGTCGGCGCCATTGTTTCCCATGCCGCAGGCGGCCAGCACCCGGCAGTCCGAGGGCTTTTTATCTACGGTCTCCTCCGCCATCAGCGCTTCCACCTCCCGGGCCGTCGCCAAGGCTGCGCGCTCCATGAGAACCAGAGACGGAATGCCGATTCTTTGAATCGTATCCTGATCAATTTGTTTCATTTGACTGCCTGTCACTGCATATTGCATAAGCCCTCCCCTTGGACCGATTGCCGCATGCCAGGATTCGCCGGAGCATCCCGCAAAAGCCCGGCAATGCAGTAAGACGCGTCACTGGCGTGTTTCACTGCATTCTGATGAACAGAAAACTGCCGACAACCAGACGAGTCGTCTCTCGCCAGCTGCCGGCATCCTCACAAGGCACCAATCAGGCCTTTTTTTTCTTATTGTTTTTCCCTTCGGTTTTGCTGCCTTCTTCTTTTTGACGGTCCTGCATGCTGCAAACCCGATACGACAGCCTCATCAGACTTTCCGACAAATGTACGTTTTCCACCACCACATCATCCGGTACATTCAAATCCACATGGGCAAAATTCCAGATTGCCTTGATTCCGGCATTGACCAGACGATCCGCAATCTCCGGCGCCTTGGTTTTCGGGATCGTCAAAGCTGCCATCTGAACATCATGGTCCGCGATAAACTGCTCCAGATCCTCCACACCGCGAATCTCGATTCCACGTACCACCAGACCGATCAGGCGTGGATTAATATCAAACATGCCCTTGATCACAAAACCACGTTTTTCGAAGTTGGCATAATTCGCAATTGCCTGTCCTAAATTTCCCGCTCCAATGATAATCAGGTTGTGCTGACGGTCAATTCCCAGGATTTTTCCAATCTCTGTATACAGATATTTTACATTGTAACCATAACCTTGCTGACCGAAGCCACCAAAATTATTCAGATCCTGGCGGATCTGGGAAGCTGTCACTTTCATACGGGAACTCAGCTCATTGGATGAAATCCTTTCAACGCCGGATTCCAGCAGTTCTCCCAAATAACGGTAATACCTGGGAAGCCTGGTAATCACCGCCTTTGATATCACTCTGCCCTCCATTTTATACACACTCCTCACAACATACTCACTTAGTCTATTATAACCGTCTATCAAATACTTGTCAAATGCGTTTTTGTACTTAATGCGATAC
>CAZICB010000109.1:0-5302 GCA_964537765.1 uncultured Lachnospiraceae bacterium
TGTTGTGGTCAGAGCGAGAGTGGCTGTGGAAGGCAGAAGGCATTGAGGAAGGCCGTAAGGAAGAACGCAAAAATACAGAGGCGGCCTTGAAGCAAGTAGAAGAACTGAAAAGGGAGGTTGCACGCCTGCGCGCCATGCAGGAGGAACAGCCGTCCTGAGTTTTTACGGCAATGTTTTCTAACTCAGGCGGGCCCCTTTCCCCCGAAACTCCCGCGGCGTCATCCCAAACTTCCTCTTAAACACCCGGTTAAAGTAGGAGAGGTTCTCGAAGCCGCATTCGGCGGCCACGGTCAGGATCGTGTCCTCGGAGGCCAGAAGCAGGCGGGAGGCCATGGCCAGGCGGTAGTCGTTTAGGTAGGCGGTGAAGGTGGTGCCGAAGGTCTGTTTAAAAAACCTCATAAAATGGGATTGGCTCAGGCCGCTGGCCTGGGCCATTTTTTCGATGGACAGGGGCTCGGCGTAGTGCTGCTCCACGTATTTGAGGATCCGTCGGGTTTTATCCAGGGTCTTTTGTTTGGTGCTGCCTTCCGGGCTGGCCTGCACCAGCTTCTGGTCGTAAAGCTGGAAGAACAGCTCAAACAGCTTCCCCTTGATCAGCAGCTCATAGGCGGAGGGAAAGGTGCGGCGCAGGTCGTCGATCTGGTCCAGGCAGCGGACGATGGGCGGGTATTCCGGCGCGTCCGGACAAAGCTGCAGGGGCAGGGCCGCCTGGCGGCGGGCGATAGGAGCCAGGTAGGTTTCCCACACGGAGTCGGCATGACTGGCATTTAACAGATGCAGCGGAAATATAATATTTTCGTATTCCATGGATTCCTGCCGGAGCTGGCGGATGTCATGGAGCTGGCCGGGGCAGATGAAGATAATGTCCCCTGCCCGGACCTTGCAGGGTATGAAATCCACGGATACAGTACCGCAGCCTTTTTTGACGTAGACCAGCTCCATCTCCTCGTGCCAGTGGAGCGGAACCTGGGTGAAGTCCCCAGGGATGGAACAGGGATAGGTCAGGTAGGGGAAGCCGGAGGATTCCCTTGGAAACTGCTCATGATAGTTTTCATACTCGATAATGTTCATAAAATCGTTCCTTATTTTCTGTATTTTAAAAGATAATGATAGTATTGTACCATATTTATCCTGGATAATACAAGAAAAACCTGGTTAAAGCCGCTATACTGTTTGACAAGGCAGCCGAAATAATCAGGGACCATGTCCTGTTTAAAATGCCATTAAGAAAGGATGATATAGATGAATCAGAATCTTTCGGAACGTTTAGTATCTGTCTGCGGAAAGCCTCTGGCAGACTGCGGCAATCATGAATTATATGAGGGACTCCTGACTCTCGTTCAGGAGGAAGCGACAAAAAAAGAAAGCAATGAAGGCAAAAAGAAAATTTATTATATATCTGCGGAATTTTTGATTGGAAAGCTGTTGTCCAACAATCTGATCAACCTGGGCTGGTATGACGAGGTCCGGGATCTTTTGGCGGCAGCCGGTAAGGATCTGTGCGAGGTGGAGGAAGAGGAGCCGGAGCCGTCCCTGGGAAACGGTGGTTTGGGCCGTCTGGCGGCCTGTTTTTTGGATTCCATGGCTACCCTGGGCTTAAACGGGGCCGGCATTGGCCTCAATTACCATTTTGGTCTGTTTAAGCAGGAGTTTGGCCAGGCGCTGCAGAAGGAAACCCCCAATCCCTGGATTGAGGAGAAAAGCTGGCTGGAGAAGACCGGCGTCAGCTATGAGGTCCGCTTCGGCGCTCTGACAGTCCGCTCCCGGCTTTATGACATTGCAGTGACCGGATACCGCAACCGCACCAATAAGCTCCATCTGTTTGATGTGGAGAGCGTGGATGAGAGCATTGTGGGTCAGGGGATTTCCTTTGATAAGCAGGAGATCGCAAAGAATCTGACCCTGTTCCTTTATCCCGATGACAGCGATGAGGCAGGCCGGAAGCTGCGGATCTACCAGCAGTATTTCATGGTCAGCAACGGAGCACAGCTGATTTTGGAGGAGTGCCTGAAAAAGGGCAGCAATCTCCATGACCTGGCGGATTACGCGGTGATTCAGATCAATGACACCCATCCGTCCATGGTGATCCCGGAGCTGATCCGCCTTTTGACGGAACGGGGCATCGGGTTTGACGAAGCGGTGGAGATTGTGAGGAAGACCTGTGCTTACACCAATCACACCATTCTGGCGGAGGCGCTGGAAAAGTGGCCCATCGCTTATTTGAAGGAAGTGGTGCCGCAGCTGGTGCCGATCATCGAGATACTGGATGACCGGATCCGTCGCCGGGTCTGCGATCCGGAGCTGGCGATCATTGACCAAAATGACCTGGTACACATGGCCCATATGGACATTCACTATGGATTCAGCGTAAACGGCGTGGCCTACCTGCACACGGAGATTTTGAAAAATACGGAGCTGAAAAAGTTCTATGATTTGTATCCGGAGAAATTTAACAATAAGACCAACGGCATTACTTTCCGGCGCTGGCTGCTGCACTGCAACCATCCGCTGGCAGACTTTATCACGGAGAAAATCGGCGCCGGATATAAGACAGACGCGGAGGAATTAAAGAAGCTGGCGGCCTTTACGGACAAAGAAAGCTTGCAGGAGCTTTTGGAGATCAAGCATCACAATAAACTGGTCTTAAAGCATTATCTGAAAGAGACCCAGGGCATTGACGTGGATGAAAACTCGATCTTCGACATCCAGATCAAGCGGCTTCACGAGTACAAGCGGCAGCAGATGAACGCCCTGTATGTGATCCACAAATATCTGGAGATCAAAAAGGGCAAGCTTCCCACCACGCCGATCACGGTGATTTTCGGCGCAAAGGCGGCTCCCGCCTATGTGATTGCCAAGGATATTATCCATTTGATCCTGTGCCTGGAGAAGCTGATCAACGAGGATCCCCAGGTCAGCCCTTATCTGAAGGTGGTAATGGTGGAGAATTACAATGTGACCAAGGCGGAAAAGCTGATCCCTGCCTGCGATATTTCCCAGCAGATTTCCCTGGCTTCCAAGGAGGCCAGCGGCACCGGCAACATGAAGTTCATGTTAAACGGCGCGGTGACTCTGGGCACCATGGATGGGGCCAATGTGGAGATCGCCGAGCTGGTGGGCAAGGACAATATCTATATCTTCGGCGAGAGCAGCCAGACGGTTATCGACCACTATGCCAAGGGGGATTATGTCTCCAGGGATTACTATGAGAAGGATGCGGACATCAAGGAAGCCGTGGACTTTATCGTCGGTGAAGAGCTGCTGAAAATTGGAAGCAGGGAGCATCTGGAGCGGCTTTATCAGGAGCTTCTGAACAAGGACTGGTTCATGACTCTTCTGGATTACCGGAGCTATGCGGATGCCCGGGAGCAGGCATACCGGGACTATGAGGACCGGGAAGGCTGGGCGAAGAAGATGCTGGCCAATATCAGTCATGCGGGCTTCTTTTCCTCCGACCGGACCATCGCCGAGTATGAGCGGGATATCTGGAAATTGAAATGAGAAAAGTCTCAGCTTTGGCAGGAAACTGCCGGGCTGAGGCTTTTTGCGCAATTTAAAGGAAACCGTTGGCAGAAACTTACAATAATAAAGTTGTGGGGCAGCAAGCGAGATTGCTGTTTGTTTTTTCTTCGATGACGCGTTATATTCTTGATGGGCGGGCAAAGCCCCTGCCCAAAAGATTATAAAGCGTAACGAAGGAGTTGCGAAGCCGTTAAGGGGAAGGTGCGCTCTTTCGTAAGGAGCGGCAAATGGCAACGAGAGAGATCAAGAACCCTTATATGAGAAAGCTTGCGGAATATGGACTGATTACAGCGAGCATCTGGATTATGGTGGTGGGGGTCTACTTTTTTAAATTCCCCAATCATTTCTCCTTCGGCGGAGTGACGGGATTTTCCCCGGTGGTCAGCCGGCTGACCGGATGGTCCGCCAGTGATTTTACCTTTGCGATGAACACCGGGCTTTTGGTATTAGGCTTTCTGTTTTTGGGCACCGATGTGGGCATCAAGACCGTTTATTCCAGCATGCTCATGTCGTTTAGCCTTTCGGTGCTGGAGCGGATTTGCCCGCTGGACGGCCCGTTGACCAATGAGCCGCTTTTGGAACTGGTTTTTGCGATTTTCTGTCCGGGCATCGGCTCCGCGATCCTGTTTAATATCGGAGCTTCCAGCGGCGGCACGGACATTATCGCCATGATTTTGAAAAAACATTCCAGCATGAACATTGGCACCGCGCTTCTGGTGGTGGATATTACCTCGGTGGTGATGGCATTTTTCGTGTTTGGTCCGACCACAGGACTGTTTTCCACCCTGGGTTTGATTGCAAAGTCCCTGGTGATTGATACAGTGATCGAGAGCATCAATATGTGTAAATGTTTTAATATCGTCTGCGACGATCCGAAGCCCATCTGTGACTTTATCATCCATGACCTGAACCACAGCGCCACCATTTACCGGGCGGAGGGAGCATTTTCCCATCATGAAAAATGTGTGGTCATGACCACCCTCAAGCGCTCCCAGGCATTGAAGCTGCGGAACTTTATACATAGGACAGAGCCGTCCGCGTTTATCATGATTTCCAATTCCAGTGAAATCATTGGAAAGGGATTTTTGACGATATAGGATATGGTTTTGATTCTTCAGAAGATATTTTGCTTTTGAAAATTTTTTTGAGGATTTGCCGGGGAAAAAAACCGGACATTTTTTACAATCTTTCGAATATATTTTATCACTTGACTTTTTCAGGTCTCAAATCTATACTCTAAACCAATCATTTTAATGAATCAGACGACGGCGTCTGGGGAAGATTCCCCGGGCGCTGTTTTTTGTGTACACGGGGCGCGTGTGGAATTTTGCTGCTGAAGCAGCACGCGCCCCGGCGCAGGCAAGTAGGTCAGATTGCATCTTCCCTACTCGATTGCACACGAGGCAGCAGGGGCAAGCAGGCTCCTTGCTCAAGCTTTTGGGAAATTTCAGTGAGGTGAGGCTTATGTCCGATATGGTAAAGGTGGAACATTTAAAGAAAAATTTCGGGGATCTGGAGGTACTCAGGGACATCAATCTGACGGTCCGGGAGGGGGAAAAGCTGGTCATTATCGGTCCCTCCGGGTCGGGAAAATCCACGTTTATCCGATGCATCAATTATCTGGAGGAGCCAACGGCGGGAAAGATCACCGTCGCCGGGACGGAGGTGACCAGGAAAAATCATCTGGAGATGGCAAAGAAGTATTCCTCCATGGTATTTCAGCAATTTAATCTTTATCCCCATCTGACGGTCTTGGAGAATCTGACCCTGGCGCCCATTC
>CAZICB010000110.1:0-5229 GCA_964537765.1 uncultured Lachnospiraceae bacterium
GAACCCCCGACCCACGGCTTAGAAGGCCGTTGCTCTATCCAGCTGAGCTACAGACTCTAAGAGCGGGTGATGGGAATCGAACCCACATATCCAGCTTGGAAGGCTGGTGTTCTACCACTGAACTACACCCGCGGACGAAAGATGAGAGATGCGGAAGCTCAGCCCCACCACCTCGGAGTTTCTTTTCCAAAAACACCTTTCAGCACTGCTTCGCGTCATCCTCACACCTCTAAACAGCCACTCGGGGTGACAGGATTCGAACCTGCGACTTCCTGGTCCCAAACCAGGCGCTCTAGCCAAACTGAGCCACACCCCGACGGTGAAACATACCAATTCGCGCTAAAAAGGCGCATTTCGTTTGACGCAAGTGATATTATAAGACATCCGGATGATTTTGTCAACCAGAAAATTTACCAGAAAATTCACCTTTTTCATAAAAATTACGAAAATACCCCTTCAATTTCGCTCCAAATATCGCTGATCAAAATGCAGGGTGCCGTCCTTGTCCATATGGATAATCATATAGGAAGGCTTGCGCCCCTCCTGCCTGGGATAGGACAGACTTCCCGGATTCAAAATGGTCACATCCCCCCGCACATCCAAAAAGGGACGATGGGTATGCCCGTACATGGCAACGTCACAGCCCCGCTCCATTGCCTCCTCATAAAGCTTCTCCACACCCAAGGACACATTATAGTAATGTCCGTGAGTCAGAAAGACCCGGTGGGGCCCCAGCTCCAATTCGATCTCCCGGTCCAGAGAAGAGAAAAAGTCATTGTTCCCCATGACCATCTCCAACTGGCAGCCTTCATTGACCCACTCCGCAATGGCGTACTCGCTTCCCTCCGCATCACCCAGATGAATCAGCATATCCAGAGGGGTCTGCTCCTTGATGACCCGCTCCAGATTATCATCCTTGCGGTGGGTATCACTTACAACCAATATCTTCATCAGGAATCCTCCTCCAGAATATTTTTAAGCTCCAGCTTCATGGCACGCAGGGCCTTTCCCCGATGGCTGATCCGATTTTTTTCCTCCATCGTCAGTTCCGCGGAGGTGACGCCGTACTCCGGCAAAAACAGGATCGGATCATATCCGAAACCGCCGTTTCCTGCCGGCTCCCTCGCAATCAGCCCCTCCATGGTGGCTTCCCGGTGCACCACCCTGCCGTCCGGCAGCACCGCCGCAATATTACAGACAAAACGCGCCGCCCGTTCCTGTCCCTTGGCATTTGCCAGCCGCTCGATCAGGTTCCGGTTTTTGATCTCATAGGAGGTGTCCTCCCCCATATAGCGGGCCGAATAAATCCCCGGCTCTCCGCCAATGTAATCTACCACCAGGCCGGAATCATCCGCAAGCACAATATCTCCGGTACAGGCCCACACTGCCCGCGCCTTGATCTCTGCATTCTCGGCAAAGCTTTTTCCGTTCTCCTCGATCTGCGGCTCCGCTCCCACTTCCTTCATAGAAAAAATTTCGCAGCCAAGATCTCCCATAATCTGCCGGATTTCCCGCATTTTACCGGCATTTCCGGTAGCAAAGATAATCCTATGTTTCATATTCCTTCCTCCTCACGTGCCTGACTGCCCCGGATCCTGCGGCAGATCGGTTCCGTCAGTCACTGGTATACGCCTTCAGACAAATGTTGCACTTCTGCTCAACCTCCACATAGTCCCAATATTTGCCGTCATAGCTGATATAGCCCTCGCCATCGCTGCAGTCCACGTTGCACCTGCCGTCTCCCGCGTCATATTCGATGGCAATGGGATGAATGGCTCCCGGCGTGGTCAGGCGAATAATCACCGCAAAACGCTCCCCCGGGTCCAGATAAATCTCCCGATCCAGAGGAATCGTATAATACCCGGCGTACTGCAGATGCCCCTTCGCCACCAGACTCCGGTCAGCAAAGGTTTCGGTGCCTGCCTTTCCGGTCAGCTTTCGTGCTACATATACCTCGTAATCCGTATCCTTGTCGATGGCGTAGAAGCCCGCCGCCTGCAGCCGCTCATGCCCCTTCGCCTGATATACGTTGGCTCCCCAGGAGGATGGCTCCCCATAGCCCACCTGCCCGATCCAGCCGCACAGATCACTCTGATAGATGTGATCATAATTGTCCGTCGGTTCCACCTTGGAGTATGCGGCATTGGTCTTGCCGATATTTTTGTCATAATAGGACACGTAGAAAAACCCCTGGTCTCCAAACTGAGTGCCCCAGCTGTTTTCACATAAAAATGCGCCGTTGCCCTCCGCCGCACCGGAAAATGCTTCCTTAGGGAAATTATCATCCCAGCCCACAATCACCACATCATGGTTGGGCTTTAATTCCTCTGGACAGCAGTAAGCCTTCTGTTCCAGATTATAGTATTCCGATGCCTTCGTCGGATCCGTCATGGTCGTGTAGAGAGAGGTCTGTACGCCTCCGCAGCGTATCACCGCTTCTTTAATCGCATGGAAATCTCCCTCCGGCAGGATCTCCACCTGCTGCACATGCTTGGCCGGCTTTAAATTTTTCGGGGAAACGCCGTCGCCATAGGGATCCTCCTCCTCCCGGACAGGTCCCTGCCAGGATACCAGATAAGCCATGGCCATGGTATAATCCCCGCCGTCCTCCTCCCGGTAATTAAAATAAGGGTTATGCAGCATGTGATCCTCGGAAAAATCCCAGGACTCCTGCGGCAAAAGGAAATTTTCCACCGCCAACAGCGAGGCAAAAGCCCAGCAGTTGCCCCATTCCCCCTGGTCCCGGACCGGGGCGGTGCGGTTTTCCTCCCGCGCGTCATAGCTGGTGGGAAGGGTCATGCCATTGACCAGCCGCGGCTTGGCGCAGCCGATCAAAATCAAAGCAAGCAGCAAAGTCATCATACACTTATATTTCCCGTTCTGCATTATGTCTCACCTTTTTGGGCGGCTTCGGCCCCGGAAACTGATAAAAATAAGTCTTCATCATGCCATTATAAATCTTCCGGTTTTTCTCTGCTTTCCGCCCCATATATTTCTCCACATCCTCATAGGACGTAATAATATAAACCGACCAGGCATCCAGCAGCCGGCAGCGGTCTCCAAGCTGACGGTACAATCCCGGCAGGTTCGCCTTCTCCTCAAGCCGCTCTCCATAGGGCGGATTGGTAATCACAAAGCCGTATTTCTTCGGGTGGCTCAGCTCACTGACCGGACGCTGCTGGAAATGAATCAGGTCTCCCACCCCCGCGGCCTCCGCATTGGCGCGGGCCGCCTTGATGATCTCGCCATCCACATCATAGCCCTGAATATCCGTCCGCACGGAGGTATCCACCAGTTCCGATGCCTCATCCATGGCGTCATACCAGCACTTGCGGGGAATCAGGTTCTTCCAGTCCTCCGCCAGAAAGGAACGGTTCATGCCCGGCGCCATATTGGCCGCAATCATCGCTGCCTCGATGGGAAATGTACCGCTGCCGCAGAAGGGATCCACCAAGATCCGGTCTCCCCGCCAGGGAGTCAGCAGAATCAATGCTGCCGCCAGGGTCTCCGTGATCGGCGCCTTGCTGGTCAGCCTGCGGTAGCCTCTGCGATGCAGGGACTCCCCGGAAGTATCGATCCCGATGGTCACCTGATCCTTGTACAAGGATACCCGCAGCGGATAGCTGCTGCCGGTCTCCGGAATGGTATCTGTGCCATAGGACGCTTTCATCCGCTCCACCATGGCCTTTTTCATAATGGACTGGATATCCGACGGACTGAACAATTTGCTCTTGATGGAATTGGCCTTCTTCACCCAGAATTTGCCGTCCTGGGGAATCAGGGTTTCCCAGGCGATGGCCTTGGTTCCCTGAAACAATTCTTCAAAGGTGGTTGCCCGGAAGCTTCCCGCCTTCAAAAGCACCCGCTCCGCGGTCCGTAAAAATACATTGGCCCTGCATATGCCTTCCGCATCCGCAAAAAAGGTCACCTTGCCGTCCTCCACCTGGGCAATCTCATAGCCCAGATCCAGGATTTCCTTTTTCAGCACTGCTTCCAGACCAAAATGGCAGGGCGCAATCAATTCAAATACCTGCTTTGCCATCAGCCTTCCTTTCCGCCAGCAGACAGATCCAGCTCTCTGACCACATTGCCGTCGAAGTCATAGATGGTAAATACCGTTCCGTCCAGCATCCCATAGGTATGAGGATTGCCGTCCTTGGGCAGGGAGGTGGAGCCGGGATTTAAAATATAGTAGCCGTCAAACGCATCCGTCCGCAAAAGATGGGTGTGACCATGGATCAGGATGTCCCCTCTTTTCATCGGCGGAAGGTTGTCTTCGTGGAAAAGATGGCCGTGGGTTACGAAAAAGTTCAGCCCGTTGAGAACCATCACCGCGTAGTCTGCCATGACCGGGAACTCCAAAACCATCTGGTCCACCTCGGCCTCACAATTGCCGCGGACCGCGTAGATCTCATTCTTTAATCCATTGAGAATTGCCGTCACTTCCTTCGGCGCATATTCCCTGGGAAGATCATTTCTCGGACCATGGTATAAAAGATCCCCCAGCAAAATCAGGCGGTCAGCGCCGGACTGGCGGTAAATCTCCTCCACCTTCCGGCAATAATATGCGGAGCCGTGGATGTCAGATGCAAACATGTATTTCATTTATCATAATCTCCTTGCAAATAATTATTCTCTATTTTAAAACCTACCCTATGAAATTGTCAACGAAAATCCTTGTTTTCAGCGGATTCTGTATTTTCCGCGGTAATTTGCATATCCCCCGCACACATCGGCAGCCGTGTAGCCCTGTCTGGAGAGGGCCCGCGCCGCCAACATGCTGCGTGGCCCGCGGTAACAATAAAGTACGACCAGCCTGTCTCTGGGAAGCTCGCGCAGATGCAGGTCCAATTCCTCAAACGGAATATTGATTGCTCCCCGCACATGCTCCGCCCTGTAGGAATCCCTGTCACGCAAATCTACCAGAACCATACTCCGATTCTCATCCAAATACTGTTCCAGCTCCGCAGGACTGATTAAAAACCACATACCGCACCGCCGTATTCATCTTTACCATTATCATATGCAAAAAAGCCGCCCCTTGTCCCGGAGCGGCTTTTCTGCCTGCACTTAAGCGTAAACGTGGTAAATGCAGCAAGACGCGTCACCGGCGCGTCTTGCTGTATTCTGATGAATCAGAACAATGCCGATTAGTACTTATTCTGGGAGTTGTTGCGGCTGGTATTGTTCTGATTGTTGTTCTGGCTGCTGTTGCGGCTGGAATTCTGG
>CAZICB010000111.1:0-5109 GCA_964537765.1 uncultured Lachnospiraceae bacterium
GCCAGGGTCAGATTGTGGTATTTTGCCACGTAATAAAAGATCCGGTAGTATTCGTAGCTGATGTTCATGAATTCTCCTCTTTCGGATGCCGGATTGCGCCTCATCCGGCGCTTTGGCAATTCCAATCATATAAAAATGATATGTTAAAAATATCAATAATATATTATACATATTTCTGTAAAACAAGTATAATACATGAGGATCGAAAACGCAAGAAAAAGGAAATGAGGTTGAAATTTATGAATAGGGATCTGACAGTTGGAAAGCCGGAAAGTGTGCTGTGGCAGTTTTGTATTCCACTGTTTGGCAGTATTATTTTCCAACAGCTTTACAACATTGCCGACAGTCTGGTGGCAGGCAAATTCATCGGTGAAAATGCTTTGGCGGCGGTGGGAAACAGTTATGAGATCACATTGATTTTTATTGCTTTTGCCTTTGGCTGCAATATTGGCTGCTCGGTGATTGTCTCCCAGTTGTTTGGAGCAAAGAAATATGGACTTATGAAAACGGCCGTGTCCACATCCATGATTTCCTGCGCAGTGCTGTGTCTGGCGCTGATGGCGGGCGGTATTCTGGGCTGTGATAAGCTGCTGCGGCTGATTCACACGCCGGAGGAAATTCTGGCGGATTCTGCATTATATTTGGACATTTATGTGCTGGGACTGCCTTTTATGTTCTTTTATAATATTTCCACCGGAATTTTTTCCGCCTTGGGAGATTCCCGGACGCCCTTTATCTTTCTGGCATGTTCGTCCACGCTGAATATTGCGGTGGACATCTTCTTTGTCCGGGGGCTGGGCATGGGTGTGGACGGCGTGGCCTGGGCCACCTTTCTCTGTCAGGGAGGAAGCTGTGTCCTGGCGCTGATCGTGGTGCTGCGCCGGATGAAAGCAGTTCAGGCAAAGGAAAAGACGGCCCTGTTTTCCTGGTCGCTTTTCCGCAAGATTGCAGCCATCGCAATCCCCAGCATTTTGCAGCAGAGCTTTATATCTGTGGGAAATATCGTCATCCAGAGTGTGATCAATGGCTTCGGCGCCAGCGTCATCGCCGGCTATTCGGCAGCGGTGAAGCTGAACAACCTGGTGATCACTTCCTTTACTACTCTGGCCAACGGAATTTCCAATTATACTGCCCAGAATATCGGAGCAGGCAAGCTGCCCCGGGTGAAGGAGGGTTTCCGGGCGGGAGTTAAGATGGTGTGGCTGCTGAGTGTGCCCCTGTGTCTGCTGTATATTTTCGGGGGACGAACCTTCCTGCACCTGTTTATTGACCAGCCCACAGAGCTGACGGTCCATACGGGAGTTGTATTCCTGCGGATTTTGTCACCCTTCTATTTTGTCGTATCTGCCAAGCTGGTGGCGGATGGCATCCTGCGTGGCTCCGGTCTGATGAATCAGTTCATGATCGGCACCTTCACGGATCTGATTTTGCGTGTGGTTCTCGCCTGGATGCTGGCAAAGACTGCATTGGGCGCTACCGGTATCTGGTGTGCATGGCCCATTGGCTGGAGTACAGCGGCGGTTATGTCCATTCTGTTTTACCGGCAGGGACCCTGGAGCCAGAAAAAGCAGGAAAACTAATATTTGCAGCAGTCCACCCACCGGGCATCCGGACAGTACTTCTCCAGCTCCGGAATGGTCAGGCGGACCGCGCTGCTGCTGCTTCCGGCGGCGGGATATACCACGTCAAACCGTTTCAGGGATTCGTCTAAGTAGACGCGGACGCCGTCCTTCACCGCGAAGGGGCATACGCCTCCGGGAGCGTGGCCGATGAAGCCTTCCACTTCATCCCAGGGGATCATCTTTGCCTTCTGATGGAAGGTGGCCTTGTATTTTTTATTGTCCACCCTGGCATCCCCGGCGGTGACGATCAGGATCGGCTCCTCCCCCAACAAAAAGGACATGGTTTTGGCAATGTGGGCCGGTTCGCAGCCTACCGCGGCGGCGGCCAGCTCCACAGTGGCGCTGGACTGATCAAATTCCAGGATTTTGTCGGATGCATTCCGGGAAGCGAAATACGCTTTTACTTTATCAATTGACATGGAGTTCACCTCGTTTTTTGTTATTCAAGCTTTAGTATATACGGAATGAGGGCGGCCGTCAATTGAGCATTTTGGAGTCAGGGTTCAAAGAAAGATGAAAATTTGCTTCCTTTATCGACGAACGCCCCTTTCTGTGCTATGATAATCGGAGAATTATGATAGACAACAGAAAGGGGCATTTTCTATGGGCGAAGCATCAGAAAATAAACCGATGAAGCGTATATGTATCGGCATCCTGGCCCATGTGGACGCGGGTAAAACGACCTTATCGGAGGGCATTTTATATTTGACGGGACGGATCCGCAGGCTTGGCCGGGTGGATAACCGGGATGCTTATTTGGATACGGACGAGATGGAACGAGCCAGGGGGATTACCATTTTCTCCAAGCAGGCGGTGTTTTCTCTGGGGGATCGGACAGTGACCCTGGTGGATACTCCGGGGCATGTGGACTTTTCGGCGGAGATGGAGCGGACCTTGCAGATTTTAGATTACGCCATCCTTTTGGTCAGCGGAGCTGACGGGGTGCAGGGGCATACGGAAACCTTGTGGCGGCTGTTAAAACGCTATGGGGTGCCGGCGTTTTTGTTTGTCAATAAAATGGACCAGCCGGGGACGGATCGGCAAAAGCTGATGGAGGAGATCAAGGCGCGGCTGGACGGCAGCTGCGTGGATTTTGGCGCCGGCGGGGATGCCTGGCTGGAGGAGCTTGCCATGTGCGACGAGGCGGTGCTGGAGCGGTATTTGGAAAAGGGGAGCGTGGCGGAGGAGGATATCCGCGCCATGATCCGGGAGCGGAAGGTTTTCCCCTGCTATTTTGGCTCCGCGCTGAAGCTTACGGGCGTGGAGGAGTTTTTGCAGGGATTGGAGCGTTACATGGAGGTGCCCCGGTATCCGGCGGAGTTTGGCGCAAAGGTCTTTAAAATCTCCCGGGATGAGCAGGGAAACCGGCAGACTCACTTAAAGGTCACCGGAGGCATCCTGCGGGTGCGGGAGGCTTTGCCCGGACAGGAGGAAAAAATCAATCAGATCCGCATTTACTCCGGCTCCAAATATGAGACGGTTAATGAGGCGGAGGCGGGAACGGTCTGCGCCGTCACAGGGCCTACAGCCACTTATCCGGGACAGGGCCTTGGAAAAGAGCAGGAATCGGAGCTTCCTGTTCTGGAGCCGGTTTTGAATTTCCAGATCCGCCTGCCGGAGGAAGTCAATGTCCAGGTGATGTTTAAAAATCTAAAGCAGCTGGAGGAGGAGGAGCCGCAGCTTCACATTTTGTGGAACGAGGAGCTGCAGGAGCTTCAGGCCCAGGTCATGGGGGAGGTGCAGATCGAGATTTTAAAGCACCTGATCCATGAGCGGTTTGGGGTGGATGTGGAATTTGGCAGCGGAACTATTGTTTATAAGGAAACCATTGCTCGCACGGTAGAGGGAGTGGGGCATTTTGAGCCGCTGCGGCATTATGCGGAGGTTCATCTTCTCATGGAGCCGGGAGAGCGGGGCAGCGGTTTGCAGATCGAGGCCAATTGCAGCGAGGATATTCTGGAGCGAAACTGGCAGCGGCTGGTGCTGACTCATCTAGAGGAGCGGGTTCACCGGGGTGTGGTGTTAGGAGCGCCCATCACGGATATGAAGATCACCCTGATTGCCGGGCGGGCACATTTAAAGCATACGGAGGGCGGTGACTTCCGCCAGGCTACCTACCGGGCAGTACGTCAGGGGCTGATGGAGGCGGGATGCCGGATTTTGGAGCCGTACTATGCTTTCCGGCTGGAGCTGCCGTCCCAGATGGTGGGCCGTGCCATGGCGGATTTGGAACGGATGCAGGGGAAATTTGATGCGCCCCTGGTGGAAGGGGATCAGGCGGTTTTGACCGGCAGAGCGCCGGTGTCCACCATGCGGGATTACCAGCTGGAGGTGATTGCCTACACCAAGGGGCGGGGAAAGCTGTCCTGCGTGCTGGAGGGCTATGATCTTTGCCACAATGAGGAGGAAGTGGCGGCGGCCTCCCAGTATGATCCGGAGCTGGATCTGCGCAATCCCACGGGCTCGGTATTCTGCGCCCACGGCGCCGGGTTTGTGGTGCCCTGGTATGAGGTGAAGCAATACATGCAGGTGGAAAGCCCTCTGGCGCCGGAGAAAAAGGAGGACGGCGAGGCGCTGATGCAAAGATTGGAGGCGGCTGCCGCGCGAAAGAGGGACACGGCGGCGGCCATGGCGGCTTACGGGGCGGATGAGGAGGAACTGAAAGCGATTTTTACCCGCACCTATGGGGAGCGGAAAAAGGACCGCGGCGCCGGGAACGGAAGGCGGCGGGTGGAGTACGGCTCGGAGGCAGGCGGCGCGTCAGAAGGCCGCCGATCCTTCGGCACGGCCAAAGGCGATACAGCAGACGGCAGACCGTCCGGCGGGACGCAGGCGGTTTCAGGCGGTATCCGGAGCATGGGCCTTCCGGGCTATTTAAAGCCTGCAAGGCCGGATCAGGAGCAGTATCTTCTGGTGGATGGATATAATATCATCTATGCCTGGGAGGAGCTTCGCAAACTGGCGATGACGACCATCGATGGAGCCAGGCAGAAGCTGATGGACCTTTTGTGCAATTATCAGGCATACCATAAATGCTTCCTGATCGTGGTCTTTGACGCCTATAAGGTCGCCGGAGGCCAGGGAAGCGCCCAGGACTACCACAATATTCACGTGGTTTATACCAGGGAGGCGGAGACCGCCGACCAGTATATTGAGAAATTTGCCCACCAGATGGGCAGAAAATACCGGGTGACGGTGGCGACCTCCGACGGCCTGGAGCAGCTGATTATCCGCGGGCAGGGCTGCTTTTTGATGTCCGCGTCCGATTTAAAAGAGGACCTGGAGCGCACAGACGCCCTGATCCGGGAACTGCAGGCAAGCTTAAAAAAACCAGGGAAAGTGTCGCTTTTGGCGGATATCGATGAGGAGCTGCGGCAATATCTGGAAGGGCTGCCACAGGCAGACTGAGGGGCTCATTTGGTTCCGGCTAAGTTCATAGTAAACGGACATGTCTGCTGACGCAGACATCACCATACATGAAAGCCCC
>CAZICB010000112.1:0-4688 GCA_964537765.1 uncultured Lachnospiraceae bacterium
AACGGCCGAGCTAAGTTTCATAGTAACAGCTACTTTTTGCCGGACATCGGGGAAATCCGGTGGTCTAATATAGATAAAAATTATAACCAGCTATTTGTTATAAAAATTAGACGGTCAGGATGGAATATGCTATCTTTTTAATGTATCCATTTGGGACAAGGCATAAATTAGGTGAGCAGGAGGAATCAATATGGCAAGAGGGATCGGCACGAAATGTCTGCACCTGGAAGAGGAGGAAGGCTGTTGTAAGCATTACGGCGCGGTCAGCTATCCCATCTTTCAGACGGTGACCTTTGCACACCCGGGAGCCGGGCAAAGCACGGGTTATGATTACAGCCGGCTGCAAAATCCCACCCGGGAGCAGCTGGAAAAAACGGTGGCGTCCTTGGAAAACGGGATGGACGCCCTGGCTTTTTCGTCAGGGATGGCAGCGATTGCCCTTCTGATGGAAATTTTCCATCCGGGGGATCATTTGATTGTGGAGGCGGACCTTTATGGGGGAAGCATCCGTCTGTTTCAGAATATATCGGAGAAAAATGGACTTACCTTTACCAGCGTAAACTTTAGCCGGGAGGATGTGGAAAGCCATATCCATTCCAGGACCAGGGCCATCTATCTGGAGACCCCCACCAATCCCATGATGAATGTGGCGGATTTGCGGGCCGTTTCCCGGATCGCCAAGCGGCACAACCTGCTGCTGATTGTGGATAATACCTTTCTTTCCCCTTATTTCCAGAATCCCCTGGAGCTGGGGGCGGATGTGGTGGTCCACAGCGGTTCCAAATATCTGGGCGGACATAATGACACCCTGGCCGGCTTTTTGGTGACCAACCGTCCGGAGCTTAGCGAGCAGCTCCGTTTCCTGTTAAAGACCACCGGGGCATGTCTGGCTCCCTTTGACAGCTGGCTGATTTTGCGGGGAATCAAGACTCTGGGAATCCGCATGGAGCGGGCGCAGCAAAATGCGATCCTGATCGCAGAGTGGCTGAAGGAGCAGCCGATCGTGGAGCAGGTGATTTATCCGGGACTGCCGGAGCATCCGGGCCATGAAATCATGAAAAAGCAGGCGAGAGGATTCGGGGCGATGCTGACCTTCCAGGTAAAGAACAAGGAGCTTGCCTTGGGGATCCTGGAGCATGTGCGGATGATTCGGTATGCGGAGAGTCTGGGCGGGGTGGAAACCTTGATCACATATCCGGAAACTCAGACCCATGCGGACGTTCCCAAGGAAATCCGGGAGAAGAACGGCATCACGGAGGCGACCCTCAGACTGTCTGTTGGGATTGAGGACGGAAAGGACCTTCTGGAGGAGCTGAATCGGGCATTCCGGGAGGCGAAGGAGCATGCCGGAGGATAAAAATCCGGTATTTCAGGGAGGATTGTATGTATGGTAATCAAACAGAATTATTATTTTTCCCCGGCTGGGGAAGACCGAAGGCTTCATATTTACCTGCCGGATAATTATGAGCGGTCGCAGGAACGCTATCCGGTGCTTTACATGTTTGACGGCCATAATCTATATTATGACCAGGATGCCACCTTTGGCAAAAGTCTGGGGCTGAAAGAATTTTTGGATCACTGGCATAAAAATCTGATCGTGGTCGGGATCGAATGCTCGTCGGATGACTGGCAGCGAGTGCAGGAATATTGTCCTTATCCGATTTTCAGCCGTATTTACGGACAGATCCTTCCGCGCGGAGATGAAACCCTGCGGTGGATGACAGAGGATTTAAAGCCTCACATCGACCGGAATCTGCGCACCTGGCCTTCCCGGGAGGCCACGGCCATCGCCGGCTACAGTATGGGAGGCGTGCTGGCGCTGTACGGAGTGCTCCGCTACAATGCGTACTTTTCCAAGGCAGCTGTCATTTCCCCGTCTCTTCTTCCCTCCATGAACTTTTTCCGGAAGGAGCTGGAGCAGGGAAGCTTTCTTGCGGATACCCGGGTTTTCTTAAGCTGGGGGACGGCGGAATATGATAATGATACCAATTGGTTTACGGCACAGAACATTTTGCTTCTGGAAGGCCTGATGCAAAAGCATGGCATGAAGACCTACCATTATGCCCAGGAGGGCGGACAGCATAATGAGGCAAGCTGGGAAAAACAGGTGCCGGTCTGGATGAATTTTCATTGGTTTTAGGAGGAATTGCCAATATGAATGTGATTTTTATTTCCCCGCATTTTCCATCTCATTTTTATCAGTTTTGCAGCCGTTTAAAGAATCTGGGGGTCCAGGTCCTTGGCATCGGGGATGCCTCCTATGACAGCCTGGAGCAGCATTGCCGGGATTCCCTGACGGAATACTATTATGTACATAGCCTGGAGGACTATGAGGAGGTCTACCGGGCGACGGCATTTTTCATTTTTAAATACGGCAGGATCGATTATATTGAAAGTCAGAATGAATATTGGCTGGAGCTGGAGGCAAGGCTGCGGGAGGATTTTTCCGTCTCCACCGGCTTCCGGCCGGATACCCTGCAGGCCGTGAAGCGGAAATCCCGGATGAAGGAGGGCTACAAGCGGGCAGGGGTCAAGACCGCCCGCTACCATCTGGTATCCGGGCTGGAGGAGGGCCGCGCCTTTGTAAAACAGACCGGATACCCGGTGATTGCCAAGCCGGACAGCGGCGTGGGAGCGGCAAATACTTATAAGATCGGCAATGATGAACAGCTGGAGGATTTTTATCGGACCAAGCCGGAGCAAACCTACATCATGGAGGAATTTGTCCCGGGTCATGTGGAAACCTTTGACGGAATCACAGGGCGAAATGCGGAAATTCTGTTTTGTGCCGGGCAGGTGATGGCCGTGACGCCTCTTGACATGCTTCATGGAAGCGGGGAAAATGTCAGCTATACCCAGAACGTGCAGGAGACGGATCTTTTGGAAATCGGAACCCGCGTGGTTCAGGCCTTCCATCCGGTGAACCGCTTTTTCCATTTTGAATTTTTCCGGCTGGATGAGGATAAGGAGGGGCTGGGTCGCAAAGGAGAGATCATCGGCCTGGAGGTGAATATGCGTGCCCCCGGCGGCTATATTCCAGATAAGATGAACTTTTCTTATGCGGTGGATGTCTACCAGATCTGGGCGGAAAGCCTGGTGTTCCAGGAAAACCGCTCCTTCCCGGACTATCATTTCCGGTCCTACACCACGCATTTCGGCCGCAGCGGCCAGGCGGCCTACGCCCATTCCCCGGAGGAGGTCCGGGAACGGTATGGGGACCGTCTGCTGATTGAAAAGGCGCCGCCGAAGGCGATTTCCGGCGGCATGGGCAGTTATGTATTTGTGCTTCGCGCATTTTCGGAGCAGGAGCTGAGAGAACAGGCAGATTTTATTTTAAAGCGGACTGACGGAAGCAGCCTGCGCTGGTAAGGGGGGAAAAGGGATGCTGCATATAGAAAATCCGGAGATACGAAGCTTGTTGTTAAAGGGAAATTTCGGTCTGGAAAAGGAAAGTCTGCGGATTGACGAAAACGGATATTTTGCCCATACGCGCCATCCTTTCGCTGAGGACAATTTCATAGTGAGAGATTTTTGCGAAAACCAGACAGAGATCAATACGCGGGTATATCCTTCTGCCCATGAGGCCGTGGAGGCCATGGGAGAGCAGTACCGCAGAATCCAGCAGGCGCTTGCGAAGCTGCCGGAGCGGGAGTATCTCTGGCCCTTCTCCAATCCGCCCTACATCCGCAGCGAGCAGGATGTGCCGATCGCGGTATTTGGCGGAGATCAGGCAGGAAAAACCGCTTACCGGGAATATTTATCCGACCGTTACGGCCGGTATAAGATGGCATTTTCCGGCATCCATGTGAATTACTCCTTCGCCGATGAACTGCTGCAGGCGGATTTCGCGCTGAGCGGGGAAACGGATTACATGGAGTATAAAAACAAGCTGTACCTGGCTCTGGCGGAACGGATGGCAGCCTACGGCTGGATCCTGACAGCCGTGACGGCGGCAAGTCCCCTGATGGACAGCTCCTACGTGGAGAAGGGGCATTTTGACGGGGATGTGTTCATGGGTCTGGCGTCGGTGCGCTGCAGTGAGCTGGGCTACTGGAACGGATTTGCGCCCCTCTTTGATTACAGCAGCATCCGCGCCTATGTGGACAGTATCCGTCAGTATGTGAAAAACGGGCTTTTGCGGGCGCCGACAGAGCTTTATTATCCGATCCGCTTAAAGCCGACGGGCGTGAACAATCTGGACACCCTGCAGGAGAAGGGGGTCAATCACATAGAACTGAGAATGTATGACTTAAATCCGCTTTCCGCCTACGGCGTGGAGGAGCGGGACGTGCAATTCGCCCAGCTTTTGATGGTCTGGCTGGCTTCGACCCCGAGGCAGCCCTTCAGCTACAAGGATCAGGTGCAGGCGGTGCAGAATTTTAAAAATGCCGCCCACTATGATCTGAAAACGGTGAAAATCGTGGTGCCAAACGGCGAGATCTATTCGGTGGCCCATGCGGCCCTGAATGTGATCGGCTTCATGCGGGATTTCTATGAGGACTTTCCGGAGGAAGTGAGCCAAATCCTGGATTTTGAGGAGGCCAAGTTTATCGACCCGGAAAACCGGTATGCATGGAAAATCCGCCGGGATTTCGCACCGGGCTTTGCAAAGAAGGGCCTTGCCCTGGCCCGGGAGCAGCAGGAGAGGGTGCTGTCCCGGCAGCCTTTCTGAAATGGATTTGATTCAT
>CAZICB010000113.1:0-4550 GCA_964537765.1 uncultured Lachnospiraceae bacterium
ACTCAATTTTACCACAAACCTGTGAGGAGTTGTTCTATTTTAGCAAAGAAAAAAGTCTGATTTTATGCGGGCTGCGGCGTTTCGCAAACGCCTAAAACATATTATATTATACGAGGAGAATCGATATGGAGAGAAAATTTACTACGGAAAATTTCGACAAAGAGGTGCTGGGCGCTGACAAACCGGTGCTGGTGGATTTCTACGCCGACTGGTGTGGCCCTTGCAAGATGATGGCCCCTGCCATTGAGCAGCTGGCGGAGGAGATGGGAAACACGGCCATTGTGGGCAAGCTGAACGTGGACGAAAACGAGGAGATCGCCATGCGCTACCAGGTGATGTCCATTCCCACCCTGCTGATCTTCAAGGACGGCCAGATCGTCAACAAGGCAGTGGGCGTCCAGAAAAAGGAAATCGTCCGCAAAATGCTGGAGGAGGCATAAAACGTCTGAAAAATTGCTGAAAAATTTTTCGAAAAAACTTGAAAAAAAGTGTTGACATTTTTTTGGTCATCAACTATAATGACGTTTGTGTCGCGAAGATGCCAAAACAAATGAGGCACAAACGCTAAGCGCCCTTAGCTCAGTTGGTAGAGCAGTAGACTCTTAATCTATTTGTCCAGGGTTCGAGTCCCTGAGGGCGCACTTGAAAGTTCCAGTTCTGCATGGTAGGTGTGGGGTTGGGGCTTTTTTTATTGATTTTTCAAGGGTTCCGGCGTTGGGCGCTGCCGCCGCAGACAAAACAACTTGAAACCATGGAAAAAACTGCTTGCAATCCAGAATAAAATCTGGTATAGTGTTTAATTGTGACACAATAATTCCTTGCTCTTGAAACTGAAGTCAAGGGCCAGAGACCACAAGGAGGTAAAGCAATGAACAAATACGAATTAGCAGTTGTTCTGAGCGCAAAACTCGAAGATGAGGAGAGAGCTGCAGCACTGGAGAAGGTACAGGGTTATATTACCCGCTTCGGTGGCACTGTAACCAACGTGGATGATTGGGGCAAAAAGAGACTTGCTTACGAGATCCAGAAGATGAAAGAAGCTTTCTACTATTTCATCCAGTTCGAGTCTGAGAATTCTGACTGCTCTAACGAAGTGGAAGCCCACGTTCGTATCATGGAGCCGGTCATCAGATTCCTTTGCGTAAAACAGGACGAGGCAGCAATAGAGCTTAAAAAGAAAGAGTGATGGTATGAATAGAGTTATCCTCATGGGCAGATTGACCAGAGACCCGGAAGTAAGATACTCGCAGGGTGAGAATTCCATGGCGATCGCCAGATTTACGGTCGCAGTGGATCGCAGAGGCCGCAAAGGCCAGGACAATGGCGGAGAGCAGCAGACTGCTGATTTCATCGGCTGTACCGCCTTCGGAAGAACCGCAGAGTTTGTGCAGAAGTATTTTACTCAGGGAAGGAGAATTCTGCTGCAGGGGCGGATTCAGACCGGCAGTTACACCAATAGAGAGGGACAGCGGGTTTATACTACCGATGTGATCGTGGACGACGTGGAGTTCTGCGACAACAAGAGCAGTGAGAGCAATGCCGCAGGCGGCTATAATAACAATTATGGCGGTTATCAGCCGACATCCAGACCGGCTCCATCCAGTGCGATCGGTGATGGCTTCATGAATATCCCGGATGGTGTGGAAGACGAAGGATTGCCTTTCAACTAAGCGCTTGCTTAGGATTGGGAGACAGGGATTAATCGAAGAAGGAGGCAGTACCAATGGCATTCAATAAAACTGATAAAGCGGACGGCGCCAAAGTGAGAAGAGGCGGCATGCGCAGAAGGAAAAAAGTTTGTGTATTCTGCGGCGAAAAGAATGGTGTGATCGACTACAAGGACACCAACAAGCTGAAGAGATACGTATCCGAGAGAGGTAAAATTCTTCCCAGAAGAATTACCGGAAACTGCGCAAAACATCAGAGAGCTTTGACGGTTGCTGTGAAGAGAGCGCGTCATCTTGCCCTGATGCCGTACACCATGGAATAAAAACCATTAAAACCATTAAGCCCCCGGACCATTTGGTCTGGGGGCTTTTCACACATAATGCAAAGGAGCAGGAATTCAAATGGCAGCAGTAAATATGACGGAAGGCAATATTACCCGGCATTTGATCCGCTATTCGGTGCCGCTGGTGCTGGGGAACGTGTTCCAGCTGACCTACAATGCGGTGGATTCCATTATCGCCGGGCGGTTCATCGGCAAGGAAGCGCTGGCGGCGGAGGGGATGGCAAGCCCGGTAATGAACATTGTAATCCTGGGGATCTCCGGGATCTGCATGGGCGCGGGCGTGCTGATGAGCGAATTCTTCGGCGCAAAGGAATATGAAAAGCTAAAGCGGGAAATGTCCACGGCGGCGCTGTTTGGGCTTTATTTTTCCCTGGCGGTGATTGCCCTGGGAATCTTTTTTACGCCGGGGCTGCTTAAGCTTTTGCATGTGCCGGAGGAGCTGATGGAAATGACCACCATCTATCTGAGGATCATCTTTCTGGGCGCTCCCTTTACCTATTTTTATAATGCATTGTCCTCGGCGCTGAAAAGCGTGGGAGATTCCAGAACGCCGCTGAAATTTTTGATGTTTTCCTCGGTGCTCAATGGGGTGCTGGATTTGATTTTTATTGGATGTCTGGGATTTGGGATTGTCTGTTCGGCGGTGACCACGGTGATTGCGGAGGCCGTGTCGGCTGGGCTTTCCATCTGGTATGTGTACCGGAGGATTCCCTATCTGCAGCTGCGCCGGGGAGATTTCTGCATTGACGGAGGGCTTTTGCGGACGACCTTGCAGTATGGCTCTGTGACGGCGCTGCAGCAGTCCTGTCAGCCGGTGGGAAAGCTTTTGATCCAGGGTTCGGTCAATACTCTGGGCGTGGATGCCATCGCCGCCTTTAACGCGGTCAACCGGGTGGACGATTTCGCCTGCATGCCGGAGCAAAGCATTTCCCATGGAATCACCACCTTTGTGGCCCAGAACCGGGGCGCCAAAAAGCCGGAGCGGCTGCGGGAGGGCTTCCGCAGAGGGTTGATGCTGGAATTTCTCTACTGGATCTGCATTTGCAGTGTGGTGCTTCTTCTGCGGACATCGATTATGAGCTTGTTTGTTGTGGGAGAGCATGCCCGGCAGATCATTGTGCTGGGCGGACAATATCTGGGAACCATGGCGTTTTTCTACCTGTATCCGGGCTTTACCAATGGCTTCCAGGGCTTTTACCGGGGAATGGGTATGATGAAAATGACTCTTTTGGGAACCTTTATCCAGACCTCCCTGCGGGTGATCTCCACCTGGCTTTTGGTGCCAAGGGTGGGCATTTACGGCGTCGCCTTTGCCTGCGCCATCGGCTGGAGCGTCATGCTGCTGGTGGAGATTCCCTATTATTTTTTCAGCAGAAAGGTGCGGGAGCAGCTTATTTGATCAGGATGCCATTGACCTCCACGCCGCCGTCGATGGCGATGACCAGGCATTGGCGTCCGTCAATCTCCCGGGTTTCGATTAAATCGGTGCGGTCCGGGTTTACCTTGATCACCACGTCCGCGGTTT
Organism: uncultured Lachnospiraceae bacterium; assembly: GCA_964537765.1. Taxonomy (GTDB): domain Bacteria; phylum Bacillota; class Clostridia; order Lachnospirales; family Lachnospiraceae; genus Brotaphodocola. The sequence continues at coordinate 3,537 of CAZICB010000113.1, forward strand.
TCACCTCGAAGGCGCGGCTGTTGATAATGTTGCTGGCGTAGATTTCCGCCTTTTCTCCGGCAGCCTCGTCAAAATGCTGGTCGAAATCCTGGAGCCTTTCGTCCTCCACACCGCTTTGGGCAAGCAGGGATTTCACCTGATATTTGTCCAGAACCAGAGGCTCCGGCGCGTCCTTGTGCTCCTCCATCATCTCAGAAAGATTCTCATGGATGGTGCGTACCGTCTCATAGTCACAGGCATCGCCCAGAGTTTCCACGATGATCGCCTGGAAGGATTCCTTTTGAGTTCCGGCAGGAAGGGGCAAAGGACAGCCCAGCATCTGCTCGATGAAGCTGTCGTGGAGGTCGTTGCCATTTTTGGAGTAGTACAAGGCGCTGTGGATGTCGGTGGAGCGGTCATGGAAGGCTGGGAACAAAAAACCTACGTCCGGCAGGCCCACCACCCAGTCGCGGATCCGGTTGCCGAAGGTATTGTTCAGCTCATCGTAGCTTAGGCCGGGCTTGGACAGCTCCACCGGGCAAATACAGCAGAGTATGTAGCGGTAAACCTCATCGGAGGCATCTGTCATCTCCAGTCCGTCTAAGGTCCGTCCGGGAATGTCGTAGGCATCGTTGATCAGCAGGATCAGGTAGTTTCCGGTGTACTCATAGGTCTCGATGATGCGGTCGAAAAACCGGTCCAGCAGTTCATCGTCCGCAAGCTGGCTGTTTCGCAGCCGCAGCAGAAATTCCTGGGGGCCGCCCTCCGACTCGGTATCCAGGGGAAATTCCAGGTTCACCAGGTTTTTGCCCAAAGCTCCGGACAGGGCTTTGCGGAAAATCTCAAAGTATTTGAACATCTCCTCCTCCGGAAGGGAGAGGAACGCTTCTTTCATCTGGGCCTTTTTGTTCTTTTCGCCGTCCACGTAGCAGCCGCAGATCCGGCTGATGGAACAGCTGGCGGGGGTAAAAAGCCGCTTTAATTCCGATATTTCTTTTTTGATCATTGGTTATCATCTCCTTGATTTTCATGGTT
>CAZICB010000114.1:0-4508 GCA_964537765.1 uncultured Lachnospiraceae bacterium
AAAAGGTACGCCTATCGTAACAGAGATGCAGGTGATTCCGGTGGCTGGCTATGACAGCATGCTGATGACCTTGAGCGGGGCTCACGCGCCTTATTTTACCAGAAACCTGGTAATCTTAAAGGACAACGCGGGGCACACCGGCATCGGCGAGATCCATGGGGGAGACTATACCTGCGATGCTCTGAAAAGCTGCATTCCGCTGGTGGTGGGACAGCCGACCGGCAAGTACCGCGCGATCCTGGACAGCATCCATAAGGCATCCACCCGTGCCAAGGAGGATGACGGCGAGGGGATCCAGAGCCTGGATATCAGCAAGCTGAAATTCGTGGTGAAGGCAGAGTGGGCCATCGAGTGCGCGCTTCTGGATCTTCTGGGACAGTACCTGGATCTTCCCATGTGCGAGCTTTTAGGCGATGGCAAGCAGAGGGATGAAGTGGAAACCTTGGGCTATCTGTTTTATGTCAGCGACAAGGAAAAGGCTCAGGAGCTGCATTATCTGGATGAGAGCGACAGCAGCGATCCGTGGTTCAAGCTGCGCCGCCAGACCATGCTGACTCCGGATCGGATCGTAGAGCAGGCCTGTGTCCTGAATGAGAAGTACGGCTTTAAGAACTTCAAACTGAAGGGCGGCGTGCTTCGCGGCGCGGAGGAGATGGAAGCGATCCGCGCGCTGAAAAAACAGTTCCCCAATGGGCGGATCAATATTGACCCCAACGGGGCATGGAGCCTGTCGGAGGCCATCGAGATCTGCAAGCCGATGGAGAACGTGCTGACCTATATCGAGGATCCCTGCGGGCCGGAGGCAGGTTTTTCCAGCCGTGAAATCATGGCGGAATTCAAAAATGCCGTGAAGCTTCCGGTGGCTACCAATATGATCGCCACTGACTGGCGTCAGTTCTATCACGCGGCGGCGCTGAAGTCCGTGGATATCGTGCTGGCGGATCCGCATTTCTGGGGCTTCGGAGGAAGCGTGCGCATGGCCCAGATCTTAAATGACTGGGGTCTGACCTGGGGCAGCCACTCCAACAACCACTTTGACATTACCCTGACTGCCTTCGCTCATGTGGCGGCCGCGGCTCCGGGCAATCCCACCGCCCTGGATACCCACTGGATCTGGCAGGATGGCCAGAACCTGTTAAAGGACACCCCGCAGATCGTGAATGGCTATCTGCAGGTTCCGAAGAAAGCGGGCATGGGCGTGACCATCGACATGGATAAGGTAATGGAGGCCAATGCCCTCTACAATAAGCTGCCGTCCCACGACCGGGATGACGCGATGGCGATGCAGTACCTGATCCCGAATTGGAAGTTTGACTCGAAAAAGCCGGCTCTTGTGCGTTGAAGTATGGGAAGAATGAACAAAAAAAGGAGATGAGGGGATGTTTTTTAAGAAGTATGGAGATATTGTCGTAGGGATCTTTTTCATGATTTTGTCTGTCGGACTGATCGCTATGGCAAGAGCGCTCCCGAAGTCCAAGGTCATGGAAATCGGGCCTGATTTCATGCCGATGGTGATCGGCGTCGTCACATTGATCCTCGCGGCGCTTCTGACCGTGATAAGCATCAAGAATTTCAAGATGCATGCGGCGGAGCTGGAGGGAACGGAGATCCCGGACTGCGATTATGTGCGCGTGATTTCCAGTATTATCCTGGTTTTGATTTATGTGTTTTTGATGCAGCCGGTGGGCTTTATCCTCACCACGCTGGTGTTCCTGCTGCTGCAGATGATCGTCCTGTCGCCCAATGAGGAGCGTGATGTGAAGCATATCATCCGCCTGCTTGTGATCGATGTGATCTTTACTTTGATTGTGTTCATGCTGTTCCGTTATGGCTTTAAGATCGTGCTGCCTGCTGGCATTTTTACGATCAATCTTTAATCAGGGGAGGAGAATCATATGCAAGCATTAGGACTTTTGGGGAGTGCGTTTATAAGAATTTTAACTCCGGCGTCTATTTTGATGATGATTGCCGGTGTGGCGATTGGAATTGTCTTTGGTTCCATCCCGGGACTTTCCGCGTCCATGGCGGTGGCGCTGATGCTTCCGCTGACCTTCAGCATGTCGGCGTCCATGGGTATGAATACCCTGGTTGCCGTGTACATAGGAGGTATTTCCGGCGGATTGATTTCCGCGATCCTTCTGAATATGCCGGGTACCGCTTCCTCCATCGCGACGACCTTTGACGGCCATCCGATGGCGAAAAACGGAGAGGCGATGAAGGCTCTGGGTCTGGGCATTGTGTTCTCGGCCATGGGTTCCATCTTCTCCTTCATTATTTTGACCTTCTGCGCCCCGCTTTTGGCGGATGTGGCGCTGAAGTTTACACCGGCGGAGAACTTCGGTATCTGTTTCTTCGCTCTGACGATGGTGGCGATCCTGTCCTCCGGCAATATGATCCGCGGCCTTTTAGCCGGTATGTTCGGCCTGATGTTCACGCTGGTCGGCATGGCTCCGATCGATGGGACCCCGCGTTTCACCTTTGGAAGCACCAGCCTGATGGCGGGCTTTGACACGCTTCCCACCCTGATCGGTATTTTCGCGATCTCCGATATCCTGTGCACCGCTGAAAGCATGGGACATGGCAGGCTGGAAACGATCCCGATCAAAAAGGTGAAGGGCTTTGGCTTCAGCGTGCAGGAGTTTATCTATCATCTGCCGAACTTCCTGCGTTCCGCGATCATCGGTACCGGCATCGGTATCCTGCCCGGCATCGGCGGTTCCACCTCCGGCATGCTGGCTTATGTGACCGCGAAGAATATGTCCAAGCACCCGGAGGAATTCGGCAAGGGCTGCCCGGACGGCATCGTAGCCACGGAGTCCGCGAATAACGCGACCATCGGCGGCGCGATGATCCCGCTGCTGGTATTGGGTATCCCGGGTGATGGCGTCACGGCGATGATGCTGGGCGGCTTCCTGATCCATGGACTGTCCGCCGGACCGCTGCTGTTCGTGAAAAACGCGGACGTGGTGTATGGCATCTTCGCGGCATGTATCGCATGTACCCTGATCATGCTGGTGGTGGAGTGGACCTGTATCAAAGGCTTCGTGCAGGTGCTTAAGGTTCCGAAGCATATTTTGCTTCCGCTGATTCTGGTGTTGTGCTGCGTGGGCGCTTACGCGACCAACAACCGGATGTTTGACGTGCAGTCCATCCTGGTATTTGGTATTATCGGTTATATTTACCACAAGTTCAGCCTGCCGACGACGCCCTTTGTGCTGTGCTTTTTGATCGGCAGCATGCTGGAGACCTATCTGCGGCGCGGGATCATGTCTTATAAGTCTTTTACCGCTTTCTTCGCGAGACCGATTTTCGATGTGTTTTTCTTCATCGCGATCGGAGTGCTGGTATGGTCTGTGTTCAAGGAATATAAGGCCTATCTCGAAAAAAAGAAAGCCGGCTGATTGTTTGATATATGCCCCTTCCTGTGGGGAGGGGTTATATATAGGGAGAAAGGGCATCAACATGTGCCCGGAAAAGAAAAGGAGAATAGCTATGAAAAAAAGAATTTTGGCAACTGTTTTGGCAGGCGTGATGGTTATGGGGCTGGCAGGATGCTCCGGTTCCGGAAGCACGGCATCAACCACTGCCGCCGCGGCTCCGGCTGAGACACAGGCGGCAGCAGCGGGCAGCGAAGCTGCAGCCGCTCCGGAAGCAGCCGCTACGGATTGGGCTCCGTCCTCTACCGTATCGATCGTGGTTCCCGCAGGCGCAGGCGGAGATACGGATCTGACCGCCCGTGTATTTGCCCAGTACGCAAAGGAACTGACCGGCGTGGATTTCATCGTTGTGAACGCCAATGGCGCGTCCGGTTCCGTGGCATCGAACCAGGTGCTTTCCGCCGCTCCTGACGGACATACCTTCCTGTATGGACATACCCTGGTAAACGTCGCCAACATCGCGGGCATCACGGATTTTAACTACACCGCTTTTAAGCTTGGTCCGACCTTCGCGAAGAACCCGGCACAGCAGCTTTACGCAAATCCGGACAAGTACAAAAACTTAGATGAGTTCATCGCTGCCGCGAAAGCAGCTCCCGGTCAGCTGAAGGCTTGCACCGAGGTGGGCGCATATACTTACTATGAGCTGCTGCTGTTCGAGAAACTGGCGGACATCGATCTGGATCTGGTGGATGTAGGTTCCAACTCTGATAAGATTACCGCTATGCTGTCCGGTCAGGTAGACCTGATGCCGGGTGCATATCTGAACTGCAAGGATTATCTCTCTGCGGGACAGTTTGTATGCCTGGGCGCTCCCACCGAGGAGAGATACGACCTGATTGCGGATATCCCGACCCTGAAAGAGCAGGGCATCGATATGGTATATCCGGATCTTGACTACTCCTTCTACTTCCCGGCTGAGACTCCGGACGAAGTGATTGTATGGTATGAGAACGTGGTTCAGCAGATTCTTGCCGATCCGGCCGCGCAGGAGGCAATCGCGAACATCGACGTGATGCCTTACTATTTAAGCGCAGCGGACTCTCTGACCAATGAGGAAGAAATGTTCGC
>CAZICB010000115.1:0-4429 GCA_964537765.1 uncultured Lachnospiraceae bacterium
GTTTACTATGAACACTTAGCGGATTATACCGAGGGTGAAGCGTGAGGATCGATCGGAATAAACAGAAAAGAATAACAGAATCATAGAATAAATAATAGAAGTGGAGCATCTGCATGACAGGAGTATATGATTTGGTGATTATTGGTTCCGGCCCGGCGGGGCTGGCAGCGGCGATTTACGCCCAACGGGCAAAGCTCAATACCTTGGTGCTGGAGAAAGAGATGATGAGCGGCGGTCAGGTGCTGACCACCTATGAGGTGGACAATTATCCGGGACTTCCCGGTATCAATGGCTTTGATCTGGGGATGCGGCTGCGGCAGCATGCGGACGGCATCGGAGCCGTTTTTGCGGAGGATGAGGTCCGCCAGATTCAGCTGGTTTCCGGCCAGGAGGAGGTCCTGCAGGCGGCAGAGCTGGGGACCCGGCCGTCTCCCGTGCTGAAACGGATCGTCGGCGGCAAGCAGGATTATCTGGCGAAGGCTTTGATTATTGCCACCGGCGCGACCCATCGGAAGCTTGGGGTTCCCGGTGAGGAGACCTTTGCGGGGATGGGCGTCAGCTATTGCGCTACCTGCGATGGAGCATTTTTCCGGAAAAAGGTGACTGCCGTGATAGGCGGCGGGGATGTGGCATTGGAGGACGCTATTTTTTTGGCGCGGATGTGCGAGCATGTCTATGTGATTCATCGCCGGGATGAGCTGCGGGGCGCGGCCGGCCTTCAGGAAAAGCTGTTTGCCCTGGAAAATGTGACTGTGATCTGGGATACAGTGGTGGAGGAGATCTGTGGAGATGGCAAGGTGCGATCTCTGAGACTTCACAACCGGAAGACCGGAAATGGAAGCGAGCTGCCGGTGGATGGCGTATTTATTGCGGTGGGCATTACGCCAAACAGCCAGTGCTTTGCGGATCTGCTGGAAACGGAACAGGGATATCTTACAGCAGATGAGACGGGCATTACCAGCGTGGAGGGCATTTTTGCCGCCGGCGATGTGCGGACGAAGCAATTGCGCCAGATTGTGACGGCGGTGTCGGACGGCGCCAATGCGGTCACCAGTGCGGAACGATATTTGGCAAGATACTAAGGGGGACATTGACCAATGAAGCCGATTTGGAAGATACTGGCAGTAGGCTGTCTGTGTGTATCCTTCGCGGGCAGCGTGACTGCCTATGCGGATGTGGAAGTGGGGGTATCTCCCCATATGGCGGTTCCGGTGCGGGCGACCGGCGATTATTCAAATATTGCGGTTTCTCAGGTTACCGATTATGTGAATATCCGCGAAGAGGCAAATACCGACAGTACCATCGTTGGGAAAATTTACAATAACTGCGCGGCGACGATTCTGGAAACCGTGCAGGGCGAGGGCGGAGACTGGTACCGGATTCAGTCGGGCACGGTCACCGGATATATCAAAGCACAGTATTTTATTACCGGAGAAGAGGCGGAAAAGCTGGCTCAGTCCATCGGGCGGGAGTTTGTCACGGTCAATGCCGAGGGCCTGCGCCTGCGGGAACAGCCGGATTTAAACAGCGACATCCTCACCCACCTTTCCAATGGCGCCCGCTACGTGGTGCAGGGAGTGGAAGGAGACTTCTTTAAGGTGGAGGTCGATGCGGACCTGATCGGTTATATTGCCAGGGAATATTGTCAGACGGAAGTGGAGTTTGACCAGGCGGTTTCCCTGGAGGAGGAACGCCAGAAGCTGGCGGAGGAAGAGCAGCGGCGCCAGGAGGCTCAGGATGCCATGGAGGCTTTGCAGCAGGTGATTATAGTGGAAGCGAACAATGCTGCCGCCGGAAACGGGGCTGAGGCGGGAACCGGCACCGGAGGAGCGCCGACCCTTGGCGAATTGATTATCGCGGCAAATCCGCTGGGAAACGACACTTCCCACAATACGACAGCACCGCAGCTTCCCGCGGTCACGCCGGCGGAGGGTGCAGGTCAGAGCGGCGGCGCCGGCGACGCGTCCCAGAGCAATGGCACAGGAAAGGAAAGCAGTACCACGATTGTAGCTGCCAATCCCCAGTCCAGCAGCCAGTCATCTTCCGCGCAGGCAGGCCCGGCGTCCGGTTCCGCGGCATTGGTTTCCGCTACCCGGACGGCGATTGTGGCTTACGCGAAGCAGTTTTTGGGCAATCCATATGTGTATGGCGGCACCAGCCTTACCGATGGAACCGACTGCTCCGGCTTTACTCAGGGTGTGTATGCCCATTTTGGCATCACGACCGGAAGAACCTCCCGGGACCAGGCGGCAAACGGCCGGGAGATTGCGGTTTCTTCCATACAGCCGGCCGACCTGTTGATTTATGCCAGCGGAGATTATATTAACCATGTGGCAATGTACATAGGAGACGGCAAGGTCATTCATGCCAGCACTCCCACCACCGGAATCACCATCTCGCCTTATGATTACCGTACTCCTTACAAGGCGGTCACCTTCCTGGATTAGGAGGAAAGCCGTATGGAAAAAAGGAAACAATACCCGGGGCTGGATGTAGTGAAATTTATTCTGTCCCTTCTGGTTGCCCAGCGTCATGTGATTCAGATCTTTTTTGTGGAAAGCAGCCGGTGGAGGACCTTGATCGGAAACTGGCTGTCCAATTTGGCAGTCCCGGTATTTTTCATCATTTCCGGGTTTTTGCTGTTTCAGAAGGTGGAGGGACGTGACCGGAATCCCCAGGTGATCCGGCGCTTTTGCTGGCGCAGCATCCGTCTGTACCTGTTATGGTCGGTCCTTTACTGGGGCACGGATTTCTATAACTGGTATCACGGGGAGCAAGGGGTTGCCGAGGGAATCCGGGAATATATACACCGGTTTCTGTTTGACAGTACGATTCCCCAGCTGTGGTATCTTCCGGCGCTGGCGGTGGCAGGCTTTTTGGTGTGGTTTTCCTATACCAGAGGCATGAAGCTGTGGTTGATTTTGCTGGCAGGGGCAGTCTTGCTGACGGCCGGCGTTATCGGAGACAATTGGTATTTTAACCAGCGCCTTCCCATGGGGATACAGCAGGGATTGTATCTGTACCGCCGGATTTTTGTGACCATGCGCAATGGCGTTTTTTATGGCTATTTTTATGTGGCAGCGGGATTGGCTTTTGCCAGGATCCGCTGGCGTCCCCCGGTCTGGGCTGCGTTTTTGGGCTTTTTGGCTTCCCTTGCAGGGATGTATTGGGAGGTGACCCATTGCTACAATACGAACTTTACTTTTCTGGCGGCGCCTGCCGCCTGCTGCCTGTTTCTGGCAGCATCTCAGCTAAAGCTTCCGGAGCGAAAGCTGTATCCGCGGCTGCGGGCCATGAGTGAATGGATTTATCTCTCTCATTTTTACTTTTTCTATTTCCTCACCTGGCTGCGCCCCTGGATTCCCATTCCCCTGAACAGTAAGACTGTGACGGCGCTGATTATCCTGCCGATGGTTGTGTTTGCCTGGGTGATGGCGCGCCTTTCAGAGACAAAAGGCGGGGCATGGATTAAAAAAATGATCTAAAGAGCGACAAAAAACTCCCCCGGTTTTCTTCCCGGGGGAGTGCCATATCGTTTATCGCATTTAAAATTCCGGCTCAATCAGTCCGTAGGTGTTTCCCTTTCTCTTATATACGACATTAACCTCTTCGGTCTCGGAATTCAGGAATACATAGAAATTATGTCCGAGTAATTCCATCTGCACGCAGGCTTCTTCCGGATCCATGGGTTTGATGGCAAATTTTTTTGTCTTTACGATCTGAATATCGTCTTCCAGGTTGTATTCTTCATTGATAAACAAATCGGAGAAGGACTGGGCCGACTGTTTTTTGTCGATTAATTTCTTTTTGTAGCGCTTGATCTGGCGTTCAATAATTTCTTCCACCAGATCGATGGAAACATACATATCGCTGCTGGATTCCTCCGCGCGGATAATGTTGCCCTTGATCGGAATGGTCACCTCAATTTTTTGCTTGTCCTTCTGAACGCTGAGTGTCACGAACGCTTCCGTCTCCGGATTAAAATAACGTTCCAGTTTGCCAAGTTTGTCTTCAACAGCTGATCTGAGGCTTGAAGTCACTTCGAGATTTCTACCTGTAATCGTATAACGCATATTCATTAGCTCCTTTTTTTGGGATAGACTCATTATAGCACAGAATTTAGAAAAATTCAACGAAAAATGCAGAATTGTTGCGACAATTTATGAGTATAATTTTCAAAAATGGTTATTTTATCAACAAAGAGCAAATTGCATTTATATAGGAACAAAGTTCATTTTGTCAAGGTTTTACGATGTATTTTTTGTCGAAATTTGAAAGTTTATGAGATATGTACAAAAATCTCGCTGGTCGATGCCGGAGATCGCGAATGGGGAAAAGGGGATGATTGGTTGTGGATAATGTGGATAACTTGGTGTATAAGTGAAATTTGGCTGAAAATCGGGAATTGTGGCTGTGGATGAAAATCGGT
>CAZICB010000116.1:0-4429 GCA_964537765.1 uncultured Lachnospiraceae bacterium
AGAATACGGCGTGATCTCCCAGTACAATCTCCGGTATTACCGGCAGGAGCTTCCCGGCAACCACTGCCTGGTATTTGCAGATATTTCCAGTGAAATTTCCACTTTGAATCACATGACGCGAACCTGTATCGCCATCGGCATTTTAAGCTTTTTTGCCTTTCTGGAAATAAGCATCCTGCTTTCCAAATGGGCCGTCCGCCCTGTGGAGCAGGCGTGGCAGCAGCAGCGGCAGTTTGTTGCGGATGCCTCCCATGAGCTGAAAACTCCTCTGACCGTGATCCTGACCAATGCGGAGCTTGCCGGAAATGAAGAATATTCCGAAAGCGAGAAGCTTCAATTTATCCAGAATATCCGAACCGTATCCGGCCATATGAAGGTCCTGATCGAGCAGATGCTGGCGCTTGCGCGCGCGGACAGCCGGACGGATCCGGTAAGCCGCTTGGCCGTCCCCTTTGGCGCATCAGTATCCAACGTGCTGATGGCTTTTGAGGCGCTTCTGTACGAATCTGAACATCCCTTATCCTCCGATATTGATGAAAGCATCACGGTGCCCGGAGACAGCGAGCAGCTTGCCCAGCTGCCGGAAATTCTTCTGGACAATGCCATAAAATACGCATCCCCAAAGGGCCGGATCATTGTCACCCTGCAAAAGAGCGGCCATTTCCATTGTCTTCTGGCTGTGGCAAACGAGGGGGAGTCCATTCCCCCGGAGGAATTAAAAAATCTGTTCAAACGGTTTTACCGGCTGGATGCCGCCCGCAGCCGGGACGGCAGCTTCGGGCTTGGGCTTTCCATCGCTGAGAGCATTGTCACTCAACACAACGGTAAAATCTGGGCGGAAAGCAAAAACGGCTACAATTATTTTTATATCTTGCTTCCGGTTTCATAAGCCACGGCTTTTAGGCAGGAGCGAGGGATCCTTTTTCGGATACCTGCTCCTGCTTTTTTTCATCACAATGCTGTAAAACGCGCCGGTAAACACGTCTCATCGCACTGCCTTGTTCACAGAATTTTCAAAATTTCTTTCAGCGTATTTTTAGGATTCGGCCTTATACTGCAATTCAATGTGATTCCATAACGGAAATCCAGGAATGAAGATATGAGGAGGTTTAACATGATTACAGTGGAGCACTTAACCAAGCGTTATGGTGATTTTCTGGCTCTGGACGATCTCTCCTTTGAAATCAGCGAGGGCCATGTCTACGGATTCCTTGGACCCAATGGCGCCGGAAAATCCACCACCATGAACATCATGACCGGATGCCTGTCGGCCACGGAAGGCAGCGTCAAAATCGGCGGTTATGATATATTCTCCCAGGCAAAGCAGGCGAAGAAATTAATCGGGTATCTTCCCGAGCAGCCGCCCTTGTACGTGAACGAAACCCCGGTAGAATACCTGCGCTTTGTCGGCGAGGCCAAAGGGCTTCGCGGGGAGGAATTGAAATGCCAGCTTGCGCAGGCCATCAGCCGGACTGGGCTGGAGCAGGTAAAGCACAAACGGATTTCCACCCTGTCAAAGGGCTACAAGCAGCGTGTGGGAATTGCTCAGGCGCTTTTAGGAAATCCCATGGTCATTATCCTGGATGAGCCCACGGTAGGGCTGGATCCGCTGCAGATCATCGAAATCCGCAGCCTGATTCGTCAGCTGGGACAGGAGCATACGGTTATTTTCAGTTCTCATATTCTTTCGGAGGTGCAGGCAATTTGTGACCAGATTTTGATGATTGCGCACGGAAAACTCATTGCCTTTGATAAGCCGGAAAATCTGGAGAAACGGATGACAGGCTCCAATGAAATCACCTTCACCGCCGAAGCCGGAGCGGACGAGGTATCCGACATTCTTAAAGGGATTCCAAATATTACCGATATTTCCCTGGAGGAAAAAGAAGGCGGCCTGTCCACTGCCTGCCTGACCTTTTCTTCCGGAGATACCCAGGCGCTCTCCAGGGAGCTGTTTTTCGCCTTTGCCGGCGCCGGAAAGGCCCTGATCGAGCTTTCCGCCAGGAAGGCAAACCTGGAGGAGCTGTTTATTGAGCTTGCCGGAAACGAAGGCCCCCAGCCGGATGAGCAAACCACAGAAAAGGAGGTGGAGGAAGCATGACCGCCATATTAAAGCATGAACTGAAGAATTATTTCCATTCCCTGTCTGCCTATGTATTCGGCGCCTTTCTTTTGATGTTTATCGGCATCGGCGCCATGCTCTATAACCTGCAGGCAGCCGTTTCAAACTTTGAATTTGTGCTGAGCTTTGGCTGCCTTGTGTTCGTTGTCATTGTTCCGATTCTGACCATGCGTGTTATCGCGGAGGAACGGAGACAGAAAACGGACCAGCTATTGTATTCCCTGCCCATCACCACGACGCAGGTCATTTTAGGAAAGTATCTGGCACTGTTGGTCGTATATCTGATCCCCCTGTGCATTGTTGCTATTTATCCGCTGATTTTTGCCCGGTACGGGGATGTTTATCTGCTGACAGCTTATGGCTCCATCCTGGCCTTTTTTGTCCTGGGAGCCGCCTTGATTGCCCTGGGCGTGTTTATTTCTTCCCTCACGGACAATCAGGGCTTTGCGGCAGGCATCGGCATTGCGGTCATTCTCTTTAACTATTACAGCATCAGTCTGGCTGAGTACACCTCTTCCACTGCCATTGGCTCCCTGGCCGCTTTGTGGGTGATCGCGCTTTTAATCGGCATGCTCATGAAGTACCTGACGAAGAACGAAAACCTGGGATACATCACCGGCATGGTGATCGCTGTGGCCAGCTTTGCGGCCTATATGCTTGATTCCGATCAATTGGAGGGGCTGCTTCCGGATCTCATGAAAAAGCTTTCGCTGTTTGACCGCTTCTATACAATCGTAAACGGTGTGTTTGATATGACTGCCATCGTGTTCTATTTGACGGTCATCGTATTTTTCCTGTTCCTGTCCGTGCAGTCCCTGGAGAAAAGGAGGTATAACTAATGAAACGCGACAAGATTGCCTTTCAGGGCGGCTCCTATTCGATCGTGGCTACTGCCATTGTGCTCGCGATTATGATTGTGGTCAATATCCTTGCGTCCGCACTGCCCTCTTCCCTGACCAAATATGACATCAGCGCCACAAAGCTCTATTCCATCACCAGCAATACCAAGGTGGTCGTCAATGCCTTAAACCAGGACGTTACTATCTACTGGATTGTGCAATCAGACAAGGAGGATGAGGTCATTGAAAACCTGCTTGATAAATATGAAAGTCTTTCCGACCACATCCAGGTGATCAAAAAGAATCCCGACGCATTCCCCACCTTCGTGGAGCAATATACCAGTGAGGATGCCCCCAATAACAGCCTGATCGTGGAATGTGGGGATCGCAGCAGATTCATTTCCTATAACGATATTTACCTGCAGGAGGCGGATATCTATTCTTATTCCTATAATACCTCCTTCGACGGGGAAGGGGCCATCACGTCCGCCATCGACTATGTGACAAACGAGGATCAGCCGCAGCTCTATTTGCTGGAAGGACACGGCGAGAAGGATTTACCTGCCAATTTCAGCGAACAGCTTGAGCGGGAAAATATCGAGACGGTCTCCCTCTCCCTGCCCACGGTAGATGAAATCCCGGAGGACGCAGACTGTATCATGATCTATTCCCCTGCCAGCGACATTTCCGAGAAAGAGAAACATATGCTGGCCGATTATGTGTCTGACGGAGGAAAGCTCTTTGTCGCAGCCGGTCCTGTGAAGGAAGAAAACCTCACCAATCTGAATTCCCTTCTGGAAAATTACCAGGTGGAAACCGCAGAGGGAATCGTCATTGAAGGGGACCGCAGCCGCTATGCCTTCGGTTATCCTTATATGCTTCTGCCGGAAATGACCGACAGCGATATTACGGATTCCCTGATCGAAGCCAGATACAGCGCCATCCTTCCGGTTTCCGGCGGCATGACGGTGACCGGCAGCAGCGCAAACGGAACGGTTACGGAGCTGTTGACCACATCGGAGGATTCCTTTGCCAAAAAGGACGGCTACCAGCTGGATTCCTACGATTATGAGGACGGGGATACCTATGGACCCTTTGCGCTGGCCGTTTCCGTGGAGGACAACAGCGGCGGACAGATTGTATGGTTTTCATCCTCAGTCTTTATGGAGGATATGTATAATGCATACTCCTCCGGCGCTAACTCCGACCTTGCCATGAACGCGGTTTCTTCTCTGATCGGGGAGACCCAGGCCATGGCCATCCGCAGCAAATCCTTAAATTATAATTACCTGACCATCAGCGATTCCACCTCATCCCTTTTAAAGGTGCTGATGATCGGCGTTTTCCCGCTGGCATATCTGGGAATCGGCATTGTCATTATCATGAGAAGGAGGAGAATGCAAAATGAATCGATCTAAAAAACTGCTTGGATTGCTTGGTGTTCTCATTATCATCTGTGCCGTCACCT
>CAZICB010000117.1:0-4382 GCA_964537765.1 uncultured Lachnospiraceae bacterium
GCATGACCAATCTTTTGTAAAGTTTTTCTTCCTATACAGTGAATAATATGTTAAAATATCCACGAAAGCAATGAGCAGTGCGTGCCCTCACGAAAACATATGCGATGGGAGCTTGCTCACAAGAGCATATGTTTTCGTGAGGGCACATAGGGCGAATGCCCGTGAGCGAGAAAAACCGAAGGTTTTTCGAGCTGCACTGCGGATACCTGGGGGCAGATGCCAGCGGCGGAATTACAAATCATAGGGCGAATGCCCGTGAGCGAGAAAAACCGAAGGTTTTTCGAGCTGCACTGCGGATACCTGGGGGCAGATGCCAGCGGCGGAATTACAAATCAGAAAAGGAGAAGAAAAACATTATGGCAAACAGAATTGTATTGAATGAAACCTCTTATCATGGCGCCGGAGCGATCAAGGAAATTCCCGGTGAGGTGAAGACACGCGGCTTTCGCAAAGCCTTCGTATGCTCCGATCCGGACCTGCTGAAATTCGGCGTGACGAAAAAGGTGACCGATATATTGGATGAGGCGGGTCTTGTCTATGAGATTTATTCCAATATTAAACCGAACCCGACGATTGAAAATGTGCAGACCGGCGTCAAGGCCTTCCAGGATTCCGGCGCGGATTATATGATTGCCATCGGCGGCGGCTCTTCCATGGATACGGCGAAGGCTATAGGGATCATTATCACCAACCCGGAATTTGCAGATGTGAGAAGCCTGGAGGGCGTAGCGCCCACCAAGAATCCCTGCGTGCCGATTATTGCGGTTCCGACCACAGCCGGTACGGCAGCCGAGGTTACCATCAACTACGTCATTACCGATGTGGAGAAAAAGCGTAAATTCGTATGCGTCGATACCCACGATATTCCGGTAATCGCAGTGATTGATCCGGATATGATGTCCAGCATGCCCAAGGGACTGACCGCGGCTACCGGCATGGACGCTCTGACCCATGCCATTGAGGGCTATATCACCAAAGCCGCATGGGAGATGACGGACATGTTCCATCTGAAGGCCATCGAGATCATTTCCGCTTCCCTGCGGGGCGCAGTGGAAAATACGCTGGAGGGCAGAGAAGGCATGGCGCTGGGACAGTATATCGCCGGTATGGGCTTTTCCAATGTGGGCTTGGGCATCGTTCATTCCATGGCGCATGCGCTTGGCGCCGTATATGATACGCCTCATGGTGTAGGTAATGCTATCCTGCTTCCGACCATCATGGAGTACAATGCTCCCTGCACCGGCGACAAATACAAATACATCGCCAAGGCCATGGGCGTGGAAGGCGTTGACGAGATGAGCCAGGAGGAATACCGCAAGGCAGCCGTGGCAGCCGTAAAGAAGCTGTCCCAGGATGTGGGGATTCCAGCTGATTTAAAGGAGATTGTCAAGGAAGAGGACCTGGATTTCTTAAGTGAATCTGCATATGCAGATGCATGCCGGCCGGGTAATCCGAGAGATACCTCTGTGGAGGAGATTAAGGCTTTGTATAAGTCCTTGATGTAAGAGATTTGGTTTCAGAATATTCAAAATGATGGAAATGAGGACCCCACAGGCTTTCGGGCTTGTGGGGTCGATGGCGATATGGGAGAGAGACAGATGAAAATAACAATTATAGACGGCCAGGGCGGCAGGATGGGGAAAGCAGTGATCGAGCAGTTGAAGAAGGCGCATCCGGGGCAGGAGCTGTACGCCATCGGGACAAACAGCATTGCCACTGCTGCCATGCTGAAGGCGGGGGCGGATTACGGGGCCACCGGGGAGAATCCCTGTATTGTAAATGCCCAGGATTCCGACATTTTGATCGGTCCCATCGGCATCGTGTTCGCCAATGCGCTGCTGGGGGAGATCACCCCGGCCATTGCCACGGCAGTGGGCGCCAGCAAGGCCTACAAAATTTTAATTCCGGTAAACCGCTGTAATCACTATGTGGTCGGCTGTGAGGAGGCATCGCTTGGTGAATATATCCGCCAGGTGTGCGTGAAGGTTGACGAGATGCTGGGGGAGACCGGCGGCAGCCGAAGCTGGAAGTAGAAAACCGAAGCCTACAGCATTAAAGAAACTGGAAGGATACAAGATTCAGGGGCATCTTCCGCAAGGAAGACGCCCCTGAATCCGTCTTATCATCTTTTTATCATCAATCAGCTTAAATCTCGTGAACTTTTCTCTTTACATAAGTGGTATGTAACAGATGGTGGGCCTTCTCGCTTCCCGGTTTGCCCAGGTAGGTAGCGTACAGCTCCTTGATGGCCGGGTTCTCGTGGGACTTGCGGATCGGGTTGCCCTTATCCGAGTCATACAGCACCTTGGCGCGCAGGGCGCGGATATCCACGGTGTTGCGGATATAGCCGGGCTGCTGGGGTTGTCCGCCGCCGTTGACGCAGCCGCCGGGGCATCCCATGATCTCGATGAAGTGGTAGTTGGCCTCGCCTGCCTGAACCTTCTTTAAAAGCTTTCTGGCATTGCCGAGGCCGGAGGCCACGGCCACCTTCACATCCAGGCCGGCCACGGAGTAGGAGGCTTCCTTGATGCCATCCATGCCGCGGACGTCAGTGAAGTCCAGGCTCTGCAGCTCCTCGCCGGTCAAGGTCTCCACCGCGGTGCGCAGGGCGGCCTCCATAACGCCGCCGGTGGCGCCGAAGATCACGGCAGCGCCGGTGCCCAGGCCCAGGGGCGCGTCAAAGCTCTCGTCCGGGAGATCCTGGAATTTCAGGCCAACCTTGCGGATCATACGGGCCAGTTCCCTGGTGGTCAGGGAGTAGTCCACATCCGGTACGCCGTTGGCGGCTTCATTCGGCCTCTGGATCTCGAATTTCTTCGCGGTACAGGGCATGATGGACACGGACACGATGTCCTCCGGCTTCAGGCCGGCTTTTTCCGCGTAGTAGGATTTGGCGATGGCGCCAAACATCTGCTGCGGGGATTTGCAGCTGGACAGGTGCTCCGTCATATCCGGGAAATAATGTTCACAGTATTTGATCCAGCCCGGGGAGCAGGAGGTGATCATGGGAAGCACGCCTCCATTCTTGACGCGTTCCACGAACTCGTTGGCTTCCTCCATGATGGTCAGGTCCGCTCCGAAATTGGTGTCAAACACCTTGTCAAAGCCGATGCGGCGCAGGGCAGCTGCCATCTTGCCCTCCACATTGGTGCCGATGGGATAGCCGAACTCTTCGCCTAAGCCAGCCCGGACTGCCGGTGCGGTCTGCACGATCACATGCTTGGACGGATCAGCGACGGCCGCCAACACCTCATCCACCTGAGATTTCTCCTGCAATGCACCGGTGGGACAGACTGCGATGCACTGCCCGCAGGATACACAGCTGGTCTCGCCCAGCCCCATATCGAAGGGGGAACCGATGAAGGTGGCAAAGCCGCGCTTATTCGCGCCGATCACTCCGATACCCTGTACCTTTTCGCAGACTGCGGTGCAGCGGCGGCAGAGGATACATTTGCTGTTGTCGCGGATCATGTGGGCGGCGCTGTCATCGACGACGGACGGGGTTTTCGCGCCATCGTAGTAGTCTTCGTCTTCCACGCCCAGCTCCTTGCACAGATGCTGCAGCTCACAGTTTCCGCTGCGGACACAGGACAAGCACTTGCGGTCGTGGTTGGACAAAAGCAGCTGCAGGGTTTTCCTGCGGGAGGTCAATACCTTCGGGGTATTGGTCCACACCTCCATCCCCTCATTGATGGGGTATACGCAGGACGCAACCAGACTTTTCGCGCCCTTTACTTCCACCACGCAGATCCGGCAGGCGCCGATCTCGTTGATATCCTTTAAGAAGCAGAGGGTCGGGATCTCCACGTGAGCCAGGCGGGCTGCTTCCAGAATGGTGGAACCTTTTGGAGCGCTTACTTCTATGCCGTTGATTTTAATTGTAATATTCTCCATATAAATTCTCCTCCATTACTGTTTGTAGATTGCGCCGAATTTACATTTTTCCATACAAGTGCCGCACTTGATACACTTTTCCGTATCAATGATGTGCGGGTTCTTGACGGAGCCAATGATGGCATTTGTCGGGCAGTTCCGGGCACATAAGGTACATCCCTTACATTTATCCGGGTCAATATGGTAGGAGAGCAGCGCTTTGCATACGCCTGCCGGGCAGCGCTTCTCTTTGATATGGGCTTCGTACTCATCGCGGAAATAGCGCAGGGTGGAGAGCACCGGGTTCGGCGCCGTCTGGCCCAGGCCGCACAGGGAGTTCTCCTTTATGTAGTAGCAAAGGTCTTCCAGCTTATCCAGATCCTCCATGGTTGCCTTTCCTTCGGTGATCTTGGTCAGGATCTCCAACATCCGGCGGGTACCGATCCGGCAGGGGGTACATTTGCCGCAGGACTCTTCCACGGTGAACTCCAGGAAGAACTTGGCGATGT
>CAZICB010000118.1:0-4377 GCA_964537765.1 uncultured Lachnospiraceae bacterium
TTAACGGCTGCGAAGCAGGCGTGTTACAGGGTCAATCATCCAAAGGAGATATGAGTATGATGTATGTATGGTTAGTGGTAGGGTTTGTTTTGCTGATTAAGGGAGCGGATTATTTTGTGGAGGCCAGCTCCTCCATCGCCCGGGCATTGCGTGTGCCTGGCATTATTATCGGTCTGACGATTGTGGCCTTCGGCACCAGCGCGCCGGAGCTGGCAGTCAGTACCACTGCGTCTCTGGCCGGAAGCAATGAGATCGCTGTGGGCAATGTGATCGGCTCCAATATCTTTAACCTGATGGTGGTATTGGGCGCCTGCGGAGCGATCCGGCCCTTTGTCGTGCGGCTGCGCTGGGATTATGTGATTTCCGTGGGCGTGGCGGCCGCGCTGTTCGTGATGATCTGCTTTGACCATTTTGTGAGCCGGACAGACGCCTGGTTACTGCTGGGATTTTTTGTGGTTTTTATGGTGCTGACCGTCCGGGACGCGTTGAATAGCCGCACCGCGGAGGACGAGGAGTATGCGCTTTTGTCCCCTGCCCGGAGTCTGATTTATATTGCGGGAGGGCTGGCGGCAATCATCTGCGGGGGCAATCTGGTGGTGGACAGCGCCAGCGCCATCGCCGCTTCCTTCGGATTATCCCAGACGTTAATCGGTCTGACGGTGGTGGCCTTCGGCACATCCCTGCCGGAGCTGGTGACTTCCATTGTCGCTTCCCGCAAAGGAGAAAATGGGCTTGCCCTGGGCAATGTGATCGGCTCCAATATTTTCAATATCCTGATGGTGCTGGCCACCTCCGCCGCTGTGAAACCGATCCCGGTCAGCGGCTTTTCCGTGATCGACACTGGCTGCCTGATCGTGTTCAGCATCCTGGTTATGGTCTGGTGTCGCCGCAATCAGAGACTTTCCCGCGCCGAAGGGATTGCCATGCTGGTGCTTTATGGAATCTATACGGTGTATATTTGTGTGAGATAATTCGCAGAATACAAATTCCGGGCACGCGATGAAACGCGTCACCGGCGCGTATCACTGCATTCTGAAGAATTAAAAAAGCCTCTCCGCAGCATGAGAGGCTTTCTTAATTATAAAAATAAAGAGGTTAAAAAAGGGAGGAGAGCTGATAATCACTTATCAGCTCGAGTATTATGAAAAAAATCTTTTAAGCGCTTCATAGACAACTCCGTCTGTCGTCTATGTTTATAGTATAGGTAACAATCATGAAGAAATCATGATGTTAAAATGAAAAATTTATGAACGTTTGCGGGAAATTATGAACGAAATGTGAATGAAAAATCATTCAAATTGACTTTCCTTCCGGACCTGTGCTATGATGAAAAAACATTGATTATTTCAGAAAAGAGGACATACTATGAAAAATCCGGAAATTACCATTACCATGGAAGACGGCGGCGTGATCCGCGCGGAGCTGTATCCGGCGGTAGCGCCAAATACGGTTAAGAATTTTATCAGTCTGGTGAAAAAGGGCTTTTATGATGGGCTGACTTTCCACAGAGTGATCAAAGGCTTTATGATTCAGGGCGGATGCCCCCAGGGAACCGGCACCGGCGGCCCGGGCTATTCCATCAAGGGCGAATTCTCACAGAATGGCTTTGCCAACGACCTGCGCCACACGGCTGGCGTGCTGTCCATGGCCCGCTCCATGATGCCAAACTCCGCAGGTTCTCAGTTCTTTATCATGCACAAGGATGCTCCCCATCTGGACGGCGCTTATGCGGCGTTCGGCATGGTGACAGACGGCATGGATGTGGTCAATAAAATCGCGGAGGTCCGCACGGACTGGAGTGATCGCCCCATGAAGACCCAGAAGATCCAGAGCATTACCGTGGATACCTTCGGTGAGGAATACGACGAGCCGGAGAAATGCTGATTCCATGAAGCGGGAACGGGAGATTATCATTGACGGCCAAAGCTACCCGGTGATTCTGTCCGACGAGAAAGAGGTCCTCCTTGCCGCAAAAGCGGCCGGGAGGGCTTTTGTCGCTGTGCTGGGCGATCCGGGAGAAAACGGCGGCAGCCGGGATTTCTATTTTGCCCCCTATGCGGTGGAGCAGGCGGAGGATGCAGATGCGGCTTTTTTGGAGCGGGTGGTCCGCCGGCACTTGGGGCGGCCATGGATCATTGCCCGGTCAGAGCGGATTCTTCTGCGGGAATTTACTTTGGAGGACCTTCCCCGGGTGATCCGGGAGGAGACGGATACAGCGGAGGACCAGAGCTTTTCTGATCCGGAGCGCTTGGCTGCCTATATCCGGCACCAATATGGATTTTATGAATATGGCATGTGGGCAGTGATCCGAAAAAGCGACGGAGCGCTTCTGGGAAAGGCAGGCGTCTGCGACTGCCGGGACCATGAGGGGCGGCTGGAGCTGGGCTACCATCTCTTTGCCCCTTACCGCGGTCACGGCTATGCCCGGGAGGCCTGCCGCCTGATTCTGAACTATGTGAAGGAGCAGTACGGGATTCCTCTTTGTGCTTTTGTAAAAAAAGAAAATCCCACGTCCATCCGTTTGCTGGAGGACCTGGGATTTGAGCTCGTCCGGTCTTTGCCGGAAAACCTGCTTTATTATGAGCTTCCTATTGATGCTCTTTGATGTTTTTGGAGACGGTGATTTCCTGGTTGTCGATGTGCTCGCGGATGGCTGCCTTTGCTTCTGACACATGGCGTTCCTTGACTGCCTTCAGGATGTGGTCGTGCTCCACGATCAGGATCTGGCGTTTGGCCGCGTCCTTGATATATTCCAGGCGGTAACGGTACATCTGCTCCCGCAGGTTATTTAAAATCTGCACCAGCCGGGAGTTTCCGGTTCCATTGTAAATAATGTCATGATAATGCTCGTCGGTTTCCGCGATCTCCATGGCGTCGCCTTTTTCAATGGCCTTCCGGAATGCCTCCTGGGCCTGCTCCAGATCCTCCAGCTCCTGCTCGTCCATCCGCTGGCAGGCAAGCTCGATGGCCAGCTCCTCCAGGGAACGGCGCACCTCCAGCACATCCCGCAGGCTTTTTTCGGAAATTCTGGCCACCTCGGCGCCTTTTCGGGGAATCATCAGAACCAGTCCTTCCAGCTCCAGCTTCCGGATGGCCTCACGAATCGGGGTGCGGCTGACGCCAAGACGATCGGCAAGCTGGATTTCCATCAGACGCTCGCCTGGTTCCAGCTCTCCTTTGAGGATGGCCTGGCGCAGAGTGTTGAACACCACATCTCTCAGTGGCAGGTATTCATTCATATTGACCTTCAATTCGTGATTCATGATTTAATCTCCTTGTACTTTAATATTTTTGTGTAAGTTATTTGCTGCGGCCGGATGATTGTAAAAATTGGTTAAATATACCTGTTTTGCCAGGTGGGACTCAGAACCGTAGCGGAACTCTTCGTAAGCGAACCGGGCAGCCTTTGGATTGGTGAACAGCCCGAAAACCGTGGGGCCGCTTCCGCTCATCAGGGAGCCGATGGCGCCGTATTCCAGCATTTGGCACTTGAGAGTCTGGATCACAGGGTATTCTTTCACGGTCACTGTTTCCAGCACATTTCCCAGGTTTTCTGCGATCCGGTACACATCCTTTTTGCGGATGCCGTCGATGATGGCATCGATATCGGGATGCTGATCCGGGCGCAGGTCATTGGCATGCAGGTTTTCATAAACAAATTTGGTGGAGACATTGATGGCAGGCTTGGCAATCAGGACCTGGCACTGGGGCATGGGCGGCAGCGGAGTCAGGATCTCTCCGATTCCCTCCGACAGAGCCGTTCCCCGCATCACGCAGTAGGGCACATCTGCGCCGATTTTCACGCCCCGCTCCATCAGCTCCTGGGTGCTGAGGCCCAGCTGGAACATCTTGTTCATGCCAAACAGGATGGCAGCGGCATCGCTGCTTCCGCCTGCCATGCCGGCGGCCACCGGGATGAATTTGTTCAGACGGATGGCCACGCCGTCTTTTATGCCAAATTCTTCCATCAAAAGCCTGGCGGCTTTGTATACCAGGTTGTTTTCATTGGTTGGCAGGTAATGCAGGTTGGTTTCCACCTTGATGCCGGGGGAAGGCTTCCGGGAAAGATCGATTCGATCGAAAATGCCGACGGTCTGCATAATCATACGAACCTCGTGGTAGCCATCCTCCCGTTTCCGAAGCACATCCAGCCCAAGATTGATTTTCCCATAGGCCTTCAATCCGAGATGCTTAATCATATTATGCTTCCTCGCAGGTATCCTTTCTATTTGTTATAGGATACATTATATTGTATACAGTATATTATATACTTAAAAAAATATTTTTCAAGAGTTTTTCCCCGTTTTCTTTTTCGAAAATGCCGGATTGTGAAAATTTAACAAAAATGGAAAAAATCCGGGTGGAATTTGTGTCAAA
>CAZICB010000119.1:0-4318 GCA_964537765.1 uncultured Lachnospiraceae bacterium
GAGACGGGGAAGGCAACCACAGGGCTGGGCGCCTTGTTAAAGGGAATAAAACTGTAATAATGAGGTGAGATGAACATGTTAACGGCTGCGAAGCAGGCGTGTTACATGTTCACTTATCCGATCGCTGCAAGTAATTTATAATTATTGGGTATATGTAATGTATAATTATTGGGTATAAGAGGAGGAGGGGGAGTTTTGCGGGACCCCATGGAATATAATCAGATTGATCAGTGGAAGACCAGCATGTTTTTGTATGATTCGGCGTTGAAGGAGATCAGCACCAAGATTGAGATCCTGAACAATGAGTTTGTCCATGTCTACGGGCATACGCCGATCGAGCACATCAAGACCCGCCTGAAAAGTCCGGAGAGCATTGTAAAAAAGCTCAAGCGGCACGGGCAGGAGGTGACCATCCAGAATATGATGGAGAAGCTCAGTGACATTGCCGGTATTCGGATTACCTGTTCCTTTACGCAGGATATTTATACGATTGCGGACCGGATCGCCCGGCAGAAGGATGTGACGGTCCTCTATGTGAAGGATTATATCAAATCTCCCAAGCCCAACGGCTATAAAAGCTACCATATGGTGGTGACGGTGCCGATCTACCTGACGGATGGCCCAGTGGAAATCCGGGTGGAGATTCAGATCCGCACGGTGGCCATGGATTTCTGGGCCAGTTTGGAACACAAGATTTATTACAAATTTGAAGGGAATGCTCCGGAAAGCCTTCAGGCAGAGCTGAAAGCCTGCGCGGATATGGTGGATATGCTGGATGCCAAGATGTTTTCGTTGAATCAGCTGATTTTAGCCGAAGGGCAGGAGCAGGACAAACAATAGAGAGCATATGAAAAACCTGACAAAAGAGACCTGGCAGATGATCTGCCAAAATTTGGGGAGTGTCCTTTTGTTTGAACTTCTCTATCGGGGAATGGGGTCGGCATACTATCAGAGGCTGACCCCTTTCCATATCTTCTGGGGAGCGCTTCAAAAGCTGGTGGGGCAATCCGCATCGAATAGCTTTTGTCTGGGGTATTGACTTTCATGGAAAACGAAGGAGAACAATTAAAAATGCGAGTGGTATTACAGCGGGTCTTGCGCGCCAGCGTCAAGGTGGACGGGCAGACCATCGGAGAAATCGGAGAGGGTTTTCTGATCCTGCTGGGAGTATCCGGCGAGGATGACGAAGCGGCGGCAGACCGTATGGCAGACAAAATCTGCAAGCTGCGGATTTTTCAGGATGCTGAGGGCAAGACGAATTTATCCCTGGCGGATGTGGGAGGAGAGCTTTTGGTGGTCAGCCAGTTTACCTTATATGCCGACTGTCATAAGGGCAATCGTCCCAGCTTTATCAAAGCAGGAGCGCCCCAGGAAGCCAACCGCTTATATGAATATTTCGTGGAGCGCTGTCGGAAATATGTGCCGAAGGTGGAGCATGGCAGCTTTGGAGCGGACATGAAGGTAGAGCTTTTGAATGACGGTCCCTTTACTTTGATTTTGGAGGGGGATGCAGGCGGTATCCGTTCCTGATAAAATGAGCGCAAGCTGGGCTTGTGAGAAAGCATACACACGAGGAGGAAGCGTAATGGACGAGAAGAAAGAAAAATCAGCGGGAAAACAGCTGGAGGAGCAGCTGACCTGGAAATTCCCGCATATTGGAAAAGAGGCGCCGCAGCAGGTGGAGGAGGCAGCTGCCTTCTGTGAGGGCTACAAGGCATTTCTGGATGCCGGAAAGACGGAGCGGGAATGTGTGGCGGAGGCGGAAAGAATCTTAAAGAAAGCCGGATACTGTCCCATCGACTATACAAAAACCTACCAGCCGGGAGACAAGGTATATCTGATCAACCGGGGGAAGGCTATCCTGGCCACCACCTTCGGCAAGCGTTCCTTAAAGGAGGGCGTGAGGATCAACGGGGCCCACATCGATTCCCCGCGGCTGGATTTAAAGCCCAATCCCATGTACGAGAAGCAGGACCTTGCCTATTTTAAAACCCATTATTACGGCGGCATCCGCAAGTATCAGTGGGGAACCACACCCCTTGCTATCCACGGCGTGGTGGTGAAAAAGAATGGGGAAAAGGTGCAGATCTGTATCGGCGAGCAGCCGGGGGACCCGGTATTTTGTGTCAGCGATCTGCTGCCCCATCTGGCGGCAAAGCAGAATGAGCGCAAGCTGGCGGAGGGTTTAGGAGGCGAGGAGCTGAATGTGATTATCGGTTCCATCCCGTATGCAGATGACCAGGTAAAGGAGCCGGTGAAGCTGATGGCCTTAAAACTTTTGCATGACCGCTACGGCATCACGGAAGCAGATTTTTACCGGGCGGAGCTGGAGATGGTTCCGGCCTGGAAGGCGGTGGACGTGGGTCTGGACCGGAGTCTGGTGGGTGCCTACGGGCAGGATGACCGGGTCTGCGCTTACACGGCGCTGATGGCGGAAATCGAAAGCATTGCCCCGGAATATACCACAGTGACGGTGCTGACGGACAAGGAGGAGATCGGCTCCGAGGGCAATACGGGCATGAACTCCGATTATTTGAAACATTATCTGACCTACCTGGCAGAGTTAGAGGGGGTCAATGTGAAAGAGGTTTTTGCCAATTCCCTTTGCCTGTCCTCGGATGTGAATGCCGCCTATGATCCCACCTTTGGGGATGTTTATGAGGTCAATAACTCCTGTTTTGTCAATAAGGGCTGCGTGCTGACAAAGTATACAGGCGCCCGGGGGAAATCCGCGGCAAATGACGCCAGCGCGGAGACCATGGCGAAGGTGATCGGCATGATGGAGGCCGAGGGCGTGTACTGGCAGGCCGGCGAACTGGGGGCTGTGGACCAGGGCGGCGGCGGAACCATCGCAAAATATGTGGCACATCTGAACATTGACACGGTGGATTTAGGGGTGCCGATTATCTCTATGCATGCACCCTTCGAGCTGGCCTCCAAGCTGGATGTGTATAATACTTATAAGGCCTTCCGGGCGTTTTATAAGGGGTGACGGAGGAGCTTTAGAAAGTATTTAAGGCAGAATCAGATCCGATGATTATATTCATAGAGGCCGGAGAAAGGAAGAGGTTAGAATGCTGAATATCTTTTTTGGAGATATGCCGGAGGCAGTATACAATACGGCGGCGTATTTTAAGTATGACTATGAAGATAGCTGGATTGTAGATCCGTTTGTGAAAGAGATGATTTTGGATGTGGACAAGTCGATTGTGCTGGACAGCGGTGTGATCGACAGTCCGGTTCTTGGAAAAATCCCTCCGCTGGGATTATCCGGCGGCGTAAAAACCTTGATCCTGGTAAAATTTGAGCCGGAGACTATTTTTAATGCATCCACCTGCGGCGATAATTGCGCACCATGGCTTTTGAAAATAGCAGGGGAGGAAGATCGCACAGTCAACCTCCGCCATTTGATGGATTTTGGGGAGAACCGTTTTACTGTCCGAATTCTGAATACGAATCAGGTGGTGCATTCCATGGGGGAATTGGTATCGGTCGCAGGAGAATTTGTATAGGGGGAGCGCTGGAGAATGAAAGGAAAACATAGGGTTCTTATCGATACCAAGCGGCTGCGTTATGATTTTGAATTACGGCGGAACATTACTTTGATCCGTGGTGATAGCGCAACCGGAAAGACCACTCTGGTGGACATGGTCCAGGAACATGTGAATAATCCTTCCGGAAGTCCGGTAAAGCTGATTTGTGATAAGTCCTGTTATGTTCTGTCCGGTATACTCTGGAAGGAGCAATTGCAGGGTATGCAGGACAGCATTGTGTTTATTGATGAAGGAAATGAGTTTGTAAAAACTGATGATTTTGCCAGGGCGGCTCAGAACACAGATAACTATTATGTAATTGTATCCAGAGAAGGCTTGCCTTCCCTGCCATACAGCGTGGAGGAAATTTACGGGATCCGGACTTCAGGCAAATATGGGACTTTAAAGCAGAGCTATCATGAATTTTATCGAATTTACGGGGATAATGCTTTGAAAGGATCGGTGAGACCGGAAAAGATTGTTACGGAGGACAGCCATTCCGGATACCAGTTTTTCAAGTCTGTTTGTGCGGACTATGGCCTGCAGTGTGATTCGGTTGGCGGAAAATCAAATGTTTTCCATTACTTGAATAGCTGTAAGGATAAGAATTTGCTTGTGATTGCTGATGGAGCGGCATTTGGGTCGGAGATTGACAAGGTATTATGGCTGATAAAAGAGAAAAAACATGCGGCTCTTTATTTGCCGGAGTCTTTTGAATGGTTGGTTTTGGTATCTGGCGTATTCGAAAAGAAATTTGAACGGAGCATATTTGACTAAGAATGTGA
>CAZICB010000120.1:0-4207 GCA_964537765.1 uncultured Lachnospiraceae bacterium
GCGGCACCGAGCTGATCCGCCGCAAGCTGGGCAAGGATGCCCACGCCATGACCATTAACCTGCTGTTAAATTCCGAGGGCAAGAAGATGGGCAAGACCCAGTCCGGCGCTGTATGGCTGGATCCTGACAAGACCTCCCCCTTCGATTTCTACCAGTATTGGAGAAATGTGGATGACGCGGATGTGCTCAAATGCCTGCGGATGCTGACTTTCCTGCCTTTGGAGCAGATCGACGAGATGGATCACTGGGAGGGCAGCCAGTTAAATGCCGCCAAGGAAATCCTGGCCTATGAGCTTACCAGGCTGGTACACGGCGAGGAGGAGGCCAAAAAGGCTCAGGCCGGAGCCAAAGCCCTCTTCGGCGGCCAGGGCAGCCTGGACAATATGCCCTCCTTCCAGTTAAGCGAGGCAGATTTTGTAGACGGACGGATTGATATTTTATCCATCGTACACAAATCCGGCCTTGCGGTCTCCCGCTCCGAGGCAAGAAGAAATGTGGAGCAGGGCGGCGTATCCGTCAATGGCGTCCAGGTAAAGGACATCAAAGCCACCTATGAGAAGGATGCCTTCACCGGGGACGGCATGGTGGTAAAACGTGGCAAGAAAAATTTCATGAAGGTGACCTTGGTATAAAACGCCGGCAGGCGGCGGACAATATGATTAAAAAGAGAGAATTTTTAAAAGAATATAATATTGAAAAAGAAGTGTTTGAGAGTTCGGGCATGAAGTGGGCGGAGCTGCACGCGATCTACGACAATTACTGTACCCTGCAGGACAAGCTGAAAGGGATCGGAAAGGATTTTGTCAACGATTATCTCTATGACATTGAGCGGGCCGGGATCCATTCCTATCGCTACCGGACAAAAAAGCCCGGGCATCTGCTGGAGAAAATCATCCGCAAAAAAAGCGAGGAACCGGAGCTGTATGCTCACATCGACCGGAAGAATTACTATAAGTACATGACGGATCTGATCGGCATCCGCGTGTTTTTCCTGTACCGGGAGGACTGGATCCATTTTCACAATTACATCACCTCCGTGTTTGAAAATAATCCGGAGCTGTATATTGAGGACCGGCTGGAGGATTTTGATGAGGATCCGGATCATTATTATATCGCGGAGCGCCCGAAGGCATATCGCCGGACCGGAGACACCCGGATCTATGATAAGCGGCTGATCGACATTAAATCCGACGGTATTTACCGGTCGCTGCATTACATTATCAAATACAAGGGCTATTATGTGGAGATCCAGGGAAGGACCTTGTTTGAGGAGGGCTGGAGCGAGATCGACCATGATATTGTGTACCCTTATTTCAAGGATGATGAAATGTTAAATGATTTCTCCACCCTGCTGAACCGGCTGGCGGGTATGGCCGATGAGATGAGCTCCTACTTCCGCCGGATCAAGCAGCAGAAGATCGAGGAGGAGCAGAGCTGATACGGGAAAATGCGGGAAAATCCCGGCGGCTTTTTCTTGGCTTTTCTTGACAAGAGAATGGAATCGCCCTAAGATAATAAATGAGGTTATAACAAACGCCAAATATATTTTCCCATTTGCTATAGCCTCTCCGGGGGGATGCACACGAATTTGCATAGGAGGAGAACGACGATGAGGGCCAAATTTGATGAAACGTTAATAACCGGAAATGAAAAAATCGATAACCAGCATAAGGAACTGATCGAGCGGATCAATAAACTCCTGGTTCTCTGCGAGAATGAGAAGCCGGCGCAGAGAGAAGCCATTGTTACATTGGACTATCTGTCAGATTATACGGATTTTCACTTTGCGGATGAGGAAAAGCTTCAGGAAGAGGTCGGCTATCCGGGGTTGGCGGAGCATAAGAAAAAGCATGAGGAGCTGCGCGAAACCGTGGAGGAGCTGTACGCCATGCTGGAGGAGCAGGAAGGACCGACACCGGCATTTGTACAGCTGGTCAATGAAAATGTGACCGGGTGGCTTTACAAGCATATCCGCACCTTTGACCGTTCCGTGGCAGAGTATATTCATCTGAGAGACCATGAGGGACGGATTTAAGCATGAGAAATACGGGGAGCGGTTTTGCAATATGTGGCCAGGTGGCAGGCGGCAAATAAAAATCGGAATGGACAATTTATGTGAAATGATTGACAATCTTTCCGGGGAATGATACGCTAGTGTTATCAATATCAACACAAGGGAGGGTTAACACATGGACAAGCAGAATATGACCGGCCTGGGCATCATGGCAATTGCCGCGGTTGCAGTGATTGCAATATCAGACCCAGCCTATCATGCAATCCAGAGGAGCAAGCTGGAGGCGGCAGCCGGCGGGCAGGAGATCACCACGGTAACGGGGGAAGCGGAAGGCTACGGCGGAACCGTTACGGCGGAGGTGACCCTGGCAGGCGATCAGATCATCGCCCTTTCCCTGACGGGTGACAAGGAGACGCCGGAGATCGGAGGAGCTGCCTTAAAGGAGCTGGAAGCAGCGATTGTGGAGAAACAGGGCCTGGAGGGCGTGGACGCCGTATCCGGCGCAACCTGGACCTCCAACGGAGTATTTGCAGCGGTGAATTCCGCCATGGGCATCGAGACCGCGGATGCCGGCAGCGAGGCAGAGGAAGCACAGCAGGTTACGGCTTCCGGTCTTTCCCATGGACTTGGTTTCTATTCTACAGGACGTTTGGGACCGGGCAAGGACGACCAGGGAGTAGGTGTTTATAGCTTTAACGAGGCAGTGGCCTATGTGCTGTTTGATGATGACGGGCGCATTCTGGACCTGGAGGTGGATCAGCTGGAGATCGCGACGCCGAATTATGACGGCGAGGCGATGCCCGATTTTACCGGTTTTCCGGGACAAAGCTATAATGCAGACGCCGATCACGATGAGAAGGTGGATGCAGTTTGGGAGCAGACGGAGGATGAATTTTTAGCTCAGGTGGATGCCTGGAAAACGAAGCGTGAGCGCGGCAGCACCTACAAGCTGAATTCCGGTACCTGGGAGGATGAAATGGATATCTTCGAGGAGACCTTCAAGGGCATGACCATGGAAGAGGTGGAGGCCTGGTATGCGGCCTACTGCTCCGATGTGAACGGAAGGCCCCTTCACGGAACCTCCGAGCAGGAAGAGGACATCAGGAAATATGAGGCATTGAGCGACGAGGAAAAGGCTCAGTTGGATGGAATTTCCGGCGCTACCATGTCTTTAAATGATGCCCATGGAAATATCCTGGCTGCTATGAGACAGGCCTGGGAAAATAGAAAGCCGGTAGCGGCGGATCAGGTGGCAAAGATCGGTCTTGGCTTTACCAATACGGGCCGTCTTGGACCAGGCAAGGATGATAAGGA
Organism: uncultured Lachnospiraceae bacterium; assembly: GCA_964537765.1. Lineage (GTDB taxonomy): Bacteria > Bacillota > Clostridia > Lachnospirales > Lachnospiraceae > Brotaphodocola. The sequence goes on from CAZICB010000120.1 coordinate 3,329, forward strand.
GACTGGCGTATACAGCTTCAATACTCAGGCGGCGGGCGCCTGCTTTGATGAAAACGGAGCCATCGTTGCGCTTTACACCGATGTGATGGAGATCGCCACTCCCAACTACGACGGCGAGCATATGCCGGATTTCACCGGCTTCCCGGGACAGAGCTACAATGCGGATGAGGACCACGACGGAAGCGTGGATGCGGTTTGGGATCAGACGGACGAGGAGTTTTTGGCTCAGGTGGAGTCCTGGAGAACGAAGCGGGAGCGGGGCGATACCTACAAGCTGAATTCCGGCACCTGGACGAATGAGATGAATATTTTCGAAGGAAAGTTCACCGGCATGACCACAAAGGAGGTAGAGGCCTGGTTTGCAGCTTACTGCTCCGATCTCAACGGAAAACCGTTGCATGGAACTTCCGACAAGGAAGAGGATATGGCAAAATATGATGCGCTCAGCGACGCAGAGAAGGAGGAATTGGACGCCATCTCCGGCGCAACCATGAGCTTAAGAGACGCCCACGGCGATATTCTGGGGGCGATTGTGAAGGCCTGGGATAATGCGAAGAATGCGAATATTTCCGTAGAATAGTATTCGCAGTCCGGACTGACGGTATTTTCACAGGATATGCTCCTCCCGACCCGGTCATGGCATCATAAATGTGTACAAACAAACATACCGGGCGGGAGGAACCATATTTATGCCATATTTATGCGTAAAAACATCAAAAAAAATTGTTGACAAAAATGAGGAAAAGCGTTATCATATATATCGTTGCAGCGATGAGTCATCAAAGCAACGGTTTATATGTATGTGTGCGTAGCTCAGCTGGATAGAGCACTTGGCTACGGACCAAGGTGTCGGGGGTTCGAATCCTCTCGCGCACGTAT
>CAZICB010000121.1:0-3982 GCA_964537765.1 uncultured Lachnospiraceae bacterium
GCGGGATTTCCGGATGATGCCGTCCAGAATGGTTTTCTTTTCCGCATACTCCACTCTGCGGTTCCCCTGATCGGGGACGGTATAAGGGTGGGCTTCATTCTTCCGGAATCATCCTGTTTTTGCGAGGCGCAGCCTTTATAGCGTTTGCAAAGCAAATGCGCAGCTCCACATCGAACGATGTGGTTCAAAGGGTTTGGGATGCTTCCCAACAAGCAAAAATCGGATTGCCGGCGGCGCACGGAAATTCGATTTTAAGCATTTCGGGGACGAAATGCCCTGCTTGCCCAAGTTATACCAAGTCTTGCGTAAAACCAATTCTCCGAAAAAACCGTTGACTTTCAGAAGCAGGCCCCGTTCCCTGTCGGATATGTGCATAATACAATAAGATAATAAATGCCGCACCGTTTGTTGTGAAATCACAGCGGGCGGTGCGGTTTTTTGTGCGCATTTTGCGGTACGCAAAAATTTTCTCAAAGAATTTAGCTGACAGGGGTGCAAAAACGGCTTTCCCGATGCCTACCCCCTGAGAGGACTTTTTCCAGGAAGTATGAAGGAAGGACACAACTATGTATGGATTTCACGATTATCATCGCGGCGAAATTTACTATGCCGATCTGAATCCAGTGTTCGGTCATGAGCAGGGCGGCAACCGCCCGGTGCTGATTTTGCAAAACGATGTGGGCAACTACTTTTCCCGCACAGTTAGCTATTGCTAATTTCCTGCCCGTATGATATAGTATTAGGTACTTCAATGGCTTTCTGTCCCATTTTTCCAGCAAAAGCGGCGTTCTTTAAAGCATATGGTTAGATATAGCTAACTATCGTAAAAAGGAAGGGATACATATGAAATCCGATCCTTTCCGCAATGATGACCATCGTTCTGAAATGAGAAAACGCCGATTCCCGTTTGGCTCTTATGGGGGACTCGGTTCCCAAGAAGGAGGATCAATTGAACATGGAAAAAGTAACTATTCAAGGTGTGCCGGAAACCATGCTGCAAACATTGTTTGCTCGGGCGGCCCATTCCCAAAAGCAGGAGCACAAGTTTTATGATAAGCAGGCCATAGAGATCGTAAAGCAGTTGGATTATGACTTTTCCAAGGCAGAGAAGGACGCTGCCATGAGCAGTGGTGTCATCGCCCGTACCATTCTGCTGGACCGGTTGGTGGGCTTCTTCTTAGAGGAAAACCCGGATGCAACCGTTGTTAACATCGCCTGTGGCTTGGATACCCGGTTTTACCGGCTGGATAACGGACAGGTCCGCTGGTACAATCTGGACCTGCCAGAGGTGATCAATATCCGGCAGCGCTTTCTTTACGAGCAGGGGCGTATATCCACAATTGCCAAATCGGCTATGGATGAGAGCTGGGCATCAGAAATCGAAGATCCCCGGGGACAGGTGCTGGTCATTATCGAAGGGCTGGTTATGTACTTGACGGAGACAGATGTGAGGAAAATTCTTTCCATTATATGCAGACGGTTTGAACACGCGGAGATCATCATGGAGACCATGGCGCCCTTCATCGTGCGGCACATGAAGGAAAAGTCTATCGAGGCCAGTAAGGCCCGCTTTACCTGGGGACTGAAAAGCGGCAAGCATCTGGAAGGCATGGCGCCGGGGCTTACATGGATCAAGGATGTAAGCCTGGTAGAGGGGATGAAGGAGCTGTACCCGGTCTATCAGGTGCTGGGACGGATTCGGCCTGTTAGAAATATGTCCAACAAGCTGGTAATCCTGAGAAAATAGGCTGGAGAGTTTCTGGATATATCCGATTACGGTATCATTAGAAGCGAATGGGAAAAGATAAGGCAGAATTTGTCTTGACAAACGCGTCTGTCTGCTGTATTATAACATTGTTATATATCACTGTTATGTGAGGCTGTTATGGAATCAAAAGCGCCAGATACATTAGAAAAAATACAGCAGGCTGCCCTGGATGAGTTTTCTGAAAAAGGGTTTCTTGGGGCTTCCTTGCGACAGATTGTGAAGCATGCCGGAGTAACCACTGGGGCTTTTTACGGCTATTTTTCCAGTAAAGAGGCTTTGTTTGCTTCTATTGTAGAACCACATGCCGCTATTTTGATGAGCAAATATGTGGATGCCCATATTTCCTTTTCCGAGCTTCCCGCAGAGGAACAGCCGGAACATATGGGTGTGGAATCAGGCTCTTACATTCATTGGATGGTGGAATATGTCTGCCAGCACAGGGAACCGGTAAAGCTGCTGTTTTGCGGCGCAGAAGGAACCGGTTATGAAAACTTTATTCATAACATGGTGGAGCTGGAAGTGGAAAGCACCTTTCAATACATGGAGACGCTCCGCGGCCTGGGACACAGCATCCCCGAATTAAGCACGTCTCTGTGTCATATTATTGCCAGCGGCATGCTGGGGGGGCTCGTTGAAATCGTGGTACATGACATTCCGCAGGAACAGGCTATGCGGGATGTGGAACAGCTGCGAACGTTCTATACGGCTGGATGGCTGAAGCTGATGTCGCCTGAATCGCCGTAATTACGCAGTGATTATTGGGCTGCGCTCTGTCCCTTTTACAAGCAGAGCGCAGCAGGATATTCTTTATTTTTTTGTTCAATGGTTAGTTTATTCTAACTAATATATTTCATACTATTTAAGGAGGTCATTGGATGAAACAAGAAAAAAAGAATGATGTGGCTGTCCTGCTGGAATATGCGGGAAGCCGCAGGGGACTGACCTTTTTGGGACTGGTCTTATCGGCAGTGTCTATGCTTTTGAGCATGGCTCCCTACATCTGCATCTGGCTGGCGGCCCGTGATCTGATTGAAGTGGCTCCGGACTGGACGCAGGCGCAGAAAGTTTCCCAATATGGCTGGATAGCCTTTGCGCTCGCGGTAGGCGGGATTATCCTGTATTTTGCGGCCCTGATGTGCACCCACCTGGCTGCTTTCCGCACAGCTTCCAACATACGGAAACAGGGGGTTGCCCATGTGATGAAGGCCCCGCTGGGATTTTTTGATTCCAACGCCTCCGGCCTGATTCGCGGGCGGCTGGATGCGGCGGCAGCCGACACCGAAACGCTGCTTGCACATAATCTGGCCGACATCGTAGGCACGATTGTGCTGTTCTTGTCGATGCTGGTCATGATGTTTCTTTTTGATTGGCGGATGGGGGCGGCATGCCTTTTGGCCGCGGTCATTTCGGTCATCGCCATGTTCTCCATGATGGGCGGCAAAAATGCCAAGCTGATTGCGGAATACCAGGCGGCTCAGGATCGCATGACGAAAGCAGGAACGGAATACGTCAGGGGGATTCCCATCGTTAAAATATTCCAGCAGACGGTCTACTCGTTCAAGGCGTTTCAGGAGGCCATTGAAGATTACAGCAGCAAGGCCGAGCATTATCAGGCAGATGTGTGCCGTGTTCCTCAGTCTGTCAATTTAACCTTTACCGAAGGCGCTTTCGTGTTGCTGGTTCCAGTGGCGCTGTTCCTTGCTCCAGGCGCACTGGCAAACGGAAGCTTTGCCGGATTTGTTACCGATTTTGTTTTTTATGCCGTATTTTCAGCCATCATTTCTACTGCGCTGGCCAAAATCATGTTCGCTTCCTCCGGTGTGATGCTGGCCAGTACTGCTTTGGGACGGATCAATCAGGTGATGGAGGCGCCTACCCTGGAAGTACCCAGTCATCCGCAGACACCTGGCAGTAATAAAGTAGAATTTAAGGATGTGAGCTTTACCTATCACGGAGCGAAAAGCCCGGCGCTCTCTCATGTGTCCTTCACAGCGGAACCGGGGCAGACCGTAGCTCTGGTGGGGCCGTCCGGCGGAGGAAAGACAACGGCGGCCAGTTTGATCCCCCGTTTCTGGGATGCGACGTCTGGCGCGGTGGAAGTGGGCGGAGTAAATGTTGCCCAGATTGATCCCCATGTCCTTATGGATCAGGTGGCTTTCGTATTCCAGAATAACCGTTTGTTCAAAGCGTCTATTCTGGAAAATGTCCGGGCCT
>CAZICB010000122.1:0-3874 GCA_964537765.1 uncultured Lachnospiraceae bacterium
TAGCCGGATCACGGGTAAATGCAACACCTGTACCACAGTCATCACCCATGTTACCGAATGCCATGGACTGTACGTTTACAGCAGTACCCCAGGAATACGGGATATCGTTGTCGCGGCGATATACGTTCGCACGAGGATTGTCCCAGGAACGGAATACAGCCTTGATAGCGCCCATCAGCTGCTCCTTCGGATCGGACGGGAAGTCAGCGCCGATTTTTGCCTTGTATTCAGCCTTGAACTGGCCAGCCAGTTCCTTTAAGTCCTCCGCGGTCAGGTCTACGTCCAGGGTAACGCCCTTTTTCTCTTTCATCTCGTCGATCAGAGCCTCGAAATATTTCTTGCCGACCTCCATAACAACGTCAGAATACATCTGGATGAAACGGCGGTAGCAATCCCATGCCCAGCGCGGATTCCCGGACTGCTCAGCGATAACCTCAACAACCTCTTCGTTTAAGCCCAGGTTCAGGATGGTATCCATCATACCCGGCATAGATGCTCTTGCGCCGGAACGCACGGAAACAAGCAGAGGATTCTTCTTATCACCGAACTTTTTGCCGGTGATCTCCTCCATCTTTACGATATACTCGTTGATCTGGCCCTGGATTTCTTCATTGATCTCGCGGCCGTCTTCATAATACTGAGTACAAGCCTCTGTAGTGATGGTGAAGCCCTGCGGAACCGGAAGACCGATATTGGTCATCTCTGCAAGGTTCGCGCCTTTACCGCCAAGCAGGTTTCTCATGCCGGCGTCGCCTTCTGTGAATAAATATACCCACTTCTTTGCCATTGGTTTTTCCTCCTCAAATGTAGAATCGTCTACTGTTTCCCGCCCTCATAGTATTTTGACACAACAAAAAAGGCCCTCGGACGGTCTGTAATTAGTATAGCATATTTTTTGGGGTAGTAAAGTTTTTTTCTTCAAAATCAGGAAAAAATTTGCTTCAATATCAGTTAAATTCCATGAAAGCACTTCCATATTCTGTCATTTTCGGATATGTGGTTTTTGTTCGCATATGCGAAAATGGCAGGTCTTGTAGTGCACATCCCTGTGAAACGGACGGAAAAATGCCGCAAAACCGAAGCGGATTTTCCGCCCGGCCTTGCGGCACTTTTAAAGAGCCAGATTCTTAAACAGGATTCTTAAACGCTTTGGATCGAGTGTCTACATGTAAGCCAGGACCCGCGCCGCGCTGACAACTGCGATGAGGCAGGTGAACATGGCGCAGCCAATCAGATCGCTTCTGTTCTCCTTCCAAAAACCGCCGATTCTTTTCAGCATGGCATTTTCCTTCTGAGCAGTCAGGGGACTTCCCTCTGCCAAAGGAGCGCCTCCTTTCCATGACAACGGCTCTGTTTCATTCTGTCCGTCCAGGTCACCGCAATAACCGGTCACATGGAGCAGAGACATGAAGGATGTGATATCCAGGCACTCATTCCCATTCTCATTTTCAAAAATATCTATATTATTCCACATATGATTTCCTCCTCTTATTACATATTTGCAGGTTATCTGTCACAGTCGGATGATTGACATTCTAAAATCATTGGTTTCCTCATCAGTTCTCCGCTGTGATACCCATATCATACTCAATCATCGATAGCTATATAAGGCTATTTATTAACGTAAATTTGGTAAATATTGACTTTTTGACTTGATTTTCCCGGAAATCGGGCCTATGATAGATTTTATGAAGACTACCTATGAAGAAACAAATATCCTGCCGGACCTGGGTTTTCAGATCGATTTTGTGACCATGAAGTACAATTCCCAGCCCCATTGGCATCAGGAAATGGAGATGCTTTTCATTCTCAACGGAAGCGCCGCCGTGACGATAGGAGGAGAAAAATTCAGGCTGGCGCCTCTGGATTTCATTGTGATCGACAGCCTGACCGTCCACGAAGCCATCTACCGGCTTCCGCAGACCATGGGCATCTGCATCCACATTTCCAAAAGCCACCTTATGCGCTACCTGCCCGATATTGACCTGTTCCATTTTTCCTGCATTCCCCATAAGCTGCGCCCGGAACAGCAGGACTCCTACAGCCGGCTCTGTGCCAATCTCAAGGATCTGACTGTGCTGTATTTTGAACAGAAGCCCAGCTATGCCTTCCGCAGCAGCGCCTTTATCATGTCCATGATGGCGGAACTGACGGATTTCTTCAGCACCAGGCTTTCGCCGGACAGCCCCGCTCCGGATGCCAGCCAGCTGACACGGATCCGCCAGGTATTCCAGTACGTGGAGCAGCATTACAAGGAACCGGTCAGTCTGCAGGACGCCGCCGATGAGCTGAGCTTAAACCGGGAGTATTTTTGCCGTTTTTTCAAGAAAAATACCGGCATCCCCTTCCTGCAATATGTCAATCAGGTCCGCATGAACCACATATACCAGGATCTTTTATACAGTGAGGGAAGCATCCAGGAGATTCTGGAAGAGAACGGCATCTACAACAGCCGGACCTTCTACGCCAGCTTTAAAAAAGCCTATGGCTGCACACCTCGGGAGCTTCGGAAAATGAACAGGGAGAACAAGCTTTTGTTGTGAAAGCTGTTCTCCCTGCTTTTTATGCACATGGGGCGCGTGTGGAATTTTGCTGCTAAAAGCAGCACGCGCCCCAGCGCAGGCGAGTAGGTCAGATTGCATCTTCCCTACTCGATTTCACCAGAATGCGGCATGACACGTCTCATTCCATTTACCTGTATCGTTTTTTTAAGACCCTAGAATCGGAATTTATCCTCGAAGTAGTTTTTCAGCTCCGCGATCGGCACGCGAACCTGCTCCATGGTGTCGCGGTCGCGGATCGTCACCGCCTGGTCGTTCTCGGAATCAAAATCGTAGGTGACGCAGAACGGCGTACCGATCTCATCCTGTCTGCGGTAACGCTTTCCAATATTTCCACGGTCATCAAATTCGCAATTGTAATATTTGCAAAGCTCCGTGTAGATCTTCTCCGCGCCCTCATTCAGCTTCTTGGACAGCGGAAGAACGCCGATCTTCACCGGCGCGATGGCCGGATGGAAATGCAGCACAGTGCGCATATCCGGCTTTTCCTCGGTGCCGATATTTTCCTCGTCGTAGGCAGCACACAAAAATGCCAGAGTCACACGGTCAGCGCCCAGGGACGGCTCAATCACATAAGGAATGTATTTTTCCTTTGCCTCGTCGTCAAAATAAGTCATATCCTCACCGGAGGTATTCTGATGCTGAGTCAGATCGTAATCGGTACGGTCCGCGATGCCCCACAGCTCGCCCCAGCCGAAGGGGAACAAAAATTCGATGTCCGTGGTGCCCTTGCTGTAGAAGCACAGCTCCTCGGGAGAATGGTCGCGCAGACGCATCTCGTCTTCCTTGATGCCCAGCGAAAGCAGCCAGTCACGGCAGAAGCCTCTCCAATACTGGAACCACTCCAGATCGGTGCCCGGCTTGCAGAAGAACTCCAGCTCCATCTGCTCAAACTCACGGGTACGGAAGGTAAAGTTCCCGGGAGTGATCTCATTGCGGAAGGATTTACCGATCTGACCGATGCCGAAAGGCACCTTTTTGCGGGAGGTACGCTGCACATTCTTAAAGTTTACGAAAATACCCTGTGCGGTCTCCGGGCGCAGATATACGGTATTCTTCGCGTCCTCGGTGACACCCTGGAAGGTCTTAAACATCAGGTTAAACTGGCGGATGTCGGTGAAATCATGCTTGCCGCAGCTCGGGCAGCAGATGTTTTTCTCCTCGATATACTGCTTCATTTTCTCCTGGGACCAGCCGTCCACGGAGCCCTCAATGGTGATGCCATGCTCTTCCATATAGTCCTCGATCAGCTTATCGGCGCGGAAACGTTCCTTACAGGACTTACAGTCCATCAGCGGATCGGAAAAGCCGCC
>CAZICB010000123.1:0-3850 GCA_964537765.1 uncultured Lachnospiraceae bacterium
CAGCCTTGGTGTAATAGTTGCGGAACGGTTTCTCCAGAACGCCGTAGATGAATTTCGCTTTCTGTTTCTCCCGCAGCTGCATACCATACTCGCTTACTTTTCTGTTTGCTCTTTTTAATTCTCTGTTTGATTTTTTGTCAATTCCTAAATAAATCGGATCCAAGCCAAGAGATCTACATCTTTTAAGAACAGGAACTCTATCAACTGCCACTTTTAGTACCTCCTAATCAGACTCTTCTACGTTTTGGCGGGCGACATCCGTTGTGTGGAACCGGAGTTACGTCCTTAATACTAGTTACTTCAATACCGCATGCAGAAAGTGCACGGATCGCTGCTTCGCGGCCTGAACCAGGTCCTTTTACCATAACGTCTACAGATTTTAAGCCATGTACTATAGCTGCTTTGGCAGCAGTCTCTGCAGCCATCTGAGCTGCATATGGAGTAGATTTCCTTGAACCTCTAAATCCCAGACCACCGGCACTTGCCCATGATAAAGCGTTGCCCTGTGCATCCGTCAACGTAACGATTGTATTGTTAAAGGATGACTGGATATGTGCCTGTCCGCGTTCAACGTTTTTCTTTACACGCTTTTTTGTCACTTTTTTAGCAGTGGACACTTTTTTAGCCATTTTAAACTAACCTACTTTCTGAAATACTGAATCCTGTTTCCTGTCTTTAAAACATGCAACGTGATTCGTGTCTGTTGTTACAATAAATCTTAATGAAGTTCTTATCGCTTCAATGCCTACTTCTTCTTATTCGCTACAGTCTTACGGGGACCCTTACGAGTTCTTGCATTGGTCTTGGTCTTCTGACCACGTACCGGCAGGCCTCTTCTATGACGGATACCACGATAGCAGCCGATTTCCTGCAGTCTCTTGATGTTCATAGCGATCTCTCTGCGCAGATCACCTTCTACCATCTGAGTCTCAGCAATCACTGCCTGAATCTTCCTGACTTCGTCATCGGTCAGATCCTTAACACGAGTATCCGGATTCACACCAGCCTCAGCAAGAATACGGTTTGAGCTGGTTCTACCGATTCCGTAGATGTAAGTCAAGCCGATTTCAACACGTTTTTCTCTTGGTAAATCAACACCTGAAATACGAGCCATGTGCGTCGTACACCTCCTATACTTTTTGTTTGTTAACCTTGTCTCTGTTTGTGCTTAGGATTTTCACAGATTACTCTGATGCTGCCTTTGCGTTTGATGATTTTGCATTTCTCGCAAATCGGTTTTACTGATGATCTCACCTTCACGGCAATTCTCCTTTCTTCGCTTACATATATCCACTTGACTAGATATATTGGTACAACCGGGTCTCGTTTGGACAAACTACACCCAGTATTTCAACAAAGTCGCCATAGTATTGTAACACTACAGTTTCTATAATGCAAGCAATTTTTTTATTTTTTCCAGCTGATCTTTTTCAGCTGATCTTTTTATTTATCTCTCCAGATAATTCTGCCCTTGGACAGATCATAGGGGGATAATTCAATCGTTACCTTGTCACCAGGCAGGATACGGATATAATTCATACGCAGCTTGCCGCTGATATGAGCCAGCACCTGGTGGCCGTTTTCCAACTCAACCTGGAACATCGCGTTGGGCAGCTTCTCCACAACGGTTCCTTCAATTTCGATCACGTCTGCTTTCGACATGGGCTTTACCTCCTAAACACCTCTATGGCTTTTTGTCTGGTTTCATTCATTCATCGGGATCAGGGACAGAATCTCCGGCTCTCCATCCGTAATCAAAATGGTATTTTCATAATGTGCGGACAGGGATCCGTCATCCGTCACCACCGTCCAGTCATCATCCAGCCAGACCACATCCGGCCGCCCCCTGTTGATCATCGGCTCCACGGCCAGGGTCATGCCCGGCTGCAGCCGGATTCCCTTTTTCTTCTGAGCAAAATTCGGTACCTCCGGATCCTCATGAAGATGTGTGCCGATTCCGTGTCCCACCAGGTCGCGCACTACGCCGTAGCCGAAGCTTTCGGCATATTTCTGAATCGCAGAAGAGATGTCATTCAAATGATTGCCAGATTTGGCATACTTAATCCCTTCAAAAAAACATTCTCTTGTCACGCGGATCAGCTGCTGCGCTTCCGGAGATATGGCTCCCACTGCATGAGTCCGCGCTGCATCTGAGTGGTAGCCATGGTAGATCACCCCAGCATCCAGGCTGACGATGTCGCCCTCCTGGATCATGCGATGCTTATTAGGGATCCCATGGACTACCTCATCATTGACCGACACACAGATGGAAGCCGGATAGCCATTATAATTCTTAAAGGAGGGAATGCACCCGTAGCTGCGGATCAAATGCTCTCCCAAACGGTCAATATCCAAAGTGGATATTCCCGGCTTGATCGCTTTTTCAAGCTCATTATGTACATTGGCCAGGATTCTTCCCGCTTCACGCATCAATTCGATTTCTCTTGCAGATTTAATGGATACCGGCATTGCTTTACGCCCCCAAAATAGCTGTAATATCCGCGAACACGTCGTTTAAATCCTTAGTCCCGTCAACGGTTGCCAGAATACCTGCCTGCTGATAATAATCGATCAGCGGCTGGGTCTGATCGTGATAAACGGCCAGACGTTTCTGCACAGTTTCCGGCTTATCGTCGTCACGCAGCACCAGGCTCTCCCCGCAGCTGTCGCAAACGCCGTCTTTCTTCGGAGCATTGTAGACAATATGATAAGTTGCCCCGCAGGCCAGGCAGGCTCTTCTTCCAGACATGCGATTTACAATTGCCTGATCCGGCACATCCACATTGACCGCATAGTCCATCTTCTCGCCCCGCTCCTGGAGTGCCCTGGTCAGGCTCTCTGCCTGGGGAATGGTACGCGGGAAGCCGTCCAGCACATAGCCGCCGGCGCAATCCGCCTCGCTGATCCGGTCTAACAGCATGCCGATGGTCACATCGTCCGGCACCAGCTGCCCCTGATCCATGTAGGATTTCGCTTTCATGCCCAGCTCTGTGCCGCCCTTAATGTTTGCGCGGAAAATATCGCCGGTGGAGATGTGCGGGATTTGGTATTTTTCCGCAATCTTCTTTGCCTGAGTTCCTTTTCCTGCACCAGGTGCGCCTAACATGATAATCTTCATATGCCTTTCCTCCTTTTAAAAAAGCTGCTGCTCATTTTCTGCGCAGCAGCTTACTTCACCTTCTTAGTCGTTTAAGAAGCCCTTATAATTGCGAACAACCAGCTGAGACTCGATCGCCTTCACTGTCTCCAGGATAACGCTGACAATAATGATCAGGGACGTACCCATAAAGGACAGACGGGTTACGGTAAACAATCCGGAAATAATAATCGGAACAAGGCTGACAATAATCAGACCCACCGCACCAATGAAAATGATATAGTTCAGAATATTGTTCAGGTAATCCGAAGTTGGCTTACCAGGACGGATGCCCGGGATAAAGCCGCCTGACTTCTTCATGTTGTTGGCAACCTCCAGCGGATTGAAAGTGATGGACGTATAGAAATACGCAAACAGCACAATCAACACGATATAAATTACCATACCGATGGAATACCACGGCATCTCCGGCTTAAACCAGGATGAAGAGTTCAGCATCATCAGAATCTTACCGCCGATGGTAGTATAATCCGGATGGAAAAACTGCGCAATCACAACCGGGAATGACATGATGGAGGACGCAAAGATAACCGGGATCACGCCAGCGGTGTTGATCTTTAACGGGATATGGGAGGACTGTCCGCCCACCATCTTTCTGCCCACCATCTTTTTGGAATACTGAACCGGAATCCGGCGCTCGCCGTCCTGCAGGATGACTACGAAGACAACCATTGCCAGAACAATGGCCAGCAT
>CAZICB010000124.1:0-3839 GCA_964537765.1 uncultured Lachnospiraceae bacterium
TTTTAGAATTTTCAGGGTTTTAAACACTGTTCAATCTTTCATTTTCAAGGTTCATCTCGTTGCTTTTCTCAGCGGCAACTTCTAAAAAATACCACATCATTTTCGCTTTGTCAACAACTTTTTTAATTTTTTAATCTTTTGATCTTTTTCAAAGCATCGCCCCGTTTTCGCGAGGCGAAGATTATAATAGCAAATAACTTTTCAAAAGTCAACCGGTTTTTACATTTTTTTCCACATCCTTTTTGGCTGCCTGAAGGGTGAACCAGAACTCTACGCCGTCTTCCATGTTTTCCACGCCGCAGCTCTGGTGATGGGCGTCCATCACCGCCTTGACAATGGACAGGCCGATTCCGCTGCCGCCATAGGCCCGGGTCCTTGCCTTGTCCACTTTAAAGAACTTGGTCCAGAGCCTGGGGATGTCTTCCTGCGGAATGGGTTTCCCGGTATTGAAAACCCGCACTGTCACCGTGCTGCCGTCCCCGGCTGCCCGGATGCGGATTCTCCGCTCGCCGTCTAAATGATTCAAGGCGTTATTGAGATAATTGGTCAGCACCTCTTCGATCTTGAATTCGTCGGCCAGTACCGGCAATGGCCCCGGCACTTCCAATTCCACCCGGGCATTCTTTTGCTGCAGAAGGATTTTCGACGAGGACAATAAACTCTTAATCAATTCCGTCACATCAAAGGGTTCCATTACCGGCGTATCATTGCCAAATTCCAGAGCGGTCAGCGTCAAAAGCTGCTTGACCATTTTATTCATCTTCCCGGCCTCATCCATGATAACCTCGCAGTAATAATCCCGGCTTTCCGGATCCTCTGCCATGCCCTCGGTCAGGCCCTCCGCATATCCCTGGATCAAGGCAATGGGTGTCTTCAACTCATGGGACACATTCGCAATGAACTCCTTGCGCATTTCATCAATCTGAATTTTCTCCTCAATATCGTGCTGCAGCTGACGGTTTGCCTCCTGCAGCTCACCGATGGTCTCCTTCAGCTTTTCCGACAGGCGGTTCATGCTTCTTCCCAGGACACCGATTTCATCCTGGGCAGAGTCCTCATATCTGGCTTCAAAATCCAGATTAGACATCCGCTCGGAAAGCGCCGCCAGCTTAATGATCGGGCCGGTTACACGCCCGGTGGTCCAGTATACCAAAATACACCCCACGACCAGAGCGACCAATCCCACATAGGTGGTAAAACGATTGAAGAGCGCCACACTGTCCCGGATGCTGGCGAGGGGCATCTGCATCAGAAACAAGGTGTTATTGTCCGAAAAAAAGCCCCAGCTTTCCAGGTAAGTCTCTCCCAGACGGCGATCCTGGTTTTTCTCAACCACATAATTTTCATGCTCGATTAAGGTCTCTGAAAAATTGTTGTTGCGCCCCAGCACATAGCGCTGGGCCTTCTGCGCCATGAAATCATTTTCCCGCCCGGAATTTAAGACTGCCTTACCGGTGGTACTGTCCACCAGCACAATGGTGAGATTGTTTTTCTCTCCATAGCTTCGGATCGTCCCCACCAGCGTGGAATCCAGCTCTTTACGGACCTCCTCGTCCAATTCTTCGTCAGCGTTCCTCCTGCGCGGTTCTTCTTTGTCAGCGTCCTGCTGCGAAGGGAGATCGGTCTGGCTGAAAATCTCCCATTCCCGCTCTAACTCCCGGTCAATGACATCGCTGATGTTTTCGCCATCTCTGACCCGTTCCATGACAGCGGAATTGATCACTGTGTAAGCCTCTTCCATCATTTTCAGCTTTTGACCGATGTAATATTTTTCCAGCCACCAGTTGTTTACAATCCAGATGGCCAGCAATACCGCTGCCATCAGACCCACGAACAGCAGCAGAATCCTCTGCCTGATCGAACGTTTCATTTGTCCACCTCAAATTTATAGCCCATGCCCCAGATCGTTTTGATGTATTCGCCCTTTTCCCCCAGCTTGCTGCGCAGCTTCTTCACATGGGTATCAATGGTTCGGGCGTCGCCGAAGTAATCGTAATTCCAGACATTGTTTAATATTTTTTCGCGGGACAGAGCGATGCCCTGATTGTCCATGAAATATGCCAGCAATTCAAATTCCTTAAAGCTTAAATCCAGGTTTTTCCCGTCGATAGCCACCGTATGGGCCGTCTTGTCGATCTGGATACCGCCCACTTCTGCCTTTTCCGACAGCTTCATCTTGCTTCTGCGCAGGATTGCTTCCACCCGCGCCACCAGAATCTTGGGACTGAAAGGCTTGGAAATGTACTCGTCCACCCCCAGATTAAATCCCTGCAGCTCGTCCCGTTCTTCCCCTCTGGCAGTCAGCATGATAATCGGGACCTGGGAATACTGCCGGATGGTTTTGCAGACCTCCCATCCGTCCATCTTTGGCATCATCACATCCAATATAATAAGCGCGATATCCTTTTGCTGAAAGAAAAGGTCCACAGCCTGTTCTCCGTCCTCCGCCTCCAGCACCTGGAAGCCTTTCACAGTCAGAAAATCCCGAACCAGCTTGCGCATCCGCGCTTCATCATCCACGACCAGTACTTTTATCGAATCCATACTCCACCTCCGTTCAGTCAATTTTATTCTAGCAAATAATCCGAAGGTTTTCTACTTTTTCACAGAGTTTTCACACTCTCAACATAAAATCTGCACAGGCATCACTACGCAAAAAAACCACAGCATGAATCGTCTCACACTGTGGTCCTTTTAAACCGGTCTTTTAAACCTTTGAGATTTATTTACGCATTCCCGACCTCCCCGCGCACGGAAATGCCCAGCTCCTCCAATTGTTTGGGATCCACCGGGGTCGGCGCCTCGGTCATCAGACAGGAGGCATCCTTCACCTTCGGGAAAGCGATCACCTCCCGGATGCTGTCGCAGCCGGCCATGAGCATGACCACACGGTCCAGACCATAGGCAAGCCCGGCATGAGGCGGAACTCCGTATTTGAAGGCCTCCAGCAAAAAGCCGAACTGCTCCTGTGCCTTTTCCGGCGTAAAGCCCAGCACCTCGAACATCTTGGACTGAATGTCGCTCTGATGGATACGCACAGAACCGCCGCCTAACTCCGTGCCGTTTAAGACAATATCATAGGCCTTTGCGCGGACTGCTCCCGGATCGCTGTCGATCAGATGCCAGTCCTCATCCATGGGCATGGTAAAGGGATGATGCATGGCCACAAAACGGCCCTGCTCCTCCGAGTACTCCAAAAGCGGGAACTCGGTCACCCACAAAAACTTAAACTCATCCTTCTTTAACAGATCCAGCTGTCTTGCGATCTCCAGGCGCAGATTGCCCAGTACATCCCAAACTACTTTATTTTTGTCCGCCGCAAACAAAAGCAGGTCTCCCGGCTCTCCTTCCATGGCAGCAACCAGGGCATCCATCTGCTCCGGCGTCATGAATTTGGCAAAGGAGGATTTATAAGAACCGTCCGCCTGGATCGCCGCATAGGCAAGTCCCTTGGCGCCAAAGCCTTTGGCGAACTCCACCAGCGCGTCGATCTTTTTCCGGGGCATGCCGCCCTGTCCCTTGGCATTGATGCCGCGGACAGTGCCGCCCTGCTCCAATGCTCCCTTAAACACTGCAAATTCGCAGTCCTTCACCACATCGGAAACATTTTTCAGCTCCATGCCAAAGCGCAGGTCCGGTTTGTCGGAACCGAAACGGTCCATCGCCTCCTGCCAGGTCATCCGCGGAATGGGAAGAGGGATCTCGATGCCCTTCAGCTCCTTAAACAGGCGCCGCAGCAGGCGCTCATTGACATCCAGCACATCGTCCACGTCCACAAAGGACAGCTCCATATCGATCTGGGTAAACTCCGGCTGACGGTCCGCGCGCAGATCCTCATC
>CAZICB010000125.1:0-3790 GCA_964537765.1 uncultured Lachnospiraceae bacterium
CTTACTGCGTAACGAGAGCGCGTCTTTTCCTCATGCGCTCCGCCGCCTGTCTGTTTGTGATACGTTTCCGGCAGTCCGAGCAGTATTTAACGCTGTTCGATTTGGAAGCAAAGGACACGCCGCATATCGTACAACGCTTTCTATCCTCGGCCTTAAAAAGCTCGGCATAACCATTCGCTGAATGGGGCTGTTTTAAATAAAAAAGTGAGAGGCATAAAAACATCTAACTTATTCTTCAACATTAGTCATTCAGAAAGCATAAACGCAGTATTTAGGTCATCCAATGATAGAGCTGAGAGATCAGATAATCAATATCTGTTGAAAATTGGAGATGATGCCCTTCAGCGTATGAATCAAGATAACATTGGCAGGCATCCACGATTGATCTGGTGTTTCTGTCGATAATGTCCAGCAAGCCCTTCTACAAGTAGACGATATTCTACGCCTTGCAGCACCCCGTCGCCTACGGAAGCCAAACATACACGTTCATGATATTCTAGCCGTCATGACCGACAAGCTTTCGGCTCACTTATATTATACGCAAAACGATCAAAAATAGCAGCATGGGAAGTCAAATCATTTTTCAAAATTCAGCAGCGGGTTTTGCGAATGAGGCGTGGATGGCTGTGAAATGTAACCCAAGCTAAATAAACAATTCAACCAGAAATACTGCCGCGCAGGCCCCCAAGGACACCCGAAACAGATTCCCGTCCACCCAGGCGATCACCACGGCCGCGGCGAAGCCGGCCAGGGCGGAATAGAAGGATGCGGTCGCGGAAAGGATCGCCGGAAAGGTCATCACGGACAGACTGACATAGGGCACATAATACAAAAAGGAGCGGATAAAGGTACTTTTGATCTCCCTTCTAAGAAGGGTCAAGGGCAATGCGCGGACAACATACAGGGTCCCCGCCATCACCAGCAAACTGAGCCATACTTGTTTTTCCATGATCTACTCCTCCTTCACCGGAAATAAAACTGCCGCCGCACCAGCCACCAGGATCGTCAAAATAATCATCTGGAAGCCGGAGGAAATCTCCTTCAGACCCGGCAGCAAGGAAAATGCCACGCTCGCCGCCATGGACGCCACCACCACTCCCGCGATGATCCGACTCCTTCTGGACGGCGGAATCACCACTGCCAAAAACATGCCGTACAGGGCCACATTCAGGGCGCTCATAACCCGCCCCGGAAGCACCATGCCGATCACCGAGCCTAAAAAGGTTCCCAGCACCCAGCCTGGCGCTGCCGTGGTGGCTGCGCCGTACAGGTAAGCCGGATGCAGCCGTCCCTCCACGGCGATGGAAATGCCAAAGATCTCATCGGTCACCCCGTAGGCCATCAAAAACCGGTGAAAAAAAGGCTTGTCCCGGCGCACCTTCTGGGACAGAGCACTGGACATGAGAAGATAGCGCAGATTTACTACCAGCTCCGTCACCACCATCTCCAAAAAACCTGCCCCGGTCGCGATCATATTGATCGCCGCAAACTGTCCGGCAGATGCCAGCATGGTGGCGGACATGACCGACGCCTGCAGAGCTGTCAGGCCCGCCTTCTTCGCCGTGATTCCAAGGGTGAAGGCCACCGCAAAATACCCCAGCGCGATGGGAATGCCGTCCCGCATGCCCCGTAGATACCAGGTGCGCCCCTCGCCCTTTGCCTGTCCCGCTTCTTTTATCTTTCCTGTTTCTTTCGTTTCTTTTGCTTTCGTCGCTGTTTCTTCCATATGAGAAGCCCCCGTACTTACTTTTCTGAATAAAACCTTTCTTATCATACTCGTAAGAGGGCGGTTCGTCAACCATAGAAAAGATCTTCCATGGTTACTAAGGTTACTTTTCCCTGCTTGCCCATTTCCAGCAGCTCGGAAGTAAATCCACCCTTTGAAAAAATGTAATAATGAAAGCTGCCGTTACTGCGGAATACAGAGGCATACCGGTAAAGCAGCTCCAATTCTTCCACACCAATTTTCTCATTCCGGTATTTGCAGGAACCAATCAGATATTCGTTTCCATCCACAGGCGTTCCCACCAGATCGATCTGTACCTCCTTCTTTAATTTTGCATCCGTCCCCCACCATTGTCCCACATCTCTTAACAAAATAGGCAGGTTTTTCGCATAACGAAGCAAATAATCCTGGCACATTTTTTCAAAAACCAGCCCCATATAATCCGGATAAAACTGTTTTACCGCCTGTTCATACACGGAACGCATCCGCCCGGCGCTGATTATGGACATATTCCGGTGGACAAAACGATACCAGAACCGGAAAAAATTATCGCTGATGACATATATGGTTTTCTTTCCCTGCTTTTCTGTAATCGGAGTTTCCTTTTTCAAAATTTCCAGTTCGAGCAGTACCTTCAAATATTTCGCGCATATACCAGACTCCAGCCCTACCTTGGTAGAAATTTCATTGACACGGCTTGCCCCGCATGCAATCGCAGAAATAACGGAGTTATAAATAGCCGGCTCACGAAGCTCCTGCTTAAGAAGGTTCCCTGGCTCCTCAAACAAATAGCTGGAGGTATTGAACAAATTCTCTAAAATCGCCTCATCCAAATCATTTTCCACATCCAGCTTGTTGATATAATGGGGAATCCCTCCTGTAATGCCGTACAAAAGCGCCTGATCCTGCACCGGAAGCTCCGGATGAAATACGGTGATTTCCAGATATGTCAGCGCCTGGATTTTAAACTGCGCCGTGCGCCGCCCATACAGAGGACTTTCATAGCCCAACACCTGGTATTCCATAAAACTCATGGAGGAACCGCACAGAATCAGATAAAGCTGCCCATTCTGCCATTGATGGTCGATGACGTGCTGGAGCCGTGAGGAAACCGATCTTTCCGCTTTCGCAAGATAGGGATACTCATCAATCACAAACACCAGCCGTTCATGCGCCGCCATCCTTGTGATCTCATCAAAAACATCATCGTAGCTTTGATAGGCAGGCGCTGTCATGCTGTCCGGATTTTTGCAGATATAAACAGCTTTGGACAATGCCTCCAGGTTCTCCTGAGAGGAAGCATTGAGGGCGGAAAAATAAATCGTTGGTTTTTCCCTGCAAAACTCATTGATCAGCGCGGTTTTCCCCACGCGCCTTCTTCCGTATATGACAATGCATTCAAACCGCCCTTTTTCATAGCGCTGGTTCATGATCCGCAGTTCTTCTTCCCGACAATAGAACATGGCAACCTCCTGATAGGAAAATAACTGACTTACGAGTTAGTGTATTATGAGTTTATTATATCCGTTTTTGAGGAGTTGTCAACGGGGGAAAATGGGGAAAACAATCAGTCAGAACCTTTCTGAACTTTTTAAGATGAAGGAAGCCGGAAAATCAACCGCCACTTTCCGGCTTTCTAAATTAGCCAGTAAAAAATTGAACAACTGAAAAATCCCTCTTATCGAAATTCTTCATCCTGTTTTTGAACTTTTCCAAGGAAGTTCAACTGTGCTCGGTACTGGGTGAAGGGTATACAGGTTCCCTGAGAATGAGTAGAGTACATTGCTTCCGGAGATTGGCAGAATAATCTCATGGTAGGGATGGGAATGGACAACAGACTGTTTGTTATTCTGATTTGTGAACCAGGTTGCAACAATCTGGTGCTCCTCCAGCTCAATTCTAGCCATTTCCTGTGTTAATACAGAGTCCGTGCAATGATTGATTTTATGGACGATCATAGACAATTATCCCCCTTGAAAATATGACAATCCGAAATCGTATCTGTTTTTACTACTGAACCGCGTAGTACCGAACGGTACGCTACGTGGTGTGGAAGGGGAGGTA
>CAZICB010000126.1:0-3697 GCA_964537765.1 uncultured Lachnospiraceae bacterium
AAATCCAGAAGATACTCGATCTCTTCCGGCGTAAAATCCTTCAGCGTAAGAAAATGCCTTCCTTTTAAATTCATAATGGTCTCCTCCGTGTTCTTCAAATTTTCATACTCATTACTATAAAAGTCCGCCCACCGGGCGCATGCAGGTTTAGTAATAACTTACTATAGGAAAAAAACGCTGTCAAGCTTTCTCTTCCTTTGCCACCTCAACTACCGATTTTGCCAGGCCCGCAATGCCCTGGATCTCCGACGGGATGATAATCTTTGTGGCCTTGCCGTCCGCCGCGGCGATAAAAGCCTCCAGGCTCTTTAACTGCAATACCGCTTCGTCCGCTCCGGCCTCCTTCAAATAACGGATGCCCTCCGCCTTTGCCAGCTGAACCTTGCGGATCGCCTCCGCCTCACCTTCTGCTTCTTTAATCCGTTTTTCCTTTTCTGCCTCCGCATGAAGGATCGCCGCCTGTTTGTCTGCCTCTGCATCCAGAATGGCCGATTCCTTCTTACCTTCCGCCACCAGAATCGTAGACTTTTTCTCACCCTCGGCCCGCAAAATCGCCTCACGCCGCTCCCGCTCTGCCTTCATCTGCTTCTCCATGGCATCCTGAATGGCTGCCGGAGGGATAATATTTTTCAGTTCCACACGATTGACCTTAATGCCCCAGGGATCCGTCGCCACATCCAGGGAGGCGCGCATTTTGGTGTTAATGGTTTCGCGCGAGGTCAGAGTCTGATCCAGTTCCAGATCTCCGATAATATTCCGCAGCGTGGTGGCCGTCAGATTTTCAATCGCCATAATGGGATTTTCCACGCCGTAGGCAAACAGCTTCGGATCGGTGATCTGGAAAAAGACTACGGTGTCAATCCGCATGGTAACATTATCCTTGGTGATTACCGGCTGGGGTGCAAAATCCACCACCTGCTCTTTTAAAATCACCCGTTTTGCCACCCGATCAATAAAAGGCACCATAAAATGAATGCCCACGTTCCAGGTGCCCAGATAAGCGCCCAGCCGTTCCACCACCAGCGCATGGGCCTGGGGGACGATCCGCACACAGGACGCCAGAAGCAAAAGCACGATCAATGCTAAAATAGGAACAAGCACCACACCCATAATTCTCATCATATTATTTTTCCTCCTTTAATGTTGTCACAATCAGTTTCACACCCTGGATTTTTCTGATCACCACCTGGCTGCCCTCCGGAATCACCTGGCGATCCTCCATGGCACGGGCCGTCCACTCCTGGCCGCCTACCACAGCGGTTCCGGTGCCCAGCTCATTATTGATCTCCGCAGTCACCCGGGCATATTTTCCGATCAGACCATCCACATTGGTTTTCACCGTATTTTTGTTAATGTAACGCGCTGCCAATGGTCTGGTCAGCAGCAAAAGTATAAAGGACACTATCACAAAGGCCGCCAGCTGCACCTCCACCGCAAAGCCCAAAAGCGCCAGCGCGAAAGCCGCCAGTGCTCCGCCTGCAAACCAGATGGTCGTCAGCGCCATGGTTGCCGCCTCGATGCCAACCAAAATGGCAAAGGCAATCAGCCAATATACCGGAAACATATCATCCCCTCCTCGTATAATATGCTTATAAATTATTCCGCCTTACGTCTCTGCCTTGCGGCTTCAAACATCAGCACGGAGGCCGCCACCGCCGCATTCAGGGATTCTACCTTCCCTTCCATGGGAATGCGGACAAGCCTATCTGCCTTAGCGGCAGTTTCCTCCGTCAGACCATTTCCTTCGTTTCCTATTAAAAATCCCATGTCCGTACAATAATTCTCCTGGTCATAGGTGTTTTCTCCCTTCACATGAGCCGCAAACAGGCGGATGCCCTTTTTCTTCAATGTATCCAAGGCCGCTCCTAAATCATCCACGTACAGAAACGGCACCCGGAGAATGGACCCCATAGTGGAACGGACCACCTTGGGACTGTAAATATCTGCCGTGGGGGAATCCATCAGGATTCCGGTCACGCCGGCTCCTTCTCCGGCCCGCAGAATCGTTCCCAGATTACCCGGGTCCTGCAGAGTCTCCAAAATCATAAGCTGGGCCGGTTTGCCGCCGTCCTGCCGGGTCCTTGCCACCTGATCCAGAGTATAATGGTACTGCTGCACCAGCGCCAGGATTCCCTGGGGAGTCTGGGTGTCGGAAAGCGCCTTAAACACAGGATCCGTCACCAGCTCCACATGACGGACGCCTGCCGTCAGGCCCTTGCACTCCGGATGCTTCTGAAAGCTTTCGGAAATGTAGAGCGTACGGATCCGATCCTTGGGAATCTCCCCGCACATGCGGACTCCCTCTGCCACAAACAGATCCTCCTCCTGGCGGATCTTCGCCTTTTTTATCAGGGCATTTACATATTTCACCTGTTTATTTGTCGTACTGCTAATCAATCCAGCTATCCTTCTTTCGTCTATAGGTTTTCCAGATCCTCCATCCAGATCCGTCTCGCCGCATCGCTTGGCATCCGCAGATCTCCCCGGGGAGATACCGCCACGGAACCCACCTTCGGTCCGTCCGGCAGGCAGGAACGCTTAAACTGCTGGGCGAAAAATCTGCGATAGAAGGTATTGATCCATTTTTTGATGGTATCCTGATCATATTCTCCCTCAAAGGCCCGGACTGCCATCCGGTAAATCTTGGAAGGCATATACCCGAAACGCATCACATAGTAGAGGAAGAAATCATGCAGCTCATAGGGGCCCACCAGATCCTCTGTTTTCTGAGAGATCACCCCATCCTTCGGCGGCAGAAGCTCCGGGCTGACCGGGGTATCCAGTACGTCCAGAAGCACCGCTTTTAACGTCTCCTCCCCGCAGGAATCTGCATAATAGCGCACCAGATGGCGCACCAGAGTCTTGGGGATGGAAACATTGACTGCATACATGGACATATGATCTCCATTGTAGGTGGCCCAGCCAAGTGCCAGCTCCGACAAATCGCCGGTGCCGATCACCAGACCGCCCACCTGGTTTGCCACATCCATCAAAATCTGGGTCCGCTCCCTGGCCTGACCATTTTCATAGGTCACATCATGGTTTTCCGGATCATGGCCGATGTCCGCAAAATGCTGCATCACGGATTTCTTAATATCAATCTCGGTCAGAGACGCACCCAGCTGTCTGGTCATACGGCAGGCGTTTTGGTAGGTGCGGTCCGTGGTTCCGAAGCAGGGCATGGTGACCGCATGAATCTGCTCTCTGGGAATTCCCAGCATATCAAAAGCCCGGGCCGTCACCAGCAGCGCCAGCGTAGAATCCAGTCCGCCGGAAATTCCCAGCACCGCATGGCGGACTCCCGTGTGCTCCAGGCGTTTTTTCAAGCCGCAGGCCTGGATGGTAAAAATCTCCTCACAGCGCTTGCTGCGCTCTTCTATATTATGCGGAACAAAGGGACGATTATCAATATAGCGGAGCAATGTCTGATCCTGACATGCCTCCATATGTCCCGTCTCCAGGGAAAATTCCACCACCTGGTAATCCTGGTCCTTTCTTGCCGGATAGGTGGTGGTCCGTCTCCGCTCGCTGGTCAAGCGCTCCAAATCCATATCCGCGTAAATCGTCTCCGGCTCAAACCGCCTGGACTGGGCCAGGGTCACGCCGTTTTCCGCGATAATATTGTGTCCGCCGAAAACCAGATCCTGGGTGGACTCCCCATCTCCGGCATTGGCATAGACATAACCGCAGATCAGGC
>CAZICB010000127.1:0-3589 GCA_964537765.1 uncultured Lachnospiraceae bacterium
CTGCTCTTGCGCCGCCGATAGCCAGTGCATAAGCCAGCGCCAGATCCAGCGCCTTGCCGGTAGCATCCTGCTCAACCGCTACCAGACAGGGAACGCCCTTGCCCTCCTGGTACTCAGAGCGAACGGTATGACCCGGTCCCTTGGGAGCGATCATGGTAACGTCAACATATTTCGGCGGCTTGATGCAGCCAAAGTGGATATTGAAGCCGTGTGCGAACATCAGCATATTGCCCTCTTCCAGGTTCGGCTCAATGTCTTTCTTATACATATCCGCCTGCAGCTCGTCATTGATCAGGATCATGATAATGTCTGCTTTTTTAGCCGCCTCCGCAGCGGTATAAACTTCAAATCCCTGCGCCTCAGCCTTTTTCCAGGACTTGCTGCCCTCGTAGAGACCGATGATAACATTGCATCCGGAATCTTTCGCGTTCAATGCATGCGCATGTCCCTGGCTGCCGTAGCCAATGACAGCGATGGTCTTACCCTCCAGTAAGGATAAGTTGCAGTCTTCCTGATAATAAATCTTTGCCATGGTTTTTTCCTCCTCAAGCTTCCTTTGAATAATTGAATAATTGGAATCATTAATAATACTCTATGGGTAAAAGGTCCGATGCCGATGCCTCGCTGTACGCCTTTGGCACTCCTTACCGCTCAAAATCCAGGCGCTCCCGCTAGGGCAGGTAACGCACATCTTCGGAACCGCGGGACAGTCCGGTCAGCCCGGTTCTCGCCAGCTCCAGAATCTCATAATCCTCCAGCAGATTAATCAGAGCATCCAGCTTGGACTGATCTCCGGTCAGCATCACTGTCAGGGAATCCTTGCCCACATCCACGATGGTGGCGCGGAAAATATCGGAAATCGCGCTGATGGCCTGACGCTGGCTGGAATTCGCCTTTACCTTGACCATAATCAGCTCACGGTATACGGAATGTCCGGGCTTGAGTTCCTTGATGTCGCGGACATCCTCCAGCTTGCTCAGCTGCTTTTCGATCTGCTCCAAAATCTCCTGGTCGCCCAGGGAAACCACGGTCATGCGGGAGTAACGCTCATCGGCGGTAACGCCCACAGTGAGGCTCTCGATATTGTAGCCGCGGCGGCTGAAAAGACCGGCCACCCGGCTCAAAACGCCGGATGTATTGTCGACCAAAAGTGATAATACAATTCTATCCATGGAATTCTCCTTTTTCATCAAGTACATTTTATCATAACAACCTTGTTATTATTTGTCAACTATATAAAAGTAATGAGTAATATGAATTGAAGTTATAATGTAATGCGGGTTTTGCGAATGATGCGTGGAGGGCTGTGAATCGCTGCGCTAAAAGACCATCTCCCTCGTAATCTCCTCCAGCGCGTGAGCGCCGCACATGGCCATGGTGTCCTCAAGCTCGGCTCCCAGACGGCCTATCAGCTCGGCGACGCCTTCCCCGGCTCCTCCGTAAACAGCGGTGACAAAGGGACGGCAGATCAGGACGCCGTGGGCGCCCAGGGCCAGAGCCTTGAAAATATCGGTACCGCAGCGGATGCCGCCATCCACCAGGATGGTCATGGAATCCCCCACCGCGTCGGCGATGGCCGGAAGCACCTCAGCGGTGGCCGGGCACTGGTCCAGCACACGGCCGCCGTGGTTGGAAACGACGATGGCGGCGGCTCCCGCCTCCTTTGCCTTCAGCGCGCCGCGGACCGTCATAACGCCCTTGACGATAAAGGGCACGCCTGCGCCGCGGATGATTTCCGCCAGCTCTTCCACGGTCTTGCTGCCTGCCGGCGGAGTCATGTTCTTTAAAAACGGCAGGCCGGCCGCGTCAATATCCATAGCCGCCGCGAAAGCGCCGCACCGGCGGACCAGCTCCATTTTTTCCTGAACGGTGGCCGCATTCCAGGGCTTCACGGTGGGAACTCCCAGACCGCCGGATTTGCGGATGGCCTCGGTGGCGGCCTCCATCACCTTCGGATTGGTGCCGTCTCCGGTGAAGGCGGCGATCCCGGCTGCCGCGCAGGCAGACACCAGCACGTCATTGTAGGCCGCGTCATCGTATTTTTCGCCGTAATGCAGATTTACCGCGCCCACCGGTCCTGCAAAAAACGGGTAGGCAAAGCTCCTTCCAAACAGCCGACAGGTGGTATCCACCGATTTATTTTCACAGATGGTATCCATCTGGATGCGGATTTCCTTCCACTTATCATAATTGCGGATGGCCGTATCTCCCACCCCCTTGGCTCCCGGGCCGGGGATCTGATTGCGGCAGGCTCGTCCATCGCAGATTTCACATCCTTTACAATATGTACCCAGGCAGGTCCTCGCCTGCTTTAAAACTTCCTTCTGTGTCATAGCTTATCCCTCCAAAACCAACCGCCCAAACGTGGCAGATGATAATATATTTCATCTATCATACCACGGCCGGGCTGTTCGGTCAAACAAAATGCAAGTTTCATCCCAGGGCTACGTCCAGGATCATCATAACCATAAATCCCACGGCAAAGCCAATGGTTCCAATATCCGAATGCTCCCCCTGGGAGGCTTCCGGAATCAGCTCCTCCACCACCACATAAAGCATGGCCCCGGCGGCAAAGGACAGCATATAGGGAAGAACCGGCGTGACGATCCGCGCCAGAAGCACCGTGATCAGCGCCCCGATGGGCTCCACAACTCCGGACAGGGTCCCCATCAAAAAAGCCCTGCTCCGGGACTCGCCCTCGCTGTGCAAAGGCAGGGAAATAATCGCTCCCTCCGGGAAGTTCTGGATCGCAATGCCAATTGCCAAAGCGAAGGCTCCGGCAATGGAGATGCTGGACTCTCCCATGAGAATCCCGGCAAATACCACGCCTACTGCCATGCCCTCCGGCAGATTATGCAAGGTCACTGCCAGCACCAGCATGGTGGTTCGCGCCAGATGGCTTTTCATGCCCTCCGGCTCATTGCTCCCCAAATGCAGATGGGGGACGATTTTATCCATCATCAGCAAAAAGGCTACCCCGATAGCCAAGCCCAGGGCAGCGGGGAAAAAGGCCAGACGCCCCAGCCGCTGTGACATTTCCATGGCCGGAATCAAAAGGGACCAGACAGACGCCGCCACCATCACGCCGGAGGCAAAGCCCAAAAGGCTCTTCTGCACCGAAGGGTGCACCGTATTGCGCACAAAAAATACACAGGCCGCTCCCAGGGTGGTACCCAGAAACGGAATCAAAATACCAGCAAGAATATGAATCAGCTCCTCATTCAATTGATTTCACTTCCTTTCGTAATTTGCCGTTTCTTTTGTACCTGTTCTGTTATAGCATATGACCCCCGCGGTTAATTTGCCATCTGAAATCCCCGCTCATTTTTCAACTTTCTGTCTTCTACTTCCATATCCTCGATCCGAATATAGGGCTGCCGGTGCAGGGCGCTGACCAGGTTCCAAACCAGAACCTCCTCCCCCTGGGCCTCCATCTCCACGCGCCCGTCCCAAAGATTCTTCACATATCCGGTCAGATGAATGGCCTGGGCAAGCCGCGCCGCCTGAAAGCGGAAGCCCACCCCCTGGACTCTGCCGGAAAAATAAAAATGCTTTCTGACAATCATTGGCTCCTCCTAACCCCGGGCCG
>CAZICB010000128.1:0-3485 GCA_964537765.1 uncultured Lachnospiraceae bacterium
TGTCGATGGACTGCCTGCTGACAAAACCTCTAAAACACGTTATAATGATGACAGAAACCAGTTTGCCGGGGGTTCATTGCAGGAGGAATGTGAGATGAGGACGATTGTGGTTGGCGACATCCATGGCTGTTATCGGGAATTATTGAAATTGTTGGGGAAGGTGGAGTTTGACAGGGATACGGACAGGCTCATCAGCCTTGGAGATTTGATGGATCGGGGGCGGCAGTCCTATGAGGTGTTTGACTTTTTCCGGCACTTGAAGGCGGAGATGGGAGAGCGCTGCACGATCATCCGGGGCAACCACGAGCAGATGATGATGGATGCCGCAGGGAATCCCTTTGAACGTGGATTATGGAAAAGCAATGGCGCTACAAAAACGATCCGGTCATTTTACGAACATAAAAGCCGTGTCTATTCCTATGCCGGATGGTTCCGGGCCAATACGGTGCTGTACCTGGAAGGCGAAGGGTTCCAGTGCACGCATGCAGGGCTGGAAAACGAAAATCTTGCAGACAATCTGCCGGAGGTTTTGCTGTGGGACAGAACAAGGATTGTCCGGAATGATTACGATGGAAGATTGACGATCATAGGTCATACTCCAATGAGGGATCCTGCCTGGTATGCCGGTGACGGAAAGAATGTGGAGCTGCTGCCGGAGCGGAAGCGGATGACATTGCCGGAAACAGGTTTGATCTGCCTTGATACGGGGTGCGTGTTCGGGTACCGTCTGACGGCAATGGTCATCGAAGGCGGGGAATATTGGCTGGATTCGGTACCCTGGAGCCGGGACCAGGAAGAATAGAAATGGGATAAAATATAAGCTGGCAGCTTCGGACTATCCGGGGCTATTGCTGGAAGGGAGATGGCAGTGATTATGAAAGAAAAGGATTGTGGGTGGTTTCCATATTTTAAGCTGGAAATTTTTATACCGGAGGCCAATTTCCGACAGCTGCAGAAAACATTGCAGCAGGTAGACGCCGGGCATATTGGGAATTACGATAGCTGTCTTTCCTACAGCCGTGTCACAGGCACCTGGCGGCCTCTGGCGGGAACCCATCCCTATATCGGAACAGAAAATGAAATCAGCGAAGAGCCGGAACTCAAGGTGGAGGTCACCTGCAAGGCAGAGAACCTGCAGCGGACCATGAAGGCCGTGAAGGCAATTCACCCCTATGAAGAACCGGTGATCAATGTGATTCCATTGTTTCAGGTGGGGATTGGAGAGTAATGGGAAGCAGCAGGTTGACACCAGACGAAATCGAAAAATAAGTGCATTCCGGCGCCCGGACTATATAACATGCTCCTTCCATTTTCCGCTTTTCAGCCGCCAGATACACAAAAGCATGCGGATGGCGCAGTCCACGGCAATGGCAATCCACACGCCGGCGATCCCGGCCTGAAGGGGGCGGGTCGCCAGCCAGACAAGGCCGATCCGGAAGCCCCACATGCCGACAATGCTGATGGCCAGTGAAAACTTCACGTCGCCGGAGCCGCGGCAGATGCCGCAGGCGATGACGAAAAAGCTGAAAAACAGCTCCGTCGCCGCAGCGATGGCAAGGGTCCGGGTGCCCAGGGCAATCACCTGCGGATCGTTGCTGAACAGGTGGATGATGGGGCCGGAAAGGAAAAATACCGGGATGCAGGCAGCTACAATGACCGCGGAGCCGATGAGACAGAGATAGAACGCAAATTTATCTGCCAGGTCGGTTCTTCGGGCGCCCAGGGACTGGCCGATCAGGGCCGTGGCGGTGTAGGAAAAGCCATAGGCGGGAAGGTACAAAAGCCCCTCGGCCTGATTGGTCAGATAATGGGCCGCCAGCGGGATGGTTCCCAAAGAGGAGATCATGGCGGTCAAAGCAATCTGTCCGCTGGTTAAGGTCAGCCGCTCCAAAAGAACCGGAAAGCTGATGGTCCACATGCGCCGGAAGGTGGTCCCGTCCACCCGGTAGCTGCTGTGAAGCAGCGGAAGACGGATGGGAGTTTCCTTTGCCGAAAGCATATATAGAAGAATCAGCGCCAGCAAAAGGTAGGACACGGAGGTGGAGACCGCCGCGCCGGTGACGCCCAGGCCGGCCCCCGGCATGTCCAGCCGGAAGGCGCCCAGCTTTATCTGTCTGGCCGGATAGATCAGCAGAAAATTGCCGATGACATTGGCCAGGTTGGAGGTAAGATTGGCTGCCAAAGGGATCCGGGTGTTGCCGGCGGACCGGAACAGCGCGGATACCACTACGGAAAAGGCCTGAGGGATCAGCCCGAGCCCCAGGATCTGGATGTATCGCTGGGCATGGGGAATCACGTCCGGGGCGGCTCCCAGCCAGTGCGGAAGCGGACGACAGACCAGCTGGACGCCCAGGGTCAGCAGCGCGCCCAGGGTGAGGGAGCAGGTGATAGCCTGGCAGGTAATGCGGCGGATCTTTTCTGGCTGACCTTCTCCGACAGCGTGGGAGATCAGGTAGGAGAAGCCGGCGCTCAGTGCCGTGCTGAAGCCATTGATCAGCCATACGGTGGAAATATTGACGGCGACGGCGGCTGTGGCGATGGCTCCGATGGAGCCCACCATGGCGGTGTCGATGAGGGTGGCCATGCAGACCAGAAATTGTTCCAGAATGGCAGGCCATGCCAGCTTTATGATAGTACCTGGAATATGGTTTTCAATGCCCGGTGTGAGGATAGAATCCAGGGCAGCGGATTTGTTCATGGGTGGTTCCTTTCCTTGGAATATACGGTAATTTTTTTTGCAATCTTGATTATAGCATGGAAGTCTGAGAAATCAACAAATTTGAAAATGCGGGACGCAAAAAAAAACGCGGCAGATTGACAGATGACGGACAAAAGAGTAATCTGAAAACAAAAAGCCACCCAGGTGAAAAGGCAGGAGGAAGGATTATGGAGGAGCGAATCAGAAAGCAATTGGATTTTTCCCTGGAAATTGATAAGGAGAAAAATATTTTCCGGCAGACCCATTTGTCCGGCCACGGGAGAAGGGAAAATGACGCGGAGCATGCGTGGCATATGGCGGTCATGGCTTATCTTTTCAGGGAATATGCCAATGAAAAGGTGGATGTGGGAAAGGTGATGCTGATGTGTCTGATCCATGATATTGTGGAGATAGATGCCGGAGATACCTATGCCTACGACTCCGAAAACCTAAAAACCCAGAAGGTCAGGGAGGATGCGGCCAAGGAACGGATCTTCTCTCTGCTTCCAGAGGACCAGAAGCAGGAGCTGATTGCCCTGTTTGACGAATTCGAGGAATTTCAGACGGCGGAGGCAAAGTATGCTCATGCCTTGGACAACCTGCAGCCGCTGCTTTTAAACAACAGCAACGGCGGCGGAGACTGGAAAAGTCATGGGGTGACGGCAGATCAGGTCTACGGGCGGCAGAGAAAAACCAGGCTGGGCTCAGAGACCCTGTTTGAAATCACGGATCAGATCATCCGGGAGAATATTCAAAAGGGAAATATAAGCGAATGAAAGCTTTCTCA
>CAZICB010000129.1:0-3193 GCA_964537765.1 uncultured Lachnospiraceae bacterium
TGCCAAAGCTGCTTTTTCGTTTGCACCACCTTCGATTCTTTCCTTAACGATTTATCACTTTGTTGATCAATCTTACATTTCTTCCTTTTTCAAACTCCAAAAACGCAGAGCCATATCCCCTTCCGGAGATCATCGGCTCTGCGTCTAAAGCGTCTGGCTCTTTGATATTTTATACGCCCGTTCCTCCGTTGACGATGGAAGCATATACTTCGTCGGGAATCATGGGGACGGCCAGCTTTTCCATTGTCTCCGCTGTGACGGTGCCGCTCTCGGCATACTCCCGGCCGGCCTGCTTGACCAGTTCCAGAAAGGGGCCGGTGACACCGGCCGCCTCCGGAGCGCTGAACATGTGAGCTTCGGGCACGGTGATAGCGAGGGCGTCCGAGCCGAACATGAGCCGCCACTGCTGGAGAACGCCTTCAAAATTGCCCTTGGCATTGGGGAAACCGCAGCCGCAGATTATGATATAGCGCAGATGGGAGAAATCCCTCTGTTCCACGTGTTCATAGCGGTCGCCCACCTTTCGCATATCCATCTTCCCAAGGGGCAACGTGCGGTCCAGCAGGGCTTTCAGCGGCGCAGGCATTCCAAAGCCGTAGAGCGGGAAACTGAACAGGAGCAGGTCGGAGGCCAGAATTTCCACCAAAATGCTCCGCATATCATCATCGATCACGCAGTTCCCGCCGTCCCGCATACAGGTAAGACATCCTTTGCAGTATTCAATGTGCCGATCGATGACGTGAAGGATATGTACCTCGTTTTGGGATATGTTGTTCATGCCCTCCAGAAAAGCGCGAGTAATGTGCATGCAGTCGCTCCCGTTCCGTTTGGGAGAGCCATTCAAAACCATAATTTTCATGTTTCATCGCTCCTTCCTTTAGACATCTTGGTAAAATAGGCCATAACGGTTACAGAAAGCAAAAATTCTTCCATGCCCCATTTTACGGAACCGAAGTTCCGGCTGCTGTTCCGGATAGAGCTTCTCCATCTGAAAGCCATTGTCTGAAACGTAGGCGATGAAGGAAATAAAATGCCCTTTTTCCATAGGGTAATCCAAAGAGATGAACAGCTCATCCTCCATGTTTTCCACCACAATTCTGTGTGTTCCATCAGCTGTTTCTTCCTCCAACGGGGCAAACGGATCCCGCAGCAGGAAAATGCCCCTTCGCCCATTGCATGAATCACATTGCCACAGATCGGGCACACATAAAATTTGCTCCGTTTCATATTCGCGGACACATTTTTATTAGCGGCAACATCCCCGGTCAAAAGCTCCGGCACAGACACCGATAGTGCCTCTGCAAGCTCGGATAGAATACTGATGTCTGGAAATCCTCTGCCTGTTTCCCATTTGGAAACCGCTTTATCCGTCACCATCAGCTTTTCAGCCAGTTGTTTCTGCGTGAGTTTCTTCTTCTCCCACAATATTTTAATTGTATTACCTGTGATATAAGTCATAGAGATCACTCCTTTCAGACATCATTGTATTCGATGTCCGCCAAGAAGCAAACCTACGTATGGTAGACTTTAATCCCGCTCGGTCAGCCGCTTCTTGGCCTCCGAATCACTTTTGTGAACAGCGCCGACATTGTCGCAATCCTCCATGTCCGGGCAGTCGCCGCAGGTGGCGAAGCCCTTGCCCAGCGCGCATTGGCGAATGGGACAAAGGGTTTCACAGAAGGGCGTTTTGATCCCATCCACCCGGCAGCCCTCACAGTTGATCATCTCCGGCGTTATAGGCGCATGGTTCAGCTCTCTCCACAGCTTGGCGGTCTTCTCCCGCAGGGCGTCATCGTCCGTCAGGGTAGCGATACGGGCATTGCAAGTCTCGCAGTCCAGTCCACAAATGGCAATCAGGTTTTTCATGGTTATGTACCTCCTGTTTTGATTGATTATTTATTTTTCCAGCCAGGGCTTGCCGCCCACGGTCAGGCGATAGGGATGCTCCCAATCTTCTGTGTCATAGAAGGTGGCGGTGAGGGCCTGTTGGTCATAGACCATGCTCCAGCTGGTCAGCTCACCGTCGTTGGTGTCTGAGAAGTTGCTTTGGGCTACTGATTGTAAATGATACTATAAATATGTACATTTACAGTAACCTACTCCGATGTAGGTATGATATTTTCGTGCCATATCAACTGCCCACTCCGCTGTGTCTCTTCCAGCATCATCCGCGTACTCCCAAATCTTCTGGCAAGCCATGTATCTGCAAAGAGCAAGCTCAGGAAGAACAACCAGATCAGGGCTTTGGAGGTTAGATAAGATAGACTCTATATACTGCTTCCGCTGTAGAATTCCTTTGATGTCATTATTTAGTTCTATTGCAAAGAGTCTCATAGGCCATCCTCCAAAATTATATTTTGTGAACGAAACAGTTCGTGCTTTTTTTATCATGGCTGTCAAAAGTAAGACGCAGAGCCATCCCTTTCGGGATCATCGGCTCTGCGTCTTTGCGTCTGGCTCTGTTATTTTTGTCGTTATAAACTCACTCACACTGACTAATACCTCCCGTTTGCACTTTGGACAAAACAAAAGGAATTTTCTAAGCTCCGTATCCTGCCGCAGCTTGACCCGGGTCTTGCTCCCGCAGGAAGGGCATAATAGCCATTCTTCCGCCATATCGATCACTTTCCTTTCTGCAGCTGTGCCAGACGGCGATTGAGTTCCTCCGCCTCCATGCAGCCCCGCACCCAATCGATCAGGTAGACCCCTGCGAAAACCAGCAGAACAGATACTGCTACGGTAAAGGCAGCGCCAATACTGGAAAACCGATGGAATCCAAAGTGCATCATGGACAGAACAATTACTTCCTCAAGAAGAAACTGTACAGCTTTCCGTACCATAATCTGTTTTGCGGTCAGCCGATCCGCCCAAATCGTCAGCAATGCGGGGAGGGTACAAAAAAACGCCATTACCTCCGGTTGAAACATGATTTTATAGCCCAGCACGCCATTCGGTTCCAAAACCAGTCCGCAAATCCCAATCGCCATAGAAATCAGAAACTGACAGCTCAAAAAAACCTCCATCAGCTTTTTTATTGTCTCCTTCATGGTCACCCCTCCATCAGCCTTTTCTTTAATTCTTTCGCATACATCCTGGACACCATGATATCCTCGCCGTTTTTCATCCGGGCGAAGAACCGGGAATCCAGCGCAGGGCGGAAGGACTCGATCTGCATGAGGTTCACAAGCACAGA
>CAZICB010000130.1:0-2932 GCA_964537765.1 uncultured Lachnospiraceae bacterium
TCCATATCATAATTTTTATCTTGATCAGGGGATGCTGCGGATGCTAAAAATCTGCGGGAAGTCGCAAGTTTTCCTCTTGACGGAAACAAATATTCGTGGTACACTAACTATCGTTGACGACGAAGGTTGGAAACAACCTGAAAAGATAAAACTCTCCTCGTGCCGTTTGGGGCACATCTTTTATCACTGATTTTACGGTTGTATTTGTATCAGTGGTAGAGCACGCGGTTGTTAACCGCGCTTTCGTAGGTTTAAGTCCTACTCGGGGAGCTTCGCAGAAGTGGCGGAATTGGCAGACGCGCACGGTTCAGGTCCGTGTGGTAGCAATACCTTGTGGGTTCGACTCCCATCTTCTGCATGAAAGTGAGGATCTGGTCCTCACTTTTTTTATGCACACGGGGCGCGTGTGGAATTTTGCTGCTGTACGATGAAACGCGTCGCTGGCGCGTTTCCCTGCATCCTAAGGGAAAGCAGCATGCGCCCCGACGCAGGCGAGTAGATCAGATTGCATCTTCCCTACTCGATCGTTCATCTCATTGGTGAAAGAGCAGAATCAGGCGAAGAAAATTGAATTTTTTATTGCGATTGTTTCTTCATTCAGTAAAAAATAAAAAATAGAAAGAATTTCAAAAAGTTGTTGACAAGTGATGACAGACTCGTTATAATAAATTTTGTCGATTCGGTGAGACATTCACCGGCAGATGGTTCGCAGAAGTGGCGGAATTGGCAGACGCGCACGGTTCAGGTCCGTGTGGTAGCAATACCTTGTGGGTTCGACTCCCATCTTCTGCATCAGAGAAGCGAAGACTCAGGTCTTCGCTTTTGTCGTTTCCGGGCGGGCGAGTGCTGCCGGAAAAACATGTGGTAAAGGATCAAGAAGTGGTATATAATAGCAAATGCGGGTTTTTTGGGTCCGGCAGGACCGATAAAAGAAATAGGAAGATTTATTTGGAGGGAGTCATGCTGACATTAGAGAACGTATCGTTTGAGGTACATGCGGAAAAGGGTCAGAAGGAAATCATCAAAAATATCAATCTGACCATCGACGATCACAAATTTGTGGTCATCACCGGCCCTAACGGAGGCGGAAAGTCAACCCTGGCGAAGCTGATTGAGGGAATCGAGAAGCCTACGGAGGGACGGATCTATTTTGACGGGGTGGATATTACGGATAAGTCCATCACCGAGCGTGCCAACATGGGAATCAGCTTTGCTTTTCAGCAGCCGGTGCGGTTTAAGGGAATTCAGGTGCTGGATCTGCTTCGGCTGGCGGCGAAAAAGAAGCTTGCTCCGGTGGATGCCTGCGAGTATCTGTCCGAGGTGGGACTTTGTGCCAAGGATTATATTAACCGGGAGGTCAATGCCAGCTTATCCGGCGGCGAGCTAAAGCGGATCGAGATTGCCACAGTGTTGGCCCGCGCCACCAAAATGTCGGTGTTTGATGAGCCGGAGGCGGGAATCGATCTCTGGAGCTTCCAGAACCTGATCCAGGTGTTTGAGCGCATGCGGGAAATGACGGATGGATCCATCCTGATTATTTCCCATCAGGAGCGGATTTTGAACATTGCAGACGAGATTGTGGTGATTGCTGACGGGCAGATTACCAGGCAGGGACCGAAGGCGGAGGTGCTTCCGACTCTTTTGGGAACTCCTTCCGCGGTGGACGCCTGCGAGAAATTCAACCGGGGAGGTGCGAGAGCATAATGGACCAGATTCAGCAGAGAATTTTGGAGGAGGTTGCGGACCTTCACACGGTGCCGGAGGGCGCTTACAATATCCGGGCCAATGGACAGATGGCAGGCCGGAATACCACGGCCAATATTGATATTACCTCAAAGGTGGATGTCAGCGGTATCGACATCCGTATTAAGCCGGGCACCAAACATGAGAGCGTGCACATTCCGGTGGTATTAAGTCAGAGCGGATTAAAAGAGATGGTTTATAATGATTTCTACATCGGGGAGGACAGCGATGTGGTGATCGTGGCCGGCTGCGGGATCCATAACTGCGGCGATCAGGATTCCCAGCATGACGGACTGCATCGGTTCTTTGTGGGGAAGAATGCCAAGGTTAAATATATCGAGAAGCATTACGGCGAGGGGGACGGTGAGGGCCGGCGGGTGATGAACCCGGGCACCGAGGTCCACATGGACGAGGGCAGTTCCATGGAGATGGAGATGGTCCAGATCAAGGGCGTGGATTCCACCATTCGAAGGACTACGGCCGACCTGGCGGCGGGCGCCAAGCTGGTGGTGCGGGAACGTCTGTTGACCCACGGAAAGCAGGAAGCGGTCAGCGATTATGTGGTCCGCCTAAACGGCGAGGACGCCAGCGCCGATGTGGTGTCCCGTTCGGTGGCGAAGGACGATTCCTTCCAGAAATTTGATTCTCAGATCGTGGGCAATGCCAAGTGCAACGGCCACACGGAGTGCGATGCCATCATCATGGGCAATGCCCGGATCCTGGCGATCCCTCAGCTGGAGGCAAACAATATCGATGCGGCGCTGATTCACGAAGCCGCCATCGGAAAAATCGCCGGAGAACAAATCATCAAACTGATGACCCTGGGCCTCACCGAAGAAGAAGCAGAAGCCCAGATCGTCAACGGATTTTTGAAATAAGGAATACGAAAAGAAAAGGCAAAGAAGCAGACGAAGGAATGTCTGCTTCTTTATGTTTCGCCGCATTTCTTATGATAGAAGGTACTAAAAGACGCAGAAATATGATATACTATGAGCAGTTAGCGAGCGCGAGCCGAAGGCGAAGCGGGAGGTTACTGCGAATGTATGCCGGGACCCTTAGAGAGCGCAAGCCGAAAGGCGCGGCGCGAAGTTAGTGGAGCGGCAACTATGAGCAGTTAGCGAGCGCGAGCCGAAGGCATGATTTTATACAAGGGAGGGCGTAGGTATGAATATCAGGGAAACACGGGAAG
>CAZICB010000131.1:0-2751 GCA_964537765.1 uncultured Lachnospiraceae bacterium
ATGATAAAATAAGGAAAATATACTTAAGAACAGTAGGAGGATATTATGATTCAGCAGCTGATTGCGAATATTCAGAAGACGAAAGCACCCTTATGCGTAGGACTTGACCCCATGTTAAATTACATCCCGGAGCATATTTTGCATAAATCATTTCAGGAGTTTGGCGAGACTCTGGAGGGCGCCGCGGACGCCATCTGGAATTTCAATAAGGAAATCGTGGACCATACCTGGGATCTGATCCCTTCCGTGAAGCCCCAGATCGCTATGTATGAGCAGTTCGGCATCGAAGGCTTGAAGGTTTATGAGAAGACCGTCCGCTATTGTCAGGAGAAGGGACTTGTGGTGATCGGCGACGCCAAGCGCGGCGACATCGGTTCCACCTCCGCAGCCTACGCTACCGCCCATCTGGGCAAGGTGAAGGTGGGAAATACCGTCTGCACCGCGTTTAACACCGATTTCCTGACAGTGAATCCCTACCTGGGCACCGACGGCGTGAAGCCCTTCGTGGACGTCTGCAAGAGTGAGAACAAAGGCATTTTCGTGCTGGTAAAGACCTCTAATCCTTCCAGCGGCGAGTTCCAGGATCGTTTGATCGATGGCCGTCCGCTGTATGAGTGGGTGGCAGAGAAGGTAGTGGAGTGGGGCGCAGACTGCAAGGAAGGCACCTACAGCAATGTGGGCGCAGTTGTGGGCGCGACCTACCCGGAGATGAGCGCCATCCTGCGTAAGGTGATGCCCAATACCTATTTTCTGGTACCTGGCTACGGCGCACAGGGCGGCACCGCAAAGGATTTGAAGGCCTGCTTCAATGAGGACGGCCTGGGTGCGGTGGTCAATTCCTCCCGCGGCATCATTGCGGCATACCGCCAGGAAAAATATGCCAAGTTTGGTCCGGAGCATTTTGCGGAGGCTTCCAGACAGGCCGTGATCGACATGGCGGCAGACATTAACAGCGTACTGTAATCGACATACTCAGCGAGGGCAAGAACAGATGGAAAAAACAGGAAAAGTGAAGCTGACGGCGACAGTGGTCAGCCAGGAGGCATTGGCCTCCGATGTTTTCAGCATGTGGATTCAGGCGGATGAGATTGCCCGGGCGGCAAAGCCGGGTCAATTTCTTTCTGTTTACACCAGGGATCCCTCCAGGCTCCTTCCCCGTCCTATCAGCATCTGCCAGATCGACCGGAAACAGGGCAGACTGCGGATCGTATACCGGATCGTGGGCGCAGGCACCAGGGAGTTTTCCGGATACCAGGCGGGGGATTTCATCACCGTGATGGGGCCTTTGGGCAATGGCTTCCCCCTGGATGGCACGAAGAAGGCGTTCCTCATCGGCGGCGGCATCGGCATTCCGCCCATGCTGCAGCTGGCTAAGGAGCTGAATTGCGAAAAGCAGATCGTATTAGGATACCGGGACGAGTTATTTTTAAATAAAGAATTTGAGGCTTACGGCCCCGTCTATCTGGCCGTGGAGGACGGAAGCGCCGGAACCAGGGGCAATGTGCTGGACGCCATCCGGGCAAATGGGGTGCAGGCCGATGTGATTTATGCCTGCGGACCCACTCCCATGCTGCGGGCGCTGAAGGCCTATGCCTCAGAGCAGGGCATGGAGTGCTGGATTTCCATGGAGGAAAAGATGGCCTGCGGGATCGGCGCCTGCCTGGCCTGCGTGTGCCAGTCGAAGGAAGTGGACGGTCATTCCCATGTCCACAATAAACGGATCTGCAAGGATGGTCCGGTTTTTTGCGCAGAGGAGGTGGAGCTGTGATGAATACCAGTGTGAACCTGGCCGGCGTGACTTTGAAAAATCCCGTGATGACAGCCTCCGGCACCTTCGGAAGCGGCGCCGAGTACAGCGAGTTTGTGGATTTAAATCGCCTGGGCGCGGTGGTGACCAAAGGCGTGGCTAATGTGCCGTGGCCGGGAAATCCCACCCCGCGGATCGCGGAGGTATATGGCGGCATGCTCAATGCCATCGGCCTTCAGAATCCGGGCATCGATGTGTTTGTGAAGCGGGACATCCCCTATTTAAAGCAGTTTGATACAAAGATCATTGTCAATATCTGCGGAAAGACCACAGAGGATTATCTGGAGGTGGTGGAGCGCCTTGCGGATGAGCCGGTGGACCTTCTGGAGATCAATATCTCCTGTCCCAATGTAAAAGAGGGCGGCATTGCCTTCGGCCAGGATCCCAGGGCGGTGGAGGTCATCACCCGGGAGGTGAAGCGGCATGCCAGGCAGCCGGTGATCATGAAGCTGAGTCCCAATGTCACCGACATCACGGTGATGGCAAAGGCGGCGGAGGCGGGCGGCGCGGATGTGCTGTCTATGATCAACACCCTGACCGGCATGAAGATTGACATCAACCGCAGGACCTTCGCCATCGCCAACAAGACCGGCGGCTTGTCCGGTCCCGCGGTAAAGCCCGTGGCGGTTCGCATGGTTTACCAGGCGGCAAACGCGGTGAAGCTGCCGATTATCGGCATGGGCGGCATCGCCACGGCGGAGGATGCCCTGGAGTTTCTGATGGCAGGAGCCACGGCAGTGTCCGTGGGCACGGCGAATTTCTACAATCCTTACGCGACCGTGGAGATCGCGGAGGGGATCGAAGCATATATGAAAAAATATCAGGTCGAGGATATTCATTCTTTGATTGGCTGCGTAAAATAAAGGTAACCGTTCAGTCCGGCAAAGCCGGGCAAGAATATGCAGCCTGACAAGATCGATAATAAAGTGTGTTAAGGAGAAGAA
>CAZICB010000132.1:0-2563 GCA_964537765.1 uncultured Lachnospiraceae bacterium
AGGAGACCAAGAAGACCATGAAGAAGATCCTGTCCGACATTCAGGACGGCACCTTCGCAAAGGAGTTCCTGCTTGACATGTCTCCGGCAGGCCGTCAGGTACATTTCCAGGCTATGAGAAAGCGCGCCGCTGAGCATCCGGCAGAGAAAATCGGCGCCGAGATCCGCAAGCTTTACAGCTGGAACAATGAAGAAGACAAATTAATCAACAACTAAATGTAAAATATTCAGGACGGCAAGAAGAGCCGTCCGTCACAGACAGGAATTGTAAAGGGGGAGTTGAGGCAATGGACCTTAATTCCCCCTGCTTGCATTTATATTAGGAAAGGAAATCAAAACATGAAAAGAAAAAAGGCCCTGACGGCTGCCGCCTCCCTGCTTGCCGCCACCCTTCTTAGTACCGCTCCGGCCTACGCCGGTACCTGGGTGCAGCCCCGGGAGCAGACCTGGATGTATGATGAGGACGGAACCTGGGCGACCGGATGGCGCGAGATCGACGGCGCCTGGTATTATTTTGATCAGGACGGCGTCATGCTGACCGGCTGGATCCGGGCGGCGGAGGATGGACTGTGGTATGATCTGGATGAGGAGACCGGAGCCTGGATCCGCCGTCCGCAGCTTAATGAGACGGCGGTCTGCAAGCTTCTGGAAAATGCGGTTGCCAAATCCGGCTATTACCAGATGGACAATGAGACTGAGATCCGCATCGCCTGGAAAAACGGCAGCATCATTTACGCGTCCCTGGTGGAGCTCACCGGGCCGGATCGTTATATGACTCACAATGAATATAAGGTGAACATCCGTTCCGGAGCGGTGGACGCAAACATCGGAACCGATTTTAATCTCTATGACTGATCTGCGGCAGCGGCTGGCTGCAGAAATGAAGAAAAGTGTCCAGGGCCTTGGAGCTTCGTCCCTGCTGGCAGGCAAAGCCGATGCTCCGTTTGTGGATAGGATTTCCCAGTCGGATCTGTACCAGCCTGCCGCTTTCCAAATCATCCTGGACAAATTCCTTGATGACACAGCCGATGCCTAAGCCGATGCGCGCAAATTCCACCAGTAGATCCATGGTGGTCACCTGCAGCAGGTTGTTTGCTTCAATATGGTTCAGACTCATATAATTATCGATGTAGGTGCGGGTAATATTCTGCTTGTCTAAAAGCATGATATTGCCCGCCTGAAATATATCGGCGTTTTGTCCCTCGCGCAGGCGGAGATTCTCCAGATAGCTGGGGGTGGCCACGAAAATGTCCTCAATCTCCATGACCGGCAGGAAGGTCAGGTTTTTTAAGGTCTTTGGCTCCGCCACCAGTCCGATGTCGATCCGCTGCTGCTCCAGCATGGACAGGGTGTGGGTGGAGGACTGGATTTCCATGCTGATCTTGATATGAGGGTATTGTTCGATAAATCGTTTTAAATAAGGCAGCATCACAAAACGGCAGAGAGTGTTGCTGACGCCGATGCGGATGTGGCCTAAGTGAAACTCCCGGATCCGGCGCAGCTCCTGCTCTCCCTGATTTAATTCTTCAAAGGCCAGGCGGGTGTGCTCAAATAAAATCTGTCCCTCCTGCGTCAGCTGGACGCCCCGGGAATTGCGGGTGAAAAGGGTGGTGTTTAAGCTATTCTCCAGCTTGCTGATGGATTTGCTGATGGCAGGCTGGCTGATATAAAGCTCCTTGGCGGCCTTGGAAATGTTGCCGGTCTTGGCCACGGCGTAAAAAATACGATATTGAGATAAGTTCTGATCCATAATAAGATCGCTCCTGTTCTGTGGATGGATGGCGCGGCCGCCCTTGCGGACGACCTGGATGCACATAACTGTCTGTTATAATAAATATGAGTATTATGTATTGTTATTATATCAATAGGAATGCTATAATACAATTACCAAATATAGAGGAGAGTCAATTCCATGGGAAAAATTTTTAAATTTCATAACGATTTGGATACGGACCAGATTATCGCGTCCCAGTATCTGCTGCTTCCAAATATTGAGGAAATGAAGGTACATACATTTGAATCCCTGGACCCGGAATTCCCGAATAAGGTAAAGCCGGGAGATTTTGTGGTGGGAGGAGAAAATTTTGGCTGCGGTTCCTCCCGGGAGCAGGCGCCCAGCGTGCTAAAAGCCCTGGGAGTGGAGGCGGTGATTGCCAAATCCTTCGCCCGGATTTTCTACCGCAATGCCATCAATATCGGCCTTCCAGTGATCGTCTGCAAGGAGCTGCCGGACGCGGTTCAGACCGGCGATGAGATGGAGCTTTCCCTGACCGAAGGCGTGGCAAAATCAGGCGGCAGGGAATTCCCCTGCACCAAGCTGCCGGAGTATATGCAGAAGATTTTAAGCCAGGGCGGGCTGATCGCATCACTGAACAAGGAGATATGAGCCTGTTAACGGCTGCGAAGCAGGCGTGTTACAGGCTCAATCATCCGACTGCTGTAGATAACTTACAAACATATCAATACGAGGAGATATGAGCCTGTTAACGGCTGCGAAGCAGGCGTGTTACAGGCTCAATCATCCGACTGCTGTAGATAACTTACAAACATATCAATACGAGGAG
>CAZICB010000133.1:0-2488 GCA_964537765.1 uncultured Lachnospiraceae bacterium
TGAATCTGATTCCGCTGGCGAAGCTGCCCGGAGAAGTACGCGGACGCCTCAAATCCGATTTCCGCCTGATTGCAGAGTACGTGGCGAACTGGAAGGATGCGGAAGGATTGCGGAAGATGATGCGGGACAGCAGCCAGGAAATCCG
Organism: uncultured Lachnospiraceae bacterium; assembly: GCA_964537765.1. Lineage (GTDB taxonomy): Bacteria > Bacillota > Clostridia > Lachnospirales > Lachnospiraceae > Brotaphodocola. The sequence continues at coordinate 146 of CAZICB010000133.1, forward strand.
CCACCCGGAGGAATTTTTGGACGCACTAAGCGAAGTGGCGGGGGATACGCGGTTTAAGGAGATCAAAGAATATATGAGCGAAGAAAAGAAAGGGGAAGGAGTTTACATGTGTACCATTTTGGATGAATACGGAGAGGAGAAAAGACAAGAAGGCAGGTTAGAGGGGAAATTGGAAGGTAAAGCAGAAATTTTGATTAACCAGGTTTGTAAAAAGCTGCGCAAAGGCAAGTCCCAGATGCTGATTGCGCAGGATCTGGAGGAGGATTCGGAACTGATCCGGAAGATCTGCGGCGTGGCAGCCGCGTTCGCACCGGAATATGAAAGCGAAAAGGTTTGTAAAGCCTGGCAAAAGTATGCAAATGGTCAGGCCTAGAGGAGGCAATATAACCCGGGTATAACCGCTTAGAAATCTTTTTATAATCTCTTGCCATCAAAAAGGAAGTGTGCTAAAATAAAGGAACATTGCGGCATGATGCGCCGTGATGGTGTAACAGTAAGGGGATGATGGATGATGGGGCTGAGAGCCGACGCGTGACAATTTTTATTGTCAAGCACTATGGCGTGATTTACCGACTGCGAAGCTGTGGACAGGTTTTATCGGAATGAGCGAGAGTCATAGGCTATGAGATAAGAAACAGATTTCAAGTAGGAGGAAAATCACGATGTTAAATTATAAGAGATATAAAAGAGTACCTGTAGTAGACTATCCGGAGCGTGAATGGCCGAATAAGCAGATTGAGAAGGCGCCGGTATGGTGCAGCGTGGATCTGCGCGACGGCAATCAGGCGCTGATCGAACCCATGGTTGTGGAGGAGAAGGTCGAATTCTTCAATATGCTGGTGAAGCTGGGCTTTAAGGAAATCGAGATTGGTTTCCCGGCGGCATCCCAGATCGAATATGACTTCCTGCGCCAGCTGGTTGAGCGGAAGATGATTCCGGACGATGTCCGGGTTCAGGTTTTGGTACAGTGCCGCGAGCATCTGATCAAACGTACCTTCGAGTCTATCCAGGGCATCAAAAAAGTGATTGTACACATTTACAATTCCACCTCCGCGCTGCAGCGCGACGTGGTATTCAATAAAAGCAAAGAAGAGGTCAAGCAGATCGCTATCGAGGGCACTGAGCTGGTGAAAAAGTATGCCAGAGATTTTGACGGCGACCTGATGCTGGAGTATTCCCCGGAGAGCTTCACCGGCACTGAGCTGGATTACGCCCTGGAGGTATGTAATGCGGTGCAGGACACCTGGGGACAGGCGACTCCGGAGAAACCGATTATCTTCAATCTGCCGTCCACCGTGGAGATGACCACTCCCAATGTTTACGCGGATCAGATTGAATGGATGAATAAGCATTTCAAAGACCGGGACAGCATTATCCTCAGCGTCCACCCTCATAATGACCGGGGGACCGGCGTGGCAGCCACCGAGCTCGCCCTGCTGGCCGGCGCGGACCGGGTGGAGGGCACCCTGTTTGGCAATGGCGAACGCACCGGAAACGTAGATATCCTGACCCTGGCTTACAATATGTTCTCCCAGGGGATCAATCCGGAGCTTGAGATCGAGAATGTCCGTGAGATCGCAGAGGTTTATGAGCGCTGCACCAAGATGGATATTCATCCGCGCCATCCTTACGCTGGAAAGCTGGTATTCACCGCATTCTCCGGTTCCCATCAGGATGCCATCAACAAAGGCATGCACGCGCTCAAAGAGCGGGGCGGCGAGTACTGGGAGGTTCCCTATCTGCCCATCGATCCTTCCGACATCGGAAGAGTCTATGAGCCGATCGTCCGCATCAACAGCCAGTCCGGCAAGGGCGGCGTGGCCTTCGTCATGGATACCTTCTATGGCTTCAAGCTGCCGAAGGGAATGCATAAGGAGTTTGCTGATGTGATTCAGAAGATTTCCGAGCGTCAGGGTGAGGTCGCTCCGGAACAGATCATGGACGAATTCAGGAAATGTTACCTGGACAAGAAGGAGCCCATGCACTTCCGCAAGTGCCAGATTACCGATACCGAGGTGGAGGACAATGTCTACGCGACTCTTGCCAGGGTCGTCTATACCGACAATGGCATCGAGAAAACCTTCGAGGGCGTGGGCAACGGACCGATCGACGCGGTACAGCGCGGTCTGGAGGAAGCACTGGGCATCCAGATCAAGGTTCTCGACTACAGCGAGCATGCATTAAGCTCCGGTTCCAATGCGCAGGCGGTTTCCTACATCCACTTGATGGATCAGAAAACCGGGCGGGTGACCTACGGCGTGGGCATCAGCTCCAATATCACGAGGGCGTCTGTGCGCGGCATTTTCAGCGGCGTGAACCGGCTGTTCTTCTCATAAGATAAAG
>CAZICB010000134.1:0-2057 GCA_964537765.1 uncultured Lachnospiraceae bacterium
TTCCTGTTTGCGGAAGATGAGCAGCTTTATGATCGCTGTATTCTTCTTCATACCACCTTTATTCCTTATCGGGAGTTTGAATTGGTTCTTGGAATTCAGGGCATTGATGAATATATCCGTTTTGGGGGAACGATGAGCTTGGGCGGTGTTCACTATAATGAAGCATCGACTTTTGCAAGCAAGGAAAAGGCGGATGAATATGTGGATACGGCGATTGCACGGAATATTCAGCATTCCCTGCGTTGTTATCAATATGAAGGACATTTCCGTCATTTACAGGATTTGTATGAGCAAGGGGAGCTGACCAGTGCCATCAATCGCGTGATTGAGGATGTGAACCATCGGTTTACGCTGGAAGTATTGACCCGGGATTTTAAATCTAATGATCTTGCGATTTCAGCGAGCAATCTGCGCAAGGACAGGTCAAATCCCACGGATATTCTTGATCGTATTGATATGGATGCAGTGACGGCGCGGCTGCGAAATCTGCTGGAGATATACAATAAGTCAGAGCAGTCTGTTGTGATCAATGAAAGTCACAGCGCGGAGATTCAGGAATATCTGCATCTGTTGGATCTGATTCAAGAGATTGATATTGTCAGTTTGCCGAATACCAACCGAAAAAAGACGCGAACGGTTATCTCCCAGCCCGGTATGCGTTATGCTCAGGCAAATGCATTGGTAAAAAGTCTGCTTTTAGATGAAACCTTCAACGATCTTTCCATTACGGAACGCGATGGGGTTCTTGAACGTATTTTAAATGAAATCAAAGGACGAATGCTGGAGGATATTGTTCTTCTGGAAACCAGTATTGCGAATCCCGGGAGGGAAGTATTTGTTCTGCAATTTCCAGTTGGGGAATTTGATATGGTTGTATTTGATCCCGCCGCGGCTTCTTGTGAAATTTTTGAGATCAAGCATAGCACGGAAGCAATGCCGCAGCAATATCGGCATCTGACAGACGGTCAGAAGTGCGCACAGACGGAATATCGTTACGGTCCGATCACCGGGAAATATGTGCTTTATCGCGGCGAGAGCCGGATCGTGGAAGGAATTCGGTATTGGAATGTTGAGGACTATTTGAGAAAATTGTATTCCCGGGGAAATCCAAATACGTGAGGACACAGACAGCGCAGCTCTGCCGCCAAGCCGTTACCGCTCCTTTATGGAGCTGGCGGCGGCAAGGGAGTCTGCATTTTAGTTCAGATAGCTTCGCATGGATTTCAGCGCATTCTTCTCCAGCCGGGATACCTGTGCCTGGGAGATATGGATCTCCCGGGCGACCTCGGTCTGGGTCTTTCCCTCGAAAAAGCGCAGGTCGATGATGTGGCGCTCCCGTTTCGGCAGCCGGTCCATGGCTTCCTTCAGGGAGATTTCCTCCACCCAGTTTTCTTCCAGGTTTTTCTTGTCGCTGATCTGGTCCATGACGTAGAGGGGATCGCCGCCGTCGGTGTAGATGGGCTCGTAGAGGCTCACCGGACTTTGGATGGCGTCCAGGGCGTAGGTGACCTCCTCCTTGCTGACGCCGATCTCGCTGGCGATTTCCATCAAGGTCGGCTCCTTTGAATTTTTCCGCATCAGGCCCTCCTTGGCGTAGATTGCCTTGTAGGCCGTGTCTCGTAGGGAGCGGCTGACGCGGATGGAGTTATTGTCCCGCAGATAGCGGCGCACCTCGCCCAGGATCATGGGCACCGCGTAGGTGGAAAACCGCACATTCTGGGTAATGTCAAAATTATCGATGGCCTTGATCAGGCCGATGCATCCGATCTGGAACAGATCGTCCACATTTTCGTTGCTGCTGGAAAACCGCTGGATCACGCTTAAAACCAGGCGCAGGTTTCCCTTGATGTACTGTTCCCGGGCCTCCTGGTCGCCGTCCAGAATCCGCCGGAAAAGCTCCTCCTTTTCTTCGTTGCTGAGTAACGGCAGCTTCGCTGTGTTTACGCCGCAGATTTCTACCTTATATCCTGCCATATGCTTCTACCTCCGCACTTCGGAATTACTGTAACTGTCCGGCCGGGCAAGCGTATGCAGCCAGACGGAACTGTTATAGTAAA
>CAZICB010000135.1:0-2036 GCA_964537765.1 uncultured Lachnospiraceae bacterium
CCATGCGCAGTGAGCGGATCGCGTCCCTCTCCAATTACGTGATGAGCGATGTGATGAACCCCATGCTGGTGGCCTCCACCCAGTGGTTTGAGCGGACCCTGGACGATTCCGCGAACAAGCGGCTGAGTATTCCCGAGGGTTTTCTGGCCATCGACGGGATCCTGGATCTGTACCTGAATGTGGTGGATGGCCTGGTGGTGTATCCCAAGGTCATCGAGAAGCATTTCATGGCAGAGCTGCCCTTTATGGCTACCGAGAATATCATGATGGACGCGGTGAAGGCAGGCGGCGACCGTCAGGAGCTGCATGAGCGCATCCGCCAGCTGTCTATGGAGGCAGGAAGAAACGTGAAGGAAAAAGGCCTGGACAATAATCTTCTGGAGCTGATTGCGGCAGATCCGGCATTTGGTCTGACCCTGGAGAAGCTGCAGGCCTGCATGGAGCCGTCCAGATATGTGGGACGGGCGCCCCGGCAGGTGGAGGAGTTCTTAGACGAGGTGATCCGCCCGATCCTGAATGCAAATAAGGAAATCCTGGGCATGACCGCGCAAATCAATGTGTAGTTTTCCGCAAGGATCCATATATCGTTTTCCAAAAAAAGCGCATGGGAACGGAAATGTCCATGCGCTTTTTTAAAGTTTGTATTGATTTTGCCCCTGGGATTCGCTATACTGTAAAGTGTTGTGAAGAGGAACAGGACGCTTCTGTGAGGCGTTCACCATGAACGAAGGAGACAGGCTCTATGTCAAAAGCAGATGTTGTAATCGGATGTTTTTATGGAGATGAGGGAAAGGGAAAGGTGATCGATTATCTGGCGGCGGACGCGGATATCGCGGTGCGCGCTACCGGCGGAGATAATGCGGGCCACACTATCAAGGTGGACGGCGTGAAATATGCGATGCACCTGATTCCGTCCGGGATTCTGTCCGGCCACACGGTCGGCATCATCGGAAACGGCGTGGTTCTCAATCCGGAAGTGCTTCTGGCAGAAGTGGATAACCTGATTGCGCATGGCTACGACGTGGAGCATTATTTAAAGATCAGCGACAAGGCTCATGTGATTCTGCCTTATCACCAGATGCTGGATGCAGCTCTGGAAAAGGTGCGCAAATCCAGGATCGGCACCACCGGAAAGGGCATTGGGCCGGCCTACTGTGATAAACATGAGCGAAGCGGTCTGCGGATGGAGGATCTGTACGCGCCGGACTTCCGGGATCAGCTGGGAGAGCTGGTCGCTTCCAGAAAGGCCCTCTTGAAATTCTATGACCCGAACGATGCCGCAGAGATTGACGCGGCACTGGATTTTGATAAGCTTTACGCGGATTACACCGGGTATGCCCGCCGGCTTCGCCCCTGTGTGTGCGATACCATCACCTTGCTGCACAAGGCATTGGAGCAGGACAAAAAGGTGATCGTGGAGGGCGCCCAGGCGACCCTTTTGGACATTGACTTTGGGTCCTATCCCTTTGTCACCTCCTCGAACCCGACCATCGGCGGCATTCTGACCGGAACCGGACTTAGCGCCTCCGACATCGGTGATGTTTATGGCGTCATCAAGGCATATTCCAGCCGTGTGGGTGAGGGCCCGTATGTGACGGAGCTTCTGGATGCGACCGGAGACAAGATCCGCGAGCTGGGCCATGAGTACGGCACCACCACCGGCAGACCGAGACGCTGCGGCTGGCTGGATCTGGTGGCCTTAAAGTACGCCAAGCGGGTCAATGGCCTGACCGCCCTTTCCGTGAACCATCTGGATACCATCGGAAAGTTTGACAAGATCAAGGTCTGTGTTGCCTATGACTGTGACGGCGCCATCACCGAGGACTTCTCCACCAACCTGGAGTTCTTAAACGGTGCAAAGCCGGTATACAAGGAATTTGACGGAAACTTCGGCGACATGGCCGGCTGCGAAAGCTTTGAGGAGCTTCCGGACAATGCCAAGGCATACATCCGGTTTATTGAGGAATACATCGGCATTCCGGTGAAATTCATCGGAACCGGAGCCGACCGGGAAGCCATGATTGTGAGAGCATAAA
>CAZICB010000136.1:0-1982 GCA_964537765.1 uncultured Lachnospiraceae bacterium
GTTCATCGCGTCGGCGACGCGGAGCAGGTAGGGCGCTTCGGGGAAGGGATTGACGGACAGCATCTGAGCGGTGATATCCTCCTTTGCGGGAAGCTCCTGGGTACAAAGAAACCGGTTTTGAATGAAAATCTGCAGGCAGGAGCCGCTGGCCTGAAGCACCAGGCGCCCCGGCGTGTATTCCGCCAGGCGCAGGATGGCTTTTATCGCGTCCTCGGAGAGCGGAGGCTCCAAAACGTCCTGGGGGATATACAGACAAAAGCTGTCCTTGAGCTTTCCGGGCGCGGGAGATTCGGTGAGCCCAGGCAGATAATGGCTTCGCGCCTGTTCGGGAAGCATCTCCTTCGGCCATAGCTGGAAGCGCTGCCACTGGCAGCGGGAAAGGCGGATTTCAAAATAACAGCCGGAGAGGAAGCCCATCCGTTTTTCCCTGGTTCCGGGATATATCCGGTACGCGGTGGTGATGTCGGTCATCACTGCCGGCATCCCCTGATAGGTTCCGGTGACGGTTTCACGGATCAGAATATTTGAAGGAACCTCAGCCGGAAGAAAATGCGTCTGCTGCAAGGCATCCTTGGAAATCCCGTCCTTTTCCTGGTAGGTAATCTCTTTCAGACAGGAGCGGAGCCCTTCTTCCAGCATAGCCTGCCTTTCCTTCTGGCGATACCTTTTTACCAGGCGGCGGAAGCAGAAGATATAAAATAAAAGCATGGCGGCGAGCAAAATGCCGCTGGCCATCGGCCGGCGCATCAGCAGGAGCACGCATAGGATCCCGCAGACCACAAAAACAAGGCTGACGGCCTGGATTTTTTTCTTGGCGGCATTGAGCGCGTTGATTTTTTCGTTCATGGTTTCGATCGTCCTTTCCGTTTAAAAATTCCAATGCTTTCGGGCAAGCCTGATAAAGCATTTGGCGGCATTGCTCAGATATCGATTCTGCCTGTAGCTTACGCATACCTGCCAGGTGGGGTGGGAGGGCAGCGAAAAACAGCGGATGCCTTCCGGATTGAGGTTGGCATAGTAGGCGGGGATCAGGCCGCAGCAGATATTGGCACGGATCATGGTTGTAATGGTATGATTGTCCTGGGTCTCAAAAAGGACATTGGGATGGAAGCCGGAGGCCTCAAAGATCCGGCTGGCCAGAGTTCGCATGGAGGAGGTCTTGTCCATCAGGACAAAGGGCTCCGTGCGGAGCCGGTCCAGCTCCATGATGGCGTAGGCCTCTCCCGGGGGCGCCGCGCAGGCGCTCAGCGGATGCTTTTCCGGGATCGCCAGGAGGATTTCCTCCTGAGCGAGGGTGATGTAGTTGTCCTTCGTGCGATCCTCAGCGTTCAGAGTCAGAAAGGCGATGTCAAGCTGGTCGTCGGAGATCATTGCCTGAAGCTCATGGACGCGTTTTTCCATCGGTTCCACGGTAATCTCCGGATATTCCCGGTGAAAGTCGGGGTAGACGGCGCCGAACATGGCGATGCCCCGGCCGGGGGTGAGACCGATGGAGAGGGTCCCCTTTTTGGCATTGCCGATATCGCGGATCTGATCGTAGGTATTTTTTTTGATCCGCAAAAGCTCCCGGGCATTACGCACGTAGATTTCCCCGGCTTCCGTCAGCCGCCAGTTCGTGCGGGAGCGGTGAAACAGAGGGACCCCCAGTTCCTTCTCCAGCTTCAAAAGCTGCTGGTTCAAGGCGGACTGGGTGATAAAAAGCTTTTCCGCCGCGTGGCTGATATTGTTTTCTTCGGCGATTTTAATGATATATTCCACTTGTTTCAGATCCATGGAGTCGGTTCCTTTCCTATAGATAATACCTGTGATTATCATAGCGCAAAGGTCCCCAAAATGCAACCTTACTCTTAATATAATTAATAGAAATCTAAAAATAACGAACTTTACTTAATTTCATTTACATATTATGATAGCAACAGAGAGAAAAGTTGTCTCACTCGTTAAGGAAGCGGCTATGCTAAGCTCGGCTGCGCCCTGACGGG
>CAZICB010000137.1:0-1858 GCA_964537765.1 uncultured Lachnospiraceae bacterium
GAAAGGAGATTCCCTATGTGCGGAATTATTGGTTATACAGGTCCCCTGGAGGCAAAAAAAATCCTTTTGGAGGGGCTTGCAGGGTTGGAATACCGCGGCTACGACAGCGCCGGTATCGCCCTTTGCATGGAAAATTCTCAGATTCGATTGTTTAAAAAGGTGGGAAAGGTAGCTGCCTTGAAGGAATATTGCAAGACAGAAACCGACACCTCCCATTGCGGTATCGGCCATACCCGGTGGGCCACCCACGGCGGGGTGACCGATGAAAATGCCCATCCCCACCGTGCCGGACGGGTCACCATGATCCACAATGGCATCATTGAAAATTATCATGAGCTGACAAAGGCCTACGGGCTTGCCGGCAGTCTGGTTTCCCAGACAGACAGTGAGGTGGCTGCAAGGGTGCTGGATCAGCTTTACCAGGGAGACCCGCTGATGGCCTTAAAGCAGCTTTCCCAGCTGCTGGATGGCTCCTACAGCTTTTGCGTCATGTTTGACGACCAGCCCGGCTCCATCTATGCCATGCGCAAGGTCAGCCCGCTGGTGGCAGCCAGCACCCATTCCGGTAGCCTGGTTGCCTCTGATCTGACGGCTCTGATCCCCTACACCCGGGACTATTTTGTGGTGCCGGAGGGGCATATTGTCAAGCTGACTCCCTATAAGGTCAATGTCTATGCCATGGATGAGACCTTTACCAAGGTATGCCCGGAAATCCTGTCGGTGAACTGGAATATGGATGCCGCCATGAAAAACGGCTTTCCCCATTTTATGTTGAAGGAGATCCATGAACAGCCGGAGGCCATGAAAAATACTATCCTGCCCCGGATCAGCAAGTTCCTGCCGGATTTCTCCGATGACGGCATTCCTGACGAGCTGTTTTCCCAGTGTAGCCAGATCCACATCATCGCCTGCGGTACGGCCATGCATACCGGCATGGTGGCCCGGGCAATCATGGAACCGGTGCTGCGGATTCCGGTGACCGTCACCATTGCCTCCGAATTCCGTTATCAGGATCCTTTGGTGGATGAGCATACCCTGGTGATCGTCATTTCCCAGTCCGGGGAGACCATCGATACGCTGGCGGCCCTGCGCCTGGCCAAGGACTATGGCGCGAAGACCCTGGCGATTGTCAATGTAAAGGGCTCCACCATTGCCCGGGAAAGCGATTACGTGCTTTATACCCATGCCGGCCCGGAGATCGCCGTGGCCAGCACCAAGGCCTATTCGGTGCAGCTGGCTGCCCTTTACATGGTCGCCTGCCGGATGGCTTACGTGCGCGGAAAATATTCGAAGCAGGAAGCCGCGGATTTCCTGTCTGAGCTTTTGGATGTGATCCCGGCTATGGAAACCATGATCGCGCAAAAGGATTTTATCAAGGGGATTGTGACCGACATGATCCAAAGTCCGGATGCCTTCTTTATGGGACGGGGCCTGGATTATGCCTTCTCCCTGGAGGGCGCCTTAAAGCTAAAGGAGATTTCCTATATTCACGCGGAGGCCTATGCGGCCGGTGAGCTGAAGCATGGAACCATCGCCCTCATTTCCGAGCGGGTTCCGGTCATTGCCATCGCTACCCAGCAGCATGTGTTCTCCAAGATGATTTCCAATATTCGCGAGGTGAAGGCCCGGGGAGCTTATGTGATTCTCTTGGTGAAGGAGGGTGCGACGGTGGACGCCTCCTTAGCGGACGTGATCCTGCGGATCCCGGATGTGGATGATCGCTTTACCGTGTTCCCCATTGCGGTGGCCCTGCAGCTGATTGCCTACTACGCTTCCATCGGCAAGAATTTGAATGTGGACCAGCCGAGGAACCTGGCAAAATCGGTGACGGTAGAATAAGTAGAATAATAAAATGAAA
>CAZICB010000138.1:0-1736 GCA_964537765.1 uncultured Lachnospiraceae bacterium
AAATGACAAAGTGCTCCGGCACCGGGAAATCATACACCCACTCATAATCCAGGCAATACGCTCCATCCGCCGTCTCCAGAATATTTTCCAGCAGCAGATCAATATTTGTCGTCCGGCAGGAGGTGTCCTGCAAAAGAAGCCGCAGTTCTTCCTCCTCAAGTCCCTGCCCGAAGACCTCCAAAAATTCATCCTCCGCCGCAAAGGGAATCCGGCAGCCCGGCTTCAAATCAAAAAGCTTTTCCACCGCCTGTTTCATGGCCTCCAAAGGCATTTTCCCGCTGCTGATCTCCTGCCCCAGGGTCTCGGCCATAGTCTTTCCATATAAATAAGCAAAATACGCCGCATTCCGGTCATCCCGGTACTCCGGCTGGGCCAGATAAAGCTGCAGATGCTGGCTGGAAAGCTCCTCGTACTTCTTTTTGAAGGACCAGATATGGGCCATGCCGTCCAGGCTCAATGCCGCCTTTTCCACATAGCGCTCTGCGCCCTGTGCGCCTGCCTCGTTCCGCTCCTTCCCGGGCTGCCGCTCCTCTCCCCGCTGCCGCTCCCTCCCGGGCTGCCGCTCCTCTCCCCGCTTTTCACAGATGCAGGTCTTGATCTGAAACGCATCCTTCCGGGTCTTATTATATTTGATAAAGATCCGGTCCTCCTGCGGGTAAAGCTTCGCCTCATCCCGGCTCCAGAACACCAGGTAGGAATGGGCGTACTGATCGAAGGTCCCCGCCTCACAGACCAGGTCAAACTTTTCTCCCATGTCCATCACATGATAGCGGGGATAATCATAAAAGTACAAAGTCCGGGTCAGATCTCCCTTCTTTGGCAGGTACTCATCCGAGTAGATGCTCACCGGAGTCCGGAAATCCGGCATGGGATAATAAAACCGCAGGGCGCCGCCATTCTCCGGCTTCCTCCCAGGATTCCTCCGGTCCGCCGTTCCTTGCTCCGCCAGCTCCCGGTATGGCTGTCCGCTCTGCATCAGCCCCCGGCACGCCTGCTCCTCCTTCATCAGCCGCTCCGTCAGCACCGCCTTGCTCAGTGCCCCCGGCTCCGCCGCTGTCCCTGCCAGGTACTTCATCCCCAGGGCGTTGGGCACCGCCGCGATCAGCACACCATGTTCCTTCAAAAGCGCCTTGGCGGCGGCAATATTCTCCTCATCCAGCCGTGCGTCCTGGCTGACCAAGGTTACATAATCATATTTCTTATCCGGCTTTCTCACCGCCCATTCCGTCAAAGCTGCCTGCACAAACTCCACATTGGCCGCGCCCGGATAACGCAGCTTCACGGTTTCCAGAGCCTCTTTGGCCTCGTCCAGCACCACCACACTGGCCACACTGGCGCGAAACAGCCCGGTCATGGCGCCATAATCCGCCCCCACCTGCAAAAGCTCCCCATCCGGATGAAAATCGTACCACTCCAGCAAAAGCTCCCGCTGGGGCGAGAGGGCATACAGATAGTCCAGCCGCTTATTATTCTCCAAAATCTCCGGGATGTCCCGGTTGTAGTCCTTCAGCAACCGCTGTATCTCATCGTCAATTCTTCTCATTTTTACTCCTGATTTTTCCTGGGCAGATATTTCGGCAGACGTTTCGGCAGCTGCTTCTGCCGCCGTGTTCACCGCTGCGCCTGCTGCCGCTCCTTTCCGTTTCCTGATTTTTCCGGCGCTGCCGTCGCTCCTTCCAGCCTCCTGGTTTTCACTTCCGACTCCATATCGTACACACCCACGGTATTTTTATTGG
>CAZICB010000139.1:0-1686 GCA_964537765.1 uncultured Lachnospiraceae bacterium
GGAGCGGTACCGTCATTTCAAAGGGTTTTCCGGTGCTGATGTAGCAAAGATCTTTGACGATTATATTAGCAGCGTCACAGGCAACAAACGGATCAAGGCGTAACTGCCTGTATAAACGGCTATGCTAAGCTCAGCTGCGCCCTTACGGGCTTGCCTTGCTAGTTACACATACATGAAAGCAACCAATCGTCTGCGCCCTAATGGGCTTGACTCTTGGGCTTTCATTGTAAAGCGCCGCCGCATGCATGAAAGCAGCCAATCATCTGCGCCCTTACGGGCTTGATTCTTGGGCTTTCATAGTAATATAGAATATGCGCCGGGGCCTGCCGGAGTACCGCTTTCCCCACAACTTGCAAACTTTTTGAAAAAAGATTATACTAAAGCAAATGGAAAAGAGTCCATGTGTGGAAAGAGGAAAAACAATTATGAGAGAAAAATTAACCAAGAGTGATGTGGAAAAGATCCAGGCGGAGATCGAGCACCGGAAGCTGGTGGTACGGCCTGAATGTCTGGAGGCAGTAAAGGAAGCCCGCGCCCATGGGGATCTCAGTGAAAATTTTGAATATCAGGCGGCAAAACGCGACAAGAACCAGAATGAAAGCCGGATCCGTTATCTGGAGAATATGCTGAAAAATGCCATCATTATCTCAGACGAGTCCCGGGAGGATGAGGTGGGCCTGAATAATACCGTGACCCTGTATATGGAGGATGACGAGGAGGAAGAGGTGTACAAGCTGGTGACCAGCATCCGCGGCAATTCCATGAACAATATGATCAGCACCGAGTCTCCCTTGGGAAAAGCGATCCTCAGAAAAAAGGTGGGGGACCGGGTGCTGGTCAAGGCAAACGATACTTACAGTTATTATGTGGTGATCCGGAAAATTGAAAATACCGGGGATGAGCAGGATGAGATCCGCAAATTCTAGGTCCAGCCGCCGTCCAATCCGATCACCTGCCCGGTAAGGTAGGCGTTTTTGTAACCCAGGTGGTAGACTAAGTCTGCCACCTCTTCTGCTGTCCCCAGCCGTCCGGTGGGGATTTCGTCCACCAGATCCAGCATCTCTTCCTCCTCCATCCAGCGGTTCATCTCCGTGTCAATGGCGCCGCAGGCCACGGCATTGACCTGAATATTGCTGGGAGCAAGCTCCTTTGCGAGCGCTTTGGTGAAGGCATTGATGCCGCCTTTGGTTGCGGAGTAGGCCACCTCGCAGGAGGCTCCCACATTGCCCCAGACGGAGGAAATATTGACAATTTTTCCATGGCCGCTTTGCAGCATCATGGGGATCGCCAGCTTGCAGCAGTTAAAAACAGAGGTCAGATTGGTGCGCAGGATCCGATCCCAGTCCCCGGCGGACATATCCTGCAGCAGGCCCAAATAGGAGATACCGGCGTTATTGACCAGCACATCCAAAGTGCCGTATTGTTTGCGGATCAAGTCGAATAAGCGGAGGCAGGTGTCCAGATCCCCCATATCACCCAGAAATGCCGTGCAGCATACCTGGTAGTCCTCGATTTCCTTTTTTGCCTGCATCAGCTCCTGCTCCCGGTGGGCGCAGTTGATGATGACGTTATAGCCCTTCTTGGCGAATTTTACGGCGATTGCCTTGCCGATTCCCCGGGAAGCGCCGGTTACGAGCACGATTTTTTTAGCCATGTGATCAGCCCCTTTCTTCCTTATTTTATCAT